>NHNK02000001.1 GCA_002173415.2 Marinomonas agarivorans
GGTATCGCCTACCACTATGTCGTAAGTGCTTATAAAGCTTACCGCCTTGGCGTTTGTTTCTTTGTACATAACCATAAATCCATTCATGGCTGACAGGTAAACCTATTAGGCGGCTTACGCCCGATATTTGCTCAGGGCTCCACTTTAGCGATAGACCAAACTCAACATAGTCGATGGTTTTTTGTGAAATCTGGCTTTTTGCTGCATGGCGTCGTCGATATTGAGCACGCCGCTGTGCAACACTCGGGTCATAAGCGCCATCAATGGTGTGCCGTTTTAACTCTCGACTAATACTGGAGTGACTGACGTTAAGTCGTCTGCCAATCTCTCTGTAACTTAAATGTTCGCTCAAATAGGCTTGAATCTGGTATCGTTGCCCTTCGATCAACTGCTTATAGCTCATGGTAATACTCTAATTGTTTGGTGACGTTAGAATACCACCTATGGGCAGTTGATCTCTCGTCACCTACTTAACCATGAGTGGTGCACTTATTATCTGAATTTGCGCCCAAAAAATACCAATAAAAAACAGCTCTTTAAAAATATCTTTTAAATCAAAAGGTTACGAAAAGGTAAAAAATATTGGGTAAAATAGCATTATTTTACCCAATGCCTTGCTGTAACAGGCTTTTTGCCATAAATTTTATAGTTCACGGCCGTACAGGCCGCTTAGAAATGATAAAGTTACCAAATGGATTCGCCAGAACTGTTCACGGCCGTACAGGCCGCTTAGAAATTTTAATATGTAGGGAAATTATTTAATATAGAGTTCACGGCCGTACAGGCCGCTTAGAAATTCTTGATAGCATCAGTAAATCCAGGTCCGAAGTTCACGGCCGTACAGGCCGCTTAGAAAAGCGTTTCTTACCTTTTGAATCAACCCTGATAGTTCACGGCCGTACAGGCCGCTTAGAAATTTTGGTTTAGGTGCTAAACTTAATTTTAAGTGTTCACGGCCGTACAGGCCGCTTAGAAAACAACAATGAAACTCACCTTCTAGGAGGTTTAGTTCACGGCCGTACAGGCCGCTTAGAAATTTAAGAAATAACCATTTGGGTAACAACCACAGTTCACGGCCGTACAGGCCGCTTAGAAAATTCAAGCAGCTTTACAAGCGGTAGCGAGTGGGTTCACGGCCGTACAGGCCGCTTAGAAAACTGCTCAGCACTGTTTGCTTTAATAGTGGTGGTTCACGGCCGTACAGGCCGCTTAGAAAAATAAGCCATGGTCGATTTTTTGTTGGTAAGGGTTCACGGCCGTACAGGCCGCTTAGAAATTATTCTCGAAATTACCACTTCGGCTAGGTGGGTTCACGGCCGTACAGGCCGCTTAGAAAGCTGTTAAGCAAGCTGGGTTCGATGTTGATAAGTTCACGGCCGTACAGGCCGCTTAGAAAAAAATCTGAAACGCTTGCATTAAGCTATCTGAGTTCACGGCCGTACAGGCCGCTTAGAAACCTTTAACTAATAAAGTGATGACCGTGCTTTGGTTCACGGCCGTACAGGCCGCTTAGAAAGAAGGGTGAAAAAACAGGCGTTCGTCACGCTAGTTCACGGCCGTACAGGCCGCTTAGAAATGTCTTATGAAAAGTCAGATTGCAGTATTGAGGTTCACGGCCGTACAGGCCGCTTAGAAAAATCATTCAAGCGCAATGCGAACTCAAGCGATGTTCACGGCCGTACAGGCCGCTTAGAAATGTTATTGAGTCCATCACGCTTAACCACACCCGTTCACGGCCGTACAGGCCGCTTAGAAAGACAGTGATAAGCATAAGAACCTAGGCACCGCGTTCACGGCCGTACAGGCCGCTTAGAAATCTTTATATTCTTCAATAACTTGGCACATTGGTGTTCACGGCCGTACAGGCCGCTTAGAAAAGACGGTAATACGGTGGGAATTGAAACTGTGCGTTCACGGCCGTACAGGCCGCTTAGAAATTTTGCAACATCTACCGAACTCATATTGATGCGTTCACGGCCGTACAGGCCGCTTAGAAATTTTGCGCTTTCTTTTTTCTGGAGTTGCTGGTGTTCACGGCCGTACAGGCCGCTTAGAAAAAATCGACATGATAGCAGGGAAAAGGGCGTTTGTTCACGGCCGTACAGGCCGCTTAGAAACCTTTTTTCGTAAACCTGATCACAAACATTTTGTTCACGGCCGTACAGGCCGCTTAGAAAATATCCTTAAATCCTCTAAAAAGCGGAAAGCGGTTCACGGCCGTACAGGCCGCTTAGAAAGTACGCTCTAAAGAAAGTTTAGAGCGTATGAGGTTCACGGCCGTACAGGCCGCTTAGAAATATCTTATATTCCTTCGATTTATTTGAATGAAGTTCACGGCCGTACAGGCCGCTTAGAAAATTATCTACCCCATTTAATGTTACTTTTCTCTGTTCACGGCCGTACAGGCCGCTTAGAAATTTGAGTGTCTGGCAGTGTTTTAAAAACAATGGTTCACGGCCGTACAGGCCGCTTAGAAAATGTTCATTTTCTAAGTCGTCGGGGTTTACTAGTTCACGGCCGTACAGGCCGCTTAGAAATTCCCAACCATCTTTTTTAATCAAAGTTTCTGGTTCACGGCCGTACAGGCCGCTTAGAAAATTTTCTGACGGAGAGAGATTCACTTGTTGCAGTTCACGGCCGTACAGGCCGCTTAGAAAACACCCGCAAACAAGTTCCCCGACGACGTTGGGTTCACGGCCGTACAGGCCGCTTAGAAAGAATAATGAGACGCACAAGCTTACTTTGATTGGTTCACGGCCGTACAGGCCGCTTAGAAATTCAAACTTAGACAGCATCACTATTCCATGCTGTTCACGGCCGTACAGGCCGCTTAGAAAAACTAATAGGTAAAAACGTATGAAAGGTTTAAGTTCACGGCCGTACAGGCCACTTAGAAAACCCATTAGCACGATAAAACGCTTAAAATCATGTCCATGGCCGAGCAGGCCACTTAGAAACATTTTGCGAGTTCTTCGCCTACCAACTCTGTGTCCATGGCCGAGCAGGCCACTTAGAAAATAAGCGGCCACATTATCGTCATTTTGGTAGTGTCCATGGCCGAGCAGGCCACTTAGAAAACTTGCACCCCCTTGTTCTTGCTCCTTGGCTTGTCCATGGCCGAGCAGGCCACTTAGAAAGAGGCTGTACTTCAAGAGCTTTCAGCGCAAGAGTTCATGGCCGCACAGGCCACTTAGAAAGCTTAGTTTTATGTAATCCCGCATTTATCGCAGTTCATGGCCGCACAGGCCACTTAGAAATTGAGCAACACTGCGGAGTGAGTTAGTAAAAGGTTCATGGCCGCACAGGCCACTTAGAAATAGTGTGCAAGCTGAGGTGACGAACCAAGTCGGTTCATGGCCGTACAGGCCGCTTAGAAAATCAAGAGTGCAAATTTCGTATCTAATTAGGTGTTCACGGCCGTACAGGCCGCTTAGAAAATGCAAGAGCGCGGTAATGGGGATGTGCTACAGTTCACGGCCGTACAGGCCGCTTAGAAATTTCCTACTATTCGTTTTAGCAATGATGAGGTGTTCACGGCCGTACAGGCCGCTTAGAAACGATATTGCTTAATGGTGTTGGCATTGACGAAGCTATCAATCTTTAAAGAAAAAGTGTGTTTATGTGTATTGAAATTGCTATTTTGTGTGTTTGTGTGTATTTTTAAAACGTCGGAAAAAATAATGGAGGGATAGTGAAGAGTAAGGATGCTGTGAGGATGATTAAAGAAGATGGTTGGTATTTAGTTAGAACTAATGGCAGTCACCATATTTTTAAGCATCATAGCAAGCAGGGAAGAGTGATCGTGCCACATCCTAAAGCGGATTTACCGATAGGAACTTACAAAAGCATTCTCAAACAAGCGGGTTTGTAGCCCGCTAACTCTTTACCATGCTCATTCTAATTTAAAGGGGAAAAATCATGTTGTATCCAGTTGTGGTTCATAAAGATGAGGGGTCATCTTATGGTGTGACTGTGCCAGATTTGCTAGGTTGCTTTAGTGCTGGCGAAACCTTCGAAGAGGCTCTAGCAAACACGCGTATAGCGATGGATATGTATTTCACAGATTTAGCCGAAAGCGGCGAAGATGTGCCTTTGGCGTCTAGCGTAGAGCATCATATTACCAACCCAGATTATACGGATGGTATCTGGGCTGTTGTTGATATGGATATTTCTGCTTATAGCGGTAAGTCTGAGCGCATTAATATCACTTTGCCTAAATTTCTTATTAAGCAGATTGATAAACGGGTAACAGAGCGAAATTTAAAAAGCCGTTCAACCTATTTAGCTGAAGCGGCTATGGCGGCATTAAGTGGATAGAACCAAAGAAGTAAAACGCTTCTATGGTGGGTTCACGGCAACGCAGGTCTTTAAGGTAGAGCACGATAGGCCGACAGTGGTTTTGTGTGCTGCTATCGGCCTGTGGTGTATTTATGGGTGAATGAGTGGCTTAGCGAATATCCTCTTCATCGAGTAGTGGTTTACCACTTTGTTGTTTGATGTCTTCGATCACTTGATTGACCCAGTAGGGGTTGATGTCGTGGTCGGGGGTGAGGTACAAGTCGGCAATGGTTTGGTATTGGCGAATGGCTTTGATGAGGTTAATCATGTCGATGCTGGCGACGGCCATGACATGATTTTCTACCTTGAGGTCGTGGGCCAGTTGGTTGAGTTGTTGGATTTTTTGGCCTAGTTCGCTTTCGTTTAGCTCGCTCTCATTTAGCTCGTTTTCGTTTATTTCACTTCTCTTTATGTCGTTTCTGTTTGCCCTGTCACTAAAGTCATGTTTTGTCTGTTCTCTGGCGAATTCAATCAGGTAGTAGCGGGCTTGTCGACCTTGGGCGGTGCGTTCGATGCGGGCCAGTTCTTTTGCCATATCCAAGCTGATGGAGAGGTCGAGTGGTGTTGAGCTGCCATCTTCTATTGATACAAAGTCGTAACCTTGTTCGAAACCGTAATGGTGAATGCGGTTGTCAATCCAGTGGCGAAATTGGTCGTCGTCATGATTGAGGGGAAATAAAAAGCGGTGTAGTTCCAACGCGTTGATTGCGTAAGTAAAGTGGTCTGATGCATAAATACGGGGTAGTGCTGTGATATTAGCCATCCAAGGCCTCCTTTGGTTTGATTTTATTTACCAGCCTAATAAAGGTCTCAAACTTTTTAGGTGGTGGATCAAAGTTTCAGGTTGAGACTACCGCCCAAAGGATACGGCCCAGCCGAAGCTGGCCCGAAACAAGATCCACCATAAAGGTAAATTTTGGCCGTAAAAAAACACGCAGCGCGTGTTTATGGCTACTTTGGTTAAACGGGGTCTCAATCCCGATACTGGATTTTGCCAGTACATGAATTAGGTTAGTGAAATTCGCGTAGGGCGTCAATGGCGAATGTCTTACAAATTCGTTGGTTTTTGATTTTAATTTTTAACTTTTTAATTTGCTGCGCCATTGATTTGATCGTAGCGTTGTTGGGCGCGTTTTACTTCGTGCAAGTTGCTTTCGGCCCATTCAATCATTTTATCTACTTTATTGGCAAACACGCTGCCTAGATCGGTCAGCCCATATTCCACGGTAACAGGCACGGTGGCAAACACGGTGCGTGTCACAAGACCATCGCGTTCCAGTTGTTTGAGTTTTTGGGATAGGACTTTCTGGGAAATGCCTTCCACTTCGCGTTTTATCTGGTTAAAACGGTGTTTTTCTTGTTTTAACAAGGTGATGATGAGTAGTGACCAGTGGTCGGCTAAACGATCAAAAAAGGCACGGGCAGGGCAGCCTTTGGAATGCACGCTATACTTTTTCTGGCTCATGGTTTGGTTCCTCTTTTATCCAGTTTCCTATTGGTAACTAGGTGGTTTTTCTGGTTACTTAGTGATGCATTGGTTACTTCTTGTTCTGTAGGTTTCAAAACTATACCATGTTTTTGAGTACAAAAAACGCGCCATTTTTAATGGGCATGTATTTTTAAATTGATAAACAAATTGGAGTACAGAATGAGTAAACATGTTGTGGTGTTTTTTTCGGGTTATGGTCACACAAAACGCGTGGCTGAATATGTGGCAGAAGGGGCGCAGGCGACCTTAATTCAGGTAGACGACAATGGTGATATTGCTGAGGCAGATTGGGATGTACTCAATGGGGCTGATGCCATTATTCTGGGTGCGCCAACCTATATGGGCGGTGTGCCTTGGCAGTTTAAGAAGTTTGCTGATGCATCGTCGAAAGTGTGGTTTACCCAAGGCTGGAAAGATAAGGTATTTGGTGGTTTCACTAACAGTGGTAGTTTGAATGGTGATAAGCAAGTGACCTTGTCGTACTTGCAAACATTGGCTGGCCAACATGGTGGTCTTTGGGTGAGTTTGGGCTTGCTACCAGCAAACAAGGCGGATTCTACTCGTGAGGAAGTGAATAACTTAGGTGCTTCTGGTGGTGTATTGGTGCAATCGCCTTCAGATGCGGGAGCAGAGGCAATTCCTGCGGGGGATTTGGAAACAGCGCGTTTGTATGGTGAGCGTGTTGCTGCCATAGCAGGTCGCTTCTCGAGTTAGAGATTGTTGGCGTTTCTAGCGAAACTTGACAACAATTTTGGTATCAATGAGAAACGGTATGCTTTACGCCATACCGTTTTTTCTTGCTCAATCTTGAAGTCGGGAAACTCAGTGTTTGTGGTGGTGATGTTCGTGGTGGTGTTCTTCAATATTCGCGGGCTCGCTTATGTGTTCTTGTGGGTATTCAACGCCAATATCGGCACGTATTTCGTCAAGGGTGGTAATAAGGTCAAGGCTGTTTGACCAGGTAAAGTTGGGGCTTTGCAGTAAGCCTTCTTCTAGGCAGCGGTTCACTTCGTCAATTTCAAATTGGTAGCCCATACCTGGAAAGTCGAATTCAACGGCATGTTCTCTGTCGTTTTTATCGACTAATCGACAGGATTTGGCTTTGTGCCAGTGGTTATCGATTTCGATATAGCCTTCGCTGCCCGATAAAGTGGCGCGGTTGGAGGATTTAGAAATAAGGGAGGTATCTAGTACGGCTAATCCGCCATGATCCCAACCGAGTAAGGTTTGCACGCTCATGTCGATATCGTCGTCATTCAAAATGGCTTGGCTTTGTACAAAGTCAGGTAAGCCCCAAAAAAGCTGAGCGAGGAACACAGGATAAATGCCAATATCAAGTAAAGCGCCACCGCCTAGGGCTTTGTTGTTTAGCCGATGGGTTGGGTCGGTTGGGGCAACAAAGTTAAAACTGGCTTGAATGCTAGAGAGTAGGCCAATTTCACCATCGGCAACCCAGTCGATGACTTGCTCTATCATAGGATTAAAGCGTGTCCACATGGCTTCCATCACAAAGACTTGATGTTGCTCGGCCAGTTCATATAGTTCGGTGGATTGATGCTGGTTTAAGGTGAAGGGTTTTTCACATAGTACCGCTTTGCCTGCTAGTATGCAGGCTTTGGTAAGTTCGTAGTGGTAAACGTGAGGTACGGCGATGTAGATGGCATCGACTTGGTCACTATTGATCAGGGAGAAGTAGTCTTGAAAAGCAAGTTCGATATTAAATCGTTGGGCAAATTGGTTGGCGGTGACTTTGTTTCTGGAGGCGATGGCTTTGAGTTCACCGGTTTTGGTGTAGGCAAAGTCATTGGCAAAGTGGGTGGCGATTTTACCTGTACCAAGAATTCCCCAACGAATGCTTTTCATAGCTGCGTTCCTCATTTTGTTGTCGTTATCTACTGTGCTTTTTTGTATATCTTATTAAATAAAGTAGATTGTCGCTTTTGCTGTTTTTTGTTTGTACTTGGATTATACCGTTTTGGTTTACGGTCTCTTTTTGCCTGTTACTACTGTTATGGTTATTACCACTGTGATGGCTATTACTGAGATGAGCCTGATTCGCCTTGTGGTTAGCAGTATAGCAAGCGGCAGTGGCTTCCGCTTGATTGTTGCCGTGTTATTCGATGGATTTTTGCTGCGTTTTTTCCTGTTGTTTGAAGGGCATAATCAGTAGCTGAGTGAGCGTTATAGGTTGCTGTTTTTGTTCTTCTTTGCGTAGTGCCTGTGTTGGTTTGGGCATTCCTACGGTTAATGGGTGATCGGTTGGGCTTGCTGTGTAACTGGCAAATAGACGATCCCAGCCGCTGAGAAAAAAACCGTAGTTGGAGTTGGCTTCATGCAATCGAACCGAATGGTGGATGCGGTGCATATCTGGCGTAACGATAACAAGGCGAATCCAACGTTCCAGTGGTTTGAATAATCTGCCATTGGTGTGATTAAGCATGGCCATGCTGTTTAGTAGGATGTCGAATAGTAGGACGGCTTCTACGGGTATGGCAAAAATGGCGATAATGGCACTCTTGTAAAGTAGTGACAGTATGATTTCCAGCGGATGAAAACGAATCGCGGATGACACGTCGATTTTTGGATCACTGTGGTGCACTTTGTGAAGGCGCCATAGTAGTGGAATGCTGTGGCTCAATCTGTGTTGAAAGTAAATGGCCATATCGAGTAGTAAAATGGCGATTAAGATGGCAAGTAGTGGCTGTTGGTCAAACCATTGTTGGTACAGAAAAGGCTGATTGGTGACATGCAAGGCAACCAGTGTCAGCAACGTAGGTTGTATTAAGCGTACCAGCAAGGCGTCAATGCCAAATAAAGCAAAGTTGTGGAACCAGCGAATTTTCCAGCCCATATTTTGGCCCATGTTCGCAGGCGTGGTTTTCTCTTTCAGTGCGGTTTTCACCTTCCTCATCGTTTTCACTTGCGGCGCGGTGATTTGCCATGCGAGTAAGCTGGCAAAAAAGGCCAAAAAGAGAATGATGCGTAAGGAATAATCTATCATAGGCTCGATGTATTTTGATTGGTAGTAGGTATTAATCGACAGTACTTATCAATTGGTAGTGCTTATTAAATTGACAGTAATAGGTAACCGTACCATATATCGTGTTGGGTAGGGTTGGTTTTCTGCTTTACTTATATTGATGATTAAGGTCTGTGTTAGGCGCGTGATATTCTCAGAGCTCTTTTGCTCTGTGAATTTCGTTGCTTTGTGAATAAAGCGGAAAGTCGCTTGCATAATAGGTTACTGCAAGCGGTTTTGTTTGTGTTTTCGATAAATAAAGTTACCTTTTGCGCGACTGAGCAGTTCAGCGATGACGTTGATGTTCATATCCCCAAGGCAATCGAAAAATAGGCCATCGGTACCAATGTGAGCTGGGCGTAAACGATCAGTGAAACGATATAGTAAGTTGGTTTCAGGCATGTAGATGCTTAAATGCCCTGAGCGTACGGTAATGCCATATAGAGGTTTTTGCTCTAATTCAAATAAAGGCATGCCCAGTTGGATGCTAAAAGTGGCATCGGGTGAAATTTTATGCATCAGTAGTAGCAGTTCCGTAAAATCACTGCGCAGGTGATGTGGTAGCGAGCGGGCATATTCTCGGGTTAAGGTACTAAGGCATTGCATTTGCATATCTGACTCCTTTTGATGTGCGATCTTTGCTGCCCTTTGATAAAGCCGGCTGGGTGAGCGAGGCTTATTAGGATAGCGTGAGTTTGTTGATTCTTTCGTGATCGCCATCAATTAAAGGAGTCAGCTTCTGCCTTAGTTTCTGCCTTATTGTGTCTTCAATTACTGTGTTCTATCTATTCTCTTTCGTTTTCATTTTTTTGTGTCTTGCTTCTGTTTTATGAGTAACCTTATGTCAGTTAAGAAGCAAGGTTATAAGGCAGGCAGTAGTCTCACTAAAGCCTGTTCAAGTAATTGATGGGAACAACCAAAGTTTAGTCGAATAAATTGACTGTTTCCAAATTGCTTTCCAGGTGAAATTGCGACTTTCTGGGCTAAGAAGTAGGCTTCAGTGTCCTCAAGATTAAGGTGTGATACATCGATCCATGCTAAATAGGTTGCTTCTAATTTGGCCATTTTACATTGGGTGTCAGCAAGGCGTGTGTGAATTAACTCTCTGTTCTTTCTCAAGTATTTGATGAGTGCGTCATGCCATGTTTGACACTGGCTATAGGCCGCTTGAGTGGCTGCCATAGCCAGCAAATTCGGGGCAGGCAATAGCCCTGATTTGGCTTTGTTAAATTTTGTTCTTAATGTGTTGCCTTTGATAATGGCATAGGCTAGCCCCAATCCTGCAATGTTGTAGGTTTTGCTTGGTGCCATTAGGGTGATTGTGCGTGCTGCGGCATCGTCATTAAGGCTAGCAAAAGGGATATGTTGTAAGCCTTCATCTAATAGTAGGTCGCAATGTATTTCATCGGATACTACGAAAAGGTTGTATTTTTCTGCCAGTGTGTGCATGGCGAGCAGTTCTTGTCTGGTAAAAACGGTACCGCCTGGGTTATGAGGGTTACACAATAGAATGAGCTTACTGTTTGCTTGTGCGCAGGCTTGTTCGAATGCGTCCATATCAGGCACCCAACGATTATCAATTAGCACCATTGGTACCGTATGTAATTGGCGACCTGAGTCAACAACGGGTTTATTTATGTTCTGATAAACTGGCCCTGGTACCACCACTCCATCACCATTCTCGGTGAGTGTACGTACACATAAATGCAACGCGCAAACAAGGCCGGGTAGATAACTAATTTCATTGCCACTAATGGACCACTGATAGCGGGTAAGGGCGTTTTGTATGATAGCTTGTTGTAATGCTTGGCTGGCATCTGTGTAGCCAAAAACACCGTGATTGACTCGATGGTGTAGGGCATCCATGATGGGCGTGGGGGATTTAAAGTCCATATCGGCTACCCACATCGGAAGGATGTCGTCATGGTATTTGTCCCATTTGGTGCTGTTAGTGCTTTGCCTTGGTACGGATTCAATGATGTCGTTATCCAACTTACCCATAGTGTTCTTCCTTATCGTTGATGTTTCTAATAACGGATTATAATTTGATGAATGATCACCCCAAAAAGTGAGAATGGATTTTGCCTAGATTTATGAATTTTATGCTTATTCATTTTAAGTTTGTCCATTTAATGCCTTTTTTCGGCTTTTTTCCAGTATGTGGAATGCGCTCGCTGGCCATAGGATGTTTCTATTGATTGCCAAGTAAGTGTTATCAATTAGGCGTATTCACTGCTTAGTTAGGATACCAGTGTCAAGAAATTGCCACACTCTTATGGAATACTGTAAGCGCAGATAAAAAGCCAAGAAAAACAATAGATTATTTATGTTTTATTATGATGCTATTCCCTTAACTCACTTGACCCTTTTGTTCTTTCCATCCTAGTATGTTGGAGTTGGTGTGTGAGGGTAGTCGGTTAACCACATTGCTGAAAAGAGCGACTATCCTAATATCAATAAATCAAAAAATAATAAGAATAACGCTGTTTTTGTAATACTGGCAGAGGGAAAGTGGTTTGGATAAAACCTGCCTTTTTAACCTTTACGGGATGATGAAGCAGCATTGGTCAAAGAGAGTGTAAACGAAGATGAATCTATTAAGTTGGTTTTGATTACGCTGCTCTTTAAGCACAGTTTTAAAAGAGTCATCCCAAGTAAGTTGAAATGCAGCTGAGCTATTTGTTGTATTTCTCTTAGCAGAAACTTTTCGTAAATACTGTAAATTTCCCCTACTTAGGGAACAATGAGAGGAACAAAATATGTTATCTAAAGTGAGTAAGTCTTTATTGGTTGCCTCTGCGGCCTCGATGTCTACTCTAGGTCTAGCGGCTGAATGTTCTACTGTACGTTTTTCCGACGTTGGTTGGACAGATATCACAGCAACCACGGCTGTTGCCTCAGAAGTATTACAAGGCCTAGGCTATAAGACGAAAACCCAGTTATTGTCTGTTCCTGTGACATATACCTCATTAGCTAACGGCGATATTGATGTCTTCTTAGGTAACTGGATGCCGACGATGGAAGCGGATATTGCGTCTTACACAGAAGCCGGTACGGTTGAAACATTAAGAGCTAATTTGAAAGGGGCGAAATACACACTAGCGGTTAGTAAAAATGCCTACGATGCAGGGGTAAAAACCTTTGCAGATTTAGCCAAGTTTAAGAAGAAGTTCTCAGGTCGTATCTATGGTATCGAGCCTGGTAATGATGGTAACCGTATTATTCAATCTATGATTTCTTCGAATGCCTTTGGTTTAGGTGAATTCCAAGTGGTTGAGTCCAGTGAAGCTGGCATGTTATCGCAAGTGTCTCGTAATACACGTCGTGACCGTTGGATTGCCTTTCTTGGCTGGGCGCCACATCCAATGAATTCAAACTTCGAAATTGAGTACTTATCTGGTGGTGATGAGTATTTTGGCCCTAACTACGGTGGAGCGGATGTCTATACGAACGTTCGCAAGTCGTATGTAAAAGAATGTCCGAATGTGGGGCAGTTCTTAACCAACCTTGAATTCACATTGGATATGGAAAACGAAATCATGGGCGCTATCTTAAATGATGGTAAGAAGCCAAGCACTGCGGCAAAAGAGTGGTTAGCGGCTAACCCTGATACGATTACACCTTGGTTAGAAGGTGTTTCCACAAAATCGGGCGGTGACGCAACTGCTGCGGTTAAGGCGCATTTAGGGCTCTAAGTCAGTTGTTTTCTAAAAATAAGGCCAATTTTTATTGGTCTTATTTTTATCTAGGGTTTCTTTGATTAATGTCTTTCTGATGAACGTTGCTTTGGTTAAGAATGTCGCCTTGTCTAAGATAGCAAGATAAAGAATTAATCACAGATGTCCTATCAAGTTGTATTAACACAGTTACCAATGATTTTGCTGAAAGATGTGTGACTGTTTAAAAATAAATAAACAAAAATAAGGGGTAGGCATGAATTGGCTCACTGAACATAAAATTCCATTAGGGGACTGGATGGAATTATTTGTTGATTGGTTGATTGAAGTCGCTGGTGGCTTTTTTGATCTTTTATCCGAAGTAATTGAAAACATTATTTTGTTTTTAGTGGATACCATCGAAATGGTGCCGCCGTTACTTGTTATCGCTATTATTCTGGTTGGAGTGTGGTTCCTACATCGTAGTATTGGGTTGTTGGTTTTTATCTGTGCTTCATTATTGTTAATTTTAAATTTAGGTTATTGGCTAGAAACTGTGCAAACCTTAGTGTTGGTGGTATCGGCGACCTTTATTAGTGTGTTGATTGGCGTGCCACTCGGTATTGCCGCAGCGCATCGGCCTTGGTTGTACACAATGTTAAGGCCCATATTGGATTTGATGCAGACCATTCCAACCTTTGTGTATTTGATTCCCACTCTGATTTTATTTGGTCTTGGTTATGTGCCAGGGTTAATTTCAACCATTATTTTCGCCATTGCTGCGCCGATCAGATTAACCTATCTTGGGGTGAGTAAGGTGCCTAGTGAATTAATAGAGGCAGGTCTGGCATTTGGTTGCACAAAAAGTAAATTGCTTTACAAGGTGGAACTGCCAGCTGCCATGCCAAATATTATGGCGGGTGTGACTCAGTGTATTATGTTGTCTCTCTCTATGGTAGTCATTGCTGCTTTAGTTGGAGCGGATGGACTTGGCAAACCTGTGATCAGAGCGTTGAATACCGTCAATATCTCTCAAGGGTTTGAAGCGGGAATAGCGATCGTCTTGGTAGCGATTATGTTAGATCGTATTTGCAAATCTCGTTCCAGCAGTAAGGAGGGGTAAGCGTGTCTGTTGTTAGTATTAAAAACCTTGATGTTGTATTTGGTGATAACCAAGCTGAAACCCTTGAACTGATGGATGAGGGTAAGAACCGAGAGCAAATTTTAGGCGCTACAGGTGATGTTGTTGGTGTGCAGAATGCCAATCTGGACATCAATGAAGGCGAAATTTGTGTGTTGATGGGCTTGTCTGGTTCAGGTAAGTCAACTTTATTACGAGTTGTAAATGGTTTAAATACGGCTGCCAGAGGCCAGTGCTTGGTTCGTAATGGCGATGAAATGGTCGATATGACCAGTTGCAGTGAAGCAACCTTGCGCCACATGAGGACTCATCGTGTGTCTATGGTATTTCAGAGTTTTGCTTTGATGCCTTGGTTAAGTGTGCTGGATAATGTGGCATTTGGTCTAGAAATGCAGGGTATGAGTAAAGCAGATCGTCAGACGAAAGCCATGCAACAGTTAGAAATGGTTGGTTTGGAACAGTGGGCGCACAAGAAACCGGATGAATTGTCAGGTGGTATGCGTCAACGAGTCGGCCTTGCTAGAGCCTTTGCAATGGATACGGATGTGCTGTTGATGGATGAACCTTTTTCGGCCTTGGATCCTTTGATTCGTTCCCAGTTGCAAGATGAGTTAATAGAACTGCAGAAAAAGCTGAATAAGACGATTATTTTCGTCAGCCATGATTTGGATGAAGCGCTCAAAATTGGCAGCAAAATTGCGATAATGGAGTCTGCTAATATTGTGCAGCAAGACATTCCAGAAAAAATTGTCTTAAATCCAGCAACCAAATATGTCGAACGTTTTGTCGCCCACACAAATCCTCTTAATGTGCTTAAAGGGGATTCGTTAATGACACCTATTAGTGCCCTTTCTCAAGTTAGTGCAGAGCCTCAAGACAAGTCATCCGCTTATTCCTTGACGAATCTAACGATACAGGTGGATGAAAAGGGGCAGCTACAGAGTGCAACAGACAACAATGGTACAGTGACTATTACTGAGTATATCACTGGTTTTGACGTAAACAGTCTAACTACGTCTGATGTGGTGGTTGCGCCTGCGGATATTGCGATGCGAGACGCGGTGGAAATACGTTATCAGACCAAACGTCCTGTTTTATTACAACGAGCTGGTCGTTTTGTAGGCATACTTGATGATCATGACTTTTACCATGCCTTGCTAGGAAAACACTTTTCGTCTACTACATAGAATGCCTTTTTACATCAAGCCGATTTTAGACCTATAAAATCGGCTTTTTTGTACTCGATTTTTTGTTGTTATTTTGACGGCGGACTGGCTCAAGGTTTTTACTTGCTTAAGGCGCTTGTTGCTCAAGGCTGTTGTTTGCTCAAGGCTGTTGTTTGCTCAAGGCTGTTGTTGGCCTTACGTGTTTTCTATTCTCTTTTATAGAGTAGAAAAAAAAGCTTGTTTTCTATAACAGGCAGGTTATATTCGCTTTTTTGATAAGTACCTTATCAGCTTGGGTTTATGTCTTAACATTTGAGGCGGCATTATATGGTCAAGCAAACCATTCTCCCTATCTGGACACTTCTTTTTGGCATGCTCATCCTTTCCATGGCCAGTGGATTACAAGGCTCATTATTAGGTATTCGAGCCTCGATTGAATCCTTTGATACGACGGTAACGGGGTTGATCATGTCCGGTTATTATCTAGGGTTTGTGTTAGGGTCGTTCGTTGTGCCGTTGTGGGTGAAAAATGTTGGCCATATTCGAGTATTTGCCGCCGTGGCTTCTTTGGCATCCATTACTATTCTTTTGCAATCGGTTGTGATCGAACCAATTTTCTGGACTGTTATGAGAGCTGGAACGGGTTTTTGTTACGCCGGCCTCTTTATTGTGGCAGAAAGTTGGTTGAATGATATTTCTTCCAATGCCACCCGCGGCCGTTTGCTTTCTGTTTATATGATCATTATTTTCGGTGGCTACACATTAGGGCAAATGCTGTTAAATATTTCATCAGCAGAAGGCTATATTCTATTTATTCTGTCCTCTGTACTAATCTCTTTGGCGTTGGTGCCTTTATTGCTGGTCCGTACCTCGTCTCCTTCAATTAATGTTCCAGAAAAGTTAGACCTTATTAAGTTGATTCGGGTCACGCCTCTTGGTGTAACTGGTGTGGCACTTTCTGGAGTAATTACAGGTGCCATTATTGGTTTGTCGGCGGTATATGGTCAGTCCGTTGGTATGTCGTCTGGGGAATTATCACTTTTTCTTGGTATCAGTTTTATTGGTGGATTGGCACTACAATGGCCAATTGGTAAATTGTCTGATGTGCAAGATCGTCGTATCACGATTTTGTTAGTAGCGGTTTTGGGAATTGCGACGTCAGTTATGGTGCCCATAGGCGTTGCGCAAGCAAATCCTATGGTGATGTTGATTGGCATGTTTATGGTGGGGGCGTTTTCCTTCCCCATGTATTCGTTAGCAGCGTCTCATATCAGTGACCAGATTCCCTCAGAGCAAATACTGTCTGCTAGTAGTGGTATGATTTTATTTAATGGTCTAGGTGGGATTGTAGGGCCAATACTTGCGGCGAGCCTGATGGATAGCATCCATGTAAATGCATTGTATTGGTTTATTGGCGCAACGAATCTCATTATTGTGTTAATTGCTCTGTTACGCATTTACTTGCAACCACCTATGAATATCGAAGACCAATCCGATCAATTGCCTGTTGCTATGACAGTCAGTCCGGTTGCTGCGGCTGAAATGCTTGTGGATGCTGATGAGACTCAATCAGCACCAGAAGAAATCACAGAGGTAGAAATTAAACTGTAAACTGCATTGTTGACTGTATCGAATAGATTCGCTTGACTTGATTGAATGGAAGTGGCCGGCTTTACTGACGTACTGAGGTCAGTTTGTTTTTTGTGCAATTTTTAATGTAATGGCATCAACATAATGTTGATGGCAATGATGGTAATGAGACAGCCATTAATACGATTAAACCAGCGCCAAAATTTAGCCTCTTTAAAGTAAGGTGCCAAGATACGCCCAAGTAAAACAAGGCCCAGAAACCAAAGTATAGAAGCTGCTACACCTCCAATGACAAAATCATATAAATTGCTTTGCCATTGATTTGCTAATGCGCCCATAAGAATCATAGTGTCTAGATAGAAATGAGGGTTAAGCCAAGTCACGGCGATCCCCGTTATTATGGTCGCAACAAAAGGGGCTTGATGGTTTGCTGATAGCAGCAATGCTTCGTCGGAAAAAGAGGCTTTGAAACGAGAAAAAGCAAAATATAATAAAAAGGCCACACCGGCATATCGAGAAACATCTAAAACAATTGGATGTTGATGAATCAAAGCAGCCATACCTGACGCGCCCATAGTAATGGCAAGGGTATCGCTAAGAATAAACAGTACTGCAATCAACAGTGCAAAATGGCGCTTTAAAGCCTGCTCCAACAAAAAGGTATTTTGCGCCCCCACAGCGATAATTAATCCTCCTCCTGTAATAAAACCACTTAAAAAAGCACTACTCATTTTTTCTCCTATTATTTACAACATTAAAACAAGTTTTTATCCCCTCAGATTAACAACACACTTATAATAAGTTAAATTAATTATTCTAATTTCTGATAAGTTAAATTAATGGTAAAAGTCATATGATGGATTACAAAGCGATTGCCTGTCTGCAACAAGTGATTGAATCACAAAGTTTTGAAAAAGCGGGTGATGCTCTTGGTTTAACTCAGTCCGCGGTGTCACAAAAGATTAAAAAGCTAGAAGTACAATATGGTGCACCATTACTGTTAAGAGAAAAGCCTCTGGCGCTAACAGCTTTAGGCGCTAAACTAATTGCTCATTTAATGAAGGTCCAGTTAATGGAGCAAGCTCTACTAACGGATGAGACTAAAAATGCCACACGACAAAAATTGGTGATAGGGGTGAATAATGACAGCCTTGCAACTTGGGTGATGTCGGCTTTTTCTAACCTTCTTGCTGCAGAAAAAGTACAGTTACAGGTTAAAACTGCAGATCAAAGTCAAACACGGCACTTACTACAAAAAGGCGAAATCGTTGCCGGTATTTGTGATATCGGAACACCCGTTGTTGGCGGCGATTCCACCTTTTTAGGTTTTCTAAACTATGTACTGGTCGCCGCTCCAACTTATATTGAGAAGCACTTGACTACGAAAAGTACTCTAGCGGAGCTAGCTCAATTACCTGCTTTGGTGTTTAATGAAAATGATGAATTATGGAAACGTTATCAAGAAGATATTCTACAAGTGAAACAGAACTTGAATCACTGCCATTGGCTGCCATCTTCTGAAGGCTTTGTTACCATGCTGTTATCTGGCACAGTTTGTGCTGTTATTCCAAGTATTCAGATAAAAAGAGAACTGCAGCAAGGCTTACTGATAGAATTGCTACCAGGCAAAAAACTTAGCGTGCCCTTGTATTGGCATTGGTATAATTTAAACTCCCCTGCGCTGGAGAAGTTAACCGATTTAATTAAAACGGAAGCGTTAACCGCATTGGTGCATTAGGACGAGTGCTAACGTTTCTCATGATAAGTTTGTACAACATTGAAATTTGAGGAAGAACTATGATTCGAAAATGTCTGTTTCCAGTTGCTGGCTATGGAACTCGCTTTTTACCGGCAACAAAGTCTATGCCGAAAGAGATGTTGCCAATAGTGAATAAACCCTTAGTGCAGTATGGCGTAGAAGAAGCAGTAGCGGCAGGATTAGAGAATGTGACGTTTGTCACTGGACGTGGCAAGAGAGCCATTGCTGACCACTTTGATATTAGTTACGAGTTGGAACATCAAATTTCAGGCACCAGTAAAGAGCAGTATCTAGTAGGGATTCGTAACCTGATTAATAATGTCAATTTTTCCTATACGCGACAAAACAATATGTTAGGTCTTGGTCATGCCATTCTAACGGGAGAACCGTTAATTGGTGATGAAGCATTTGGAGTGGTGTTAGCCGATGACCTTTGTATTGCTGAAGACGATGGTGTTATGGGACAAATGGTTAAACTTTATAACCAGTTCCGTTGTTCAATCGTAGCTATTGAAGAAGTACCAACCGATGAAGTGCACAAATATGGTGTGATTGCCGGTGAAAAAATGATGGATGACTTATATAAAGTCACTGATATGGTAGAAAAACCAGAGGCAAAGGATGCCCCATCGAATCTGGCAATTATAGGCCGCTATATTTTAACGCCAGATATTTTTGATAAAATTCGCAATACACCAGAAGGACGTAATGGTGAAGTGCAAATTACCGATGCTATTTTACAACAAGCAAAGGAAGGCCGAGTATTGGCATACAAGTTTAAAGGTCGTCGTTTTGACTGTGGTAGTGTGGATGGTTTTGTGGAAGCAACCAACTATTGCTATGAGAATATTTATAAAGCAGGTAACTAAATTAGGTTACGGCAATTAGGTCAAGACGACTAGGCCAAGATAGCTAAATAAAAACCTGATTATATAAAAAAGCCAGAACCGATAAAAATAGCGGCTCTGGCTTTATAACATTTGTCGTTATCTTATTTGGCGAAATATTTATTCACAGTTGGCAGTAAAACCTTAAATAAGCGGGCATTTGCACAAAGAAGGTCACCGTTCTTATACACATCAGGAGAGCCATTAAAGTCAGCAAATAAGCAACCTGCTTCTTTAGCGATAAGGAGAGGTGCTTGCATCTCCCAGTCAAATAAATTTACTCCCCATACACCGTCAAGCTTGCCTGCTGCCACATTGGCAATCATTAAGGCAGGGCAGTCTTGCATCATAACTCGGCCATTTTTTTCAGCAATATTTTGTAGCAATTGGAATTGTTGAGGTTGATATTTTTCTAGCTTAGCGGTAGCAGGGAATTGTGCACCGAGAACACTGTTATTGATTGAGGATACCGCTGAAGTACGAATACGGGAATTATTTAGGTAAGCTCCCCGACCTTTACTGGCGTAAAATTCGTCTTTATTGGCTGGATTGACCAGTACCGCGTGTTCCACTTTTCCGTTAACAAGATAACTGACTGTTAAGGCATACCCAGTTAGGTTGCGAGTAAACAATGCTTGCCCTTGAATGGCATCAATAATCCATGTACCCGACTCTTCGTTACCCGTTTGCACTTCACCTTGTAAACGAGTGGTAATGGTTTCTGTTGGGTAAGCTTTTGTTAATGCATTAACAATGGTCCGTTCTGCATTTAGGCAAATATCTTGATAAGCTTGTTCAGGTTTTTTTCCTGCTTCTTGATCAAACAAGAGTTTGTCCTGAACATGAAGGATAAAATCACCCGCGGAGCGAGCAGCTTTAAGAGCGACATTAATTTTAGGTTGCATAAAATACCGTTACATTCTGATGAGTACGAGTCCCAGTTATTAGCTTATAAGCATCAGCCAATTTAAGCATCAGGCTGACTAAGTTAACTGAAAAAGTGTTAAAGAGCGTGCAGCAAAAACACAATATAAAAACATATGGCTTTATGTTTTGGCTTTACTGCAAAAAATATGGTCGCATTCTACCTGACCCCACAAACAATGGCTAGGGAGAAAACTAGAGGAGGGAGTATTATTCCTCTGTAAGTATATCTGCTATGATGCCTGCCATTAATTAAGCCTATTGCAAGTAAACTTCTGATGATGCTGTCAGTTTTCCTATTTATTGAGTACACATAAACAACATGAAAAACATACGAATTGTTCTCGTGAACACCTCCCATCCCGGTAATATTGGTGCGACAGCTCGAGCCATGAAAAATATGGGATTAGACCAACTTTACCTTGTTGCTCCGAAACTATTTCCAAGTGATGAAGCCACAAGCCGTTCATCAGGTGCGGTTGATATATTAGAAGGCGCAATTGTTGTGAATTCGTTGGAAGAGGCAATTTCGGACTGTCAGTTAGTGATTGGTACCAGCGCCCGTGAAAGACATATTCCTTGGCCTCTGGTTGATCCGAAGCAGGCGGCAGAAATGGCTCATGCAGAACAGTTGGCAACCGCATTTGTTTTTGGTCGTGAAGACAGAGGCTTAACCAATGAAGAGCTGCAACGGTGCCACTATCATGTTCATATTCCTTCGGTCGAGTCTTTCAGTTCTCTCAATTTAGGGGCGGCGGTACAAGTCATTGCCTATGAATTAAGAATGCACTTTTTAGCACAAAAGGGCCAAACGGTTACCAAAAAATGGGATGTGCCAGTTGCCTCTGTTGAGCAGTTTGAATATATGCTTGAGCATTTAGAGCGAGTATTAGTGGACACAGAGTTTCTTGACCCAAACGCCCCAAGACAAGTAATGACTCGGTTTCGTCGCTTGTATCAACGAGCTCAGTTGGACCAACAAGAAGTAGGCATGTTAAGAGGAATGTTCAGTGCGGTAGATAAACTTGTGGCAGGAGCAACGATAGAGTCAGCAATACAAAAAAAGGATCGATAAACGATCCTTTTTTGAGTACTAATGAATACCTTGTTAAAACAATATTTCGTTTTATGTCGATATTTTAACTTCTGGCCGTCCAGTTTGTTGCCAGTTTGTATGGAATTTCTCTCCTCTTGAAGCATCAACTCGTTCGTAAGTGTGAGCACCAAAATAATCTCTTTGAGCCTGCAATAAATTCGCTGGTAATACTTCTGAGCGATAGCCATCAAAATAAGCTAATGCCGAGAAAAACGTCGGAGTAGGTATGCCTGCTTGAGCAGCAAAAACCACAGCTTGACGTAAGCCAGTTTGTTTTTCAGCAAGCTGCTCTGCAAAATAATCTGCCAATAAGAGATTTTCTAATTCAGGTTGTGCCGTGAAGGCTGCTGTAATTTTCTGCAAGAAAGAGGCGCGAATAATACAACCGCCACGCCAAATTTTGGCAATATCAGCAAAATTTAACTGCCAATCATATTCACTTTGTGCAGCTTTCATAATCTGAAAACCTTGAGCATAAGCACAAATCTTGGCGCAATAAAGCGCATCATGAATATGGGCTTTAATCTCGTCTGCTTGAGCGTCTGTTGGTTCTGTTACGGCTGTTAATTTTTGTGCCGCATGAGCGCGTTGCTCTGTTAATGTGCTTAGTGCTCTAGCATAAACAGCTTCATTGATAATGCCGGCGGGCACCCCCATTTGTGTGGCACTAATGGCTGTCCAGCGTCCTGTTCCTTTTTGTCCTGCACTATCAAGTATTATATCGACGAGAGGCGCGCCAGTTTTGTTATCAACTTGTTGCAGAATATCAGCGGTAATCTCGATCAAATAGCTGTTGAGCACTCCCAGATTCCATTGTTCAAATAACTGACCTATTTGAGCAGGGCTGTAGCCAAGTAATGAACGTAACAAATGGTATGCTTCACAGATCAGCTGCATATCAGCATATTCAATGCCATTATGCGCCATTTTTACATAATGGCCCGCACCGTTTGGTCCTAAATAGGCAGTACAAGGCTCACCTTCAGTAATGGGTTGTCCTGGAATTCGACTTTCTAAAGGTTGGCCATTGGCATCAACTTTTGCCGCAACGGCTTCCCACATGGGTTTGAGATATTGCCATGAATCGGCATCACCACCAGGCATGAGAGAAGGTCCAAAGCGTGCACCTACTTCGCCACCAGAAACCGCAGTGCCAAAGAATTTTAACTGATTCTTATATTTCTTTTCTCGTCTTATCGTGTCTGTCCACTCACTGTTGCCACAATCTACGACGATATCGTCCGCTTCAAGACCAGAAGCTAATAATTCATCGCAAATGGCATCAACGGGATTGCCTGCTGGAACCAGCAATACAATAACTCTTGGTTTTACTAGTTTTCCTAATAGGTCGGCTAAAGAATCACAACCGATAATACGAGGGACTGTTATGGAAGAAGGGCGTTCTTGGGCTTCTGTTGCGAGTGTGTCAGCCACTTTGTTTTTATCTAAATCAAAACCTGCAACTTGATAACCGTGATCGGCCAAATTAAGGGCCAGATTTTTCCCCATAACGCCTAAGCCGATAAAGCCGATATTGCAACGGTGATTTGGTAGTGTCATATGGTTCGTTGAGCCTTCTTTAAAACGAGACTAAAAATTGATAAGAAAATATAAACCTCGGGATTCTATCATGAAGATAATTCAAGAAAAGCATTATGCGTGAAAGAAATTAAAAAAAAGATAATGTAATTTTTTGTAACAAAAACGAGATATTCAAAATAGTTAAAAGTATTTAATGCCATTTTTTCTGTAATAAAACATCAAATAACCACAAAAGGGCGTGTTAAAAAAATAAAGCGTAAGAAAGCAACAGCTTTTCTTCGATAAAACAATGAAATTTTCTGTAAATTCCACATAGGAAGTTTCACGTAAAAGTAAAAAACTTTTATTAATCAGTAGTTTGAAGAAAGTTTTATAACTGTAACTAAATAACATTTCCTACATGGCATACTTTTCTTTATAGCCCTTTGTTACCATCATTTTCGTGGTTATGAACCATAAAATAATGAAAACTGCATTCTTAAATAGAGGGTTAGATAAATGAGTTTGGTTGTCGGTAATCCAGTTATACACAATAACTTAAACGCACCATCACTTGTTGAATTGTCTTTATTGAATGGTGAGGGACAGTTAGCGAATAATGGTTCTTTGGTTGTAGAAACCGGTACGCGCACAGGTCGTTCACCGCTAGACAGATTCATAGTAGACGAGCCAACAAGTCGTGATTCTATCGATTGGGGCAATGTAAATAAGCCTTTTTCGGCAGACAAGTTTGATGTTTTATGGGATCGAGTAGTGTCCTATCTGGATAATAAGACCTCTTATCTTTCTAACCTCCATGTTGGCGCCGGTGAAGTGCATTACTTACCGGTTGTTGTTAGAACTGAAGCGGCTTGGCATCATTTATTTGCTCGCAATTTATTTATTGTGCCAACCAACTATAACCCACAAGCGAAAGAAGAGTGGCAAGTTATTAATGCCAAAGATTTTGTCTGTGATCCCAAGCGAGATGGTACAAATTCAGAAGCCTGTGTCATTATCAATTTTGCAGCCAAAAAAGTTCTCATTGCCGGTATGGGGTATGCGGGTGAGATGAAAAAAGCCATGTTCTCGGTGCAAAATTATTTATTGCCTGAACAGGATGTGTTGCCAATGCACTGCGCCGCCAATGTTGGGAATGATAAGGGTGTGACCTTGTTTTTTGGTCTTTCTGGGACTGGTAAAACTACTTTATCGGCTGACCCTGAACGTTTTCTTATCGGTGATGATGAGCATGGATGGGGGAAAGGCAGTGTCTTTAATATCGAGGGCGGTTGCTATGCAAAATGCATTGATTTGTCAGAAAAAAACGAACCAATTATTTGGCAAGCTATTAAATTTGGCACCATTGTCGAGAATGTAAAAATAGACTCACAAACGAGATGTGCAGATTATACTGACACATCGCTAACGCAAAACAGTCGCGCAGGTTACCCTCTCTCTCATATCGAGAAACGTGTTGAGGCGAATCAAGCGGGCGAACCTCAAGCAATTATTTTTCTTACTTGTGATTTAACGGGTGTGTTGCCACCGGTTTCTGTTTTAACGAAAGAAGCAGCTGCGTATCATTTTCTTAGTGGATATACCGCATTAGTTGGTTCAACGGAAATGGGGGCAGGTAGTGGCATTAAGTCGACTTTTTCAACCTGTTTTGGCGCACCATTTTTCCCTCGTCCTGCTTCTGTTTATGCTGATTTATTAATGCAGCGTATCGAGGAGTTCGGTAGTCAGGTGTATCTAGTTAATACAGGTTGGACTGGCGGCGCTTATGGCCAAGGAGGTAAACGTTTTAGCATTCCAACGACGCGGGCCATTATTTCAGCAATTCAAAACGGTAAATTGGCTAATATTGAAATGGAGTACTTAGAGCGCCTTAACTTACGAGTGCCTAAATCTGTTGAAGGTATTGATTCAACCTTACTCAATCCAAAACTCACTTGGCAGGATGAGCAAGCTTATCGACAGCAGGAAGACAAGTTGATTGCAGAATTCACAAACAACTTTTCTAAGTTTAATGGCATTGACCCTGCAATTGTTGCTGCAGGTCCTAAATAAGAATCAGATAACCAAAAGCCTCGCCAGAGGCTTTTTTTACCTAACTCGCCAAAGGTTTTTTTTGCTTAAGTTGTTCTTATCATGACTATTTCAATGTACGCTGTTTATGGCGTGCTTTTTTGCTAAGAGCTTCTCAACTGAAACAAAGGCCATAACGTGGATCGACTGATTGATAGTCATTGTCACCTTGATTTTCCTGTATTTGCAGACCAGCTAGACAATGTTTTACAAGTAGCAAAAGAGGTTGGGGTGACGGAATTTCTTTTGCCTGCTACCACATATCAAAGTTGGCAAACTATTTATGAGCTTACCATTCGATACCCACAAATACGTGCGGCTTACGGTATCCATCCTTACTTTCTCGCTCAAGAAACTTTGGCAAGTGTTGATGAATTAGAACAGTTTGCAGCAACACACAATGCGGTGGCGATAGGGGAGACGGGGCTAGATTTCTGGCCAGATCAAATTCATCGAGACACACAAATACACTTTTTAGAAAAGCAGTTGCAAGTTGCAGAAAACTTGCGCCTTCCTGTCATTTTACATGCTCGAAAAAGTTATGATGAACTTTATGCGTTGGTCAAAAAATATCGTATTCCAAGTGGTGTAGTGCATGCATTTACAGGAAGTCTAGTACAAGCTAAGCGTTTCATTGATCTCGGCTTTGTTATCGGCATTGGTGGTGTCATTACTTACCCTAGAGCCCAAAAAACTCGACAACTTGCTATGTCCTTGACAAATAATGATTTTATACTAGAGACAGATGCACCAGATATGCCATTGTTTGGCTATCAGGGACAGGTTAATATGCCTGCTCAGATAGTAAAAACGGCTGAAGTGTTGGCAGATTTAAGATCGCAAAGCATTGTTGATGTTGCACACCATAGCCGTAATAATGTTTTACGAACCTTTCCCAAATGGTATTGAGGGTAACTCCATTGTTAACAGATCGAGATATAAACAGTCCTATTCGTGTGCTGCTTCTGGGCAGTGACACAGATATTGGCACGACTTTTTTGCAACATGCCAATGCGCTGACAGAGTTTTCCGTTACCCCAATAGACTCCCAAACCTTTTTGGCCGACCAAGGCTGGCATGAGGATCAGCAAGAAACCTATGACTTCTTAGTAGATGCCTTGAGTGTTGGCAAACCTTTTGCTTCTAATTATTTAGAGAAGATAACTGAGTTACAGCAGTGGGCCGAACGAAATAGCATTCATGCCATTATGTTGAGTAGTGTGCAGGTATTTTCTGGTATGACAGATCACAGTTATGAAGAGACTGATACACCTGACAACGACAGCAAATACGCGCAAAATCTAATACAAATTGAGCAGCGGTTTCTGAGTTACCATGAAAATATTGTATTAAGAAGTGGTTGGTTATTTGGTGGCACCGGAAACTTTAGCCAAGGGCCAACGAATAAAGAAAACAACTTCGCCCAGCAGACAATTGATTTTGCTCGAAATGCAGAAGCATTACCATATCGAGATGATTTTACAGGGTGTCCTACACCAATAAGTGATTTAATTCGTGTGGTTTTTTCACTTATAAAACAACGCCATTATGGTGCAAAAAATACTGGCGTATATCACTATTGTTGTGCAGAAGAAGTGAGTTGGAAAAACTATGCTAAAGCGATTTTAATGGTCGCGTCTCAATATGATAATAATATTGATGGACAAGATTTTTTAGATGAGTATGAAAGTAATGCAGTAGGTCAGGATGTGAGACAGAGTAAACAGTCCTTATCTTGCCGACAAATTTTTAATCACTTTGGGGTTAAACAACGCCCTTGGCGCACTAATTTGAAGAATTTTATAAAAGGTCTTTATCAAGACGAATAGTTCTGGCACACTGTCAGTGGCCAAATTATATACTAATATTATTCCAAGTAGTTATAAGGCAAAATCAAGTGTATAAAATGAATCATAAAGTGGTCTGTTTTAGTATTGTCTGCCAAATAATAGGTTGTTTTATTTGGTTGTTTTTTGCCCCTGATTCTTTGCAACCATTTCAATCAGATACACTGTATTTTTCTATTTTAATCACCTTGTTTGCGATTATCTCGTCTGTTTATTTTTATGCTTGGGTATTAAATAAAATGATGGTGGTTTCTAAAATTGAAATGGCCGGCCTTATTTTTTGTATCTGGTTGTTTTACTTAATGCCAAATCTATTGATTGTGAAAACAATCATGGTAGTTGACTTTCAAACCGCATTTTACGTTATGGTATTTAGTGGTGGTGCCAGTTTTGTGAATGCTATTATCCTACCTTTTTCACGCTCATCACGTTCGATTTTTAAAAAGTAGTTATTTCAACCACGTCTTTTGCTTATTTTAGTTGTTATTTAAGTAAGTCTTGTAGGTTAAATTAAAAAGGCTTTTGAAAGAATCAAAAGCCTTTTAAGGAATACCTAATAGTTTTCTTTCAAGAGAAGAAAAGCACTTACACTTAGGTTAAATCATCAAACTCACTCTCGGTTTGCAAACTTACTGCCTGCAAATATCCTGGTATGTTAATTTCATCATGATCAATATTTAGCTCGTATCCCGTTAACACATTTTCGCCAAAGTGATAGGCGGGCTTGGTTTCACCGTGAATGGCAGCCTGATTGTAGTCTTTAGAAGCTAATACAGTGCTTTCTAGTTGTTTATTGTATTTGTCTAACTGTGCTTGACTGTAGCGACGCTGTAACATAGACATAGTTTTTTGCGGAGAAAGTAAAACAGCAGTACTGTTATTACCACCAAAACCTTTTGAGTTTAATAAGGCTGCATGAAAATACTCTGTGCCATAATGCTCATGTTGTAGTTGGAATTTTAAACCTTCGTTGTATACATCCTCAGCAACTGCGTCAGTAGTTGTGATACCTGGTAAAACCCCGTGTTCCCAGACACCTAAAGATAAGTGTAACTGATCACCGCCAGCGGTACCTTGCGAGTGGCCAACATACGCTTTCATTGCGGTAACAGGAATATTGCTTGCACCAAAACTTGAGGCTACTTTGCTAAGTACATGGGACTCTGTTATTCGATTTTGTGGCGTACTGGTTCCATGGGCTTGAATGAAGATATTGTTTTTTAATGCTTCTGGGCCAATTATTTTTTGTAAATAACCCATTGCTTTGCCCAAAGTAAGGTAGTTACCAATACCTGGTGCTGAAATGGATTTTTTATAGCCATCTGCATACGAGAATACCGCTGGCACCGCACCAAAAATCTGAGCACCAAGCTCAATCGCCAGTTCATCATCCATTAATAATGTCCACTGGCTAGATTCACCGATTGTGAAACCACAATTATTACCAAATGGACGACAACTACGGGCATGGTCAGGCTCTGCTTGATTTTTAATGGCATCAAGAGCGAGAAGAGCAGTATCTTCTGCTAGTGCTCCCATAGTTCGAAAACCTTCAATAATTTCAGGCGTAATCGGGGCATCACTGCCACCAACCATTGCTACACGTATCTTACCGGCTTTAATTCCTTCAACCGCTTTTTCTAAATTGAAGAAGTAAGTTGCACAGGCTCCGATGGACGTACCTATTTTGCCAACACTACCTAATACATAAGCATTAATGAAGTCGGCTGGCATTTGAGCGTACCCTAAAGGAAGGTGCTTTGACGTTGTGCGTTTTCCCATGAGTGCCGACTTAAGCATGCCGCCAAACCCTAAATCATCCATTTGACCAATAGAGTTTGCTGCATAAACCGCAACTTGATCAGGCGCGACATGATCACGTATCGTTTGCCAGAAAAGGCCACTGCTGTTAATGGCATCCGAGGCACCGTATACTGCCATTTGCAATCCACGAGGATGATTACGTGATTGATATAAAAGAGAAGGGTCAAAGCCTGTTGGTAATTGTCCCGCGGCTTTTACAGATAATGATTTAGTATCTTTAATAAAGCTTTCCATGCCGCCTTTTACTGTCACTTCGCTCAAAGAATTCGACAAAGGTTTAACTTGCCAATCTAGCGGTATATTCTCTGGCAAAGAGCGTGTCTTTGCGGTAAAAGAAAGCGTTTCGCTGTTTTCTGTCGGTAATAGTGCTACTGATTTATGTATCGTCACATTATCAACATCAAACAGTGAAGGGTGTATACGTCTGATCAGAGTGCTGGCCAATAGCTCATCGCTCATTTGTTCTAACAAAGTGTCGACATCATACTCGTTGTTTTCATTATCATACCAATGGCCGTGATTGAACTTAGCACAGTTAGTTAACGTTGCTAAATCTAGTAGGACTTCCTGTTGTATGTCTTTTGATAATGTATCAAAAATAATTCGGCGATAAGCCTGATGAGATGATGTGCGGCCCGCAGGATTGATTCCACCGAATCCAACAATAACAGGTAGACGAGTCAATGTTATTCCCTCGATATGATAGTGATCTTAAAATGACAGTATTGTAATCAAGCCGTTACTGCTTCGCTACAAGGAATTGGAAAATATGACAAAAG
This sequence comes from Marinomonas agarivorans, assembly GCA_002173415.2. Lineage (GTDB taxonomy): Bacteria > Pseudomonadota > Gammaproteobacteria > Pseudomonadales > Marinomonadaceae > Marinomonas > Marinomonas agarivorans. The sequence continues at coordinate 29,128 of NHNK02000001.1, forward strand.
ACTCTCTGCTATTACTTTTTTGAATAGTTTTACTACATAGCAATGTTTTTTATTTATTTCATCATCCATTAAGTATCTGAACTAGTTTGGGTTTTGATTAAAGCGCCATAGTTTGTTGTAGTTAATCAAATTGCGGATTTCTTCCACATAAGCTTGCCCTCGTTGAGAGTAAGGTAAAATACCTTCAACGAGTTCCAATCCTGTAATTTCTTTGTTGTCTGCTCTAAGCTGTGCTCGAGTTTTGCGCAACGGTCGATAAGCCGCATTAGTATTGAGATTATCTATATAAGCAAAGACAGATTCTTTTGCGCCTTTAAAACGTCGCACTTCGTGTTTTGCTTCATGATCTCGTGATGCTGGCACTAAACCACACCCTTTACGAAAACACCATTGGCCAAAATAATTATTACCTTCTAATGCGAAGCGTGAGGTACCCCAAGCAGATTCATTGGCCGCCTGAGCAAGAACAAGAGAAGGCGGTATGATATCAAGATGAGGATAGATCGCTTCTAAATCTTCACGAGTATAGACTTCCACTTTTTTTAATTTAAAAATTTTCCTTAATGCAGCAATCCACTTTTTTTCTTCTCTGTTTGGTGGACTCTCACTATTGATGATACGAGTTAACTCTGCTCGATCATTAAGAATGTACTTGTTTTTCTCAATAACAAAAGGCACAAGATAATTAAAAAAAGCTTCTTTCTTTGCTGCACTATCGGTTATAGCTGCAAAATCTGGTGTAGGTATTATTTCAACTTCTGCAATAGGCTCTTCAGGTATTGGTTTGTCTGGGGAGGTAAATACAATTAAAGCAATGAAAGCAAGAATGATAGGGATAAGAAAAGACAACTTTTTCTGCATGATAACCATTAAACCTAACTTCAAAAGAGAATAGTATTCTAATTTTCAATGTGAAAGACAGTAGGCATGTTGCTTTTTATGTATTTTACATTGCTGAATGACCATTATTACGAAAAAATAGGTACTTTTACAACACTAGAAAAAAATATCAGGAAAAGGTAGATAGAATATCAGTACATCTCAATATTATTCTATTTTAGTGGTACAATTCTGGCCTTTAAATACTGATAAAATAACGCTGCATAGCTTAACGGATCATTATGCCTCAACAGATAACAGCCCTGCTTTTACCGCTGCTTAGCGTAATAGCAGGATTTTTTGGAAGCTTGTATATCGATAATATTCCACAAGTATGGCAAGAGGTTCTTGTCTGGTTGCCAATGATACTAGCTGGTGTGGCGGTCATGATGGCATGGCACTTTAATAAAGGTCGTGTTTTATTAGTTGTGGCGTTATTCATTATCCCTGTGTGCGACATATCAACATTAGGGGATCTTAAGAACCTCTCAAGTTTTGTTACTGTAATTGTATTTAATGCCGCTTTGTTCAGTTATTTAACGGAGCGAGGCTTTTTCAACCGTTTTGCGATTAATCGTATTGCTTTATTAGCAATGCAATTACTTTGGTGTTATGCCCTATATACCGACTGGGTGAGCATCAATCATATGACAGGTCACTTAGCGTCAACCGCTAGTTTAAATCTTCCTCTTATCATTATGCTGGCTATTTTGAGCTTATCTTTGCTATTTATTGTTTCAAAATGGTGGCGTGAAGCAGATTTTTTCTGCGCCTGTATTTTATCGTCCTTGTTGGTCGTTATCATCTTAAACACGGTTATGTTGACTGCAATTCAACAAAACATATTGCTGTCTTCGGTCTTTTTGCTTTGGTGTTTATACCTATTAGTCGATAGCCACAAAATGGCGTACATCGATGACTTAACGCAGCTACCAGGCAGAAGAGCACTAAATGAGCGGCTGGTCTCTTTATCGAAAAATTACGCTATTGCCATGTTGGATGTTGATCACTTTAAAAAATTTAATGATACCTATGGCCATGATATGGGTGATATTGTTTTAAAGCGGGTAGCAAAAAATGTTGCTAAGGTGACAAATGGCGGTCGTGGTTTTCGCTACGGTGGCGAAGAGTTTGCCATTGTTTTTGCAAATCGGACGAAAAAAGATATTCAAGAGGCATTAGAACAAGTACGAACAACCATTGAAAATGAAGTGATTCGCCTGACTCAAGCTAATAAAAGCAAGAGTACAAATGTCTCTGTTACCATTAGTATAGGAGCGGCTTTTTCTAAGCCAAATAGAAAAGCAGAAGATGTTATTAAAGTAGCTGATGACCATCTGTATAAAGCGAAAAAAGCAGGAAGAAACAAAGTGATGATGGAAGCTCGAGGTGGTCGCTAAACGATAAGGTAAAAACACAAGAATGGAACAAAAACGTACCAAAGATCAGTTAAAAGCTCACATAAGAGAAAAAAATCAACAAATTATCTTAACCGCAGCAGAAAAAGTGTTTGCTCAACATGGACTAACTAAAGCAACAACCAAAATGATTGCAGATGAAGCCGGCTTGCCCAAGGCCAATATTCATTACTATTACCGCTCGAAACAAGATCTGCTAGAAGCCGTACTCAAACATATTATGGGTCTTTGGCTTTCATCTATTACGCGCTTTTCGATTGAGGATGGACCCAAAGTTAGCCTCACGCGTTACATTGCTGAAAAAATGCAGCAATCCAGAGAAAACACCGATGCCTCAAAAATTTTCGCCTTATCACTAATTAGTGAAGAGCCTTTTTTGCTGACATTTCTGCAAGAACATTTCATTAAGGAAATGGAACGAGAAAAGCAAATTATCCAAACATGGATTAATGAAGGAAAAATGCAAGTGCTTTCGATTGAACACTTGTTTATTAGTATATGGGCGTTAACTCAAACCTACGCTGACTTTGACGCCCAAGTTAAATTAATGTTGCAAAAAACAGAGTTGGATGAAAAAGATCATGCCATGTCCAAGCAGTTTATTACTCACATGGTATTAAGCAGTTGTGGTATCACCGAGGCGTGATACACTCGAATAGTTTTTATTTCATAACGAGTAATCGTTACATTTATCATTAATCTAGTCAGCCGCTAAATTATCGCCAGAAGCAGGTAATTATCATGTCATTAGAAAGTGCAATTACGTTTTTTATCGCAATTTTTATCTTTGGTGTCACACCGGGTCCGGGCATTTTTGCTATTCTAGCGCGTAGTATGACAAATGGCGCCAAAGCTTGTTTCTCGCTAATAATAGGCATGATTATTAGTGATATTTGCTATCTTGTTATGGCTTGTTTTGGTTTAGCGGCGTTAGCAACAAGGTGGGAAGAAGCCTTTATGGTTATTCGCCTGTTAGGGGCGGCTTACCTGCTCTATCTTGGCTGGAAAATGTGGACAGCAAAACCACAAGTGCAAATTACCTCTGGCGATGATGTTGCAACTCAACCAGCTAAACCGAAAAGCCGTAGAAAAGGTATGTTCGATCTGTCTGGTTTTATACAAGGCTTTTTGATTTCAGGTACTAACCCTAAGGTGATTGTTTTTTACATTGCTTTCCTACCAACGTTTATGGACATGGTTAACTTATCTGCCGCTGATATCGTTTTAGCGTCAGTATTGACCTTCTTTGCATTACTGCTCGGCTTAATGTTGATCGCTATTATGGCAGCACAAGCAAGACGCTATTTACGTTCAGAGCGTTCAGTTTCTATTGTTAACCGATTCGCTGGTTCTATTATGGCCGCAGCTGGTGGTTACCTAGGCATAACAGCATAATTTCTGTGGTGATCCGTAGACTATGGGTGCTGACATTAAAGCCTTTACTGGGCAAATTACTGATATTGATTTACGCCAATTACGTATTTTTAAAACCGTTGTCGACTGTGGTGGTTTTGCTGCGGCGGAAGTTGAATTAAATATCAGCCGTCCAGCCATCAGCGTCGCGATTTCTGATCTTGAATCCCGTCTTAAAATGGTGCTGTGTCAACGTGGGCGCTCAGGTTTTGTGCTAACAGATGAAGGACGGGGGGTTTATGACTCCATTATGCAATTATTTGCCTCAATGGAGACCTTCAAATTTCAGGTCAGTAGTTTACACACCACGCTGACTGGCGACCTAAATATAGGTATTTCAGACAACTTAGTGACCATGAAACACATGACCATTAGCATGGCACTTGCAGAACTTAAAAAGGTCGGCCCAAAAGTCGATATCAACATTACTATGGCCCCACCCATGGATATTGAACGTGGTGTTATAGATGGGCAACTGCATGTTGGTGTTGTTCCCAGTGTGCGCCAATTGCCGTCGGTGGAATACCAGCATCTGTATGAAGAAGATTCCTATCTATACTGTGGTCACACCCACCCATTATTTTCTCTTGCACCACTGAATAAAACAGACATTGTTGCGCACGACACAGTTGTCTCGAGTTATGCGCAAACGCCTCAAGTAAAGGCAATGGAAAACCAATTCAACACCACTGCCCACTCGTCAGATCGTGAAGGCCTTGCTTTTCTTATATTAACGGGAGCCTACATTGGTTTCTTACCCTCGCACTTTGCCGACCAATGGCTAAAACAAGGCAAACTCAAAACATTATTGCCAGAGGAATTTCATTACCGAACGGCCTATGCTGCCATCACCCGCAAAGGTGCTCGTCCGAATCGTGTGGTTGACACCTTGATGGCACAGCTAAGCAAAAGCTAGGGAAAGTTAACTAAATAGTTAACTAAGATTAATAAATTTAAAATTTAACCTGTCTCACAATAAACTTACCGTAATCCCATAAACCAACGAAATTTCCATTAGGTAATAGGGGAGTGTTTATGGTGATGACTGACACACAAACATCGCAATTATCTGGACTGTCACAACAAGAGTTGCAGGCCTATTGGATGCCTTATTCTGGCAATCGACAATTCAAGAAAGACCCAAGACTGCTCGTTTCCGCCCAAGGTAACTACTACACCGACGCAACAGGTCGAAAGATTTTTGATGGCTTGTCAGGCCTGTGGACCTGCGGAGCAGGGCATAATCGCCCCGAAATTATTGAGGCCATTACCAAACAGATGCAGATTCTAGACTATGCCCCATCGTTCCAATTTGCCCATCCAAAAGCTTTTGAATTAGCTCATCGTATTACCGACTTTATGCCCACTGGTCTGAACCGTGTTTTTTTTACTGGCTCAGGATCTGAAGCCGTAGAAACAGCTTTAAAAATCGCAAGAGCGTATTGGCGTAAAAAAGGCCAAGCAAGTAAAACCTTACTAATTGGTCGGAGTAAAGGCTACCACGGTGCCAATTTTGGGGGCATTAGTGTTGGTGGTATTGGACCGAATAGAGTGCTGTATGGCAAAGGCGTAGACGCGGTACACCTGCCTCACACCATGTTAGCAAGTAATGCTTTTAGCCAAGGCATGCCAGAAAAAGGCGAGCACCTAGCCGACGAATTAGAAAACATGATTGCCTTGCATGATGCTTCCAATATTGCCGCCGTGATCGTCGAACCACTATCAGGTTCTGCTGGTGTTATTCCGCCGCCAAAAGGTTATTTACAACGGCTACGCCAGTTATGCGATAAACATAATATTCTCTTAATTTTTGATGAAGTTATTACCGCCTTCGGACGTATGGGGGCTAAAACTGGTGCAGAAGCATTCGGTGTGACCCCTGACATGATGACCACCGCCAAACAACTAACCAATGGCGCCGTACCAATGGGTGCTCTTATTGCTCGCCAAGATATTTACGATACCTTTATGGAGCATGGCGGACCTGAGTATATGCTGGAATTATCCCATGGCTATACTTACTCAGCTCACCCGCTGGCTTGTGCTGCGGCGCTTGCCTCACTGGATATCCTCGAAAACGACCAACTCATTGACCGAGTTCAAACGCTATCACCGCTTTTTGAACGTCAACTACACAGCCTAAAAGGGGGCAAACACATAACCGATATCCGCAATTATGGACTGGCAGGCGCATTGACATTGGCTTCAGCCCCCAATGAACCCGCATTAAGGCCTTTTCAAGTAGCGATGAAATGCTGGGAAAAAGGATTTTATGTGCGCTATGGCGGCGATACAGTGCAATTAGGCATCCCATTCACGACGGAAGCAGATGAAGTTGATCGCTTAATTAATGCCCTAGGCGATGCGATTAATGAACTGGATGACGACTAAGCGCGCTAAGAAAAAGAAGAAGCAAATAAAAAAGAAAGCAAGGGACATTAATAAGGTAACAAATAACAAGATTAAAAACCGAATGTTTCTTAACCAAATCGGCACTTGAGGTAATGAATATGACAATTGTTGGACATTTTATTAATGGTGAAATCAGCACCGCTGCCAAAGACACACAAGATATTTTTAACCCCTCTACAGGCATAGCAACAAAGCAAGTTGCATTAGCAGGGGCCAACACCGTAGAGCAAGCCATTGCCGCAGCAGCTCAAGCTTACCCTGAATGGCGTAATACACCACCAGCCAAGCGGGCTCGAATCATGTTTAACTTCAAACGCTTGTTAGAAGAGCATGCTGATAAAATATGCCAACTTATCGGTGAAGAACATGGCAAAATTAAACACGATGCCATGGGGGAGTTGCAACGCGGTATCGAAAATGTGGAATACGCTTGCTCTGCGCCAGAATTATTAAAAGGAGAGCATAACCGCAATGTTGGCCCAGGCATTGACTCATGGAGCGAATTTCAACCACTGGGTGTGGTTGCTGGTATTACGCCTTTCAACTTTCCTGTTATGGTGCCACTATGGATGTTCCCTATGGCAATTGTGTGTGGCAACACCTTTGTTTTAAAACCCTCAGAACGTGATCCATCCTCAACGCTTTATATTGCCAATCTACTGACCGAAGCCGGTTTGCCAAAAGGCGTGCTCAATATAGTGAACGGCGATAAAGAAGCCGTAGACACCTTACTCACCGATAACCGAGTAAAAGGTGTTAGTTTTGTTGGTTCTACTGTCGTTGCAGAGCACATTTATCGCACCGCAACCGCCAATGGAAAACGCTGTCAGGCGCTAGGTGGTGCAAAAAATCATGCCATTGTAATGCCGGATGCCGATATGGAAAACACAGTAAACCAACTCCTTGGCGCCGCATTTGGTTCCTCAGGTGAACGTTGCATGGCCTTATCTGTGGTTGTGGCTGTCGGAGACAAGGTTGCTGACACCTTAGTCAGTAATCTGCAATCGGCTATGGCGACCTTAAAAGTAGGCCCTTGCTTTGATGAAAGTAACGACTTTGGCCCTGTTATTACTCAAGCCCACAAACAAAAAGTAGAAGCTTATATCGACAGTGCAGAAGCAGATGGTGCTACAGTAGTGGTCGATGGACGTCGGCCAAAAATTGCAGGACACGAAGCAGGCTTCTATGTTGGAGCAACTCTACTGGATAACGTCACAAACACAATGAACAGTTACCAAGAGGAAATTTTTGGCCCAGTCTTGCAAATTGTGCGAGTAGACAGCATGCAAGACGCCATGCAACTGATTAACGACCATGAATATGGTAATGGCACATGCATTTTTACACGTGATGGCGCCATAGCCCGTTACTTTTCCGATCATATAGAAGTTGGAATGGTAGGCATCAATGTGCCTCTGCCTGTGCCCGTCGCGTACCATAGTTTTGGTGGCTGGAAGCGTTCGCTATTTGGAGATTTACATGCATATGGCCCAGATGCTGTACGTTTCTACACCAAACGAAAAACCATTACACAACGTTGGCCATCCAGTGGTGTACGTGAAGGCGTAAACTTCTCATTCCCTAGCTAGTGTTAATCCAAAAAGCCACTTAGTCTGATCATAAAACCATGATGGGCCAAGTGGCTTTTTACTGAGCTAAAGAAACTAGATATAGTTGTAGCCTTGCGACCAGATATCGTGCCAGTGATAACAGCTCACTACTCAGATATAAAAGAATCGTTTTTGATCTGACTCCAAATCTCCAAAACAAGGCTAACGTGACATGCAAACGGACGAAACCATTTTTCTGCCTATCTTATCCGCTCCTGTTGATCCTAGCGATAACACAACCGGCTTCTCATATTTTGTTAATGAAACTCTGACACTTGAAGACTATAACGGTCTTTTTATTACTTCCAGAATGGATGCGCTTAATTTCCGCCATCGGCTTAGTAAATCGGGATATATAACCGATTGGCATATGGCGGGTGACCCGACGCTATTGATTATTCGTGCGGGTCAGTTGCGAATTCATTTACGTGATGGCAGCTATCGGGATTTTTGTGCTGGCGATATGTTTGTCGCCCGAGATTATTTACAGCAAGGTGAGGTATTTGATGACACTCGACATGGCCACAGAGCTGAAGTTATTGGCGATGAGACACTCCTGGCTGTGCATATTAAATTGGCTTCACTCGCAGAATAGTGTTGGAAGGCGCATTGAAAGGAACATAAAGAAGGCTATTGAGAAGAATGTCGAATGCAGCGACGAGGGAAAATACAAATTACTGCCTGTATTCAATCTATGATCAATAGAGAACGTTAGGCAGTAATTCATCGTTATTTGATTTTTGTGATGTATTAACGACTTACCGCTTTAGGGGTATTCAGCTCTTGTCGTTTTTGTAGGGTATCGTAGTAACCTGCATAAGGTGGCCGTTCTATGTACTTGCCTTCGCCAGACTGCGCCAGCAATTCACCCTGATGCCAAGCCAGTTTGCCGTTACAAATAGTGGTTTCTGGCAGGCCATGAATGGTCATGCCTTCAAAAATACTGTGTTCAATGTTTGATTGATGAGTCGCGGCCGATAGGGTTTTGCTGGCCTCTGGGTTCCATACCACCAAATCGGCGTCAGCGCCCACACGAATGCAGCCTTTACGAGGGTAAATGTTAAAGATTTTTGCCGTGTTGGTTGAGGTTAACGCCACAAATTCATTGGCACTGATGCGACCAGAGTTTACCCCATGTTCCCACAGTACCATCATGCGTTCTTCAACACCGGCTGTGCCATTGGGGATTTGGGTAAAATTGTCTTTCCCCATGGCTTTTTGTTCGCTACAAAACGCGCAATGATCGGTTGCAGTGGTTTGCAGTGTGCCTGCTTGCAAGCCTTTCCATAATGCATCTTGATGATATTTGGGGCGAAAAGGTGGGCTCATTACGTGAGCAGCTGCCGTTTCCCAATCTGGGTTTTGATAGACGCTGTCATCAACCGTTAAGTGACCTGCAAGCACTTCACCAAACACAATTTGGCTATGGTCTTTCGCATAACGAATGGCATCAACTGCTTCGGCAGTGGAAACATGAACTAAGTAGATAGGGGCGCCTAATGTGCCTGCAATGTTAATGGCTCTATTGGCTGCTTCACCTTCGACTAAAGGGGGTCTTGATAAAGGATGGCCTTCTGGGCCAGTAATGCCTTCGGCGATCATTTTATGTTGTAAATGGTAAACTAATTCGCCATTTTCAGCATGAACAGTGGGTACTGCACCTAATTCAAGGCATTTAGAGAAACTGGCAACAAGAATATCATCGGTGGCCATAATGGCATTTTTGTACGCCATAAAATGCTTAAAACTATTAACACCATGATCTTTTACTAGTGTTTCCATATCTTGGCTAACACTGTCATCCCACCAAGTAATTGCCACGTGAAAACTGTAATTCGCGTAGGATTTAGCTGACCATTCACGCCATTGTTGATAGGCTTCAAGCAAGGGTTGCTGTGGGTTTGGAATCACAAAATCAATGATACTTGTGGTACCGCCAGCGAGCGCGGCAATCGTGCCAGAGGCAAAGTCGTCCTTAGCGACCGTACCCATAAATGGCAGTTGCATATGGGTGTGAGGGTCAATACCACCTGGCATAATGAGTTTGCCTGTGACATCCAGAACTTTGGTGTCTGCTGGCGTACTGATATTGCTACCAATTTGGCTGATAACCCCATCTTCACATAATATGTCGGCTTGGTAGGTTTCCTCGTGGGTAACGACTGTACCGCCTTTTAGTAATAAACTCATAGGATGATCCTTTTGGTTTTATTCAGTGCGTCGGCTTTCTTCTGTGTCACAGTAGAAAACCGACTTATCCGCAGGAAATTTACTTATTCGTACCTTCCTTGTTTATTCGTACTTTAATTAGAAGGTACATGCCAAAAATGCTTAGGCCATTTCCATTTTTTGGTCCGTTACCATGACGCTTTTAGCAAGCAGGTAATAAATAATGGCGCCAGCAAATGCCCCAGTGAACCAACCATAACTGTAGAACCAGCTTAATGCGGTAATTTTGAAAGACAGTAAGGTGATTAGTACAGGCGCACCAAAGGCAATCAGCCCAGCTTTATTAAAGGCCGGATATAAACTATTTGGAGTGTAAAGGGCGATAAGATCTAAATGCTGTCGTTTAATTAAAAAATAATCGACAATCATGATGCCGGCAATGGGCCCAAGTAGGCTTGAGTAGCCTAGTAACCAGTTGGAGTACATACTTTCTACACTGACGTCGGAGGTAATCCAACCTAACTTTTTCAGTAATTCCCAGCTCATAAGTAAAATACCAACGAGTCCAGTCAGTAATACACCACGAGTGTGATTGATGTACTTTGGCATGATATTTTGAAAATCGTTGGTAGGGGACACAACGTTAGCAGCTGTGTTCGTAGAAAGCGTGGCGATAATGATTAATACCATAGCAATCGCGACCCAAAATGGGCTATCTATTTTGCCGATCAATGAAATTGGATCAGAGACGGTTTCGCCAACTAAGGTTGCAGACGCGGCCGTTAACACAACACCTAATGCGGCAAAAAAGAACATGGTTAAAGGCAAACCAATAATCTGACCAATGACTTGGTCTTTTTGTGATTTGGCATAACGGCTAAAATCAGGAATATTCAGCGAAAGTGTTGCCCAAAAACCGACCATTGCAGTTAAACCACTGAGGAAGTAGCCCATAAAACCTGCATCAGCAGGGCGATTGGCAGGAACAGAAATAACTTCCATAAAGGATATTTTACCGCTAGCCCAGAACATGAGTCCCAAACCAACAATCAGTAAGAGTGGAGCGGAAAAGGTTTCTAGCCATTTAATGGATTCTGAACCACGTATAACAACAAACATGTTCAAGCCCCAAAAAATAAAGAAGCCAATAACTTCACCGACACCGCCAAGGCTGGCCCAACTCGACGACATTGCAGACAGCAACAGGTGAATGGCTAAGCCGCCAAACATGGTTTGAATACCAAACCAGCCACAAGCGACCAACCCCCGAATTAAACAAGGAATGTTGGAACCAACAATGCCAAAAGACGACCTTAGTAAAACAGGGAAGGGCACACCAAACTTTGTGCCTGGGTAGGCATTTAAGGTCAAGGGAACTAATAGAATGATATTGGCAATTAGGATGGTAAATAAAGCCTCTGTAACCGACAAACCAAAATAGGCGGTTAGCACGCCGCCTAAAGTGTAGGTTGGTACACAAATCGCCATGCCAACCCAAAGGGCAGCGATATTAAACTTATTCCATGTTCGCTGTTTAATTTTTGTTGGTGATAAGTCATCGTTGTAGGCTGTACTTTGTTGTAAATCTTTGCCGACTTCTAACTCGTAAAAGTCGCCTTTCTTTATTACTTCACTTGTCATACCGCACCTCGTCTGTTTATTAACTAAAATAAAGTGAAAATAGAGCGTGATTGCTGTTATTTCTTAAACTCGTTGGCAATACGTTCACTGGCTTCTAACATGGTGTGTAGCAACACGTTTGCCCCAGCAGCGCATTGTTCGGGTGAACTGTACTCGGCCTCGTTGTGGCTGATGCCGTTTAAACATGGGGTAAAAATCATCCCTGTAGGAACAAGGTCAGCCATGTAGCAAGCGTCATGGCCTGCGCCTGCATAAATATCCATATGGCTATAACCTAGTTTTTCTGCGGCGGCTTTTACGTCATTTGATGCATTAAATTCAACGGGCGCAAAATACCAAAATGGGTCCACGTTAATAGTGAGGTTTTTCTGTTCGGCTACTTTATCGCAAAAAGTCAGTAGCTCTTCATGCATAGTTGCTAGCACCTCTGGAACTGGATTTCGTAGATCGCCGCTGAACTTTATATTGCCAGGAATAGTGTTACGGGAGTTAGGGTAGACCTGCATAAAACCGACGGTGCCTAAACCGTTGTCATGGCGCAGGGCTATGGCTTCTATTTCTGCAACAATAAGAGAGGCCGCCAGCATGGCATCTTTGCGCAAATGCATTGGCGTTGTGCCTGAGTGGGATGGTCGACCTTCCACTTCAATGTTATACCAACGAATGCCTTGTCCGAGCCGAACGACGCCGATCATCTTGTCTTCGTCTTCCAAAATAGGGCCTTGCTCAATGTGAGTTTCAAAGAAGGCGCCTAGATGGCGACTGCCCATATCGGCTTCACCTAGATAGCCAATTCTGTCTAATTCGTCACCTAAACGAATGCCATTAACATCCGTTTTGTCTAATTCAGTGGCCAAATCAAAGCGACCAACATAGGTACCAGAGCCTTGCATTGCTGGTTGAAAACGTGAGCCCTCTTCGTTGGTCCAGACTGAAAATTCCATTGCAGTGGGCGTTTCAATATTTTGCTCATGCAAGGTTCGCAAGACCTCTACACCAGATAGCACACCAAATACACCATCAAATTTGCCTCCTGTGGGCTGTGTATCCAAATGGCTGCCTGTGCCAACAGCGGGTAAGTCATTGTTTTTACCGGGACGACGCGCAAAGATGTTACCTATTTTATCAACCGTGATGTCGCAGCCAGCTTCTTTGCACCAAGAAACAAATAGATCGCGTGCCTGTTTATCCAGATCAGTGCCAGCAAGACGATTGCAACCGCCTTTGGCTGTCGCACCGATTTCTCCCATTTGCATTAATGAGTCCCAAAGCCGTTGCTCATTTATCCGTAACTCTTGCATAAAGGCGTCTCCTGTTAAGGAATTAGATAAAATATATTTAAAAAATTTACCAAAGGGTAAAAGTTGAATTTATAAAAAAATCAATTCTTTTCTAGGTAATAAATTAAAAAATTACGGTAAAATGAATTGATTTCTAAATGTAGAAATTCTAAAAGCAATAAGCAGGCCAGATTTTAAAAGCACATATTCTTTGTTACTATTACGCACGCTGAAAATAGCCGATTTGCTAACGTTTTTTTCGAGCATAAAAATGGAATCTCTATTAGGGGATTTTTTAATAAAATCTTATAAGAAACAAATAGTTATATTCTTGAGGTAAACGTTGAATATAAAAATCAACCCAAAATCGAAGAAGTCGCTCAATCGACAAATTCTTGAATCCCGTATATTACGATCTGCAGAGTTTATTTTTGCAACCAAAGGCTTTAGTGGCGCATCAATGGAAAGCATTGCAGAGATGGCAAAAATATCAAAACAGAACCTAATCTATTACTTTCCGAACAAAGAACAGCTTTATAAAAAAGTATTAGAAGAAATTTTAAATATCTGGATCGAAAAACTCTCTTTTTTCGAAACGCTTGGCGCAACGCCAGATGCTGTGATTCGTCAGTATGTGCATGAAAAAATGCAAATTTCTCGTATGTACCCAAACAGTTCAAAAGTCTTTGCCCATGAGATTATCAGCGGCGCACCTGTGTTAAAAGACTATTTGAAAACACACCTAAAGCCCCAGTTTGATCGTGATGTAAAACTTGTTAAGTCTTGGATAAATAAGGGATTAATAGCGCCAGTTGCGCCAGAGAGTTTGTTTTTTACTATTTGGGCTACAACGCAAACCTACGCAGATTTTTCTACTCAAATAGAGATTTTGCTCGATAAAAAACGTCTCGAAGACGATGATTTTGACCAAGCAGAAGCCAATATCACCGATTTTGTTCTGCGCGCTATTGGTGCAAAAAAATAATTTTTAAGCCGTTTTTTCTTTTATCTCTGTTTTTATTCTTCGATCTAAATAAAAGCTAATTAAATATTTTTTATTTTATTTTCATTGATTTAACTTCTTTATAGAGAGAAATAATTTATTGATTATTTCTCTTTTTCCTTATTTTGGTGCATAGCACTCCCCAAAAAAAACCATTTACTCAATTTGAAACTCTGTGATATTAGTTTTTATACCAAATGGTAAAACTTTTATTTTTACTCTCTTTATGGCGGAAGTTTTTGGAGGAAAAATGATTTCTTTAGCGGAAGCACAGTCCTATGAATATGCGACAGGGCCAGAATTATTTCACCTGTGTCAACAAGCAGCATATGAGCGAGATGCATTCTGGGGCAAGCAAATTACTTACTCCAAAAAAGTCTTTCTTCCGCTGACGAATATGTGTCGGGATGCGTGTGGCTATTGTACCTTTGTACAAGACCCAGCATCACCTACTGCCAATTACATGACACCAGAAGATGTACTCAACGTGGCACGACAAGGGGAGGCGCTACAATGCAAAGAAGCCTTGTTTAGTTTGGGGGAAAGGCCAGAAGAAAAACATCAGAAAGCCAGAGAGTGGTTAGCAGAGCTTGGTTATAAACATACACTCGATTATTTACATGACCAATGTGACGCTGTGCTAACACAGACGAGTTTACTACCTCATATTAATGCTGGTGCGCTTTCTTATCAGGAACTGAAATACTTAAAGCCGGTTGCAGCCAGTATGGGAATGATGTTGGAAACAACCTCGACCGAGTTGTTGAAAAAAGGGCAAGCACATTATGCCTGTCCTGATAAAACGCCAAAACGGCGTTTAGATACCATAGAGCAGGCAGGCAAATTGGACATCGCTTTTACCACAGGGTTATTGATTGGTATCGGCGAGAGTTGGGCTGATCGAATCAACAGCCTTATTGCTATTCGTGAGCGCCATCTTACTTATGGCCATATTCAAGAAGTGATCATTCAGAACTTTCGTGCTAAAGCAGGAACGTTAATGGCGGGTTTTCAAGAACCAAGTTTGGATGATATGAAACGCACTATTGCCGTGGCGCGTTTAATTTTACCGAGTGAAATTAGCATTCAAGCACCACCAAATTTGGAAGAAGAGTACGCATCTTATATTCGAGCAGGCATTAATGACTTGGGAGGCATTTCTCCGTTAACGAAAGATTTTATTAATCCAGAACGGGCATGGCCACAAATTGACAGTGTTACCCAAGCTTGTCAAACAGTAGGGTGTTCATTAGCTGAGCGTCTCACCATCTACCCAGATTTTCTGCAACAAAATACGCGCTATCTTAGCCCCAAGTTATGGCAAAAAGTCAGCGCCTTCACTAAGTCTGCTGGTGTGGAATCTCTCCCTACTTTCGAGGTTATTTCACCAGAAAGCATTTCGGAAATGATTCCAAGAGGAGCGGCTTGATGATGCAACAAAGACTGACACAGCCTAATAATACGACTTTGAATACACTACTACAGGAAAGCCGTTCATATGTTCGTGACATATTACAAAAATCTCTTGCTGGGGAACCCCCAACCGTCGCTGAAGCCTGTGAATTATTCGCCACGCAAGGTGTTGAAAAACAAGCCTTATTGGCAACCGCAAATGCGGTGCGGCAACAACGAATTGGTTCAACAGGCACCTTTGTCATTACCCGCAATATTAACTTTACCAATGTGTGTTATATGGGGTGTCGATTTTGTAATTTTGCAAAAGCCAAAACGGATGAGGGAGCGGAGTTTCTATCAGTAACACAAGTCGCAGACAGAGCAGAAGAAGCTTGGCATAGGGGCGCAACAGAAGTATGTGTGCAGGGCGGCTTACATCCAGATATTGATGCGGATTACTACCGTAACCTAATTCTTGCAATTAAAGAACGTGTGCCTGAAATTCACATACACGCCTTCTCACCATTTGAAATATGGTACGGCTGTAAGAAAGGCCGCCTCGAGCCTAAGCAATTTTTAAGCGAACTAAAAGCCCTAGGGCTTGGCTCCATGCCTGGCACTGCTGCGGAAATACTGGATACCGATATCCGTCGCCAACTGACAAAAGACAAGCTCACGACCCAAGAATGGGTCCGTATTATCAAAGCTGCACATGAGGTTGGCATTCCTACCACTTCGACCATCATGTATGGGCATGTTGACCAGCCAATACATTGGGCAAATCACCTTGATTTATTACGGACTATTCAGCAAGAAACTGGCGGTTTTACTGAGTTTGTTCCATTAGGTTTTATTCATTACGAAACACGACTTTATAAGGATAACCCTGACCATGTTCGCCCAGGCCCAACACGGGATGAACATTTTAAAATGCATGCCATTGCCCGATTAATGCTGCAAGGCCATATCGACAATATTCAGGCGTCGTGGGTGAAAATGGGGCCAGATACTGCCACCGAAATGTTGTTATCTGGGGCCAATGATTTAGGCGGAACTCTAATGAATGAGAGTATTTCACGGGCGGCTGGTGCGACCCACGGTCAAGAAGTACTGCCAAGCGACATGGTGGCCAATATCCATCGAGCAGGATTAACGGCAGTGCAACGTAATACGCTTTATCAACCCGTACAGACTTGGCCTTTGGCGACGGCGATACCTCAATCGGCAACCGGTCTATGGTACTCACCAAGCCAGCGGATTTCCATTCAAGGAGTGAGCTAGTGTCAGGGCAACAAATTACCTTATTAGCAGGGGGTGTAGGAGGCGCGAAGGCGGCAGAAGGATTAGCAGGTAGCGCTTACGCTCATACAACACAAATCATTGGCAATGTGGCCGATGACGATATGTTTCATGGTTTATGGGTCTCGCCTGATATTGATACCCTTATTTACTCCTTAGCCAACCAAATTGATCGACAACAGGGTTGGGGGCGGAAAGATGAAACGCATCGTCTATTGACGGAGCTTGCTGCATTTGGCGCAGAAACTTGGATGACGTTAGGGGACTTGGATATGGCGACGCATATCTACCGCACTCATCTTAGCAAGCAAGGTGTGAGAGCCAGTGCCATTGTTGACAAATTACGGGAACGTCATGGTGTCGAAATCCCAATTTTACTGCCAACGGATGACTGGGTTCAGACACGTATTGCTACTAATAAAGGCGTGCTTTCGTTTCAGGAATATTTTGTACGGGAGCGCTGTCAGCCGAATATTCAGCAGATTCAATACGAAGGTATCGAAACAGCCAAACCAACGCCTGAAGCTTTAGCGCGAATCAAACAAAGTGACCTGATTTTGATTGCGCCTAGTAATCCGATAGTCAGCATTGGGCCTATTCTGGCGGTTCCTCAAGTGCGATCTGCCATTCGTCAAAGTAATGCCTATGTCATCGCTATTTCGCCATTAATCCAAGGAAAAACCATAAAAGGCCCAGCGGATAAAATGCTGCAAAGTGTGGGAAAACCTTGCAACTCTACTGGCATTTACGAGTGTTACAAGGACATTTTGCATGCCATGGTTATTGACAAACAAGACAGTGATGAAGCGGCATTACTACAAGCGGCCGGCTTGGACGTGTTAGTAACACCAACACTGATGCAAACACAGACTGAAAAAATCCAGTTGTTAACGGATGTCGTCAGATTTGCTGCTTCTGTAAAGCAGAAAAATACTGTCGATCAACATAAAGCCCAGCAAGAAAAAAAGGCAAAACAATGAAAACATGCCTTGTGATGCCAATGAAGTCACCTCATTTAGCGAAACAACGTTTGGCTGGCCATTTAACGGATGAGGATCGAGCCGCTTTAGCTTTAATGCTGTTTGAAAAAAGTGTGTCTTTTTTTCGCAGTCATTTTGCCGACTTACCGCTGCTAGTTGTTAGTCACTCTGAATCTGTATTGGCGTTAGCTCAAGAATACGGTTGCCAGACAGTATGGGAAGAGCAGGAAAAAGGCTTGAATCAAGCTTTACAAAAGGCGACCAATTGGGTGAAAAGAGCTGGCTTTTCCCAGCAAATTATTATCCCTAGCGACATTGCTCATCTTACAAGTGACGAGATACAAACACTGCTGCAACACGCGAATCAATACCAAGTGGTGATCGCCAGAGCAAAAGATGGTGGCACAAATGCGCTGATTACGACGCCACCGGATGCCATCGAATTTTATTATGGAGTTGACTCTGCTGCCAAACATCAAAAGGCAGCAAAACATCAGCAGTGTTCCTGTTTATGTTTGGATTTAATGGGGTTACGCCTAGACATTGATTCAGCGGATGATTTAGCCAATGCCCATTTGCAATGGCCGCAAAATCCAATGGTCGCCGCTACTCCCATTAAAGGGCAACAACTACCTCAGTTACACTTTTCTAGGAAACAGTATGTCTGATTCAATGCACATGTTTCGTTTGCAAGGATTGCCAGATTTCAAGCATGGGGATAATCTGGCGGCCTCAATTATTGCGGCACTTACGGCAAATCAGCAGGCGCTGCAAGAGGGTGATATTCTGGTTGTGGCTCATAAGGTTGTATCGAAAACAGAGGGTGCTTACGTTGATCTTGAACAGGTAATTCCCAGTGATAACGCCATTGAACTGGCGGCCCGTGTTAATAAAGATCCGCGTAAAGTCGAGGTCATTCTGTCACAGTCAAAACGTATTATTCGAGCGGTGAAGCGTGCGGATCAGGAAGAAGGCATTATTATTGCCGAACACCATAATGGCTACATCTGCGCCAATGCCGCTGTCGATGAATCCAATGCAGACCATGCCAATCAATTACTGCTTTTGCCAAACGATCCAGATGCCAGTGCACACAAACTGTGTTCTGCGTTAAGTGCGCATTTTCACTGTCAGTTGGGCGTTGTTATCAGCGACACATTTGGGCGGCCATGGCGTTTAGGGCAAACCAATGTGGCGATTGGGCTTGCCAATGTTCCTGCCGTAGTGCCCATGTTAGGTGAGATAGATGCATTCGGTCGGCCACTTTCGGTAACCGCCCCCGCTTTTGCTGACGAACTGGCAGGGGCATCCGGTTTATTAATGGCGAAAGAAGCCAAAACTCCCGTCATTATTTTTCGTGGCTTACGCTGGCAAACTACATCCAGTCATAGTCGTGATTTACTTCGTTCATCCAGTGAGGATTTATTCAAATGACAGTATCCATTATTGGCGGCACAGGGCCGCAAGGCAAGGGATTGGCATTACGCTTAGCGATGGCTGGCAGTAAGGTTGTGATTGGCTCAAGAGACGAAGCTAAGGCCACCACAGTAGCCGCTGATATTGTGAGTTTTTTAGCAGAAAGAGGCTGCAAGGCTGATGTATCAGGAGCAAGTATGGAAGCGGCGACTCAGGCGGCTAGTAAGATGGTGATTTTGTCTGTGCCTTACAGTGCCCACGATGTCACTTTAACCACACTAGCGCCTTTACTAGTGGACAAAATCCTAATCGACATTGTCGTGCCATTAGCAGCGGGTAACCCCAAAGCTGTTGATATGCCAGACGCAGGGTCCGTTACTGAATCCGCTCAAGCCATATTGGGGGATAGCATTCCTGTTGTTGGCGCATTGCATAATGTTTCAGCCGTCACATTAAATGATCTATCCAGTCCAATAAACTGTGACATTTTGGTGTGTGGTAATGATTTAGCGGCCAAAAAAGACGTCATGGCGTTATGCCAACAAATGGAAATGCAAGCCTACAACGCTGGGTTGGCTGAAAGCGCCCGTTGTATTGAAGCCCTAACGCCCATTCTCATCCGCTTGAATATGTCGAAAGATGTTCCATTTAGTCACGCTGGCATTCGCATTTGTCCCCCAGATCATCATGGGCATGACTAACGTATTCCAATTCATCAAGATTGCCCTGTAACTCAAGGGGCAGTCATTAATCACACTCTGTTTGATCTTAAATGAGGAAATAACAATGGAATTTGGTATTACATTTAAAGGCTTTGTAAGCCCTGAAAGAGCCCGTAACTTAGTTCGCCAAGCCGAAGCGGCTGGTTTTACCTATTGCTGGTTTTATGATTCTCACATTCTGTGGCGCGAATCCTTTGTTGCTATGGCGATGTGTATGGAACACACCAAAACCATGCGCTTTGGTCCTTGCGTCACCAACCCGAATATACGTGACTGGTCATTGGCTGCTAGCTTGTACGCCAGTTTAGCACTGCAAAGTGAAGGGCGGTTTGACATTGGTTTAGGGCGTGGTGACTCTTCCATGCGCGTTATGGGGAAAAAACCTGCCAATCTAGCGCGTTTGGCAGAATTTACCCATAAAGTTAAAGCCATGGTACGAGGAGAAGAGGTGGAATATGAAGGCTGTGAATCCCCTGTGCAATTTCCTTGGGCGAACGGTTATGAGTTACCTGTTTGGGTGGGGGCTTATGGGCCAAAAGCCTTAGCGACTGCGGGAGAAGTTGGTGATGGACTGATTTTACAAATAGGCGAACCCGACCTTATTACTTGGTTTAAAGACCAAGCCATTCAAGCCGGTGAAAAAGTTGGTCGCGATATGTCAAACTTTAAAATTCAAGCTGCGGCCCCTGCTTATTTCGGCGACCTAGATTACTGTATTGAGCATACCAAATGGTTCCCTGCTATGGTGGGTAATCATGTAGCTGACATCGTTGAAAAATACGGCAATAATTCCGGATTGGTGCCAAGCAGCTTAACCGACTACATCGAAAAACGCCGTGGGTATGACTACTCGAAACACGGTCAGAGTGACAACCCTTACCTAGATTTTATTACCGAAGACATTGTAAAAAGTTTTTGTGTATTAGGCACAGTGGATGACCATATTGAAAAACTAAAACAATTGGAAGCGGCTGGTACGACCCAGTTTAACATCTACTTAGACAGCGGTGACGAAGAAGAAATAATTGCTAATTATGGTCGTCATATCATTCCCGCGTTTCATAAGCAATGAAATTTAAGGTAAGCCAAAGAAATGAACACAGTTCAAGGATGGAACACTAAGGCCCAAAAAAGCCAGCATAACGCTGGCTCTCTTTGTCATACGAGCTAACTATCGTGTACCGTAAATACGGTCACCGGCATCGCCTACACCTGGGCGAATATACGCATGATCATCAAGACAACGATCGATGACGCCAACATACATAGGCACATCTGGGTGTTCTTGTTTAAAGGCCGCAATGCCTTCAGGTGCCGCAAACAGACAAATAAAACGTACGTCTTTGGCGCCCATTTCTTTCATTTTTGTAATGGCTGCGGCGGCGGAATTGCCTGTTGCTAGCATTGGGTCCACCACAATGATGGTGCGCTGATCAATGGAATGTGGCATTTTTAAGTAATAATCGACAGGTTGTTTTGTATCAGGGTCACGATACATACCAATATGGCCAACACGGGCCGATGGCGACAGTTTCAACACACCTTCTGCTAAACCGTTTCCAGCACGCATAATGGTAACAATACACAGCTTTTTACCTTTTAGGACGGGACTCATGGCTTTTTCTAACGGCGTTTCAACTTCGACATCCATGGTTTCAAGATCACGAGTTGCTTCATAGCCAATTAAAGTACCAAGTTCTTCAACCAACATACGAAATTCACGGGTACTGGTGTTTTTATCTCGTAGACTGGTTAGCTTGTGTTGTACAAAAGGGTGGGTAACTAGGTGAATATCAGGAAAGGTATTTAACACGTCATCAGCAGACATTACATAATCCTTAACAATCAAAAAACAGGAAGCGCTTGTATCAATGTCTTTTGTACTCAGTCCATCAAACCAAATCGATCAAGACGAAAATGACACAAAAGCGAATAAACCGTTCTATAGTAGCACATTGGTAGGAAAGAAAGGTTAACTAAATTAATTTCCGTATTATTCTCACTACATTACTTTTTATCATATTGCTTGTAGAAAAATACTTTTAAAAATCATTCCTAAAAAATGCTTCTATAAAGTAGAGCTGAGATTATGGCATTTCTAAGCCGTGTACTAGCTCGACTTTCTTCAACAGCGCTTTTATTTGCGTCTTAGTTTTTTAGCTTCTTAGCCTGTCTTCTCAGATGGACTCTTTCTTGGTTGCGTTTTTTGGTGAGTTTTTCTTGATTTTTTGCTTTTGCTTTTGCTTTTGCTTTTGCTTTTGCTAGAGGCATCTTCCTTGATGTTAGGCTTCCTTAAAAAAGGGCTTGCTTAGAAAAGTGTTACGCCAAAAAGATTAGGTGGAAAAGGTTACATGAAAAACGGCCTAATTATGTCGATCTCCAACCCTGTGGACAAAACGGCGAGTTAGAAGAAAAAGGTGCGTTTACTTGCACTGATTACCGAAATTATTTTCGCTCAGTTTGGCAAAATTTAGCTCGCATCCGGAGTGTCTCAGTTGCTTTTTCCCTTCCCAAGAGACTTGGATAGAAATTGGTTTGCTATCAACATAACTGGGAATAAAACGGTATGAGGCTAGTAATTCGATTTCTGAATTGGGTGCAAGTTGAACTCTATTTCCTATCAGTTTCTGACGAGTTTGCGCATTGTATAGGCTGTAATCTGTTGTATAGCCCGTTATACCGTTCTCATGTTTAAAGGTAAGCCATATGTTCTTGAAGGTCTCTGTCGTGTTATTAGGGTTAGAAACTTTAAAACGAGTGTAAATAATTTGCGGCCCATTTAATGGTTGTGCAACAGATAAAGGATTCGCAACTTTTACAAAATGCGGATGGTTGGGTTGATTTAACTGATTGTGAACTGGTTGGTGCCACGGCGAGCTGTTACCAAACGAAATATCAACCAATTCAACAGAAGAAGATTGCAAAAAAGTGCTGCTAAATTGAATAGCATCTTTGATTGGGGTGTAAAGAATAAAAGCTGCGCAGAAAATTAGGGCGACTTTCATTTTTACTGACATGTTTATCAACATTTTTATGGATGTAGGTGCCGGTATTTTTGTAGCTAGTGCAGTCATGGACTTATCTCCAATTGATTCGACTCTATTTTTTTACGTAATAGTTTTTACGTAATGATTTTTAGTAATGACTTTTTGCGTAATAGCTTTTTATATAATGGCTATTTTGCGTAATAACTTTTTACATAGTGCTGTTAAATAGTATGATTTTATGTACAGTGTTTTTATATACAGTACTGTATATAAAAACAGTTGTCTAATTTTTTTACTGTTTTTATCGATAAATATGGATTGACTCAATGAAATTGATGGATATTGAAATGGAAAAAGATCATTAAAACTGAGTGTTTTTTTAAGGTTTTTTACTTGACAAAATGGAATATAGTTATAGGGTAATTTAAAGAGAGTTTATTTAACTTGTTGTTTTTTAAGATAAAAAATATTGTTCCCACAGATCTTTTCACGGATTTTGTGGAAAGATTTTCGCTCAATATACCCTCTGGGTTTTAAGGTATTATTTTTGAGGTAAATGACGGAAAAATAATTTAGCACTCAGTGTTAATTGGCCAGTCAACTTATCTACTTTGGGGGGAATTTTTTACCTGTGGATAAAGTTCTATCTGGCGTTTTCTTCTAGATGTTTTCTTTTAGGCATTGTCAGAGTCGTGCTAATTTGTATTGCCTTACAGGGGGAGGTTTCTATAATGCCTTTGCTGTTCTGAATGACGTTGATTAGTATGAGGCAATGCGTGATTAAAGTTGATGTGTTAATTATTGGCGCTGGTGCCGCTGGTTTAATGTGTGCCGCGAATGCCGGTTACCGTGGGCGATCTGTTTGTGTACTTGATCACGCAAATAAGGCAGGGAAGAAAATACTTATGTCAGGAGGAGGGCGCTGTAACTTCACCAATACTGATGCTTCCCCACAACATTTTCTATCGGCAAATCCACATTTTTGTATTTCCGCGTTGAAACGCTATACCCCTTATCACTTTATGGAGTTAGTAGATCGTCATGGGTTGGCTTATGTTGAAAAAACATCTGGGCAATTCTTTTGTCAGCATTCTGCCAAAGATTTACTTAACATTTTACTCACCGAAGCCGATTGGGCTGGTGCTGAAATCAAACTTAATACTCAAATAAACAAGATTGATTATCAAGATCAAGGTGCATTAGTAATGACTAACCAAGGTGTGTTTGACTGTGAATCCCTTGTTATTGCTACTGGTGGTTTGTCTATTCCCACGATGGGAGCAACGGGTTTTGGCTATGAGGCGGCAAAGCAGGTTGGGCATAACATTTTACCTACCCGAGCCAGTTTAGTGCCTATTACTTTACAGCCTGAACGCAAGGCTCAATTAGGGCTTTTATCAGGCATTTCTTGTGATATTGCCGCAATAGCGAATGGGGTTTCTTTTCAGGAGCCTATGTTATTTACCCACCGTGGGGTCAGTGGCCCAGCAATTCTGCAAATTACCAATTTTTGGCAACCTGGTGAAGAGTTAACAATTAATCTTATTCCAGACATGACATTAGACGAGTTAATCAAGGTGCGGCAAGACTCACCCAAAAAAGGCTATGAAAGTGTGTTGTCTGCTGTATTACCAAAACGTGTGGTTGAGCTGATCAAACAACAGTTTATCTGGTTAGATCAACGCTCCGCGCAAATTTCCAATGCACAGGTAGAAACGTTATTTCACTTTCTTAGCAACTTTGACATTGCTCCTAACGGTACAGAAGGGTACCGCACAGCCGAAGTTACCTTGGGTGGTGTGGATACTCAGGAGGTCTCTTCGAAAACCTTCGAGTCGCAAAAACAAAAAGGCTTGTACTTTATCGGTGAAGTACTTGATGTTACTGGCTGGCTCGGCGGTTATAACTTTCAATGGGCATGGTCAAGCGGTTATTGTGCTGGGCAGTATGTGTAAGTCAGTTAGTGAAATGACGGTGAAAGTGGGTGGCGTTGGAGCGTTGTCATCTTTCCATCTGCTTGTCTTTAAGAAGATTTAACTAATTGATAGCTAAGTCTTCTTAAAGGATGTCTGTGTTTGAAAGGCACAAAAAAATTTATAATGCATGCAATTTAAGTCGGTGTTATGAGACAAATATGCGGATTAATTAATGCCAGTCTTTATCCTGTTTTGACTAGAGCAGCGGACTTTATATTGTATGTATATGAGTCAACAGTTCCGTCTTTGATCCTCTCAACAACTTCATCAATTACAAACAAGGGTACTAGAAACCACTCCTTCGGCTTCACTATATTTCCGAAGCGATCAGGAACTTCTATATCCAGCTGACTTTCCTCAAAGAATTTATGTAGCAAACTCTCTAATTTTGTTCGATTAATATTCGATAGCTTGTAGGTAGCCACAACTTCTACCCCTGCCATTAGAAAAGTCGGATCGAGCTTGGCGTTAGCAATTCTCTTTTCAACTTTGCCTCCTGTTACACCAATCTTATGAATAACGTCTCTGTTTTGGCTAACCACGTGATGTTCGGACTTACTGCGCAATACATAGATGATTCCACTAGCCAAATCATCCTCGTCAATTATGTCATCAAACAATGGCCCCGCTGACAGAGAAACAATTCTACGCCCAGCCTTATCTTCATAAAGCGCTTTTTGAAGTGAGCGCAATAGCAAATCACTTTCCGTGCAATTGTCGTAGATCACACGTAGCCTATAGTCGTTCTTATCAAAACCGTGATTACGTTCTTTACTAAACTCGGCAACATATGCCTTTTGCCCATTCACAATAAACCAATCGCCTTGTTCGATTTTTGCCATGTAATCGTTGTCTTTCTGATCCTTGAGCAATTTCGCTTCTACAAGGCCATGCTTTAAATCACTTTGAACCTTATCGAATAACGGTTTAAATTTATCGAAGTTTTTGCAGGACGTACGGCTAGCGATTTCTTCAGCTGCTTTTTTATCTGCCTGTTTTTGATCATGGGATTTCACATATTTTAGGTAGGTGATATCACCTTCTTTAGGTGCTTCAACCCCTAGCTCAGCTAGTAGCTCTTCATCCGTATTGTATTCGGCTGGAGGCTCAGCCACTTGCAAGCCACCAGCTAAAAGACCTTGATGATCAACTTCTTCAACGAGACTACGGCAGTCCTCCTGCTTTCGAATCTGATCCAGTCTTGTGGCATACAAGCGCTCAAAAATATCTTTGTTCTCACCATGCTCTGGAGCATGGCCATGCTCTTCTACGAAACGCTGAATCTCCTCAAAGCCTGCGATGATGCGTTCTTCTTTTGGTGTTCTGGCCGCTTTCTTTTCTTGCTTAACCTCGACGCCAAGTTCAGCCAAAAGCTCTTGGTTTGTTTTTTCTTGTTTTACCTCAGCCATTACTTTCCTCCATTACTTTGCGTTGAAGGAAGGCGATACCTTCTGCCATTCGACGCTCCCAAGGATCAGCGGCTGTAATATCAGGCAATCGACCTCGTTCGCGTTTAAACTGAACTGCCCGTGTTGCTAGTTCACGCGCTTCTTCTTCGGTGAGCTTAACTTTTTTGGAGTTAATAACGGCCTTCACCTGCTTAAGGCTTTCTTCATCCATCGATTTAGCGAGGATCGCATAGGCTTCGCTGAATGGGTTAATACGATCAATCAAATCAACATCTAACTCTCTTACGTCCATAGCGAACTTCCGAACGCCATCGACAAACGCTGTATTAGTAGAGGCCTCACCTTCAGCGCCATCATTAGCAATGTCTTTAGCTTGTTGTGTAATGTTTAAGGCCGCTATTGCATGTTGGCGAACAGCCTCTTGATCTTCTGCATCAAGCTCTGGGTATTTATCTTTAACAATCTTACCCATCTTTAGCTGAGTGAGTTCTTCAGGAACGATTTCTTCATCAAACAAGCCTCGCTCTAATGCGGCTTTATCCTGAACGAATGCTGTGATTACCTCATTCAAATCTTCCTGACAAATACGCTTAGCACTATCGCTCTTCGGTTCTACCAAGCCATTAATCTCGATTTGAAACTGGCCTGTTGCTTCGTTGAAACCCACATTGTTTCCATTAGGATTATAGCCTTCCTCACCGTAATCAAAACCTTCTTGTGGGCCACTAGTTGGTGTTTTTGGCGTAAAGTTAAATTTAGGTGTAAGCACCTGCTCCATAAGAAGGCTGGCAGCGATGGCTTTAAGGGTATCGTTCACTGCATCAGTAACCGCTTCTTCCGAGGCATCAGGTTCAGCAATCAGGTTAGTGAATCGAGCACGCGTTTTACCCTCAGCATCACGGGTGGCGCGACCAATAATTTGGATGATTTCGGTTAGGCTGGAACGATAACCAACCGTCAATGCATGTTCACACCATACCCAATCGAAACCTTCTTTCGCCATGCCAAGTGCGATAATCACATCGACAAAATCCCTGTTCGATTTGGCCTCTGGACGCTTGAGCGCGGCTGATACTTTGTCACGCTTTGGGTCATCATCTACCAGATCGGCAACCTTAATCAGCTTCCCTTCGCTCGTTCTAATTAGCTGAAAGCCAGTATCTTCATCAGTTCCTTCCCAGTCACCAAGAGCTGAGAAGATTTTCTCGACTTCAGCGTATTTATCTTTTTGGCTTTCGCGAGAATTAACGTTTGGAATATGAATGATTGTTTTTTCTGATGTGCTGACAACATCCTTAATTTCAGATGTATAATCGCCACTTGAATAAAAGTAGTAGCCAATATCCAGCGATTTTAAGTATTCATAACCATTGAGCTGCTCATAGTAGGTATAAGTTACTGTTTCAAAGTTAGCTTCATCTTCAGGGGATAAAACAGCCTCGGCATCACCTCTAAAGTACGAACCCGTCATTGCCACAACATGAACTTTGTCTCGCATAATAAACTCACTAATATGCGCACCAAGTTTGTTATCTGGGTTAGCACTAACATGGTGGAATTCATCAACAGCAATCAAACACCCATCAAATGCGGGAACGCCAAGGCGGTCTACAGCAAAGCGGAAGGTAGCATGCGTACAAACCAGCACTTGATTATCGCTATCTAGGAAAGCTTTTACTGAATTGACTTTGCCGCCATCTTCACCTGGCGCATTACACAGATTCCATTTCGGTACAACTTCCCAATCCCAATAAAAACCGTAGTTCGTCAGTGGCTCATTGTTAAAACTTGAACCAATTGACTTTTCAGGCACGACAACAATGGCTTTTTTAATGCCCTGATTGTTTAGTTTATCCAAAGCGATAAACATGAGGGCTCGGCTTTTACCAGAAGCAGGTGGAGACTTAATTAAAAGATATTGTTCACCACGTTTTTCGTAAGCACGCTCTTGCATAACACGCATACCCAGCTCATTTGATTTCTTAGAGCTGCCATTGCTAGCGTAATTAACTGAAACAGAGGGTACTAACACTGATGGAGTTGACTTATTTGTCATCTGCTTTTCCTATTAATTGTTTCTCAACATCTTCAAGTGCTTGCAAATCTTGCGCATCCGCTTCAAGCGCTTCACGATGCTTGCGTTTTTGATCGAACTCTTGGTAGCGATCTTGTGCAATCTCTTTCATTGCCTCAGTACGAATATTCCCCGAACCTTGCAACACTGGCTGATCATTAAATTCCAACATGCGGTCTAGGTTGGTTTGCCAGAACGACAGCGTTAAGTCTTTTCGGTTTTTAACCCGCAGTTCTGCTTGTTCCAAAAAGATCACTACTAGACGATTTAGCGTGTCTATCTCATCATGGCTTAAATAATTTTTGGCAACAATCACATCTTGCTTACGCACTCGTGACCCTTTCCAAGTAGTTAATGCCATATTGGGCTTACAAGCATCAGCGCGGTTCACTACCAACTCTGCGGCGGTATGCCCAGTCACCGCAAACAACAATTTATTTTGAGTTTGAGCAAAAAATAGTTGTGTGTCATGTTCGCGTTGTTGGTAGTCTGAACTTAGGGCAAACAAGTCGCGTACTTTTTGGTAAAAACGTTTTTCTGAGGCGCGAATATCGCGAATACGTGCCAGCAATTCATCAAAGTAATCCCAACCGTTAGGCTCTTTTAGGCGTTCGTCATCCATCACAAACCCTTTAATCAGATACTCCTTTAAATGAGTGGTCGCCCACTGCCTGAACTGGATTCCCCTTGGTGAGCGAATACGGTAGCCAATGGCTAAAATCAGATCGAGGTTATAGAATGCTATTCGGCGTTTAACCTTACGCTTACCTTCCATTTGAACTGTCAAGGATTCCTTGACAGTTGTCTCTGTCGCTAATTCACCCTCATCTAAAATATTGTTAGCGTGCAGTGAGACGTTCTGTTTAGTGGTTTGAAATAACTCGGCTATTTCTAGCTGACTTAGCCAAATGGTTTCTCCTTCAACGCGTAAATCTAAACGAGTGTTACCGTCGTCGCTAGTGTATAAAATCATTTCACTCATGCTTTGCTTCCTTGCTTGGTCATGGTTGTTTTGGTGTGCTGCCCTGAGCCAGTCATCTTTGTGTACAGCTCAAACAGCTTTTCAAGGCGCTCAGTGTCATTCTTGAACTTACGGCCAATATATATGCGCTCTAATACCTCGTCATTACGCTCGTGTGCTCTTCGCAAATTATCTGGCATATTTTCAGGATCATAGAGATCGGCAATGGTTGCTGGAAAATGTGCTTCACGAGCGAGAAGAATATCTTCTGCACATTTGGTCAAATCTTCTTTATTCTTTTCGGTAAGCTTAGGAATCGGTAATGTATTCCACCCTAAAGTATTTGAAAATCTGTAATCTGTTTTAATTTTTCCACAGACAGTAGCCACCCAAACCAAATGTAGTTTCGAAGCCAAAATAGCAATATTCCACCATTCAGCAGAATAAAAAGCGAATGCGCTATCCGCAACAATCGTTCCTCTCTCGCTCAAAGCGAAAGGTAAATAGTCTCTATTTTCTGAGCTGTGACGCGGAACAATTACCGGAATTTCATTTCCCTTTTGTCTCACTTCCTGAAATCGGTGAGGCCACTTTGCAGATGCCACTGTAGCAAGCTTAGGGCTATCTTCTCTGTAGGCGGCAACGGATTTTATCCGAGACGATATAGTTGGTATTTGATTGGCTTCATTTAGGACTTCATCACTTATCCAAATACAAAACCTAAGCTTGCCATCAATGCCATCACTGGAGCCCACAAACCTTCTTATGAATTTTGAAGCTGTGGGTGTGACAGACAAAATATTGCCTACCTCGCTACTTGAAAGTATTAATCCGCCGCCGTCCGTTGGCTTGTTACCATAATCTATATCTGCTTGATTGCATAAAGGAGAAGTTGCTTTGTGAACTACAGTGTTTTTCCCAGCCACCAAATAAGCATTAATATTCTCAACTTTTTTAAGAGAAGCAGTACCATCACTCTCTACTGAATATAGCCGCCTAATATTTTTACTACTGTTTGATATACCAACAATCACCACAGTAACCCCAGCATTGTGACTTGCTAGGTTTTTCCATCTAAAAGAGGTGTATGCAAAATCGATTTCATGTCCAGAATTGAAAATTAACGGCCATAGAGACGGGACTTGAGAGCCTTGGCAAATGGAGTTAGTTGATACAAACGCTGTGGTGGCGTTTGTTTTAGTCCCATAATCGGCTGCCTTCATGAACCAGCCCGCCACATAATCAAGAGATTTCCAAGTTTTGGATCGATGACCAAATATTGCACTTAAATCTGCTTTTCTTAACGCGTCCTCTTTTTTTAGACGCTCCTTCATTTCCTTGCTTGCACCTTTCGGAGCTTTTTGAGTTGCGCCTATATATGGTGGATTCCCACAAATATATGTTTCTCCTCCTTCATTCTCAAAATCAATTTCCACTTGATCCAAAAGTGTATTAAACAGGTCATCGCCTTGAACTTTGACCCCTGTTCCAGTAGGAGGGCATATACTGAGCCAGTCTAATCGGAGCGCATTTCCACAAATGATCCAGTTCATTGCATCAAGCGGTAACAATTCAGCCAATGCCTCTTTCTGCCCTCGATAAAGAACATCGCATTGATATTCAGCGATAATCAACGCCAGACGAGCAATTTCAGCAGGAAAATCTCTAAGCTCAATCCCTCTAAAATTCGTTAGGGGAATATCTGATTTCCTACCGCTTTCGCCTCTTCGTTGGTTGATCTCTGCTTCAATAGCTCGCATTTCCTTATAGGAGATAACGAGGAAATTCCCTGAACCACAGGCGGGATCGAAAACGCGTATTTTCGCCATACGCTTGCGAAGATTGAGTAACTTTTGAGGACTGTTGCCAGCCTCTTCAAGTTTCGCTCTTAGGTCATCAAGAAATAGCGGATTTAGAACTTTTAGGATATTGGGCACCGATGTGTAATGAAGGCCAAGTGCACCACGCTCTTCTTCATCCGTCACTGCTTGAATCATAGAACCGAAAATATCAGGATTGATTTTTGTCCAGTCCAAATTACCGATATGAATGAGATAAGATCGCGCAATCTTACTGAAGCGCGGAGCATCAGTATTACCCGAGAAGAGGCCACCATTCACATAAGGGAAGGTATCTGCCCATCGAGGTAGGTTAGCGCCAGCTCTATCTTCAATAGAAGTATCCATTGCTCGGAATACTTCACTCATAATCTCGTGCGTATTTGAAGAATCCCGCTCACTCATCTGTTCAATGGTCTTGGTAAACAACCCCTCACCATTAAAAATGTCTGTATCCTCCGCAAAGAAGCAGAAAATCAGGCGCGCCATGAAGTGGTTCATATCATGGCGACGCTCTTCCGTGCCCCATTCAGGGTTATCTTTAAGCAGCTCTATATAAAGCCTGTTAAGGCGTCCAGTTGCCTTGATATCAAATGAGCTTTCACGGATTTGCTTAACGGTCGTTATCCCTGCCAACGGAAGGAAGAAACCAAAATGATCGGGAAATTCCTTGAAGCGGCAAACCACGGGTGGATCATCAGAGGTTAAATCTTCAGCCTCAAAGTCAATCCCATCTGTGGCAACCACAAACTTTGCTTTGCCTTTGGCTGTTGCAGGGCTTTCTTTTAACTGAGTAAGCGTTTCGGATACCGAGCCTTCACTACACGTGGCGATATGGATGTTATTCCGCTGTAAAACACCGCCTTCTATATCTGAAGAATTTGTATTACCGCTTTTTAGGCGTTTAATGGTGGTCGCTTTATTACCGAACGCCTCAAAAAAGGCATACGGGAAATTCGCTGAGTCAAAGTCTTGCTCAGCGAGAAGTGAAATCGCTTCTTCTATTTCAACCGCGTTCACTTTTTACTCCACTATTTCGAATGAAACTCATTGGTAGGTCAATTGCATATATTAAATGAATAAAATAATAACTAATTTAAACTAGATAATTACCTAGGCTAGGTTTGTTACCAGCTGCCTGTGTTTTCCATTGATGCCCACGGCTCTTTTGGTGCTAGTCTTTCTCCTGCTTGTAGCAGCTCAATGGATATGCCGTTTGGGTCTTTAATAAAGGCCATGTGTCCATCTCTTGGTGGACGTAGAATTGTGACGCCAATGGATTGCAAGGTTTCGCACACTTGATAAATGTCACTTACTTCAAATGCCAAATGGCCAAACTGGTCACCATTAGAGTAGTTTCTATCATCCCAGTTATGGGTTAATTCTACCTCGGGAGCACCTTGCTCAACCGCATAGTAGATGAGGGAGAATTGGCCGGCTTCGCTGTCGTATTGGCGAGTTTTGATTAATCCCAACCCTTCTGTGTAAAAACGGTGGCTTTCTTCAGGAGCTGTGGTGCGAATCATTGCGTGTAAGTATTTGATGGTCATATAAAGTCCTTATCTTGTTGATTGTTCACAGTATGGCATTGATCGAGTGGCTAGATTACTCTTCCCAATACCAACGTATTGGTTCTCCAAAATCATCATAAATAACTTTTTTGGTCGGTCTTTTTTTCATTTTTTGAGGCTTTTTGCGATTCTGTATTTCGGCTACAACATGGTTGAGGGGCGTTCTTGTTTGTTTAGGTTCGTTAAAACCGATGTGGTTTGTATGGTATTTGCCGTCAACTAACCCAGAGTCACCCATTTTCACTTGTTCTATTTTACCTTGACGTTGCAGAAATTCTTCCACTTGTAAGGCTATTTCGTCTCTGGTTTCTGTTTTGGTGGGTTTTGGTTTAATCATGTAAGTAAAAAAGTCC
Organism: Marinomonas agarivorans; assembly: GCA_002173415.2. Classification (GTDB taxonomy): domain Bacteria; phylum Pseudomonadota; class Gammaproteobacteria; order Pseudomonadales; family Marinomonadaceae; genus Marinomonas; species Marinomonas agarivorans. Next base: position 61,934 of record NHNK02000001.1, read on the forward strand.
TGTAGCCGAGTTCGTTACGAATGTATGATTTAACCTTTTAAGAATAATCAAGCTTCGGTTGAATTGCTGTGTTTTCGTTTTAGCTTTTTTGGGCGTTAACTTTTTGTGCGTTTAACTAAATAATCACAATCACCCAAGCTAAAAAACAAGCAAGATTACAGACTACCTTAAGAGGATAAGAGTGTCTATTTCAAACCTTATAATTCATGAAGTTCAAAAGCAGAGCAACGATAGTAAAGCACTATTAATCGCTCGACCAAACGCAATTGAAATTGACGACCAAACTAAGCAATTTTCGGCCAAGATAACCGATTTGTTTAATCGCTCAGGAATGAATACAGGGAAGTTTTCCAACCCAAATGGGAGTGAAGATGGTTCAAAACTACCTAAACTGCTGGTTGAGTATTTTGATGGTGACGGTTTTCGTGATTTTGCCGAGTTTAGTAAAGCGTGTGCTGTGGAATATATTCGTCATCTAGAGCCTGTTGAAGGCGCGGAAGGCGGGCTGTTGTGGTTTCACCACTATCAAGTAAATGAGGCGCATTTTCTACTGGTTGCCTTGTTAAAGCGTAAACAAGGGGTTGTTCTCAATACAGATTTAAGCCTTGAACAAATTAATCAAGTTGAAATGGATAAGCTCCATATGGCGATGCGCATTAATCTTACGGCTTGGAAAGCACAAGATGATGCGCGCTATATTGCTTTTCGTTTAGGGCGAGCGCTTAAGCCCGAAAGTGATTATTTTACGGCGTTTTTGGGGTGTAATGAGCCTGTGCAGGCAGCCAGAGAAACTCGCAAACTAGTGGAGCTAACAACGGCATTTTGTCAGGAAAAATCCGTACCTCAGAAGGCGGCATTGGAGTTAAAAAAAGCAGTTTCAGAGCATTGCCTTGAAAAAGTAGAAGACAGGGAACCAGTTGAATTAACTGACATTGCTGATCGGGTGAAGGAGTACTTTTCTCCTGAGGATGCGTCTTCATTTCTTGAGTTGGCTGCATCAGAAAGTTTTCAGCTTGAAAAAGAAATCTTTGTCGAAAAAGCAGGGTTGAGAAAACTAACACGTTATTCAGGCAGCAATCGTTCTTTGAGTCTAAGTTTTGATAGCGATTTATTAGGTGACGCTATTCGCTTTGACGAAACTACCAATTCACTCACTATTACTGATTTGCCAAAAAGTCTTTTAAATCAGTTACGGAAAAACATCAGTACAAAATAAAGTCGTGGCAAAAATTGCAATAAAACTGAATAAGAAACTAGCAATTGAAACCTGAGGAAGTAGGGCTGATCACAATGCACTACTTCATTGGTTAAGTTAAAGATCGATTTAATCAAGAAGGATTCAGCAGGTTTAATGTTTGTAAATGTTCAATTAATTGTCGGATGGTAGGAAAACTCTTGCTAGCACCTGCTTGTATTTGGCTTTCTTGATCGGAGCATTCACAAAAACCATAGACCGTCATGCCCGCCTTAACGCCAGCTGTGATACCTGCCGTTGAATCTTCAATAACAAGGCAATCTTGCGGAGCTGTGTTGAGAGCGTTGGCTGCCAACAAATATAAATCAGGATGAGGTTTAGGGTTTGGGACATCATCAATGCAGAAACGTTGCTTAAATTGATCAATCAGACCAATCTTATTTAACTTAAAATCCATTGCTGGCCGATGGGCATTGGTTGCCATAGCAATAGGCGTATTTATTCTTGAGATTAGTTCGGGAATGTCTTTGATAGGTTCTAAATGTTCATTGATACGACGATGAAACTCTGCTCTTAGTTCTGTTATGAAACTGTCTGGAAGTGATTTGCCAATTAATGCTTCAGCAGTTTTTCTGTTTTCTTCTGCTGTTAGACCAGAAAACTTTTGATGCATTTCCAATGCACTGAGCGTTAGTCCGTGTTCAGCAAGTTTTTGTTTTAGGATCTGATTATTGATGGTTTCTGTATCAACAATCACACCATCGCAATCAAAAATAACAGCTTTGAACTTCATATAATCTAACCTTTTGAATTTGTACACTTATTTTGCACAAATCGAATAAGTTTTCCAATCAGATAACTTTATGTGGGTTAAATAGGCTATGCCTAAGTTAAATACGCTACGAGTAGAAATTGAACTAGCTATGACCATGTAAGAAGAGGAAAAAGTAAGAAGAGAAAAAAGGAGGGGTTTTATTATTGTCTGGTCCCCTTATTTTTCGAATTGAGAAAAGGAATTAGTTTTTCCATTATTGGACAACTAATATTGGCAATAAAGTAAAGCTACTTGTATTTGCCTAAGCTGCTAATTTGTGTGAAGAAATCTTGTTAACAGTGACAAGTTTCAATAATGCAACAGCAACTGTTTTTGTATTTAAAATCACTTTTTTGGCAGTTTGTACACGAGCCTGACGACGAGCTTGTAATTGTGCATCCTCTTCATAGCCCCATTTTTTTAGTAGTGCTTCATATTGTTCGATAGAATCCATGGTGTTTCTCCTGTGTTTAAAGTATTGCTTTATTGCAATGATTTATAGTGTAGGGCGGCCTTTAATAAGGCGCAAATGATAGATTTTCACACAATTGGTGAAAAAAACTCATCTATTTATTTTGCGTTATTTTTTATTGTTTTAGATGAGTTTTTTTCATCAATGGTTAGCCTTTTAGCCTATAAGAGCCTCTAATTAACGTCGGCGAGGAAGAAATTACAAAGCAAAAGTGTGCGAGAAAGCACAGTTTATACGTTATAAATGAGCATTTTGAGCAAGCTTTTAACGCAGTAAGTTCAACACAGGCAGTTAATAAGAGTTTCCTATAGTTTGATGCTGATGCTTTAACTTGCCACATTGGATTTGCTAAGAATAATCAGAATAAACCTGATAGAATAAAATCAAAATGGTAAGAAAAACACAGAGTTATGAATTATCAAGCACTAGATACGTTCGCTAAAGCATGGGCTTTCAAAAGGCAAGATTTACTTATTGAGGCAGTTGATCTACGAATGATTCGCCCCCTTGCCGAGGATTCTGCTAATCAAATATGGAGAGATTATATTAGTGGTAATCAGTTGCATCCTGATCACCTTTCCCAAGAAGATTGGTTAAAAAAAGAAGAGGCCTATGTTGGAAAAGAGCTATGGGAGCCAAGTTGGGATTCTGATATCGAAACTCTACCAGATGCTATTTCACAACATTTGGTAAATTGGTCGGATTCAACCAAGGTGTATTTTTGCTATCACAGTGATCACGTCATAGAAACAACATACTCAGTTTTTAAAAAACATTGGAAAAATTTTTTGTTCTTTGACAATGGTCCAATATTGGTCGCTAGGAAGAAAAAGCAAGCAGTGCAATTTTTTAGTGAAGGGGACTGTTATCTTTTACAAAGGTTGTGACAGCGTAAAAATCAGCAGGTAACAAGAATGGAGCAAATACAACCATAATATGCAACTAAAAAGGAATCCTTTTGAAATAATTGATATGTGTTTGTATTTTTTTGCTTAAGCGGTTTACAGTTATTGTAAAGTCAAAATAATCAAACGGTTAAGTGGTTGAGCAGTAAATGAAGCGTTATATTACAACAATTTTGTATCTGCTGTTTATCATAGTTGGCAGTATTGCTTTCTTGTCGATAGCTGGTATTAGGGTTGGTCTAGTTGATCCTTTATCAGGTTTCTTGATGATTAAATTGACTGTTTTTGCTGCGGCTTTTTTGTGTTTCGCCTCTATCTCATTTTATTTGCTAGGTTATTTTGTTTTTAATAAAGGCAAATGCTTTAACCATTCTACCTTTTACATTATTTGTATAACCATTTCTTTTATTTACTCCGCCTCTTGGCTAACTTTTCACTATCAAAAAAAACAATTACCGCTCCTTAATGATGTTGTCACTGATGTTAATGCACCTTTAATGTTCATTCGAATAGGGGATTTACGGCACACTGATGATAATTCCATTGAGTATTCAGGTAAGGCGTCGAAGCTACAAAAAAACTACTACCCAGATATTAAGCCTCTGGTTTTGGAAGCACCTTCGGATGCAGTATTTAACCGTGTAGTGGAACTGGTGCAATCAAAAGGCTGGGACGTTGTTTCGCTTTATCCAAAAGAGAAAGTAATAGAAGCGACAGTTACGACACCCGTATTTTGGTTTATAGACGATGTCATAATTCAAATAAAAGACGAAAAAGGACACTCTGTTGTTGATATGAGGTCATCTTCACGTATAGGGCAAGGTGATTATGGAACGAATGCCCAAAGGGTCATAGATTTTTTAAAGGAGTTAGCCTTAATAGATCAAGAGCCTGTAAGCACCTTAGATAATGAGACAATATATTAAAATGTTGCGATTTACTTTCTGGAAAAATCAATGACTGAACAAAAAAACAATCGCCAGCAACAAAAATTAAAAACACGTAAAGCAATTAAATCTGTTGCGAAAAAAGCTTTTACGGACAAAGGGATTGAAGCAACGAATACCAGAGAAGTAAGTGCCAAAGCAGGGGTTGCTGTGGGTACGTTTTTCTCTCATTTTCCTGACAAAATGAGTTTAGTAAAAGAAATCTTTTTTGAAGAAATGACACTTGCTATTGATTCACGTTTGGATGTGTTACTTAATGACTTTGACTTGGAACCCACAGATTTTTCTATTTCATGTGCTTCATTGTTATTTGATTTTTATTTAGCACATCGTGAATACACAATGGTAGTAATGAATGAGAGTCTTTTACAACAAGGTTTTTTACAGACCCAATTAGATACTCTGAAAACTAGCCTCTGTGCTAGATTTGAGGCTATCGATGTTGATGCAAATTCCGCAACTATCTTTTCTAATAATATGATGGCTAACTTTCAATATGTGTTGCTAGCCATGTTGTCAGCAGAGTCGTCTAATAAAGCGATTTGGATACAAGAGTTAAGACAGTTGAATTTGCCATTTGAGCATATTTATCAAAATGCACTTAAGCGCTTTCACCGTAACGGTCTGTGACATGTATTACTACTTTTTTGTGCTGTGAACACTGAGTTGGTTTGCTTTGCGATAAGGGCCTTGGTAGTCAAAAAGTCTTTCCGTTACCTTCCATTTGGGTATTTTTTGCTTGCGACCGGCTTGTTTATCTGTGCGAGCAATAACGAAGTCTGGATGGGGTAAGTAAGGTAGAAAAGGCGCTAAGTCACTTAAAGAGTCAATTTGTATATTCACTGTTCCATGAGCAATACGGCGCACAAATTCATACAGGAAATCGTGTTTTCTCTTTGCATGAGAAAAGTTAAAGGCCTCAGTTAATTCGTCACCATCTTCATCAAAATACGTAATAGTAATGTTACTATCACTAATTTCTGCCTTGATTCCTGAACAACGAATAACTTTGGCCTCTTTGAGGTTCAGTGCTTTTTTTAATAGATCATCTGGGTCAATTAAATCTTGCTGGCAGCTCTGGCAAACCTTTGCTGCAATATCATTCTCTGCTTGGCAGTGAGAGCACAGTTTAAATCTAAAGCGATAGTCACATTGTTCTTCTCCATGTGGCGTATCTAACAGGGCGTGACAACGACGACCATAGTGCTCTATAAGATGCCCTTCACTGTCTTTTTGCCCCCAAAATGTATTCTGAAAATGACATTGAGGGCATTCAACCAGTACTGGTTCTGAATTAGTTGATGGTCTTTTACTGCCAATCTCTGGCGTGTACAGGTCATATCCATTGCCAGCATAATCGATCACAAGACAATCTTTTTTGTTTGGTGACAGACGCAAACCTCTCCCAACAATTTGTTGATATAAACTGATGGACTGGGTTGGTCGTAAAATAGCAATGAAATCAACATGAGGAGCATCAAATCCGGTTGTTAGAACGGAAACATTCACTAAGTATTTAAATGACTCTTGTTTGAAAGCATCGATAATATTATCCCGATTTCTTACTGAGGTAGCGCCTGTAATTAGCTGAGCCTGATCGGCTGGTAAGTAGCTGATAATTTCTTGAGCATGTTTTACCGTTGCTGCAAAAATCATACAGGCTTTTCGTTCATGGCATAACGTTTGTATTTGTTCAGTAATTGCTTGAGTAACTCTTGGATATTTGCCAATTAATTGATTGAGGTCGTCCTCATTGGTATTGCCGAATCGGTCGGTTTGGATATCACTGAAATTGTAATTGCTGATGGCCGCGTCTTCGATTTTAGGGGGAGTCAGATAGCCATTTTTAATCATATATCGCAGCGGAAGTTCGTATATACAGCGTTTAAAAAAAGCATGGGCATCACCCCGTTGAAAACCATGATAATGCTTCTGATAAATCCAGCCAGATTCAAGCCTAAAAGGTGTTGCGGTTAACCCTAAAATTTTTAGTTTAGGGTTCGTTTTTTTAAGTAATTGAATAACTTGTTGATATTGCCCCCCATTCTCCGAATTGCTTTCGACGTTAACGCGGTGACATTCATCAATAATAAGTAGGCTAATTGGTTGCCGAAAATCATCGAGGTTATAAAAAACCGATTGTATGCTGGCAAAAGTCACAGGTAATAGCGCTTGTTTTTGCTGTAAGCCAGCAGAGTAAATGCCTGCTTGTTGACCTGTTAGGCAAAACTTTTGATGATTCTGTTGAACCAATTCCTTGACATGGGCAAGACAAAGAACTTTACCTTTCGCGAGTCTTGATAACTCGGCAATAACAAGGCTTTTTCCCGCGCCTGTGGGCAATACTATAACAGCAGGGTCATGACTAGAGCGAAAGTGATTCAGTGTCGAATCAACTGCATCCTGTTGATATTGTCTTAGAGTGTAGCCTTTTGTGAGAGTCTGTTGATTCATGCTTATCTTTATTGGTTGCCGCTCAAGCTTGTTTGTAATCACACAAAGCGATCAGCAATGTCTAGTGCTTTTAAAATGAGTCGTTATAGTATAATAACTTGCTCTTAACCGTTATCGTAATGTAAAAGAAGTGTGCTTTTAATAGGAAGATGAATGCTAGAAAAACAAGTCGATTTACAGACAGAAGCACTTGAAACAATACTGAATGAGTTACAAAAAAAAGGCTACTGTGTTTTAGATAACGCCTTTTCGATAGAGCTGATTGATGCGCTCCAACAACAGATTAACGTATTATCGCCATCTGATTTTCATGCTGCTGGCATTGGCCGCCAGAAAAATTTTCAATTGGCGGACAGCATTCGTCAAGATCATATACATTGGTTGAATAACCAACAAGAGGATGCCGCTAAACGATTTTTAGATAACATGTCGCAACTTCAACAAGCTATCAATCGGCGTTTATTTCTTGGCCTATTTGATTATGAGGCGCATTTTGCGGCTTACCCAACAGGCGGCTTTTATAAGAAGCACTTAGATGCTTTTAAAGGCAAGAGTAATCGAGTGTTGTCAACGGTATTGTATTTGAATGAAGATTGGTCTTCGGCAGATGGCGGCGAACTAATATTGTACGATGAACATGATTTAGACCTACAAATCGAAAAAATTTCACCAGTTAAGGGGCGTTTTTTAATCTTTTTAAGCGAATCTTTCTACCATCAAGTTAATCCATCCAATAAAGAAAGACATAGCATTGCCGGTTGGTTTCGAATAAATAATTCATTATCAGGAAACATTGATCCAGCAAGCTAGAAGCAGTTTTAAAATTCTAATTCCTGCTAAAGTGAAGGTGGTAAAATCGACATCACTTTTGACATTTGTTCTCGAATTTCGCATAGCGAGTGACTATAATGCCTGCCTTAATTTAACTGCTCTGGTTTTACGTTCCAGACCGCATAGGAGAAAGAAATGTCTAAAGTAGTGGTTTGCGCCCTTTACAAATTTGTTGAACTACCTCATTACGAAGCGATTCGTACTCCATTATTGAATCTATTAGAAGAAAACCATATTCGTGGTACTTTGTTACTCGCTAAAGAAGGAATAAATGGTACCGTCGCTGGAGATCGAGTGAGCATTGATGCCATGTTAGCCTGGTTAGATAAGCAGCCTGGACTAGAGAACATTGTTTATAAAGAATCTTACGACGAAACCATGCCGTTTTACCGCACCAAAGTAAAACTCAAAAAAGAAATTGTTACGATGGGAGTAGAAGGGATTGACCCAAAACGAGTGGTTGGTACCTATGTCAAACCACAAGATTGGAATGAGTTAATTTCTGACCCAAGTGTTGTTTTGGTTGACACACGCAATGATTATGAAGTGCAAATAGGCACGTTCAAAAACGCCGTTAATCCAAAAACAGAAACCTTTAGAGAATTTCCTGACTATGTCAAAGAAAATATGGACCCAGAGAAGCAAAAGAAAGTCGCCATGTTTTGTACAGGTGGTATTCGCTGTGAAAAGTCGACAGCGTATATGTTAGAGCAAGGGTTTGAAGAAGTTTACCATTTAGAAGGCGGCATTCTTAAATACCTAGAAGAAGTGCCAGAAGAAAAAAGCCTGTGGGAAGGTGAATGCTTTGTGTTTGATAATCGAGTGTCTGTGAATCATAACCTTGAAAAAGGGGAATATGATCAATGTCATGCTTGTCGTATGCCAATTACCGAAGCAGAAAAACAAAGTGACCATTACGTACAAGGTGTTAGTTGTGTTCATTGTATTGATAAATATACCGATGAGCAGCGCAAACGTTTTCAGCAACGTGAACTGCAAATGCAGTTGGCAGAAAAACGCGGTGAAGCGCATTTAGGAAGTGATGTGCAAACGGCTATTGAGGCACATAGGCAAGAGAAGCAAGCTTTTCGTGAAGCCCAACGTCAAAAAAACACACAGTAAATTACTACTTTTTTCATTAAGGAAAGCCCTGTATTATGCTGCCTTAATTATTTGTAATCTTTCGTTACTGAGGAGTTATTTCGATAACGTTTGATTGAATTGAATTAAGCGAATACAGCTATAAATTAGGATGTTTAAATGCTAACGAATTGTGACCTAAAACATAAGGTCAATCAGAGTCGATATATTATAATGCCGCTTGCAATAGCGGCTTTTTTTTCTTGTTTTAATAATGAAATCCTTGCTGCAACAGCGGATCAGTTGACAGAGCAGGCAAGTAATAGAGCTGAAAGACTACTGCGAGAAAAAGCCGAGCAAGAAGCCTTTGAAGCACAAATAGCAGATCCATCAAAACCTGTTCAATTACCTGAACCGGATGAATTACCTGATTTTAGTGAAGAGGAAGTCTGCTTCTCGATTAAAAACATAGAAGTTGAAGGGGTGCTAGCAGAATCCATTCATGCTCAAGGGGAGCAATATATTGGAAAGTGCATCGGCCAACAAACCGTCTCAGCCTATATCCAAGTCATCAATCAACAATTATTATCAAAAGGCCTAATAACGACTAGAGCGGTTTTGCCTGAGCAAAATTTGGCTGAAGGCATATTACGAATTCAAGTTTTGGCAGGCACCATTGAAGAAATTATTTTTCCGGCGGATTATAAGGCCATATGGCGTCATGCGTTGCCAATGAAAGCGGGTGATGTGCTGAATATGCGTGATTTAGAACAAGGAATTGATCAATTAAATCGCCTTAATTCTCAAGATATCGAGTTAAAAGTAGAACCTGGAGACGAAGCAGGGAAAAGCAATGTAGTTGCCTATATAAAAAACGCCAAGCCGTGGCAATATAGCCTCTCGACAGATGACAATGGCAGCGAGGATACAGGCAAATACCCATTATCAAAAACCTTAACGCTTAACAACCTTTTCAATATTCAGGATGTGTTAACTTATTCAACCTCACAGGACGCTGATACCAATGATGATGCAGGATCAACCAGTGAAAACTTGAGTTTGAGCGTGCCTTTCGGGTATTGGACGCTGAGTATGGATCTGAGCCGCTTCGATTATAAGCAAACGGTTATAGGTGACATTGAAACCTTTGTTCTTACTGGTTTTGGCCATGATGAGAAGCTTACAGTTGATCATGTGGCTTTTCGAGATAACAGTGTAAAACTGTCTTGGTCATTTGGTTTAAAAAAGCGCACGCGAAGGAATTTTAACGACGATGTTGAAAAGCTTGTTCAAACACGCCATTTAACCAATCTATTTTTGTCTGGCAATTATCGCCATTATCTAGGCTCCACGATTCTTAATATGTCAGCAACTGTTGACCAAGGGGTTGAGCTATTAAATTCAGAAAAAGTTGATAGATCACCTGCTGCTAAAGCTGCGAACTCTGCTCAGCCTAACTACCGATTGTATAGCCTAAGTGCTTCACTAAACGCACCATTTTCTGTACTTGAAAAACAGCTAACCTATTCTGGTCAATTCCGCTTGCAGTATGCTGATACGCCTCTTTATTCTTTAGATTGGTTTACAAATGGTGGACGCTATACAGTTCGAGGTTTTTCTAGCGATGAATCATTAAGTGCGGCCACAGGTTGGCGTTTACGTAATGACGTCACCGTGCCTTTTTCGATAGGTGATTATTCAACTTCAAGTTATGTTGGCATTGATGTTGGTGGTGTTTCTGCGACTGAAACTGACAATGTTGAAGACGGTCTATTAATGGGGATGGCATTAGGAGTAAAGGGAAATATTAAAGAGTTAAATTATGATTTCTTTGTGTCTCAACCCATTTTTTACCCTGGTCCATTTACCGAAGAGGGAGCATGTTGTCAGGCAGGTTTTTCGCTTTCTTATAGTTTCTAATAGGTAATTCACTTCTCTTTTCTTGTTTTTGAGAAAAGAGAAGTGGTTTTCATACTTTTAGTTACAGTAGATAGTGAACACACAAGCTGCCAACGATGCTTAATATAATCGTATAAGGCAGTGCCATCCAAACCATCTTGCCATAAGATAATCTTAATAGTGGTGCAATAGCAGACGTTAACAAGAATAGAAATGCAGCTTGGCCATTTGGTGTTGCTACACTTGGCAAGTTTGTTCCCGTATTTACTGCAACCGCTAACAAATCAAATTGGTCGCGAGAAATAATGCCATTATCAAGAGCTATTTTAATTTCATTAATATAAACGGTAGCAACAAACACGTTGTCACTTATTGCTGATAGGATTCCGTTGGCAGCGAAAAACATAATGGGCTGAATATCCGCAGGGAGATGCAACACGGCATCAATCACAGGTTGGAATAAATGTTGAGAATGAATAACAGAGACAATACTAAAAAATACCACCAATAACGCAGTGAAAGGAAGAGCTTCTTCAAACGCATGACCAATGCGATGCTCTTCTGTGATGCCGTTAAAAGTGGTTAGTAATATAATGATCATTAAGCCAATTAAACCCACTTCTGCGATATGTAATGCTAAAGAGGCAATTAAAATAATAGCAACGATGGCTTGAACAAGTAATTGAGCCTTATGAACTTTAGTACTACGTTTATTTTCTTCTTCGTCGAAGTCTTTTAATATTTCGCGAACTGTCTCAGGTAATAATGCCCCATAACCAAATAGTTTAGTTTTTTCCAGAAATATGACAGTCAGTAAACCACAAGCAAGAACAGGAAGAGAGACAGGTGCAACGTTGACAAAAAAATCGATAAAGTCCCAGCCGGCAACCTGAGCAATCAATAAATTTTGTGGTTCTCCTACTAGAGTTGACACTCCCCCAAGAGCAGTACCAACAGCGCCATGCATTAATAAACTTCTGAGAAAAGAACGGAATTGCTCTAAATCCTGACGATTTGTTTCGATTACATGATCGTCATGACCATGGTCATGATCATTGTGCGTTTTTTTGCCGGATGCTACTTTGTGGTAAACAGAGTAAAAGCCAACGCTGACACTAATTAAAACAGCTGTTACCGTTAACGCATCAAGAAAAGCAGAAAGAATAGCAGCAGAGATGCTGAATAAAAGAGAAATAGCGAGCTTTGATCTGACTTTGACTAGAAGCTTATTAAAGATAAACAGCAACATATCTTTCATAAAGTAGATGCCTGCTACCATAAACATCAACAGTAAAATAACAGAGAAATTTGCCACAACTTCATGATAGACACCGTCAGTGTCTGTTAATCCCAGTGCAATAGCTTCTATTGCTAATAGCCCACCAGGTTGGAGAGGGTAACATTTTAGCGCCATCGCCAGAGTAAAAATAAACTCTATTATTAAGAGCCAACCCGCAATGAATGGTCCTTGTTCCCCTAAACTTAAAAGCGCAATAGGATTAATGATAAGGAACGCAATAATAGCCTGTTTATACCATAGGGGTGAATTCCCTAAAAAATTCTTGCTGAGAGCCTGAGATAAGGTCACAGTCATCGGTAAACTCCTAAACTTTATTTATTAAATCAACTCCTTACATCATAAAAGATGTTGGGCATGATAGAAAGAATTGTCTTTTCTGCATAAGCTATTGTTTTAGCGAAAACTTACCATATATAGAGAATAGGCAAATTTTTAAAAAAGTGATTATAAAAGGCGAATATTTTGGAATTTCTCATTGAATATGCTGGTTTTTTATTAAAGTTAGTAACGGTATCTATCATAGTCGTACTTTCTCTAGCTGGAATTTTTTCTGGTAAAGGAAAAGAGAAAAAAGGCGAACTAAAAGTTGTTAAGCTCAATGAAGAGTACGATAAGTTAAAAGAACAACTGCAAACTCAACTTATCGATAAAAAAGTACTAAAACAACAGAAAAAAGAGCAAGCGAAAAAGCGTAAGCAGGAAGCGAAAGCAAAGAAGAAAAATGCAGATGAAACAGATAAAAAACGTTTATTTGTTTTGGACTTTACAGGTGACATTAATGCATCCGCTACAGAAAACTTGCGTCGTGAAGTGACTGCATTATTGACTGTAGCGAAGTCTGACGATGAAGTGGTTTTACGTTTAGAAAGTGGCGGTGGTGTGGTGCACGGCTATGGTTTAGCCGCTTCCCAGTTACAACGAATTAAGGATGCAGGCCTTTCTTTAACTATTTGCGTTGATAAAATTGCGGCTAGTGGTGGTTATATGATGGCCTGTGTGGCAGATAAAGTTATTGCGGCACCATTTGCGATTCTAGGGTCAATTGGCGTTGTGGCGCAAATGCCAAATATCCATCGTCTATTGGATAAAAACTTAGTGGATATAGAACTTCATACAGCAGGGAAGTACAAACGGACGTTAACCATGTTGGGAGAAAATACTGAAGAGGGAAGAGAAAAGTTTAAGCAAGACTTGGAAGATACGCATGTTTTATTTAAAGATTTTGTCGGAAAAGCTCGCCCAATCGTTGATATCGAAACAGTCGCAACTGGTGAATACTGGTTTGGTACCAAAGCATTAGAAAAGAAGTTGGTTGATGAAATTAGTACCAGTGATGCTTATTTGGTTTCTCAGTATGAAACGCTTGATGTCATTTCTGTGAAATATCAATCTAGCAAAAAACTAGCTGAAAGATTGGGGCTTTCAGCCTTAAATGCTTTAGAAACAAAGTTTACACAGTGGTTTAGTCGAATAACCCAATCACGTGGCTTTTAACTGTACTCGTTTAGACTTAGTCAAACAGCACAAGTAACTAGTTTGCTACTGTGCTGTTTGTTTTCCTATTAGTTTGAATCGGTAAGCTAACGGTAAATATAGTGCCTCTTCCCACCTGACTTTTTACGCTTATCGTACCTTTGTGTTCTTCGATAATGCCATAAGAAATTGCCAAGCCTAAGCCTGTTCCTTCCCCAAGCGGCTTCGTCGTGTAAAAAGGATCAAATAACTTTTCTATCTGATCTGCTGGAATGCCTGACCCATTATCTTTAATGTGTATTTTTATATGGCTTTTAGTGGCACTGGTTTTAACTTCAATAATGCCTTTTTCCTTGATTGCATGACTGGCGTTGATTATTAAATTAAGCAGCACTTGTTGTATTTGCCCCTGTGCACAGTAAATGTCAGGTATTTTGCTAAGGGACGTAATAATCTTGCAATGATATTTTAATTGGTTGTTTGCAACTTTCAGTGTTGTTTCAATGCAGTCATTTAAGTTGCAGAGAGAATAACTGCTTTCTTTGTCCGTATGGGAGAAATCTTTTAGCCCTTTCACAATGTCTTTTATGCGTTCAGTACCATCCTTTGTATCCTTTAATAGCGAAGGCAAATCTTCATAAATAAAAGATAAATTAATATCTTTTTGAATGTCGTTGATTTGCTTTATAACTGAATCTTCAGCATGCTGCTCAAAGAGTTGTTCATACTTACTTAATAGCGTTTGTAGTTTTTTTGTATACTCTTCTAAGGTATTAATATTGCTTATTATAAAGCTCATGGGGTTATTGATTTCGTGAGCAACACCTGCAGCAAGCAAGCCAACGGATGCCATTTTATCGGATTGAACTAACTGTAGTTGTGTGTTTTTCATTTGTTCGTTAATTTGTTCAAGCTTTTTATTTTTATCAATGATAATTTTTGTACGCTGTTCAACTCGTTCTTCTAATGTTTGATTTAGCTCTTTTAATTTAGATTCAAACAGGTCTCTACGGGCACTTGCTGTTGCTAAATTTTCTGTCATAGCATTAAAAGCCTTTGAAACGGTTGCCAATTCGTCGTTGCCCTTTACGGGGACCTTCATATCTAATTTTCCTACAGCAATAGTTTTGGTGGCATCAACCAATACTTTCAGCTGTTTAGTTAAATAGGTTCCTAAAGCAAAAGAGAATAGAGCGACCAATAACATTTCAATTGCAGCAATGGAAATACTACGTTGTTCAGCTTCAGCAATCACTTGAGTGATGCTTTCTATTTCAAGGCCTATTTCTACACGACCATATAAAACGCCAGATTCACTAACGTCAGCAGCAATATCAAAAATACCATCGCTAACCAGTTCAACCTGATCGTCTTGTTGAAAGGTTTTTTTTAGTGCTGCTGCATTCCCTGCTTGAGCAAAGATCTCGTTATTTGGTCCGAGAACTCTAGCGTAACTAAGGTCAGGGTTTTTAAGCACTTCGCCCACAAACGCTTCTAACGATGCCAAATCATAGGACAAAATGGCATCCTTAGTTGTTGTTGAAAACAAAGTCACTGTAGTGAGGGCTCTTTTTTCAAGGCTGTCATAGTTTGTCGTACGTAAGTAGTTCAATGTCATACTAATCAATAAGACAAGTAGAACGGCTTCGATAAGAGCAACTCCTAGAATAGTTTTAATTCTTAAAGACAAAGATACTCTCTCTTATTCATTGCTTACAGGTGTTGTTACTTTAATAAATGGTCAAGTAACGTGATATTTAGTGCCCGTACATCATCCCAATCACTATTTTTTGCTGACTGCATGCCTTTGAATTTTATTGCCTCTAATAATGGTTTTGCTCTTGGGTCACTATTCATATCTATTAGAGCTTGGTGAACTTTACTAACTATGTTGGCATCAAGTCCTGGTTTGGTTGCAATAGCGTGAGATGTGTAACCTGGAGTGGTCCATAGAATGCGAAGCTGGTTTTTTATGTTTGGGTTGGTGTTATTTAATGTTCTTAGAACACCGCCTCCAGCTGGAAATAGACCTTTGGCAACATTCAAATAGACTGAGTCATGGGAAGAAACATATACTGGTGTTATATCCATTCCATCACTTTTAATTTTAGCTCTTGGTAAAACACTGGCTGCAAATGCGGCAGGGGAAGGAAAGGCGAGTTTTTCGCCATTTAGCTCATCCAAAGAACGGACAGAGCTATCTTTTTTTACAACAATAATGCCTTTAATTTTTTTGTTTAGTTGTCTTGCTATGGCTTGGTAGCCTGGTTTCTGATGAAAAACCGTATAGTGATATGGATTCATGTAAGCAATATCGTATTGACCTTCGAGCAGTCTTTTTTCAAAGGTAGGGATATCTTTTGCTGTGCTGAATTGAATGGTTACCCCAGTTTTTTCACTCAAATAATGACATATGGGGGTCCAAAGTTTTGCCAATTTTTTGGCTGATTGTTGAGGGACAATACCAAAAGTAAGTGTTTCGGCTTTGAGTAAATGACTATTGAGTAACAAATAGCTAAAAAGAATTACTAAAACTAGGTGAAAGGCTTTCTTCATTTTACATCCCCCACTGTTATTTATATTACTATTCAGTTTAGGTGAGGGCTGTAAGTGTCGCCAATTTTAATGTGGCATATTCGTGATAGAGATGTTTATCAATTAGAACGCTTCTAGCTCGTTACTCAATTCTTCTTCAATCTCTTTTAGCATTATTTCTTGCTCTGCTTCCTCAACTTTTATTGGTTCAAAATATAAAAGGCTGCCAATAATAGGATGATCGAGATAGTTTAACTTTTTACTAGCCGTTTTTCTTTCTACTGCAAGCTTGAGAATGGAAGTAGGTTGGTGAAGCATGATAGTTGGCGCTTCAGCATTGTCTTCATTTAGCGCAATAGCAGCATTAGATAGAATAGGGGCTGTTTGATGTAAAATGCTATTTGTATTCTTGCCTGCCTTTGATTCGCCAAGGCTAAATAATGCGGGGACAGAAAAAGAATCGAATAAGTAGTGCTGGTAATGTATTTCAGTTTCTAAATAGCGACCAAGTGTGACTTTAATATTGCCTTGTAGCGTGGGGTAGCCATTTAATAACACATTACTGTAGAAACTTTGTTCAACTGTACTGGACCTTTGAGCAAAGATCATAGGCCAAGTTTCGTTAGTTAATATGGTTACTTTCTTACCGAGCTTTTTTTTGTAATCATCAAATGGGTTTTTTGTTTTGGGGGCGCCAATACCTATGCCAAAGCTAAAACCATCATTATTTTCTATCTTCTTCGGTGGTGTCGAGAAGTGGGGAAGGCTATCTAAATCGGTAATGCTGTCATAAACAATTTTTTCACTAGAGCTTTCTTCTGGCCATAAAAAAGTCATGAGATGTGCACGGTACGCTCTTGCCGTGCTTTCTTTTTTGGCTGTATCTGCCATCAATGATGTAGTAGGTAACAAACATGAAAAAAGTAGAATTATTGCTCTAATTATCATTTAGTGTAAGCGTTCCAGTAGTTTATGCGTTTGCTCAAAGCGTTTCTCCGCACTGAGCATATCTGCATTAAATTTTAAAATGTCGGAGCCTGCAAGTTTATAACTGTCGGGCTGAGTCTGTATTAAGGTAATTAGCTTAATAGGCTCCACAGGCGTTTTGCTATTAAAATGGATTTTACCTTCTTTTGCGTTTGCTTCAATTTTTTCTATGCCTAATTTTTCTGCTTTTAATTTAATCCGAGTTTGCTGAAACAAATTTTTGGTAGCATCAGGAAGCAAGCCAAAACGGTCAATCATTTCTACCTGTAGCTCTTTTAGCTCTTCGTCTGTTTTTGCGCTGGCAATGCGTTTATAGAGAATTAATCGACCATGAACGTCTGGTAAGTAATCATCTGGTATTAAGGCTGGTACTCGCAGGTTCACCTCTGTCAGTTTCGGTGAGGTGATATCGACATCTGGAGCTTCCCCTGATTTAAGTGACTTCACTGCTTGATCTAGCATTTCCATGAAAAGAGAGAAACCAACATGCTCAATGTGACCGCTTTGTCCCTCGCCAAGTAACTCACCTGTTCCTCTTATCTCTAAATCATGTGTAGCCAAAGTAAAGCCTGCGCCTAGTGTATCGGCACTTTGGATTGCTTCCAATCTCTTTTCTGCATCAGGAGTGACTTTTCTGTCGTTTGGTGTCAGTAGATAGGCGTAAGCTTGATGATGTGAACGTCCAACTCGCCCTCTAAGTTGGTGTAGTTGCGCTAAACCAAACTTATCGGCACGGTCAATAACGATCGTATTAACATTAGGGATATCAATACCTGTTTCAATGATAGTTGTGCAGACTAAAATATTGGCTCGTTTATGATAGAAATCCGACATAACCTGCTCCAGCTCTCGTTCGCGCATTTGGCCATGGCCAATGGCAATCCGAGCTTCTGGTATGAGCTCTGCTAAATGTTCTGCTACAGCATTAATACTTTGTACATCATTGTGCAGATAGTAAACCTGACCGCCACGATGCAGTTCACGCAGTATTGCTTCTTTTATCGTATGATCTTGCTTTTGTTGCACAAAAGTATTGACTGATAATCGCTTAGCTGGTGGTGTTGCAATGATTGAAAGGTCCCGAATGCCAGATAGGGACATATTGAGTGTTCTAGGTATCGGTGTGGCAGTCAGTGCTAAAATGTCTACCTCAGAGCGTAGAGACTTAAACATGTCCTTTTGTTTTACACCAAATCTATGCTCCTCATCTATGATCACCAAGCCCAAATTAGCAAATTTAATATCCCCTTGAATCAGTTTGTGAGTACCGACCACAATATCGGCTTGTCCTTTTTCTAATCTGTCTATTGCTTGATTGGTTTGTTTGCCACTGCGAAAGCGAGATAATAATTCAACCTGTATTGGCCAATCAGCAAAGCGATCGCAGAAATTTTCATAATGCTGCTGTGCTAATAATGTGGTTGGAACCAACACAGCAACCTGCTTACCACCTTGAATCGCCATAAATGCAGCCCGCATGGCGACTTCTGTTTTTCCAAAACCAACATCGCCACATACAAGCCGGTCCATTGGTCTAGGGTTCATCATATCTTTAATAACCGCGTTGATTGCGACCTGTTGGTCTGGTGTTTCTTCGAAAGGAAAGCTTTGAACAAAGAGTTCATAATCTTCATCTGGTTTGCTGAAAGCGTGCCCTTGCTTTGATTCTCTTTGAGCATAAATCTCTAATAACTCAGCCGCCGTATCTCGGGCTTTTTCAGCGGCTTTTTGTTTGGCAATGCTCCACTTTTCTGTCCCCAATTTATGCAGAGGAGCGTGCTCTTCATCTGCGCCTGTGTAGCGTGAGATTAGATGTAATGATGCAACAGGTACGTACAGTTTTGCATTGTTTGCGTACCCAAGTGTGACCAACTCATTTTCTTGTCCATCCACTTCAAGATTTGTTAAACCTAAATACCTTCCTACTCCATGTTCAATATGAACAACAGGTGCATTGACGCGTAACTCGGTCAAATTTCGAATAATTGTGTCTTCATTGACGCTAGCGGATTTTTGCCGGCGCTGTTGTGAGACGCGCTCACCTAATATCTGACTTTCAGCAATAACAGCAATGTTTTTGTTTAGAATAAAGCCCTGTTGCAAATTGCCAGTTGTTATACTGAAAGTTTGATTTGATTTTAAAAAGTGGTGCCAGCTTTCTTGAATGGTCGGTTTAAGTTGATACTTTTTAAGTAAATCGAGCAGAGCTTCTCGTCTGCCTGCTGATTCGGCCACAATAAGCGTTTTGGTGTCTTGTTTACTGACAAATGCGTCTAGCTTGTGGACTGGATTGTCGGCTTTTGCTTCCAAGGCTAGCTCTGGCAAAGCGTCTAAATATTCATGTTTGCCTTGATGGTCGATGGCTATTTGTGGAAATTGATTAATAAAATGAAAAAACTCTTCGCTTCGTAAATTAATCTCTTCAGGTGTTAAAATTGGCCTTTCTATATTGTAATTAAGAGATTCATACCTAGCTTTAAATTCAGAATTAATATTGTCTAATTGGGTGTTTAGATCGCTGGCGAAAGCAATAACACTATTGTCAGGAATATAATCAAAAAAGCTGGCGGTTTCTTCAAAGAATAATGGTAGAAAGTATTCGATACCAGCTGGAATAATGTTATTTGATACATCCTGATAAATAGGCGTTTTGGTTGGATCAACATCAAACCTCTGTCGCCAGTTACGGCGAAATAACTCTACCGCTGTTGTTGGTATTTCACGTGCAGGTAAAATATTAAGGTCTGAAATATTTTCGGTGCTGCGTTGAGTTTCTGCATCGAAGTAACGCAAAGAATCGATTTCATCATCAAACCAATCGATTCTAATTGGGCTATCTGCCCCCATAGGAAAAACATCCATTAACGCCCCTCGAACCGCAAACTCTCCGTGTTCTCGAACGCTTTCAACATGTAAATAACCGCCGTTAATTAGTTGTGCTGATAGTTTTTCCTGTTTCAGTTGTTGGCCGGTTTTAATAACAAAGCGTTGAGCATCAATATGAGCTTGGGGGCATAATCGACTTAGCGCTGAAGAAATAGTACTAATAACAATTGCTTGTTTTGTATTAGATAGTTGAGAGAGTGTTTCTAATCGAGCAGAGATAATATCTTGGTGCGGCGAAAATGTATCATACGGTAGGGTTTCCCAATCAGAAAAACGCAATAAAGAAATACTGTTATCAAGAAATTCAATATCGCTTTCTAGTTGGCTCGCTTGGCTCACAGAATCTAAAAGCACAACTAGTGGCCCATCTAATTGTTGACTAAGCTCAATTAACTGCAACGCAAGTGTCGCACCTTGTATTCCTGATATTTTATTTTGAAATCCGGAGCGTAAATTTAACTTCTGAGCAGGAAATAGTGGCATGGTAGTGATGGAATTCCCAATAAATAGATACGAATTAGACAAATGAGTACAGTAATAGACTAGGGGGATATTTTGGCGGTAATTGTTTTTCTAAGCAACTGGAAATACATTGTAACAATATTGCAGCAACTCAAAAAAACGGTTTCTGTGGCTCTCAAATAGTCCGTTATGTTTTAAGTCGTAGGTGTTTTATCCGCAACAACTACAATGGTGAAAGGTAAGAGAAATTAAGTGATTTAAGAATTTATAGGCTACTATTTGCATTGACGATCTTTTGTTAAAGGACTTTGTTAAAGGAATGTATGAACTGTATTTAAGTTTGCTGTTTTAGAGAGTTTTAAATAAATTTCTCGAAGACCATGTTGTTATAAATGAATCACTTATTTGCAAGAACTGTAATGCTAACAGTAGTCAACGTGGCTAATGCACTTTATAATGCTTTCGTTTTTTTGGTGAAGTGACCTTGTGGTGAATGTACGTTTTTATTAAAACGGCAAGTTACAGCATTTTCCCGGAGGGGGCTGTACAGATCACCCATGCGCTTTGGTGTTCAATTTTTGTTGGGCAGAACATATGTTTAAAATTACTAAAGGATTAAATCTTCCTATTAGTGGCGAGCCAAATCAGGTAATTGATGCTGCCAGACCAGCACGGACTGTTGCAGTGATTGGTCCTGATTATAATGGCATGAAACCAACTATGGCGGTAAAAGTTGGTGACAAAGTAAAAAAAGGGCAGTTGCTCTTTACAGATAAAAAGACAGAAGGCGTAAAGTATACAGCTCCTGCTTCTGGCGTTATTGCAGCGATCAACCGCGGTGAAAAACGTGTTTTACAGTCGGTTGTTATTGATGTTGAAGGAAATGAAAAAGAAACATTTCAGTCTTTTTCTGGATCTCAATTAAGCTCTCTTGATCGTAATGTCGTCGTATCTAATCTTGTAGACTCTGGTCTATGGACAACGTTACGTACACGCCCTTTCTCTAAAGTCCCTGAAATTTCTTCAATACCTAACTCTATTTTTATTACAGCAATAGATACCAATCCATTGTCTGCATCTCCAGAAGTAGTGTTAGCAGATAAAGCAGAAGAGTTTGCTGATGGCTTAACTGTGTTGACCCGTCTAACAGAGGGGAAAGTTTTTCTATGTAAGGCCCCAGGGGCAAAAATTCCAGAAACGAAAGATGTAACAGTTGAAGAGTTTGGTGGTGTACACCCAGCAGGTCTTGCTGGAACTCACATCCATTTTCTTGATCCTGTAAGTGATCAAAAAACCGTTTGGACAATCAATTATCAAGACGTAGTAGCTATTGGTAAATTATTTGTTACCGGAGAATTAGACTCTGAAAGAGTTATTTCTTTAGCAGGACCTCAAGTTACTTCGCCTCGATTATTACGTACCCAAGTTGGTGCTAATGTAGAAGAGCTTGTTGCCGGTGAGCTTAAAGATGGTGAAAACCGAATTATCTCTGGATCCGTATTATCTGGTAGGAAAGCAGCTGGGCCATATGCTTATTTAGGTTGTTATCACCAGCAAATTGTTGTTATTGAAGAAGGTCGTGAACGACAAATGGTGCATTATCTTCGGGCTGGTACAGAAAAACATTCAGTATTAAATGTTTTCTTATCCAAACTCTTAGGCAAAAAAGATTTTGCAATGACTTCTACAACGAATGGCAGTGATCGTACTATGTTACCTTTAGGGCATTTTGAACGACTGATGCCTATGGATATCCTGCCAACACAGCTGTTACGAGCTTTGGTTGTAAAAGATACAGAGCAGGCACAATTGCTTGGTGCATTAGAACTCGATGAAGAAGATTTAGCGCTTTGTACCTATAGTTGCTCTGGTAAATTTGAATATGGCCCAATCCTTCGGGACTGCCTTACTTTGATTGAAAGGGAGGGATAAAATATGGGGCTTAGAAATATATTAGACAAAATGGAACCTGAATTTCATACAGGTGGTAAATATGAAAAGTGGTATGCACTTTATGAAGCTGTAGATACCATTTTTTACAGGCCAAGCTCTGTAACAAAAGGCGGCTCACACGTTCGTGATGCTGTCGATATGAAACGTATCATGATCTTAGTTTGGATGTGTACTTTCCCAGCCATGTTTTTTGGTATGTATAATGTTGGCTTACAAGCAAATACTGCCGCAGACATCATGGAAGTTACCGGTGGTTCATCTTGGCATCACGCGATTATAGGTGCTTTAACGAACTACAATGCCAATAGTATTTTCGATAACATGGTTTACGGTGCCGTTCACTTTCTGCCAATTTATCTAACCGCATTTGTGGTTGGTGGTTTTTGGGAAGTGTTGTTTGCTTCTGTTCGTAAACATGAAATCAATGAAGGCTTTTTTGTTACTTCAATCCTTTTCTCTCTTTCTTTACCAGCAACGATTCCTCTATGGCAAGTTGCTCTAGGCATCAGCTTTGGTGTGGTACTAGCAAAAGAAGTATTTGGCGGAACAGGTAAGAACTTTTTGAATCCTGCGTTAGCTGGACGAGCTTTCCTTTTCTTTGCTTACCCTGCCTCTATGTCTGGCGATACAGTCTGGGTAGCCGTAGATGGTTTCTCTGGCGCAACTGCTCTAAGTATTGTTGCTGCTGAAGGGTATCAAAGTCTTGTCAATGCAGGCGTCACATTAAGTGATGCATTCTTTGGGTTTGTTCAAGGCTCTATGGGCGAAACCTCAACACTTGCTATTTTAATTGGCGGTGGCGCATTACTAATCATGCGAATTGCTTCTTGGCAAATAGTTGCAGGTGTTTTGTTAGGCATGATTGCAACCTCTTCATTGTTTAACTTTATTGGTTCTGACTCCAACCCTGCATTTGCTACGCCTTGGTACTGGCATTTAGTAATGGGGGGATTTGCTTTTGGTATGATGTTCATGGCTACTGATCCAGTATCCGCATCTATGACAACGAAAGGTAAATGGTTCTACGGAGCCCTTATTGGTGTAATGGTTATTTTAATTCGTACTATTAACCCTGCTTACCCTGAAGGTATGATGTTGGCGATTTTATTTGCTAATTTATTCTCACCTTTTATAGACCACTTTGTTGTTCAGGCAAATATTAAGAGAAGGAGAGCACGTAATGTCTAGTAATAATGACAGCATTAAAAAGACAGTTACTGTTGCCCTGTCTCTATGCCTAGTATGTTCTGTAGTTGTAGCCGCTGCGGCTGTTGGGTTAAAACCTCTGCAACAAACGAATAAAGACTTAGACCGTAAGCAAAATATTCTTGCTGCGGCCGATATGTTAGATCCATCTCGTTCAATCGACGAAGTTTTTCAGAGTATCGAAACACGTTTGGTTAACTTTGATACAGGTGAATTTGCCACACAAGCTGAACTTGATGAAGCTGGCATTGATTTAGCAAATTATGATCAAAAAGCGGCATCTAAAGATCCTGCCACATCAGTAGCTCTATCGGCAGAAAAAGATATAGCAAGTATTAAAAGACGTGCTAACTACGGTATTGTTTACCTAGTTATGAATGGAGATGATATTGATCGTATTATTCTGCCTGTTCATGGTTATGGTTTATGGTCCACTATGTACGGCTTTATGGCGCTAGAAAGTGACTTTAAAACCGTTATCGGCTTCGGCTTTTATGATCAAGCAGAAACTCCTGGGCTAGGTGGCGAAGTTGATAACCCTGTTTGGAAAGGTTATTGGAAAGGTAAAGAAGTGTACAATCCGCAGGGTAATGTTGCCCTAGGGCTTGTCAAAGGGGCGGTTGATGCTAAAGACCCAAATGCTAAGTATAAAGTAGATGGTTTGTCTGGAGCGACATTAACGAGTCGTGGTGTAACCAATCTTGTGCACTATTGGTTAGGCAAAGAAGGCTTTGGTCCTCTCTTAGCTAATTTACGTGGGGAAGGAGCGTAATAATGTCAGAAGTTAAAAACGTTTTATTTTCGCCTATATTTAGCAATAACCCTATTGCTTTACAAATATTAGGCATTTGTTCTGCTTTGGCAGTAACAAGTAGCTTAAGTGTTAGTTTGGTTATGGCGATTGCTTTAACATCGGTGACAGCCTTTTCAAATTTGTTCATCTCTTTGATTAGAAGTCAAATTCCCAGCAGCATTCGTATCATAGTGCAGATGATTGTCATTGCTTCACTAGTTATTGTTGTCGATCAGATATTAAAAGCATTTGCTTATGAAATCAGTAAACAACTTTCTGTTTTTGTGGGGCTAATTATTACTAACTGTATTGTTATGGGGCGAGCTGAAGCCTATGCTATGAAAAATGGTCCAGTAATGAGTTTTGTTGATGGTATTGGTAATGGTTTAGGTTACAGTATCATGCTGCTTATTGTTGCTTTTTTTCGCGAGTTATTAGGTGCCGGTAAACTATTTGGAGTTGAAGTTCTGACAACCGTACAAAATGGCGGTTGGTATCAACCAAATGGTCTAATGCTTCTACCACCAAGTGCATTTTTTGTTATTGGTTTAGTTATTTGGGCTTTAAGAGCATGGCAAACAAATCAGGTTGAAGCGGCTGACTACACCATTGCAACTAATTCTAAAATGCGAGAGGCCATGTAATGGAACATTTCATTAGTTTATTTATTAAGGCTGTTTTTGTTGAAAATATGGCTTTGTCCTTTTTCTTGGGGATGTGTACTTTTCTTGCTTTATCAAAAAAAGTTGAAACTGCAATTGGTCTAGGTATTGCTGTTATTGTTGTTCTTTCTATCACAGTTCCTTTAAACAACGTCATTTATGCAAACTTATTGGCGGATGGTGCGCTTGAGTGGGCTGGTTTACCAAGTGTAGATTTGAGCTTTTTAGGTCTACTAAGCTATATTGGTGTAATTGCAGCGGCAGTTCAGATTTTAGAAATGTCGCTAGATAAATTTATGCCTGCACTATATAACGCTCTAGGCGTATTCTTACCACTAATCACTGTTAACTGCGCCATTCTAGGTGCCTCTCTTTTCATGGTAGAAAGAGATTACAACTTTGGTGAAAGTGTGGTTTATGGTGCCGGCGCTGGTATTGGTTGGGCTTTGGCTATTGCAGCACTTGCTGGAATTCGTGAAAAACTAAAATACTCGGATGTTCCAATGGGATTGCGTGGGTTAGGAATTACTTTCATCACGGTTGGTTTAATGAGTTTGGGCTTTATGTCTTTTTCTGGCGTACAGTTATAGAGAACGTAAGAGAAGTAAGAATAAATAAGGTTTATATATGCTGAACTTAGAAATTACTCTAGGCGTAGTCATGTTTACGGTGATCGTACTGGCATTAGTTGCGGTTATTTTAATAGCACGTGCACAGCTAGTAAGTACCGGCGACATTACAATACGCCTAAACGGTGAAAAAGAATTAAAAGTGGCTGCGGGTGGGAAACTGTTACAAACCCTATCTGAACAAGGTGTTTTCCTTTCTTCTGCTTGCGGTGGTGGTGGTACTTGTGCTCAATGTAAGTGTAAAGTGCTTGATGGCGGTGGCTCGATGCTTGCAACTGAACAGTCACATTTTACTCGTAGAGAAGAGCGTGAAGGTTATCGCCTGTCCTGCCAAGTTGCTGTAAAGCAAAATATGGAAGTAGAAGTTCCAGAAGAAGTATTTGGTGTTAAAGCGTGGGAGTGTACTGTTGAATCTAATCCTAATGTTGCCACCTTTATCAAGGAACTGACTCTCAAACTGCCAGAAGGTGAAAATGTAGATTTTCGTGCAGGCGGTTATGTTCAACTTGAAGCACCCGCTCATACAGTACACTACAAAGACTTTGACATCGAAGAGGATTACCGTGGTGACTGGGATAAGTTTAATTTGTGGAAGTTTACTTCTACTGTAAATGAGCCAGTTATTAGAGCTTATTCAATGGCAAACTACCCTGAAGAAAAGGGTGTGGTTAAATTTAACATTCGTATTGCTTCTCCTCCACCAGGTAAAGACGATGTCCCACCGGGGCAAATGTCATCTTATGTCTTTAATCTGAAGCCAGGTGATAAGATCAAAGTATATGGTCCTTTCGGTGAGTTTTTTGCGAAAGATACTGATGCGGAAATGGTATTTATAGGTGGTGGTGCTGGTATGGCACCAATGAGATCTCACATTTTTGATCAGCTCAAGCGATTGCACTCTAAGCGAAAAATATCTTTCTGGTATGGAGCTCGTAGTCTAAGGGAAGCTTTTTATGGCGAAGAATATGATCAACTAGCCATAGAAAATGATAACTTTGAATGGCACCTAGCGCTGTCAGATCCACAGCCAGAAGATAACTGGACTGGTTATGAAGGTTTTATTCATAATGTTCTATATGATAATTACCTAAAAGACCATCCGGCTCCGGAAGACTGTGAGTTCTATATGTGCGGGCCGCCAATGATGAATGCAGCAGTAGTTAAAATGCTGCAAGACCTTGGTGTCGAGGATGAAAATATTTTACTCGACGACTTTGGTGGCTAGATATTAATGGCTAAATAGTTGTAAAAGACCCATTTTTATGGGTCTTTATTTTTTTAAGAGTTTGTTATTTTGTACGATGAAAGGTAGATATGCCTAAAAAGATAGTATTTATTGGTGCCTTTTTAGTTGGGCTTGCATTAATATATCGAGTGCTTTCCTTCACTCCTGAACTGGTCAGTTTCTCAGGCCCAACAATGGGAACAACCTACACGGTAAAACTTTACACGAATAAAACAGCACAAAATGTAGGTTTTATTAAAGATGAAATTGATCTTGTGCTTCAACAAGTCAATAAAACCATGTCTACTTATGACCCTTCATCTGAGCTTTCTCTCCTGAATCAAGCTACAATAAATGAATCTATAGCGATATCAGATGAGCTCAACTATGTTATTAAAACTGCTCTAGAAATCAGTGAAGAAGCTGGGGGGGCATATGACATAACTGTTGGCCCTTTAGCAAATTTATGGGGGTTTGGCCCTCAAAAGCAGCCGGATAGAGTGCCTACGGAGCAAGAAATTGCACAAGCGAAAATGCGAGTGGGTTATCAACTCTTAACAGTAGAAGATAAACAGCTTTTAAAGAACGGAAATGTTTACATTGATCTTTCTTCTATTGCTAAAGGGTTCGGTGTTGATCAAGTTGCGAGCCGGCTTGACGAATTCGGAATTACATCTTACTTGGTCGAAATAGGTGGAGAAATTGTTGCTAAAGGAACTAAAGATGATGGTTCTTTATGGCGCATTGCGATAGAAAAACCAAACGGAGGGCATAGTATCGCCCAGAAAATCATTGATCTTGATAATGTTGCTATTGCAACCTCTGGAGATTATAGGAATTACTTTGAGCGCAATGGCGTGCGATACTCTCATTTAATCGATCCCAAAACAGGTAAACCAATTACTCATAAACTTGTATCAGTTACTGTGATTGCAAATTCTACCGTAGAGGCAGACGGTTACTCGACAGCAATTAATATATTGGGTCCTGATAAGGGGCTTGATTTTGCAGAACGCAAAAAATTGCCTGTTTATATGTTAGTTAAAACAGATTTAGGGTTTATAGAAAAATACAGTTCATCGTTTGAACCTTATTTATCCATAGACTGATTAATTATTGAATTTTGGAGTTTTATTATGGCCGCTACTTTTTTTGTTGTGTTCGCTTTTATGTTACTAGTTGTTATTGCCATGTCGGTCGGTGTCTTGCTAGGTAGAAAGCCTATTTCAGGGTCTTGTGGTGGCATGAGTGCGTTAGGCATGGAGGTAGCCTGTGATATATGTGGTGGTGATACAGCGAAGTGTGAAAAAGAGTCTAAAAGAGTAGTAGAAAACGATATCTCTGAAGGCCAGTATTACGATGCAACTAAGTAACTGCTAAGGAGATTATTATGCCTACTCGAAATTATGATGTTGTTGTTTTAGGAACAGGTCCAGCGGGTGAATCTGCTGCCATGAATGCAGCAAAGTCAGGCAAACGAGTTGCAGTCGTTGAGGCAAGTGAACAAGTCGGGGGGAGCTGTACTCATCTAGGGACAATTCCATCAAAAGCCCTGCGTCACGCTGTTAAAGAAATTATCGTTTTTAACACCAATCCCATGTTCCGTGATATTGGTGAACCTCGCTGGTTTTCATTTCCAAAAGTACTTAATAGGGCGAATAAAGTAATCTCAAAACAAGTAAAGGGCCGAACTGAATTCTATGCCAGAAATCGCATTGATATTTATTTTGGCCGAGGTCGTTTTAAGGATGCTAATACAATAGAAGTAGGAACAGGTGAACAAGGACCAGAAACACTTGTTGCAGATAAAATTGTTATAGCAACAGGATCAAGCCCCTATAGACCGGCAGATATTGATTTTAATCACCCACGTATCTATTGCTCAGACACAATTCTCAGCTTAAATCATACACCAAGAACAATGATTATTTATGGCGCAGGCGTCATTGGTTGTGAATATGCGTCAATATTTTGTGGACTTGGTGTGAGAGTTGAATTAATCAACCCAGGTAAGAAATTGCTTAGTTTTCTTGATGATGAAATTACAGATGCCCTAAGCTATCACTTACGTGATAATGGGGTGTTGATTCGTCATGGAGAAACATATGACAAAATTGAAAGTACTGATCGAGGTGTGGTTATGCATCTCAAATCAGGTAAAAAAATGCGTGCTGATGCATTCTTATTTTGTAATGGGCGTTCAGGGAATACAGCAGAGCTAGGGCTTGAAAATGTTGGAATTGAAGTAAATAGTCGAGGTCAACTGGCAGTTTCAGATACTTACCAAACAAATGTTGAAAATATATATGCAGCTGGTGATGTTATTGGTTGGCCAAGTCTAGCAAGTGCGGCTTATGATCAAGGTCGGGCTGTAGCTGCGCATATGTATAACCTTGAAGGAGCACACTTTATAAGTGAAGTACCTACAGGTATTTATACTATTCCTGAAATTAGCTCTATTGGTAAAACTGAAGCTGAATTAACTGCTGAAAAAGTTCCCTATGAAGTAGGGCGTGCATTTTTTAAACATACAGCTAGAGCGCAAATTACAGGTGAAGCTGTTGGTATGTTAAAAATATTATTTCACCGAGAAACACTCGAGCTGTTAGGTATTCATTGTTTTGGTGACCAAGCTTCAGAAATTGTTCATATTGGACAAGCAATCATGAAGCAAAACGGTGAAGCCAACTCGCTTAAATACTTTCTAAATACTACGTTTAACTACCCAACTATGGCTGAAGCTTATCGAGTAGCTGCCTTGAATGGTTTTAACCGAGTTTTTTAGTGAGAAATTGGTAGCAGGCCTAAAAAAACCTCACTTCAAGTGAGGTTTTTTTATTAAGAATCTTTAACAGCGTATATGCCTTGTAGGTTTCTGAAAAAGCCTTTGTAATCCATGCCATAACCAAATAGAAATCTATCTTCAACATCGATACCTATGTAATCTGGCCTCATATCTACTTTGCGATTATGTAGCTTGTTTACCACAGTTGCCGAATACACTTTTTCAGCTTCTTGTTGCAAGAACCACTCTTGAATGGCTTGTAACGTATTACCTTGATCAAAAATATCGTCAATAATGAGGATGTGTCTATTTTGGACGGAAATTTGTGGGTAGCTTATCCATTCTAACTCCTGACCTTCTGTTTCCATTCCATAACGAGTTGCATGGATATAATCAAGCTCCATGGGGAACGTTAACCGACTTAATAGCGCTGCAGCGGGGATTAAACCACCATTCATTACACAAACGACTAATGGAACTTTGTCTGCTAAATCCTCTGTTATAGCCGCGGCCATTTTATCCAATGCCGTATTTAACTGTGCTTCTGAGACTAAACAATCAGCTTGTTGTAACACCTGATTTAGTTCTTCTATTTTCGTACTCATATAACCTTAGCCTTGCTTCAAGAAAGGTTATTCTACAGGATAGAGATATATTTGCTAAGGCTTTGGGCTATGAAGAACAGCACAAAAGCATACCGAAAAGAGAATGGCTCCCCAAATTAGCTGTAACCAAATAATTAAAGTAGGTAGGGCCGCAAATGCACCATAAACAATTTGGTAATTAGCAAAAAAACTAGTGAAAGTGCTGAATAGGTAATTAATTATTAAAATACCCACAGTACCTACTAATGAGCTAATAAGAGCATGCCTTGCCTTAACCTGAATATTGGGTGCTAGATAGTTTAAGATGAAGAGTAGGGCAAAATATAAGGCGAAACTTCCTAAATCTAAAATACTATTAAGACCACTATCTATTTCTAGCCCTTGCCATTTCAAACTAAGTACTTTTCCATAAATACTCCAAGATGCGCCAAGTAATATTGGTCCAAGAGTCAGAATAGCCCAATAAATTAACAATCTATCCCGTAAATTTCTGCGCTTCTCAATATGCCAAATTGCTTGTACTGAAGACTCAAAACTATTTAATAATAATAAAGCGGTTAATATAAGCATTATAGAACCGGCTAACGGTAGCTTTTTTGCTTGTTGGGCAAATTCAATTAGATAAGGGGTTACAATGGCGCTGGAGCCGGGAGCTAAATGTGTTTCGATAGCGCTAAACAAATTGCTCTGCAATGTTTGTAATGCTGGCGTAAAACCTAAAATGCCTAGGATTATTGTAATAATAGGAACAGCAGCCACTAAGCTAGCCAAAGTTAATTGGTGTATTCGCAAGCTAGTATTAGATGCTGAAAATAAAGTAAAACTACGTTTGATCGTATTTATGGGTGTTATCTCTTCAGACATAACTCTTTTCCTTTAGTCTGAGTAAAAAGTATGAATGGTTAAATTGCTTTAAATGCAACAGCGGCGATTGTAAATCAATTGTTTAGGGCTAGCACCGATTTAATCAATGACTTTGTCGCAAGAAGAATTTATAAGAACACCTGTTTATTGAAAGTAGACTTACCTTTTTTTAGACTTCCTGTTGACGCAGACGTTAGCTTGCCTATAATAGCCCACCACGTAAAGCAATGTATAATGCGCCTGTAGCTCAGTTGGATAGAGCATCCGCCTTCTAAGCGGACGGTCAGGGGTTCGAATCCCTTCAGGCGTACCAATTTTATCCTATTGCTGTTTTACCATTTTAAATTAACCTTTGTGGCTGCCTATCAAGATAGAGTGGTGGTAAAGGTAGTAATGTTCCCAAAGAGGAAGTTTTATGCAAGTTTCCGTAGAGAATACATCAACGATCGAACGTGTGCTTACTATCAGTGTTCCTGCTGCTCGAATTGAAGATAAAGTTAGTTCAGAGGTTGCTAAAACAGCAAAAACAGTTCGTATTGATGGCTTCCGTAAAGGTAAAGTACCCGTCAGCATCGTAAAAAAACGCTACGGCCAAGGTATCCGTCTTGATGTTATTGAACAAGTAATGCGTGATGCTTATGTTGAAGCTGTGCAGAAACAAGAATTGCAACCTGCTGGTATGCCACAAATTGAACCTAAAAATATTGAAGAAGGTTCAGATTTAGAATTTGTTGCTAAAGTTGAAGTCTACCCAGAAGTTGCTCTATCTGATTTATCAAAAGTTGAAGCTGAACGTGTTCTTTCTGAAGTCACAGATAAAGACGTTGATAATATGCTTGAAACACTACGCAAACAAAATGCAGATTGGAAACCAGTTAAACGTAAATCAGTTGATGGTGACCAAGTTACTATTGATTTTGTTGGTTATTTGGGTGAAGAAGCATTTGAAGGTGGTTCTGCAGAAGGTCATAAACTTGTACTTGGTTCTAATACCATGATTCCAGGTTTTGAGTCTGGTATTGTTGGCGCAAAAGCAGGCGAAGAAAGAACAATCGAAGTAACTTTCCCTGAAGATTACCAAGCTGAAAACCTAAAAGGCAAAGAAGCCACTTTCAAAATTACTGTGTCAGAAGTAGAGAAACAAGAGCTACCTGAGCTGGATGATGCTTTTGTTGAGAAATTTGGTTTGTCTGAGGCAACAGTTGAAGGTTTACGTGCAGAAGTTCGCAAAAATATGGAGCGTGAGCTGAATCAAGCGGTAAAAGCTAAACTGAAAACAGGCTTATTCGATTCTTTAGTTGCAAATAATGAAGTTGAAGTGCCAAAAGCCGTTGTAGATCAAGAAATTGATGCGTTGAGAAAACAAGCTGCTCAGCAATTCGGTGGACAAAACTTTGACACTTCTCAATTGCCAGCGGAGTTATTTCAAGACGAAGCGAACAAACGTGCAAAACTTGGCTTGTTAATTTCTGAAATAATCAAGACCAATGACATTAAAGTAGATGATGATCGTGTACGTGCGTTTTTGGAAGATATGGCGCAAGCTTACCAAGAGCCACAACAGGTTATTGATTTCTATTTGAATAATAAAGAGCAGTTATCACAAGTTCAGTCAGCTGTACTTGAAGAGCAAGTTGTTGATAAACTGCTTGAATCAGCTAAAGTGACTGAGGTAACTTTAGGTTACGAAGATGCTATTAAGCCAAATGCTCCTGCTACTGAAGAAGCAGAGTAAATGAAAGAAAAGTAAGAATTTATTCTTACTTTTCTGAATAGGGCCGATATAGTTATAAACTATATCGGCTTTTTTGTTTAAGGAATAAAGTATGAATTTTACTCATCACACAACTGGTCCTGTTGCCATTACTAATTCAGGACTTGTCCCAATGGTAATTGAGCAAACGGCTCGAGGTGAACGCTCCTTCGATATTTATTCTCGTTTGTTGAAAGAGAGAGTTATTTTTTTAGTTGGCCAAGTTGAAGATCATATGGCTAACCTTGTCGTTGCTCAGCTTTTGTATTTAGAATCAGAAAATCCAGACAAGGATATTCATTTGTATATTAACTCACCTGGTGGTTCGGTGACGGCTGGTATGTCTATCTATGATACAATGCAATTTATTAAGCCTGATGTTAGCACTATGTGTATTGGGCAGGCCGCAAGCATGGGTGCGTTATTACTGACTGCTGGTGCAGCCGGTAAACGTTTTTGCTTGCCTAATTCAAGAGTAATGATTCATCAGCCATTAGGTGGGTATCAAGGACAAGCTTCAGATATCGAAATTCATACTCGGGAAATTTTAGGAATAAAACAAAAGCTTAATGAAATAATTGCTTTTCATACAGGAAAAAATGTCGACGAAGTGGCCCTTGATACAGATCGTGATAATTTCATGGATCCTGTAGCCGCTAAAGAATATGGTTTAATTGACGATGTTATGCAAAAGCGCGAAGTATAGTGTGGTGGTGAAATAATGTCAGATGATAAAATCAGCCAAAAAGATTCAACCGATAGACTTTTATACTGCTCTTTCTGTGGTAAAAGTCAGGATGAAGTTAAAAAGCTGATAGCAGGTCCCTCAGTTTATATTTGTAATGAATGTGTTGATCTTTGTAATAACATTATTACACAAGAATTAATGCAAGCAGATGCTGACAGTGAATCTAATGGAGAATTACCAACACCTTCAAAGCTGAAATTGGCTCTTGATGATTATGTTATTGGTCAAGATAAAGCAAAAAGGGTGCTTGCTGTTGCAGTGTATAATCACTACAAACGCTTGAGACAGCAGACCAAGCAAGGTGATGTAGAGCTGGGTAAGAGTAACATTTTACTTATTGGGCCAACAGGCAGTGGTAAAACACTTTTGGCTCAAACATTAGCAAGAGTATTAAATGTACCGTTTACTATTGCTGATGCAACGACATTAACTGAAGCGGGTTATGTTGGTGAAGACGTTGAAAATATTATTCAGAAGCTTTTACAAAAGTGCGATTACGATGTAGAAAAAGCGCAACGTGGTATTGTTTACATTGATGAGATAGATAAAATCTCGCGTAAATCAGATAATCCATCGATTACCAGAGATGTGTCTGGAGAGGGTGTGCAACAAGCCTTGCTAAAACTCATTGAAGGCACAGTGGCTTCTGTTCCTCCTCAAGGAGGGCGCAAACATCCTCAGCAAGAGTTTTTACAAGTAGATACATCAAATATTCTGTTTATTTGTGGTGGTGCATTTGCTGGCTTAGATAAAGTAATTAGCGATCGAACGGAAAAGAGTGGTATCGGTTTTTCTGCTGTAGTAAAAAGCAAAGAAGAAGATATCAATCGTCCCACTATTGTTCACGACGTTGAAACAGAAGACTTAGTTAAGTTTGGGTTAATACCTGAATTTGTTGGTCGCTTACCAGTTGTTGCAACCTTGTCAGAGTTGGATGAAGCTGCACTAATTACTATTTTGAGTGAACCTAAAAATGCCTTAGTTAAGCAATATCAGCATCTTTTTGAATTGGAAGGTGTCGATTTAGAGTTTACTCCCGAATCTTTACAAGCCGCAGCCAAACTCGCGTTAGAGCGTAGAACAGGAGCTCGTGGCTTACGAAGTATAATGGAAACAGCGTTATTAGATTGTATGTACGAACTTCCATCCCGTACAGACGTTACTAAGGTAGTTATGGATGCGAACTCAATGAGAGGTGATACTGCTCCTCTTATGGTTCTTGAAAAAGAAGACGAAGCAGTAAATCAGCAATGATGAAAAATAAAACTGCATTCAATATGCTTGAATGCAGTTTTTTTTATGCTATTTTTAAAAAATGATTAGAAAAAAATAGTGTATTAGTAGACTCTTTCTCATTATTAAAAGTGTTAGGGAAAACGGAATGATATTGATTATCAAGCAAAAAATGTTGTTCTAGCGCTTGTTTTTTTATTTCTTGCCCCTATCTCTTCAAAATTACATTTACTTCAAGTGTCTTATCAATCTATAGACGCACTATTGGAATTTATTATGTCTGAATCCTTAACTTTACCAATGTTACCATTGCGCGATGTGGTAGTTTATCCACAAATGGTACTTCCTCTTTTTGTAGGACGCAAAAAGTCAATAGTGGCATTGGAAAAAGCCATGGACAGTGACAAGAATGTTTTCTTAATTGCTCAGCAAGACCCTTCTAAAGATAATCCGACGCAAAATGATTTATATCGCATTGGTACAACTGCAAAAGTAATGCAGTTATTAAGACTACCTGACGGCACTGTAAAAGTGCTTGTGGAAGGTGGTGTGCGAGCAGAACTAAACAAAATCAATGACTTTGATGATCATATGGTCGCCGAAGTGACGTCATTAGATATTGATAATGATGATACGAATGAAGATCATGTACCCATACGTTCAGCATTGCTAAAACAGCTTGATGAGTATGTGGCAGGCAGCAAAAAAATACCCAATGAAATAGTGGCATCAATTAAAGGAATAGAAGATTTAGGTGCGCTAATCGATAGTATTGCTGGCCATATGAGCCTTAAGTTAGAAGATAAGCAACAACTTTTAGAATTAGCTTCTTTAGTTGAGAGAGGGGAGTTTCTTGTCGCTTTAATGGACAGTGAACTTGATATTGCGCATTTGGAGAAAAATATTCGCAGTCGAGTTAAGAAGCAAATGGAGAAAAGTCAACGCGAATATTACTTAAATGAACAAATGAAAGCCATCCAGAAAGAATTAACTGACATGGATGAGGATGGTAATGAATTAGACAACTTACAAGCTAAAATTACCGATGCGGGTATGAGTAAAGAAGCGACTGAAAAAGCTGATGCGGAACTTAAAAAATTACGCATGATGTCTTCTATGTCAGCAGAAGCTACTGTTGTCAGGGGCTATATTGACTGGTTATTGTCTTTGCCTTGGAAAAAACGTAGCAAGGTTCGAAATAACCTAAGTCATGCTGAAAAAGTACTAAATCAAGATCACTATGGTCTGGATGATGTAAAAGAGCGAATCTTAGAGTTTTTAGCAGTACAGCAGAGAGTTAAAAAAGTAAAAGGTCCTGTTTTATGCCTAGTTGGTCCACCAGGTGTTGGTAAAACATCGTTAGGTCAGTCTATTGCTAAAGCGGTCAATCGAAAATATGTGCGTATGGCCCTTGGCGGAGTGCGGGATGAATCAGAAATTCGTGGCCATAGACGAACTTATATTGGATCAATGCCTGGAAAACTTTTGCAAAAACTAGCGAAAGTGAAAGTACGTAACCCACTTTTTTTACTGGATGAAATTGACAAGATGGGAATGGATCATCGTGGCGATCCTGCTTCAGCGTTGCTTGAAGTATTAGATCCAGAACAAAATCATACATTTAATGATCATTATCTAGAAGTGGATTACGACTTGTCTGATGTCATGTTTATTTGCACCTCGAATAGCATGAATATCCCTGCGCCATTGTTAGATAGAATGGAAGTAATACGAATACCTGGTTATACCGAAGATGAAAAATTGAATATCGCTCTGCGCTATTTATTACCGAAACAGATCAAATTAGCTGGCTTAAAGTCTCAAGAAATTGAAATATCCGATGACGCAATTATGTCGTTGATTCGTTATTACACCAAAGAGGCTGGTGTGCGAGGACTAGAGCGTGAGCTAAGCAAAATTTGCCGTAGAGTAGTGAAACATCTTTCGTTAAATAAAGATGCCAAAATGGTATCTATCACCGTGGATAACCTTGAAGACTATTCTGGGGTTAAGCGCTTCAGTTATGGAACAGCAGAAGAGAAAAACCAGATAGGGCAGGTAACTGGATTGGCGTGGACATCAGTTGGTGGTGAGCTACTTACAATCGAAGCTGCTGGTATGGCTGGTAAAGGACGTAATGTAAAAACCGGCTCTTTAGGGGATGTTATGCAAGAATCTATACAAGCTGCTCTTACGGTTGTTCGCAGTAGAGCTTTAGGCTTGGGAATAGATGATAACTTTCATGAAAAAGTGGATTTGCATGTTCATGTTCCTGAAGGCGCAACGCCGAAAGATGGTCCAAGTGCCGGTATTGCTATGTGTACAGCAATTACTTCTGTATTGACTAAAGTCCCTGTGAAATCCTCAGTTGCTATGACTGGTGAAATTACTCTTCGTGGAGAAGTGTTAGCAATAGGTGGCCTTAAAGAGAAATTATTAGCAGCTCATCGTGGTGGAATTAAGACAGTTGTTATTCCACATGAAAATATTCGAGATTTGAAAGAAGTGCCTGACAATATTAAGAATGATATCGAAATTGTGCCAGTAAAATGGATAGATGAAGTGTTTAATATTGCTTTGGAGTACATTCCTTCACCAAAAAGTACAAAAAGTACAAATACAGCAGAAAAAACGGTTGATGAACAGGAAAGTGTAAGTCATCATTAGGTAAACCCTCATGTTGACATAGGGTTGGTTAGGCTTGTATAAATGCTTAACCTAAGCGTTAAAGCTAACAATAAATTTAGGAACAAGAATCGATAAACCTAAGGGGTACAATGTGAATAAATCTGAATTAATTGATGCAATTGCTGCATCTGCTGACCTTTCTAAAGCAGCGGCTGGTAACGCACTAGACGCAACTCTTGAAACAATTACAGCAGCATTAGCTAAAGGCGACCAAGTAACTTTGGTTGGTTTTGGTACGTTCTCTGTTAAAGATCGTGCAGCTCGTACGGGTCGTAACCCTCAAACGGGTGAAGAAATTGCGATCAAAGCAGCTAAAGTCCCTGGTTTTAAAGCTGGTAAAGGCTTAAAAGATTCTGTTAACTAAATCAGATTCCAGGAGCAGTAGTTCAGTTGGTTAGAATACCTGCCTGTCACGCAGGGGGTCGCGGGTTCGAGTCCCGTCTGTTCCGCCAAAGATAAAAGGTGTGCTCCAATGGGGCGCACCTTTTTTGTATTTTTTTGAAATAACCTGATCGGAGGGTACATGCTCCAAGATATAAGAGATAAGTCACAAGGAATTGTTGTGAAAATTATTGTTGGCTTTATTGTCGTGACTTTCGCTTTGTTTGGTGTGGATGCATTAGTAACAGGATTTACGACATCTGATACAGTTGCTGAGGTTGATGGCACTGAAATAAAGAGGGAAGAATTGCTGCAAACGGCAGAAATGCAACGTAGACAGCTAATTGCAATGATGGGCACACAAATTAATCCAGCCCTATTAGATGACAACTTATTACAACGTCGAGCATTAGAAGAGCTAATACAAAGAGCTCTACTTACCAACAATGCTGAAAAATTAAACTTAAGTGTGTCTGATGAACAGGTAACACGTTACCTGCTAGAAGCAGAACAATTTCAAATTGATGGACAATTTAATTCAGCTCGTTACTTTGAATTTATAAGAAGTCTTGGTTACACACCACTTTCCTTCAAAGATCGAGTGAAGCAAGACTTACTACTGCAACAACCACGTAATGTCTTTGCTAATGCTAACTTTGTGTTAGATAGCGAAGTCGATTTAGTATCTAAATTACAAAATCAACAAAGAACATATGAGTATGTACGTCTTTCATTGGCAGAAGAAACCGAAAAGACAAATATTACAGAAACTGAGGTGGAAGATTATTTCGCAGCTAATCGTAAGAATTTTATTAAGCCAGAACAGGTAAAATTGGACTATATCATTCTTTCGTCTGTTGATTTTCAAGAAAAAGTAACCATCACGGACGACGAATTAAGAACGGCTTATAACAACGCAATTGCCACTGAGTCTCCAGAAGAACGTTTAGCGTCTCATATTCTAATTGAAACAGGCGAAGATCGCTCTGCGAATGAGGCCTTGGTACTAGCGGAAGAGTTGAAACAACAGCTTGATACAGGCGTAGAGTTTGCTGAATTAGCAAAAGAGTATTCAGATGATTTAGGCTCAAAGGCTGATGGCGGCAGTCTGGGTTATGTCACACCTGGGATGATGGTTGAAGAGTTTGAAGAAACACTATTCTCCATGGCAGAAGGTCAAATTTCTGATGTTATAGAAACAGAGTTTGGATACCACATTATTGAACTTAAAGAGATTGCGAGTACTGATGCGCCTAGTTATGAGTCAATGGAAGCAGAATTACGTCAAACTTTACTAGAGAATAAAGCTCGCCAAGCAATGATTGGCGCTCAAGAAGACATTCTTGATTTAGCCTATGCGAGTGATGATTTGACAGCAATTGCAACAGAATATAATGCTGAAATTTTACAGTCTGACTGGTTTGGTCGTCAGGGTGGTGATGAGCTAATTTCACAAAATAGCCAAGTAGTTACTGCTGCTTTCAGTTCAGAGTTGCTGGAAGAAAATTTAAATAGCGACTTAATAGAGCTCAATGAAGAGCAAATTGCGATTGTAC
This sequence comes from Marinomonas agarivorans, assembly GCA_002173415.2. Classification (GTDB taxonomy): domain Bacteria; phylum Pseudomonadota; class Gammaproteobacteria; order Pseudomonadales; family Marinomonadaceae; genus Marinomonas; species Marinomonas agarivorans. Next base: position 101,255 of record NHNK02000001.1, read on the forward strand.
ATAAGAACGACTATCAACCGGAAGAAGAAAAAACACTTGTAGAAGCCCGAGATGAAATCTTTCAAATCCTTTTGCAAGAAAAAGCCTTGCAAAGTTTAACTGCACAAGCAGAATCTATTAAAGAAAATCCTGCTGCCGTGAAAGATTGGCAAGTAGTTGAAGCAGCAAACCGTGGCAATGATGAAATTACAACACTGTCTTTTGATTTAGCGCATCCACAAGCTGAGCCTACTATAGCGATTAAAAGTCTACAGGACGGTGATCTAGTGGTATTGAAACTAAATCAAGTGATAGAAGGTGAAATCAGCAGTGATGAAATCCAACGTGATTACATCAAACGTTACTTGAGTCAAAGTAATACCGAATTACTAACTAATGCTCATCAACAGGTTTTACAGAGCCTTGCAGATATTGATAGATAACTTATTTTAATTGATTGATAGTTTATCTTGGCAGATAGCTTATCCTGATAAATAAATCACATTCAGTGTGAGTTATCTGCCATAAAACTGAGAATTACCTAGTATCGTTTAGATTCATATAATGTCTGATCGAAAGGAAAAACCAAGGTGACTCTCAGTTTTTTATTACTTTCTTATGTGTTGTTATTCCAACACTTTTGTTACAAGTGTTATTGAGTTCGAACGAACTTTTCCTGCCCTTTACTCCTCATTTTCACTTTTTGTTCAATTACGAAGTAGTGTCTCAGAGTTTATTCATGCTGACGTACATAATCACGATGCTGTTCCTAATATGGAATCTAGTACGGTCATTTCTTACGTTCTGTAACTCATTGTTTTTAAAAATTAAATACATATTCAAAAAAATTGTGCATAAAAAAAGATGATTTCAAGAATTTTGTATGTTAATTATATAAACATAATATGTTTATATAATTTGGTTTTTTAATTGTGTCACTTATCGTTGCATGAACTCACAGATTATGAGGCCATTTTCTAGTAGGTGAAAGTTAGCCAATAACGTCAATGGGAAAGCTCATAAACAAGGAGGTGATAAAAAAGAATGTAAACGACATTAATTCTGGTTCAAAAATTTAGAGCGTTCGACCTTAGTAATATAAAAACAACAAATCTAGGAATTGATTATGAAAAAAACTATGCTCTCAGCAATTATTATCAGCAGTTTGTCTGCTAATAGCGCCTACTCGGAAGTAAAATTTTATGGTGATATGGAGGTGAATAGCACTTCTATCGCTACGGCAACAGAAGAAACAACATATGATCAAAATGGCCGTTTCAGGCTTTACGCTGTTGCTAAACATACCTCAGGAGATAATTACGCTCTCTCGCAAGCTCAACTACTAATGCATACTGATGGTGACATCAGTCCTTATGGTGATGCTTTTGTTCAAATTGGTAATCAAACTTGGGATATTCAAGCTGGGCGCTTTCAAGGCGTGAAAGTATTCGATCTTGGTAATGACAGTGGTTTGAGAAATGTAAGTAATATTAAAGTATATCAAGTAGATGAAGCTAGAGGCCGAATTACTGACAGTGGCGGACAAATTGCTTTACATTACAAGCCTACTAAATCACTTAACTTTGAGCTTGGAACCGTTTTTGGTGACGCTTTCTTAGATGGTGAAACGGTTAACGGTGACAATACTACGGCTATTTCTGCAGTAAGACCTGCGGTAGTTCTAACAACAGATGCTGGTATCTTTTCAGCTGGCTTTGAAGATGTTGAATATCAATTAGATTCAGGTGCTAAGGTCAAACATACCGGTTATGGTGCTTCAGCTAAATTAGTTATTCCCAATGGCTTTGTAAGGCTTTCTGGTGCTTTTTTAGATGATGAGAGCGGAGAGCGAGAGGTAGTAACCTATGCCGCGAATTTACAATATGAACGTTACAATATTGGGGTTCTGAATTCAAAGGTAGATAACATCGATAGCACTACAGACCCTTCATTAAAAACTTTATATGTAGCATATGTAATGCCTGTTCTTGATATTAAGGGCACCTTTGTTGCTTTTGGAAGTTCTTATTCGGAAGCGAAAGAGGTCGCGGATGACAAAAAATTCACTTCGAATATTCGTATAAACCATTATTTCTAATTGCTATTTATCAAATATGCCATCAGCTTCCCCTTGCCGATGGCATTCTTAGATTGGAGTTGTTGTAACGTGAATATCATTCGTAAGTTTAAAGTCCACTCCCGTATTCTGCTTTTGGTCTTATTACCAAGTGTGGTTATTGCCTTATTTTCGATTAATTTTTTGGTAGTAGCTTTAGAAGAAAGAGCAGTATTAGATGATCTAAAACTACTTATGTCTTTATCAGAAGAGGCGGGCGACTTATTACAATATATTCAAGATGAGCGAGACCTTTCTAACGGCTTTCTTGCAAAAGAAAACAATATAACAGGCCCTGTAGGAAGTGCATTTGGCAGTGAGGGTAATGCCTATAAAACAGATCTAACACAATAAAAACACTGTGTTGAATGTATTTTTTTAGAACAGTTTTAGGCTATGTCAATGATATAAAAAAACACCGTCCAAATTGATTGGATGGTGTTTTTTTACAGTGAATATTATAGTGAATAAAGAGGCTATAAATCAGGGTAAAGAGATTTTAGTTGGCTCTCTTTGGTAGGCTTACTTTCTCCGCTGTAAAATTCTTCTAAAGCATTGGCTAACATGGTGCCATCCCATTCAGTTGTTGTTTGATCGGAATACATAATTAACTCTGCTTCCATTAATAATTCTTTCAAACTATTTGACTGACTAAGTTCCTTAATATCATCCAAGCCTCGAATGGCTTCTTCTCCCCATCTGTGTCTTGCCCACTCTAACAGCGCACTGCGTAACAATGGCAGTTGATTAGAACGACAAACAGTGAGTAAATCATGGTAGGCGCTGTCCTCATTGGCTGTTTTCAGCGGCGCAAATTCTTTTAAAGTCGGTACTGACTGTTCTTCGAGTGTTTTATTATTAGATTTGTTTTTGTAAAGACGTAAACAAACCGCCAAACATAATGCAATGGCGGTCACCATTAATAGGGAGGCTAACAGAATGTGTTTTAGAGACCATTGCTCACCTGTTTTAATTGACAAATCTACAGTTACATCTTTCTTCTCTGTTAGTTCTGCTGACTCTTTTTGGTCGGATTCAGTCTTTGCTAGTGAAATAGGAGCAACAGAGCGACTCTGAGGTTTTAACAAGGCGGTAACTTTCTTTTTACCGGATTCTACTGGCTTTTCATCAATAATAGGAAGACCAGTAATCTCCATAGAGGGGCCTGTCGCGTGACTGTGTTTTACGCGACGATTTTTAATATCCCAATAGGGCAGTTCAATATTTGGCAGAGTTAATGTACCTGGGGCAGTGGGTACGACTTCAATATTAACTGTCTGCTCACCACGGATCCCATAAGTTGATTTACTACTGCTAAATGTCGGTTGTTGAGGGTAAAGTTTATAGTTTTTAGTGCTGACAAACTCTAACGTAGGGATTTGCTCAGGGAAAGCGCCATCTGCAATGGTTGTGATTTGCCAGATTAGTGTATCACCTACCTGAGCGGCTCCTGCTTGTCGGCTAGTAGGATGTTTTAGAGTTGAACTAATAACCACATCTTTTGCTGGCAACCAGTTTTCACTTGGGTACATAGTAGGCACTGGCAACACGTTCAATTTAATAGGTTTGCTTTGTGCTTTAATTAGACGCCTACCTCGGTTGGTATTGATCATAGCAGCGACTTTCTGCGGCTCGATTTCAATTACACCGCTTCTTTGAGGGAAGGCTAAATATTCCCGTGTTAACACCTGATAATCTGTGTCTTTTATTGTTTCATAATGCACCTGATCATCTGTTAACCGTTCCATAACAAGGTCAACGTGTTTTGGGGTGGATATATTGGCATTTTGTAAGGCAAAAGCGTGGTAGAGCTTTAAGCGAATAATCACTTCTTGCTGTAAGTATGGTTGCAGGTCTGATACTTCTACTTCAATGAGAATCGGTGGATTACCATTTTCATCCAATAAAGCAGGGGATGTTTTTACTTCAAGTGTGAGTGGGTTTGACGCGTACTGACCCACAGGAATGGCTGGAATCTGGACCACCCCAGCAGATTTTGGCATTAAAGAAACAATCCAATACTTACGAGATTGGCTTGCTCCTAGGTTAAAGCTGAATTGGCTACTTTGACTTTGATTAAGGATAGTAAAATCCTTTTCTAACACCGAAAAGTCGGGACCATTCCCAGTATCAGCAACATCGGCTCTAATAGTTAATTGCACCACCTGATTTTCAACAATAATGTTTTCACTCAGCTTTGCAGTTACTTCAGCCGCATAAATAACATTACTGAGCAGAACAAACCAAGCAACTAATACAGCTGTCAGAATGTTACCCATTGCCTTCTGTACGTAAGGCATTTTTCTACATTGGTTGATTGCTACCATATGGGGAGTCCATCCTGTTGTCGATAGCGGTTTTCTGCTCGTTTTTCTTGATGTAAGTACCATAATTTACGTTTTAATAAACCACCTGGGTCATCTTGAATTTGGCGCATCCATTGATTAAGCGCAATTTTATCTTCTTGGTCTAATTCTGTTTCTCTATGAATATCGGGTGATGGTGTATTTGCTTGATCTTGCTGCTTGGCCTGCTCATCTTGTGCTAGTTCCGCCTCTGAGGCTTGTTCTTGTTCTTTTTGCTTTGTGTCATTACTGCCTTGTTTACCTGAATCAGAGCTAGAAGACGGACTATTCTGCGCCGATTGTGACTGTGGCTCTTGTTGATCTGGCTGTTGTGCTTGTGATTGAGAGTCATTTTGATCTGACTGCTGTTTTGCCAGTAACTCTTTAATGTAATCCAGGTTTTCTTCGGCTTCGGTAAAGTTATCTTTTAGTTCAATGGCTTTTTCATAGGCTACTATAGAAGGCTCAAGTTGTCCTGCAAGGGCCAGACTATTGCCTTTATTATAGAAAAACTCCGCTGAACGTGTGCTATCCGTTAATTGCTCCAACATTGTGCCAGCATCTTGATAATTGCCTAAAGCGTAGTCTGCCGCCGCCTGCCATTCTTTGTTTTGAAACAAGGATTTGGCGGTTTGCCAATCACCTTCGTCCGCATATTTTTGTGCTTGCTGATCTGGTGTGGCAAACCAGTCAAGTGGGGTAGCGTGACTCTCTGATGAAAAAGATAGGTTTATTATGAGTACCAAACTAGTAAATATACCAGAGCGAAATTGGTATAACAGCCAAAGTAAAAAAGGTAAGGCAAACCAATGGCCTTTTTCTGCCCAAAGCAAACTGTCATTGTTTGCCTCACGGTACGTATCTACTTTTGCATTTATGGAAGCTATTTTCATCATATCTTGATCGGATAAATTACTGTCGTAGTAGTTCGCATTGATGCTGTTCGCTAGTGTTTTTAGTTGTTGTTCAGGCAGTATTGCCTTAATAACACCCTGTTGAGATTGTAATAATTGGCCTGTTGGTAATGATATTGTCGCACCTTCTTTGGTACCAATGCCAACGATACTGATAATCACATTATAATCGACAAGCAGGTTTTTAATTTTATCGATATCTGAGCGTTTTATATCATCGGTAAATAAAATTAAATGAGTTTGTTGCTGAGCGTTTTTAATTAGCTCAAGAGAGGTTTTGAAAGCCGCCACAGGATTACTGCCATATAAAGGCATAATCATAGGGTCGAGTGCCAACAAAAAGTGTATCAGAGTCTTTTTATCTTGGCTGAATGGGCTAATAACATATGCGTCGCCAGCATAAGCGGTAATGGCAATGTCGCCTTCCTTCAGATGTGTTAGCAGGTCTCTTACCTTTTGTTTCATGCGAGTTAAGCGGTTAGGTGCGATATCAGTCGCATACATAGAAAGAGACTGATCTAAAATGAGAATAGTTTGCTGTGGACTCAAGAAGGTCCTCGTTGGTTTTTTCTCCCAGCTGATTCCTGCAATGCCAATAATAAATAAACACGTCACTAATAGGCCAACCCAGTTAGGTAAGCGAGAGCCTTTTTGCGACATCTGTAAATAGGGCAATAGCTTGGCATCAATAAATTGCGATAGCTGTGTTGTTGCTCTGCTATTGTGTTTTTTAACAATGTATAAAAACACCGCCAAGGGAATGAGCAATAAAAAACTTGGATGGGAGAAATACAGCCAGTCAGAGAGTGTCATGATAGCCTCCCAGTGCGGATGCCGTACCAGTGCAAGGCTTGAGCGAAAAAGACACTGAATAAGGTGGCGATACCAAAAAAACTAAATAGGGAGATTTGCGGACGTTGCCACAATTCTTCACTGGGTGTTGGCTCTAACTCATCTAAAATACTGTAAATACGACGTAAGTCTTCCGTATTCTTGGCGCGAAAATATTTTCCGCCAGTAGAATCGGCAATCAAGGCTAGTAATTCTTCATCTAAATCACTGGATGGATTGACAACTTTTGGACCAAAAAAGCCTTGAGTAACCATCTCATCTGCACCGATCCCAATCGTGTGAACCTTGACACCTTGTTTTTTAGCAAACAGCGCAGCTCGATCTGGTTTCACTCGGCCAGCGGTGTTAGCGCCATCTGTCATTAGAATCATGACTCGCTTTTCACTGTCTTTATCCATAAGACGTTTAATGCCTAGGCCTATCGCATCACCAATGGCGGTATGCTCGCCAGCAAATCCTATCTGCGTTTCTTCAACTAACTGGGCAATAGTATTCAGATCATAACTCAAGGGCGCTTGTAGGTAAGCTTTACTACCAAAGACGATCAAACCGATACGATCGCCTTCTCTAGCTGTAATAAAATCATTGAGTACATGTTTTGCGGCTTTTAAACGATCTGCAGGCTGCTGTTGCACAATCATGTCACCGATTTGCATACTGCCTGATAAGTCTAAAGCAATCAGTAAATCGCGACCTGAAGGCGTAACAGAGGTTGCTTCACCAAGCCAAACTGGACGAGTTAGGGCGATAAGTAATAGCCCCCATGCTAACCAAAGCAACAGAGAAATAAGAGTCTGATACAGGCCTTTTGCTGCCATTGCTTTTGTATTTGCTGATTGACGCAGTAACTCTACATCAGGCCACCAAAGAGCTGTCTTATTGTTTACAGCTTTTAAAAAACGCAGCAAAAGAGGGGCAGGCAGTAAAATCAAAAAGTAAGGCCATAAAAGCTCAAACATTATGCCTCCTACACCAGTATTTTATGGTGACGAGGACTTTCTGTTTGACCTCTGACGATAGGGAAAGGTTTGGCTGATAAGCACCAGTTAAAAAAACAGTGCCGAGCTGATTAAAGCGTCGCTCTACTGTTAATGAGGCATCAAGTTCAGCAAACAAATCTTGGCTAGGTAGAGCGGCCAGATCTTTTCTACCACGAGTAATGAGGCAGCGACGTATAATTTGGTGGCATTGGGTTAGAAATTCAGCGTCAGAGAGTTGCGTATGTTCTTCTTTGAGCCGAGTAACGAGCCGAATAGCTTCGCGACGATAAGCGTTTTTTCGGTAACCTATAAACCAATAGAGGCCTAGTACCGTCAATCCAATAATAATGAAAAGTACAATCAACCAACTCCACCAAACAGGCGGCCACATTGGGATTGAATCAGGCAAAATATAATTTTTATTTGGTAAAGTAATCGTGTTTGCATGCAACGCAATGGAAAAAAGTAGGGTTACGAAAGAAAAAAACGCGGTCAAGAATAGGGCTGCCATTTAACTAATTACCCCGCGAAATAATAAATGCCGTGCTATTTGAATCGGTGACTCCGTTAAGTCAAACAAATGATAATGAATGCCCATATTATTAAGTTGCTGCATTAACTGTCGGTTAACTTGCCGCTTTTTTTCTTGGCTATTTTTAATGGTGGATTGGCTGGCGTGAATCGTATAAACACCAGTAGGGTCTTCAAACTGATACATGCCTGTAGGCAGTTGTGCCAATCGTTTATCCTGTATCGTAATCCAATGCACAGTATTATGCTTTGCCAGCTGGCGTAATTGGACTAACTCTGTCGTTGATAAACTAGACTGATCGCTGCAAATAACCATATTTTGCTGCTTAATAGTGTGCTTTTGCAGGAGTGACCATACAGAATCGTTAGATGAGTGGTGGCGATTTTTGATATGAGTTGCCTGCGAAAGATAGGTCAACAGAGCTTGTAACTGGTTGGTGGTATTTTTGGACGGCAAAAAATGCATTTGCGGGCCAAACTGTAAGCAAGCGCCAATTTTGTCATTATGTTGCTTTGTTCGCCAAGCAATTAACGCCATCAGTTGTACAATCCGTGTCGAAATAAAGGTGGCGGTTGTGCCAAAGTAGGCGTTGCTTGATAAAGAAAGAACCAACAAGCGGCTATGCTCTTTTTCTTCTGTGTATACTCTGGTGTGAGTTTTACCTGTTCGGGCGCTAACGCGCCAATCAATATGGCGCAACTCATCACTGCTATGATATTGACGTACTTCAAGCATTTCCATGCCATGCCCTCGCAGATGGGTTCGATGCGAGCCATTTTGTATCCGATGTGAAGGCACTAAATTGGCTTTACCTAAATGCTTAGCAAAGCCAGCTAATTTAGTTAGTTCTGCCACATCTAGCTCTGGCGAATCTGGCGCTTGTAAGAAATCTTGCTTCGTCATTTAGGCAACAGGCACTTTTGCCAATAGGTGGTCTAATAATGTTTCAACACTCAGCCCACTTGCCTCGGCCTCGAAAGAAGGAATGAGTCGATGGCGTAGTACATCATGAGCAACGGCTCGAACATCATCTGGCGTAACAAATTGCTCACCTTTTAGCAATGCATAGGCTCGAGCACAGCGATCAAGTGCGATGGTTGCTCTTGGGCTGGCGCCAAAGTCAATCATATTTACCATGTCAGGCATGTAGTGCTCAGGATGCCTAGTTGCCATAACAAGTTGCACAATATAATTTTCAACAGGTTCTGCCATGTACAGTTTCAGAACCTGTTGTCTTAATGTAAGGATATCTTGTTCGCTACAAATAGGTGAGGGCGATGTGTGTTGATGGGCTGATTGTGTTCTGACAAGTTGTAAAATTTTTAACTCGTCCTCGGCATTGGGGTAATCCACCAATAGCTTCATTAGAAAACGATCAAGCTGCGCTTCTGGTAAAGGATAGGTACCTTCTTGCTCAATGGGGTTTTGTGTGGCAATAACAAAAAATAACTCTGGCAATGCGTAGCTTTTATTGCCGACGGTGACTTGTTGTTCTCCCATCGCTTCTAATAATGCCGACTGCACTTTTGCGGGAGCACGATTAATTTCATCGGCTAATACAATATTGTTTATCACAGGGCCAGCGACAAAGTTAAACTGGCCAGTTTCTTGTTGAAAAATTTCGGTTCCTGTGACATCACCTGGTAGTAAATCAGGGGTAAATTGAATACGTTGAAATTGGCTGCTAATGGCGGTTGCCATTGCTTTTGCTGCTGTTGTTTTGGCGATACCAGGTGGTCCTTCAAGTAATACATGTCCATCAGCAAGTAGGGCCACTAGCAGTTTATCAACCAGTTTATGTTGTCCAATAACAGCTTGATTTAAGTGATCTTTTAATCGAGAAATAATGGCATCCATTGAATGCATAGTCCTTATTTTTCTATTATTAACAGGAGAGAGGCAATATAATACTAATCTTAATGGATTGAATTCCTTGAGCACAAGCTTTCCAAACTAGGAAATTAGGAAAGAATAACTGAGTAACCAGCATGTCGACTATTATCATTGATGTTGCTTTAGCGGCCCATCGCTATCAAAAATTGTATCAAGGCAGAGCACAACACTTACTAGTCCAAAGCCGAGATGGCCGTAAAGTGAGACTGCCACTAGTGAATTTTCGTTCCTTTTTAACCCATGAAGGGGTTTACGGTACTTTCATGATTACGTTTGATAGCAACAACAAACTACAGAATATTAAAAAAATGAATTAGTTTACCGCCGTGATTTGCCGTTAGACGAGAAGATTATCGTCCAACAAAATCATCGTTGCACTTGTGCTTTTTCCAAGACGGCCATTTTGCTACTAACATTAAACACCATTTAGGAATGAATATTATGTATCCACTAATTCGCTCTCTTTTATTCAAATTAGATCCTGAATTGGCCCATGAAATTACCTTAGATTTATTATCAGCAAGTCATCGCTTAGGTTTAAGTCGTTTATTTTCAGAACCGGTAGAGAGTGAACCCGTTGAACTAATGGGATTAACATTCCCTAATGCTGTAGGGTTAGCGGCAGGTCTTGATAAAAATGCTCAGGCATTTGCCGCATTAGGTGCAATGGGATTCGGCTTTGTTGAGGTCGGTACTGTGACTCCAAAAGGCCAATCTGGTAACCCAAAACCAAGATTATTTCGGTTACCAGAACACGAGGCCATCATTAATCGTATGGGGTTCAATAATAAAGGTGTTGCCAATATGGTGACACGTATTAAACAACATGATTATCAAGGTGTATTGGGCGTCAATATCGGTAAAAACTTAACGACATCGGTAGAAGACGCTGTGCAAGATTACCTTTACTGTCTGAACCAAGTTATTCCTTATGCAGATTACATTACCGCTAATATTAGCTCTCCTAATACACCTGGTCTTAGATCGCTACAATTTGGTGATAGTTTAACGGAACTGATTGCGCCTCTAGTTGCAGCAAAAACACGTTTTGCGGAAGAAACCGGTAAACATGTTCCATTAGCAGTAAAAATTTCACCTGACATGGATACCGATGAAATTAAATTGGTTGCTGACAGCCTTCATAAGCTTGCAGTCGATGCCATTATTGCAACCAATACCACCTTATCGCGTGATGGCGTGCAAGGGCATTTTCATGCTGAAGAAGCCGGTGGTGTGAGCGGTGCCCCAGTCAAAGAATTATCTACTAAGACCATAAAAATACTCTCCGATCATTTACAAGGGGCGTTACCTATTATCGGTGTTGGTGGTATTTCTTCTGGTCTGGATGCCGTGGAAAAGTTACAAGCAGGCGCCAGTTTAGTGCAACTATACAGCGGCTTAATTTATCAAGGGCCAGACCTTATTCGCGAAGCCGTATTGCATACATCTGGTTTTTTAAAAGAGGTTTCTGGCCGTTAAATGGCCAAAAAAAAGGTAGGGGGAACCTACCTAAGAGCTCTAAAAAAGTAGAGCGATATTTCGGGGAAGTGCTTGTTGAAAATGAAAATCTATTATGCACAATCCATGTTAAAGATAGATGGCAATAAAATTTAATGAGCGATGGTTTTATGAGTGCCAGCAACAGGGCTTAAACCGTCCCACATATCTTCCCTGCCTTCACGCCAACCAGCTAGCCACTCAGGGCGAGACTGTTGTTGGTATTGATTGGATAACGCTTTTGAACGACCGGCCATACCGGCCCGATAGCCACGAACGTAGGCACGATTTTGCAAGTTACGTTTTTGTTTCTTCATAGGTTATATCCTCTTTCACTTTTTAAGCAGTGAATATTAACTAATAGTAGAAACCGACGACTTTGTCTAAAAATACTTTGCTCTAATAAACGAGAAAAACAGCATAAAAAGTAATTAATACTATGATTGATACCATGACACAAACAACACAAATACCTTCATATGCCGTGGAAATTACCTGTCCACTTGGATTTGAAGTACAACTAGAGCAAGAGCTGCACCAGCAAGGTTTAACAGAAACAAAGCTCGGAGAAGGGCAAGTTAAGTTAACAACCGACTTGGAAGGTATTTATTTAGCATGTTTATGGTCGAGAGTGGCCACCAGAGTGATGCTGCCACTGGCAGAGTTTACGATCAATGACGCAGAAGAGTTATACGATGCGGTGAAAAAAGTGAACTGGGCGAATCACATGTTGCCAACCGCTTCGCTAGCGATTGACTGCCATGGCACTAATCACAGTATTCGTAATACTCAGTTTGGTGCCGTAAAAACCAAAGATGCCATTGTTGACTACTTCATGGAGCAAGTAGGGCAGCGACCAACGATCGACAAACAACAACCCGATATTCGACTTTCCGTGCGTATTAAACGAGAAAAAGTAACGGTAAGTCTAGACTTGTCTGGTGACAGCCTGCATAGACGTGGTTACCGGCAACAAGGCGCTATGGCACCTCTTAAAGAAAATCTCGCCGCAGGTTTATTAATGCGAGCAGGTTGGGGTAGAGAGGATTTTCATTACTTGTTAGATCCAATGTGTGGTTCAGGTACGTTATTAATTGAAGCAGCGTTAATGAGTTTGAACATTGCGCCAGGTTTGCACCGTACTTATTGGGGGTTTAAAGGTTGGTTGCAACATGAACACAGTTTATGGCAACAGCTAAAAGATTTCGCCAAAAATGCGCAACAAGACAGAAAACAATTTTCTGTTGAATTTATTGGCACAGACCGAGAGAAAAAAGCCATTGCCGCCGCTCGTGAGAACATCAAACGTGCTGGCTTGAATGGAGTGGTGAATGTCAATCTTTCTGCTTTTCAGGAGTTTGATTTTAATGTCACTCAAGATGATCAGGCAGATGGAAAAGGGTTAATTATTACCAATCCGCCTTATGGGGAACGTATTGGTGATGAAGCTGCATTAGCGCCTCTGTATCGAGATCTAGGGGAATGGGCGATTAAGCCTTATGCCCAAAGTGTTTTGTTTATGCTGACCAGCAGTGAAAGCCTTGCGAAACAAATTCCACTGCGCCCAGATAAAAATACTCGCGTTTTAAATGGTGGTTTGGAATGTCGAGCCTACCGTTTTCCCATTGAAGAAAAGCTCATCAAAAAAGACGTGCTTGAAGCTGGCAATACCAGTGCTGGTGCTGAGATGGTGATCAATCGTTTAAAGAAAAACCGTAAAAAATTAGGAAAATGGGCCCAACAAAATAAGATCGAGTGCTATCGTATTTACGATGCCGATATGCCTGAATATGCCGTGGCTATTGATCTCTACCGTGATTGGGCGCATGTGCAAGAATATCAGGCACCAAAAAGTGTTGATCCTATTAAAGCGCGCCAGCGTTTGCTTGATGTGGTTGCGGCGATTCCTAAAGCACTTGATATTTCCGAATCACACGTCGTTCTTAAATACCGACAACGTCAATCAGGACGAGATCAATATGAAAAGTTGGACCAATCTCAACACGAAATGATTGTGACAGAATACGATTGCGATTTTATCGTCAATCTTAAAGATTATTTGGATACAGGGTTATTTTTAGACCACAGACCCGTTCGAAAGCTCATTCAGAGTAAAGCGAATGGCAAACGCTTCTTAAACTTATTTAGCTATACTGCTAGTGGTTCTGTGCATGCAGGTCAAGGCGGGGCGAAATCCACATTGAGCGTTGACATGTCGAATACTTATACCGATTGGGCCAGACGTAATATTGAGCTAAATGAATTCTCAGACAGAGATCACAAAGTGGTAAGAGCGGATTGTTTTGAATGGCTGCGGCAAAATGAAGAGAAATTTGATCTGATTTTTATGGATCCGCCGACTTTCTCCAACTCCAAAAAAATGAGTGATGTACTGGATATTCAACGGGATCATGTGGAATTAGTTACTCTGGCAATGAAGAGTCTTGAACAAGATGGAGAGTTGATTTTCTCTAATAATTACCGCCGTTTTGTGTTGGATGAGCGTATTTCAGAGCAGTATGAAGTGGAAAATATTACCAAGCAGTCGCTTGACCTAGATTTCGAGCGCAATCAAAAAATTCATCAGTGTTGGATTATACGGCATAAAAACGAAGCGGAACTGGCGGCAAAATCCAATATGGATTTATTTGCCACAACGGATTAGTGTTTTCAATTATGTCATTTTACCTTGGCTGAAAGAAAAAAGAGGAGGCGATTTATTTTGCATCATGAATAAAGTAAAGCGTTTATATTCACCTTTTCAGCCAACGTTAACACCACATGGGTTAACCCATTTAGGCTTCCATGTTCGTTATTGGACTCCGTCCGGTTTATTAAACGAGTTTGTCTACTCATTTTTACAAATCGAGTCCGAAGGGCATTCTTTCTATCCGATGATCCCAGATGGTACTCAGGCTCTCTTTTTCTCGAAAGAAAACATGATTGTTGGAGGTGCTCAACAAACGGCGCAAACACTTTCTATCGCTGCGGCGGGTGATTATTTTGGCATATGGTTTAACCCATTGGCTTTGCATAGACTTTTTTTGATTGATGCCAATGACATTACTAACCAATTTGTAAACAGCGATTTTTTACCTTTTTCCTCTTTGTTACCGCTACATGAAAAAATGTATCAAGTAACTGAATTTAGCCAGAGGGTTGCGCTATGTCAGCAATGGTTGGCATCTTTATTATTCTCTCAATATGATGAAAACCGATGGTCGCAAAGCACGAATTATATTCATCATGCTCTGACACTTATTTATCAATCAATGGGTACCATAAGAGTTAGCCAACTTGCTAACTCGGTTGGCTGCAGTAGCCGTCATTTGAATCGGTTGTTTCAGCAATATATTGGGATGAATACCAAAGCCTTTTTGCAAACTATTCGGTTGCAATTTCTTTGTCGAAAATTGTATGCAGAAAAGGCAAATTATAACCAGCCCTGTTATTCTGAGCTTGCCTATGAATTTGGATTTAGTGACCAACCTCATTTAATAAAACAATTTCAGACGCAATTGTTTTCAACACCAAACGCCTTCTTGCAAGAGATGATGTCCGATTTTTACAATCGTTAAACGGTTTATTCCTCTAATCTTACCACTTCAACTTATGGCAAGAGGATAAACATGCACTTTTCAAAACAACAAATATTATCTATGTCTAATGGGCTCTTTTTTGGTGAAGGTAATGCTCAACTGCCAAACTCTTTTATGTTGATGATTGATGAAATCAGCCAACTATCCAATAAAGGTGGATTATTTGATAAAGGGTATTTACAAGCGAGTTTTAATATTTTGCCAGACCATTGGTTTTTTGATTGTCACTTTAAAGGTGATCCTGTTATGCCTGGTTGCTTGGGATTAGATGCATTATGGCAGTTATTGGGTGTGTTTTTAGGCTGGTCTGGACTCGCTGGGCGAGGTAGGGCGTTGGGCGTCGATAATGTCAAATTCTCAGGTCAAATTTATCCTGACGCAGGTTCGATCGAATATCGATTAGATATCAAAAGGCTCTTTAAAAAACCAATGCCAATGGGCATTGCAGATGGTTTGGTCTTGCATAATGGTTCTGTAATTTACCAAGCAAGCAACTTAAAAGTAGGCTTAATTAGCAAAGGTTGACGCTTGCATTGTGATGTTTTGTGATTGTTACGACTTCACAAGGCAATTTCCTCATCTCTTGTCTATAGTATTTAGAAGTAAATTCTAAATACTATGCGACTCGAGGTTGTATCTTATGAAATTAAAATTAACGCCAACTCAAAATTTATGTGTTGGTTTTTTAGAGTCTGGTTTTAAGGTCATGCAAATTAATGACAACTATTACTTTGTTAAAGGGAAGCGGCAGCAAAAGGTGTTATCAAAAACGCTGGATGCGCTCGTTAAACGTGGTGCAGCCGAATATGGTGATGATGGTGAATACCAGTTAAGTGACGAGTTTGTAGAATACAGAAAACAGATGCGTTACTCGACCACAAAACATAATGTCTCTAATTCATCGAATTATGATCAGGATGAAGTGCAACAGTTGCATTAAATCAGTTAATCATAGTGCAATGCTTAATACTTCATAAATAGTACGAGTAATCTGCCATCTAAAATTTGCCATAAAAAAGAGTATCGAGCTCATTATGTCGATACTCTTTTTTATTTCTGTCTTTTTTTGTTTCTGTTTTTTATTTCTGTCTTTTGCTTCTGTTTTGCATACACCTTAATAGACTTGCCGGTGAAATTAGCTAGCTAATAGTGTGGCAATAATGGCTTTTGATTGGGAAGATTGCAGCAATTCTCCGAAGAGGTCTCCTTCTTTTTTCATTTGTTCGGCGACGATATGTTGTTGCGCTGATTTCATTAATTGCTTCGTGATTTTCAGTGCCTCTTTCGGTTTTTTAGCCAACTGTTCTGCTTTTTGTATTGCTACTGTCAGGACTTGGTCTTGAGGCACTTCTTGGGTTACAAGGCCTATATCAATGGCAGTATGTGTGTCAAAAAAGTCACCTAACATTAAGATTTCGGATGCCTTTCTGTGGCCTGCCAACATTGGTAGCAGTAGGCTTGATCCAGCTTCTGGACAAACTCCTAAATCAATAAATGGCATTCTGAAGCGAGTAGAAGGGGCTGCATAGACCAAATCACAATGCAGTAGTAGGGTTGCTCCAACACCAATGGCTACACCAGAAACCGCAGCGACAATAGGTTTTTCGGATGAATGGATAGTGGTTAAGAGCTGAGTGGCTGTCGACAGTCCTACAGGGCCATGATTATGAAAGTCATTCAAATCGTTACCTGCGCTAAATGTGCTTTCATGACCGCAAATAAGAATCGCATTTACCTCGTCATCTTGATTAGCTAACTCTATTGCAACACGTAAATCGTCATACATCTTGGTCGTAAACGCATTTTTTTTATCTGGTCGATTTATCGTGATGTGCATTACATGTTTGTTATGCTGAACAACAATTTCCTTTGAATGAGTCATACTTATATTCCTATTAATGAACTTAGCGTTATTGTTGGGTTATTGTTAATTTATTTTTGATACCTTGAACTGCGCGACAGTGGTGTTCATCTCGTCAATAACATTGGACACATCGTGTACACTATTAAGCATGTTTGTTACCGCATCTGCTGTTTCATTTGATAGTCCCTTCATATGTTTCACACCAGCTTGAATCTCATTAACGACATACAGCTGCTCCTCTGTGGCTGTGGCGATTTGTAGGTTCATGTCTTTAATTTGTTCTGTCGAACCTGCAATGTCCGCCAAGGTATTATCGGTTTTTTCCATTTCTGAGAAGAGTAAGGTGACCAGCTCGCCATTTGATACGATCAAATTATTCATACTATCTGTATCTTGGTGTAGTTGATCGATCATAGAGCGGATACTGTCCGTGGATTGTTGAGTTCGAGATGCTAATGCCCTGACTTCGTCGGCGACCACCGCAAACCCTCGACCTTGTTCTCCAGCGCGAGCAGCCTCTATCGCAGCATTAAGGGCTAATAAATTGGTTTGTTCAGAGATGTCTGTGATCACATCAATGATAGAGACAATAGACTGCGAATTGTTATTGAGTGCTTCAACGGATTGCTGCATGTTTTTTGAGCTTTCAAAGAGATTACTGGCAGAGGTTTTAGCACTGTTCACTATTTCTCTGCCATGTTGCGAATGCCGATAACTATTATTAGCCGATTCTGATGTGGTATTGGTATTTTGAGCAATTTCATTAATGGCTCTGACAAAGTCTTCCATTGACGTCACAATGGTGTCAGCAGATTGATTTTGCTCCATCATTTTCTTTTGAGAAGAACGTGACTCGTTAATGAGTGGTTGAGATGTAGTGGATAGCACAGCGCTCATTTTGGCGATGTTTTGTACAACATTTTCAAACTGTTCCATCATGATGTTGAAGTCACGACAAACATGCAGAACTTCATCGTCACTGTCATCTTCATCTTTATGGCTGATTTTTACTCGCACAGACAAATCATTTGTCATTCGGATGTGGTTCATTTTTTCAGACAGGATATTGAGCTTCTTGCGAGTATCCAATAAAACGAAATATAAAATTAATGCCGTTAATATTGAAATGAGAGGAATCAACCAATAGACAATACTTTTTACAAATGCGCTCACTTGTGGCATGAGAATTGAGAATTTCTTTGAGCCTTCTGCCATATTGTCAATGATGGAGGCTAAATCCTGTAACATAGCAGGAGCGATTACGTCGCTTTTGGCCATTTTGATTTTTTCAATAATGGCCAAACTGGCGTCCGCGTCTTTTATATCTTGTCGACAAAGTTTAATGACTTCGCCAAAACCCACTAATTCAAACAAAGCCAGTTCGGCTGGATTAAGTCTGTCAATGCATATTTCTACAATGGTTTTTGCTTTGCTAATTAGATCTTGTATTCCTGCTTGTGTCGCAGAACTCTCCAGCAAGTGTGTTTTAATATTTTGTGTTTGATAATTTGCCAGACTGGTTACTTTTTCAATTTTTTGTGTTGCAGAATTGATTGTAACGGCATGCTCCCTTTCCAGGTACGTAAAAGTTTGAATTTTTGACAATTCGTAAACACCAATAAGAACCACACAAACCTGAAATACAAGAGCGGACAATAGAAACACAGACTTTCTATTCATCGACATATTATAAATTTTAGAGAACATTGTTATCTCACAGTATTTACATCAATAGTTAAAGTATCAGCAGTTCATGAAATATAGCTTTAATTTTTACTATTACTGAGAAAATATAAAAATTATTTTTGTCGCATCGACTCAATTAATTCGTTATTTACCGGCTCCCCGTTTTTAATGAAGGGCTGAACTTTGGTTAACCATGCCGGATTATTTACCGCAATAGCAGCAATTAACTTTTCTTTTCTAAAATACAACGCATTAAGTACTCGCTTTTCTAGGTCTTGCTCTATCTCTACGGCATCATAACCATCAATAACCCCACAAATTTGTAATTTAATATCGTATTGGTCGGACCAAAATCGTGGAATGTTACTACTAAATGCGATTTGCTTATTATTCATACTGGCGGCCGCAGACTTGGACTGCTCTAAGGCATTTTGAATAGATTCAATTCTTATATCGGTTTGATATATTTCGTGAAAGTAACTGGCACAATCACCAGCAGCAACAATATCTGGATCATTCGTTTGAGCGAATTCATTGACAAAAATGCCGTTTTTTACTGTCAATCCACTTTGCTCTGCTAATCTTGTTTCTGGTGTTACACCTATGCCAATGATGACCACATCAGCGGGGATTTTCTCGCCATTGTTGCAGGTTACTGCGGTAACAGCCTCACTCCCTTCAAAAGAAGTTGCGATACTGTTTGGTCTAATAACGACACCAAAAGACTCATGGAGCTGAGTAAAAAATGCAGCAACTTCTGGGGAAACAACCCGTTGTAGAATCGCATCTTGCGCTTCTAGTATAGTGACATGCATTGCTTTTTGCCGTAGTGCTGCTGCGGCTTCTAAGCCAATAAAACCACCACCTATGATAACGGCATGTTTTTTGGACGAGATGTCACTTTTTAAGGCAATGGCATCGTGGGCATTGCGTAAGTAATGTACGCCTTTTAAATTGGCGCCAAGAATAGGTAAGGGGTTTGCTGTGGCGCCAGTGCAAAGAGCGAGTTTCGCGTATTCAAGCATATCGCCATTATTTAATGTAACCGTTTTATTTTGACGATCAATCTCTACAACTTGAGTATTTAAACGAAAAGAAACATTGGCTTTCTCGTAGGCGCTTTCTGGTTTTATCAATAAGTCCTCTACTGTTTTCTCGCCTGACAAAAACGTTTTTGAAAGAGGAGGGCGTTGGTAAGGCAAGAAAGATTCTTGACCGATAACAATAATGTCCCCTTGCCAGCCTTGTTGACGAACATTAAGGCTTAGTTGTGCCGCCGCATGGCTGGCGCCGATGATAATACATGGAGCAGTCATCTTTTTTCCTATTGTAGAGAAATTTAAGGAAGATTTATTTGTGTCTTCCCAAGCCTTAAAAACCTAAGCCATTTGAACCTACTTCAACCATAGTAAAGTCAGATTTATCCATGCCGCAGTCAGGGCAGCACCAATCTTCTGGAACATCTTCCCACGCTGTGCCTGGTGCAATATCTTCATCAGGTAACCCTTCTGCTTCTGAATAAATCCATCCACAGGTAATGCATTGCCAAACTTTATTTGCACTCATATTCTTTACCTTTTTATTTATAATTTTTGATTAAGATAATTTTTCAACGGCATGGTTATTTAAGTCTCTTAGATCTTCTCCTTTTGAATAAGCCTTGCGCCAACCTACAGCTATTTCATTTTGTTTGAAGCTATGCTCTTGGTGAGTTCTAGGATGATATTTTTTAGAGAAAACTGGCAGAGCGTTTTTGGCCAGTTGATAAGAAAAATTCACATAAAAACCAATGGCTTTAGCGGCTTTAAAAGGGGAAGAAAAATACCCTTCTTTTTTACACATGGGGAAGTAGGCTAGCCATGTTTCATAGGCAATATGAGAGAGAGACTTTACAATCATCCATTTACGATACCACTCATTACCGGCATAGAAATACTGATACACATCAAAGGCAACTGCACCATGTTCCACTTCTTCAACTTGATGCCAGAGCCAAAGTGAGCGTGTTACAGGGTCAGCTTCCTTCATCCATTTGTCATAGCCTTCTAAAATAATCATTCCACCAAGATAAGTGAAGGTTTCATAGCCTGCGATATAACCAATTTTTTGTTTTTGGCTGTCTTTTTGTAACCTTGTTTCAAAGTAAGTTTTGGCTCGTTGATCCAAAGCCTCTACTTCTGGATAACGCTGCATTAAAAATTTATTGAACTCAATAAAGTTTCGGCCATGATGAGCTTCTTGGCCAATGATCGAGGTCACGTCTTTCCTTAAAATTTCATTATCTATATTGTCTCGCACGGCTCTAAATGCCATAACAAGAAAGCGTTCAAAATAAGGAACATGTATTCCTAAAGCATTAATATAAATAGAAAAAAGAGGGTTTGATCGACTCCAGACAGGGTCTTGCATCTCTATCTTTGTATAGTCAAACCGTAGTGGTCGAACTTCTATGTTATCCATAGGGTGAGTGAATGGATCTGAATGTGTCATTTTGACCCTCCTTCCGAATAAATTGAACAAGGCTATTGATGTATCAGTCCGTCAATATAGATAAAGGCAAGTGGCTATTGTTTAGCACTAGACAAAAGTATGGTTTTTGCTTGTGTGTTTAAGTTTTGCAATTAAAAACCTTTACAAACAAAGAGTTAGTGTTTTTTCTTAAAAATAGTCGATAAAAATAGACGTGAAAAACCATACTTTTGTAGGGTTTTTAAATGGAAAATGGGCTGAATAATGAGAGCGAATCGACTAAAAAGTACAAAAATAATCATCGATTTGCATACTATTATTGATCATGACAATCATGAAATAACGGCGTGAAATAACGAACTTATCGTGTTTGGTAACACGCTCTTCTAAGCCGTTCTTTGTGATTCGTAATCCAATCGCGTGATTGATTTGAAGCGATCGAATTTTGTTTGTTGTACTTTTTACTCAACAATGAGAATTGTGACATTTCAGAATCAAATGATAAAAAGTTGCCATGATTATTTGTGTGTCTATCTATTAGTCTGCCTAGCTATTAGTTTGTCTGCCTATTAAGTTTCTTGCTAAGAAGTTCTGCAAGAAACTACGCAAAAATCAAACAAAAATCACGCATTTGTCTTTCCCATTTTTTCTGAATTTACTCACTCAAATACAAACCATAATACGTCGCAGACTTATTGGTTGTATTACTTCATTTGATTCACTCAAGTAGCGTTAGCAGACAAAAATTGGAGAGCAATTATGAGTCTTATTTCAGCGATACCAAAAGCGGATGATGCACTAGAGTCAACACTAGATGACACATTACTTACCATTTTTAATACTCAACGTAATAACTACCTAAATCACCGTTACCCTAGCTATGAAGATAGATTAGACAATCTGCAAACCCTCTATCGTTTGATAGATTTACATTCCGCAGAAATCGCTCAAGCATTGAATAAAGATTTTGGGTGTCGTGCAGTTCAAGAAACCGAAATGGTTGAGATCATTGGTTCCTTATCTTCTATTCGCTATTTAATGAAAAACCTACGTCGTTTTATGGCGGCTCAGAAACGTCATACCTCTATTTGGTTTCTGCCTGCAACCAATAAAGTTCATCTCCAACCTCTAGGTGTTATTGGTGTCATGGCCCCTTGGAATTACTCTGTTCATTTAACCATTGCGCCAGTTGCAACGGCACTCGCAGCTGGTAACCGAGTGATGGCTAAAATGTCCGAATTAACGCCTTGCACTTCGGCGTTGTTAAACAGACTGATAACAGACGCTTTCGATAAAGATACATTGGCTATTATCGAAGGTGATGCAGACATTTCCAGAGCCTTTTCCGAATTACCATTTGACCACCTTCTTTTTACTGGTTCGACAGCTGTAGGCAAAAAGATTGCCTTGGCAGCGGCCCAAAATTTGACACCAGTGACATTAGAATTAAGTGGTAAAAGTCCTGTTATTATCGATAAAAATTACCCGATTGAAGAAGCAGCGAAGCGCACACTATGGGGCAAAGTGTTTAATGCCGGCCAAACCTGTATTGCTCCAGATTATGTCTTGGTGCATGAGGACAAACTGCTTGAGTTTGTGCGAGCAGCACGCAAAACCGTAACGGATTTTTATCCAAATGGTATTGATACAGGCGATTATACGGCTGT
This sequence comes from Marinomonas agarivorans, assembly GCA_002173415.2. Lineage (GTDB taxonomy): Bacteria > Pseudomonadota > Gammaproteobacteria > Pseudomonadales > Marinomonadaceae > Marinomonas > Marinomonas agarivorans. The sequence goes on from NHNK02000001.1 coordinate 123,648, forward strand.
TATTAATCGTCAACATTTTAATCGTTTGCAATCCTTATTAGATGATGCCAAAGCAAAAGGTTGTGAGATTATTTCACTTGCTAAAACCGTTGAGCAGACGCACAAATTGGCACCAACGCTTGTTATTCAGCCCACAAAAGCATGTGAGTTGTTTGATGAAGAGCTCTTTGGACCTGTGCTGCCTGTATTTACCTATAATGATATTGACGATGCGATTAAGCAGGTAGATGCCCATCCTGATCCATTGGCGCTCTATATTTTTAGTAAACAGAAAACACAAGTGGCATACATTACCCAGCGCATTCGAGCAGGTAGCACCTTAGTGAATGACACCTTATTGCAATATCTACAAACAGACCTGCCTTTTGGTGGCGTAGGTAATAGTGGTAATGGTAAATACCATGGTCGAGAAGGCTTTGAGGCTTTTTCTAACAAACAAGCAACTGTCAAGCAGAGAGGACTTGGTCACTTCACTGGTATCAAGCTACTTTACCCACCTTATTCTGGTTTAGCCAAACTCATGAAAACACTCATTAGAAAGTGGCCATAAACTGGTTTGCCAATTCATAATTTTAGGAGCCAATTCATAATTTTAGGAGATAGTCACTATGATGAATTTTCCCTTAACAACCGTTTCTATTTTAAAACATGTCGAAACAGAATATGGCAACAGAGAGTTAGTGTCGTACTGCGAACAGGATTCCGTGTTTCGTTATAACTATGTTGAGTTTTCTCAGCGTGTAAGGCAACTCGCCAATAGCCTAATCAGCAAAGGCATTAAAAAAGGCGATCGGGTGGCCACTTTGGCTTGGAATACTCATCGCCATATGGAACTGTATTACGCGATCTCTGGAATCGGGGCAATTTGCCACACAATCAACCCACGTTATTCTATGGATCAGATTCGTTATATCGTGAAACATGCAGGGGATAAAGCCTTGTATTTTGATGGTGACTTTTTAGCAATCGCAGCCATGTTACATTCCGCAAATTTAGGCGTTGAGCACTTTACTTGCCTTGCGAATGATAAAGCATCAACAGAAGAATTTACTTTCATGGTTTATGACGAGGAACTGCAATCGCAAACAACGGACTTTGTATGGCCTGAACTGGATGAAAATACCAATGCAGGCTTATGTTACACCTCGGGTACAACGGGCAACCCTAAAGGTGTGTTATACACTCACCGCTCAATTTGCCTGCACTCTCTTGTTTCTAGCCATAGTGAGAATCTGGACATTGAATCTCAAGATGTGGTGTGCCCAATTGTGCCCATGTTTCATGTTAATGCATGGGGACTGCCTTATTCTGTGCCTTTGTTTGGGGCTTCTATGGTATTCGCGGGTGCAAATATGCAGCCAGAAAAACTCTACAAAATACTCGACGATGAAGCCGTAACCTACATTGCGGGGGTGCCGACTATCTTGTCTGCTTTATTGGGTCATATGGAAAGTAAGCAAATGAAACCAAAAGCCCTGCATAAATTATTAGTTGGTGGCGCTGCACCTAATTCTACTTTTATTGAAAAGTTCGAACAGAATTTTTCTATTGATGTTTTACATGGGTGGGGAATGACAGAGACCAGTCCAGTGGCAACACTATGTAAATTGAAACCTCATTTAAAAGAAGAGTTAACAATAGGTGAACAACTTGCCTTAAAAAATAAGCAAGGGCGCAAATTGTATGGCGTCGAGTTAAAACTGGTGAATACAGATGGTAGCCTTGTTCCCCATGATGGCAAAAGCTATGGCGATCTCTTAGTAAGAGGCGCGTGGGTGTCGGAGCGTTATTATGGCAGCGAGACCTCTTCTTCAAATCAAGATGGTTGGTTTGCTACTGGAGACATTGCGACGATTGATGAAAACAATTACCTGCAAATAGTAGACCGCAGTAAAGACGTTATTAAGTCAGGTGGTGAATGGATAAGCTCAGTTGAACTAGAAAACATTGCGGCCACTATGCCAGAGGTACAGCAAGCGGCTGTGATTGGCGCTTTTCATCCCAAATGGGACGAAAGACCTTTAATGTTGCTCGTCACATCTCCTGATGTGCAAGTGAGTAAAGAGGAGGTGAAACAGTTTTTACAAGATAAAATTCCTTCATGGTGGATGCCAGATGACTTTGTTTTTGTTAAAAGCCTACCCATTGGCGCAACAGGAAAAATTCAAAAAAGGGACCTGAGAGATAAATACCAAAATGCCTTAGTAGATTCTTTGCCCTAGTGGACTTTTTATAGGAAAGGAGAAAAGTATGAACAATGAAACTTGGTATAAAAATCATAAACGCCATATGCAACTGGCATTAATTGCACATGGCTCACTCGTCCTCGTATTGGGACTATTTGCCGGCTTTTTTCTGACCTTTGATATGTTACAAGGGGTAAAAATTTGGCCATTAATTCATATCGAACTTGATATTCCAGGCACAGTAAGAGGGTGGAAGGCAGCGCATACGGGGGGAATAATGAATGGGATAATGTTAATCATCATGGCACTTTGCATTACGAAAATACAGCTTTCTCTTGCTTCTCTGAATTTTATTTACTGGTCTTTTCTCTTTACTGGTTGGGGAAATACCGTATTTTACTGGGCTGCAAATTTCGCAGCGAATCGTGGTCTATCTGTTGGTCCAACGCCTTATGGCGATGCGGATATCTTTGGTGCGATATCCTATGTTGCAGGCGCAAGCGTTATGGTGTTCACTGTTATTGCTTGTTTTTTAGTAGCAAAAAGTGCCTTACGAGACAAAGCATCTTTTGAATAAAGTATCAATATGTGAATAAAGTATAAATGTGGTTGTTGGAGGTACTTGATTGAAGGAGTCGAATCTGAAAACGCCAATGCATACAACAAAATTTGTACCTCAACAAACCCGAACAAGTTTACTCAAGCGCTATCGGTTGTTGGACCAATTCTCACTAGAAGACAGCCATGTAAATTATCAACTTGGCCTCATTGTCGCGCCCTCAGGTTATGGTAAATCAACATTGATGGCGCAATTTATGAATGATCGTTTAGCGCTTGGTGAGACAGTATGTTGGCTCAGTTTAGATGAAAGAGATAATGAGGAGGATTTCTTCATTACTTGTCTGCTAGAAAGTTATCATCAAGCTAACACGGGTCGTCATAATGGCGGTTTCGGTTATAACTTATTTGATTACCCAAATACCAACCCTCAAATGCGTTTACAGCAACTACTGGATTTGATTGAGCAAAATGGTACAGCCACTAAAATCATACTAGACGATTTCCACTTTATAACCTCAATAACCTTACTTGAGAGCATTGATTGGTTTTTAACAAGAGTGCCCCACAATTTATCGGTTTATATCGCCAGTAAATCCGAACCGAAATTACAAGTGATCAGTGATTTTCGAGCGAAAAATAACTTATTGGACGTTAAAGCGAACCAACTAAATTTTACCCTTAATGAGGCCTGTTTATTTCTCGCAAATAACAAACATATAAAGTTAGAAAAAAGTGATATCCAAGTATTACACCAAAAAACAGAAGGATGGATTGCAGCAACACAGCTCTTCTCTTTAGCTCTTCACAATCAAAACATAATAAGCAAAGAAAAACAGCAGCACTTTATCAATGAGATGTCTGGGACAGATAAGGATATTGTGAACTATTTGAGCCAGTGTGTCTTTCAACATCAACCTGAACAAGTGAAGCACTTTTTTATTAGTACAGGCATACTCACTCGCTTTAATGCAGACCTATGTATTGCCGTTTGTGGCGATGAAAATGCGGCTCAGATACTTGATTATGTCAGCACACAAGGGTTATTTGTTTTCGAATTAGATCAAGCAAGAAATTGGTTTCGTTATCACCATTTATTTCGAGAATACTTACTAAACGAATTAGAAAAGTCAGATACCAGTCAATATCGTCAATTAGCAATGAAAGCGGCAGACTGGTTTGAAGAAAATCACTATCCAGAAGAAGCAATCGATTATTACTTATTTGCAGAGAGCTACGAGAAAGCCGCTCACCTCATCAGTGAAATTGTTGTTGAAGTAGTGCAATATCGCGGTAATCATAGCCGTTTATTAAAATGGGCAAAACGACTGCCTATTTCCTACATGCTTGGGACACCAGAAATTGCGGTTTGCTATGCTTGGTCTTTACTCTTTACTCGAAATTTTACTCACAGCGACGACATTATTTCAGCCTTAGTCCACTACCAAGCAGATTCAGCGCAGACTCAAAACATGATTCAGTATAATGTTGAAATGTTGTATTTACTTAAAAAAGTCATGGTAGGTGATTTTTATTCATTACGGAGCAACATTTCGGCTTGGTTGAGCAAATGGGTGGATGCTCCCGTTTTTGAGCAGGGAGTGGTGAAAGGTCTTTTAGGTGCGACTTGCCTGCATACATTAGAGTTTGCTTTAGCGCGAAAAGCCTTAACATCAGGGAAAAGTATTTTTGAAAAAATTCATTGTGATTATGGTATTGCCTGGATTGACTCTTTATATGCTCTAGTTCACTGGAAGCAGGGATATTTGCTGGAAGCCAAAAGAATACTGACGGATGCATTGCGCAATGCAAATCAAAAAATGGGTGAGTACAGCTTTGCCAGTTCATTGATCAACATTAAATTAAGTCTGGTGTATTGTGACCTCCATGAAGATAAACACGCTTACGAGCATTTGAATAATGGATTTGCTGTTATTGACCAACATGGTGTGGTGGATACGGCGCAGATAGGCTTTATTACAAAATCACGCTTATTGTTTCGTTTTGGTTCTGACCATAAAGCGTTGAGAGCATTACTCGATGGCGAGAGTTATGGTCGCAATAGCAACTTACTCAGTTTTGAAGTGGGTATAGTGGCAGAAAAAGTATCACTACTGCTACGAAGTGGCCAAATAGAGAAAGCAAAAGACCTATTTTATGAACATGGTTTTGATGAAATTGATCTTCACTTAGAGCGTTATACCGCGTCTGAGCTTTGTCTTATTTCCTTACTTCAAGCCAGAATTGCTTTTGCCAAAAAAGAACGAAACACCGCACTTGATATCCTCAACCGGCTTGCAAAACAATGTCGGCAAAAAGAGTATCGTCAATTACATGATTCTGTTTTGCTCTTACTGGCCAGCGCTTATTATGAGCTAGGCAAGAGAAATCAGGCTTTTCGTATAGTCAATGACGTTGTAGAGCACAGCATTGTTGAACGTAAGTTAGGTATTTTTATGGATGAAAAATATCACCTACATGAGGTGATGTCAGAGTACCTTGCCAAAGTGAATCAGCAAGATCAAAAACATATCCGCTTCTTTAAAAAACTGTCTGCTATCTTTGATTATGAGAGCCGAATTGAAGACAGAGGCGAAAATACGTTAGTCTCAAACGACAAAAAAACAACACACGAAGAACCTCTCACAAAAAGAGAGCGTGAATTGCTGAATTTTTTACAACAAGGTTTATCGAATAAAGAGTTGGCCGCAACCTTATTTGTATCAGAAAGTACCATTAAATGGCATCTATCACGTATTTATCTAAAACTAGGTGCAAAAAACCGACTTGATGCGATAAAAATTTTTTTGAGTCATGGGAAGGAGATGGAATAAGGTTTATACCGTTACACGAACTATTTGATGTAATCAGCGTTTTTGCAAAGTGCTCTCTAGTAAAAGTGCTCTTTCGTAAAAAAGTGCTCTCTAGTAAAAAGTACTCTCTCGTAAATGAGAGAGTACAAAACAAAAAGTAGGATGGCAGAAGGTTACTGCTTCACACCATCTTTATTAATAAATACTTGCGTTGAGTATTCTGATAATGGCAGTTTCTCAAGAGTGCCAACTTTAGTGATGTAATCCACAAAGCTTTGGGCATAGTCTAAGTAAGTGTCGACAACACGACCATCACCCATAACCTTGCCAAATGTTAAATAACCATCTTTACCGCCAGCAATATAATTGTTTGTGGCAACCTTATACGTTGCAGCAAGGTTAAGCGGTTTCCAGTTTTGGCCTTTTTTCATGACTTCAATATCGTAGAAGCGCTGACCTTTTGGTTTTGAGGCGTTTACTTTCCAGCGTAAGCCAGAAGCGTATGGGTAAGCACCAGTTGAGCCACCTGCGGCCGTTGCGTAGTCAAAGGCTTCTTCTAGCACTTGTCGTATCTCTTTACCTGTCATGTCTAACTCAACAATGGTGTTAGCGAAAGGCAGTAGAGTATAAGCGTCGCCAATGGTTAAATTACCTTCTGCTATATCAACTCGAACGCCGCCACCATTTTGAATAGCAATGTCAGAGGTTTTACTCATATCACGGAATGCTTTGGCAACGATATTAGAAATATCTGCGCCGTGACTTGCTGTCATAGAACGATCACACAGTTTAGAGCGCCCTTGGCCAGGAATACGTTCAAGGCATAAGGTTGTTGCAGCCTTGCCAATCACTTCGCTTTTCATAGCATCCACTTGGGCAGAAAATTTCGCTAGAGTGGCTGCTGCGAATTTATCTGCCATAGTAATAGACACATTATTATGAGCGTTTACATCCGCGTACACAGCGTCGCGCTCTGTGCCTGTTAGCTCAACACGTTTACCATCCGCATTTTTACGTTTGAAACTGTCTGCTAATAATAAATGGGGTGTACCTGCACAATGCGTTATGACACCGTCTTTATCCCAAGATACATCCAGTTCACCAACAACAGCGCCATACTGCCATGCTTGAGCGACACAAACACTATTACCGTCGGCGTCTACAACTTTGGTTGGATAAGGTCCCGCAGCATCCAAACCTACTGCTTTGAAATCACCAAGTAACGTGTGAGAGTCGCCACCAATAATCACATCTACGCCTTTTAGTTTAGCAGCCATAGCCAGATCATTCTGGTATTGATAGTGCGTCACTAATACAATTTTAGTGACGCCCATTGCGGTGAGTTCATCAATGTACTTTTGTGCTGTGGTTGTTTCATCGAGAAATACCGTGGTGGCGTCAGGGCTAGAGGAGTTTTTGGTTTTATTAGCAATGTCGATACCGATAAAACCGACTTGTACTCCTTGATACTCTTTAATGGTGTAAGGTGTGAAGTAGTCTTCGGCACTGTTTTTAGCAAGTGGCGATACGCCAACTTTTGGTTTTACATTGGCAGAAATAACATCGGTAGAGCAGTTGGAATCTGCTTTTAACCAATCTAAAAATTGCGCTAAACCAGCGTCTCCATCATCAAATTCATGGTTACCCAAGGTAAAAATATCAAAGCAAGCCGTATTCATTAACGCAGCGTCTGCTTCCCCTTTGAATAAGGTATAGAAAAGATCGCCAGTAATGGCATCGCCAGCATGAATTTTTACCACAGGTCCATTCGTGTTGGTTAACTCATTCATTTTGGTAACAACAGAGGGAAACCCGCCTACGGCAACACGTGTTGTTTCGCCTCCCAATGTCAGGTTCACACCTTTGTCGACATTGAGATGAGAGTGGTGATCATTGATGTGAACAATTTTTAAAGTAAGAGGTTGTGCAGAGTCAGCGCTGGAAGAAAATGACTGGCAACCCGTTAAAAACAACGAGGTAGCGACAGCCGTTACTAAAGTCGTTTTAAGCATAGCGACATCCTTTAATTATGCTGGATAATGGTGAAAGACAGTTTTTATACCATAGTGACAATGATAAACGCACAGTGATAAACATACAGCGATAAACAGTCACTTACCATTGTAACTATGGTAGAAAAAGAGTATCACGCTTTTGTGGCAAAAATGCGAAAAAAACACCTTAAGCAATATTATTGAACTTTCGTTGGCGCTTGGGCAAAAAGACTACCAATCGCCTGAGACAATTTTTGACTACGGTCCTCACTGCGAAACAATTGCCAAAGACTGCCACGTACAACAGGGGTTTGACTTAATTCGGCAGCAATCTGACTAAACGCCAAATAACCGTCATCTCGATGGGCCAAGCTTTCCATACACACTTTTAATAAACCGCTATCTTGGTCAAACCAATGGGGACACTTGGCAACGATTGCAACAATGAGTTCTAGAGCTTTATCTGGCTCTGAAGGATTAACATTCTCCACCATCGTTTTAATGGCTGCCACAAAACTTTTAGATGGCGTTCCTTTTGAGATCGAACGAATCATTGCCGCTTGCATTTGAGTATTGCTGGTGGCGGAAAAAATGTTTTCTGCCCAATGCATATAATCAGATGTCGGCTTTTCATGTTCTAAGGCAATCGCTAATGCACAAGCTAATGGCGCAGGTGCTCGAAGAATGCCGTTGCGAATAAGAGCAGCATAGTCTGCTGTGTGGCTTCTTACCGCCAAATCTGCAATGCCTTGTAAACCAATGTTTTGCCACTGATCATTATGCTTACGCAAATCGCCCTGTAGAAAAGTTACTAATTCTTGAAAATAATGGGAAGGAGGGCGCTCAAGTTCAAGGGAAAGCGTGGCATGAAAACTGGCCATACGTTCATGATCTGGTTGAAATGCATAGGGGTTGTCTTTTAATGCGTCTGCCAAGTCGGCTTGTTCTTGTTCCTCTTTATTGGTGAGAATTTTGTCCACAATCGTCTTGATAAGGTGATCTCTGGTCCCCAAATTCAAGCAACCTTGTTCATCAATCGCCAAACGTAAAAACCAGATAATGGGCTCAGATTTTGGTCCTGAATTTGGTGTTAAAACAATGGCTAACCAAGCTTGTTGTTTAAAGGCAAAAGGGTAAGGTTGCTGTTTTTGATCAAATTGATTGATCTGAGTCGCTGTCATTTTTGTTACGTGTCGACCTATGTCGTAAAAATCTGCCTGACAATCAACCAACTCAAACAAATCAGAAAGGGATTCTATTTTACTCATTTAGTAACATACTCTATGGTGTATCGTTTAAAATGTGCTGCACATCATAAGCCGCAGTCAAAATAAGGCATAGCCAAAAAAAAACCACGACAACAAATTACAAATTTAAATGAAAGAAGGGGGAATCCCCCAAATGCTATCTTCTTCTAGGTAATGTTACCCGTTTTTATAGGATAAATCAGTGTGGAAAAATATCACCAACTTGCTGACCTTTTATTAGAACTGGAAATGATGATGCGACAGGAGGCGTTATGGGATATCCCCATGCCATCACCTGAAGCCTTTATGAGCCAAGAGCCGTTTTGTATTGATACCATGTCATTTTCTCAATGGGTGAAGTTTGTCATGCTTGAACGCTACAAGCAGATTATTGAGCAAAAAATGGCGTTACCTCCCCATTCTGAAATAGCACCAATTGCAGACATGTATTTTCAACAACAAACAGAGTCTGTTAAAAGAAAAGTGCTGACTATGTTTATGCGACTAGATCGTTTTATTAATGACCAGAATAGAATGGACTAAGCTATGCATAACCTAGTAAAGGATCTAGCCTTTATTATTCATTCGGATCTAATTTATCAAGGCTTTGATCTATCGCCTTATTGGTTACCCAATGTGTCAGAAGAACTGACGAAGTTAGAGCAGAATCACACAACATTGTTAACGCATTTACAGCAGTCAAAATCCCATTTTTGGGGATGCTATTTTGAAAGTTTGTTTTCCTATGCGATTCAACATCTTTCTAGCTTGGACATAGTGTTCGAGCATCAACAAATCATTCGTGATGGGAAAACCTTGGGTGAGGTTGATATGCTGGTGCAAACCCCTCAAGGACAATTGCATCAATTTGAATTGGCTATTAAATTTTATCTGCAAACCGTAGCAAGCAAATCGCAAGACAACACTTACCGCTGGCTAGGTCCTAATAAAAATGACAGTTTTGATAAAAAGTACCATCGCGCCAACGAACACCAATTGCAAATGCTGGCAACCGATGCTGGGCAAGCTCTTCTTCATAAACATGCTTGTTCCAGCGAAGTTACTTCACACTTGTTGATGTTCGGCTATCTCTATCAACATATCGATAAGCATTTAATAGCAAAGCTAACCACAAGATCGTTTTTAGCAAAGCCATATTGTGACTTTTCATTGGTTAATTCGGCTGCTATTCAGGGATATTGGTGTTTCATAGAAGATTTGAGTGGTTTTGAGCAATGTTTTATTGCCGCACAGGAACTGAAGAAACTCGAATGGCTTTTTCCCATACCTGAGACGGTTAATACTTTGTATGAACTTGAGCAACAAAGTTTGTTGCTAGACCAAGATTTGGCGACCGATTTTAAGCAACTACAGCACTCGTTGTTAAATGGCTTTATTGACGATGATAGGCCAAGACACTTTTTACTTAGTTTCTGGGAGCAAGACCAAAATAGAGTGAAAAAAATACAACAGATACGTTTATTTATCGTTCCTTCATCTTGGTAATCTTCATCTTGGTAATAAGGTATAGGCAGTTTTATTAATGCATTTCCTTGTCTCCGGCAGCGCATCTTCTTAGACTAGGTAAAATTTACTTATTATTGGATCATTCGTGTCAGTTTTTCACCGTCTTATTTGCCCACTCGACCAACTCCCTTTACAAGAACAATCTGGCGCCTTTGTTTGTGCAAAAGGTCATAGTTTTGATCTGGCAAAAAGTGGTTACCTGAACTTATTGCCAGTGCAGAAGAAACACTCAAAAGACCCTGGGGACAGCAAGGAGATGGTGCGAGCAAGGCAGGATTTTCTCAATAGTGATGCCTATTTACCAATTGCATTAAATTTAATTCAACAGCTCGATCGACTATGTTTTTCATCTAACATGGAAAAAACAACCTCTATACTCGATGCAGGTTGTGGCGAAGGCTATTATCTGTCTTATTTGCAAGAACACTACCAAGAGAAGTTAGTACAGAGTATAGGCTTAGATATTTCTAAATGGGCAGTGCAAGTGGCGAGTAAACGCAATAAAAACCTAGGTTGGATTGTTGGATCAAACGCAAACTTACCAATGCCTGAAGCACGCTTTCAAGTGGTTTTATCTCTGTTTGGTTTTCCTGTTTGGTCTGAATTTCACCGCGTTCTGACGGATGATGGTTATGTTATTCTAGTGAATGCTGGTGAAAACCACTTACGTGAATTAAGAGAAATTCTGTACCCAGAATTAAAAGAGTATCGAGCAAGTCATTATGATGATCTTGTCGGGTTTGAAGTGGAAAAAGAAGAGACATTGCGTTTTTCTTTTCACCTAGATTCAAACGCGATGATAACGGCGTTATCAAGTATGACGCCCCACTTTTACAAAGCGTCTTATAATGGAAAACAACGTCTCTCACAAATGAACAGTTTAACCGTTACCAGTGATGTTCGAGTGACGTGCTTGCGAAAAATTTAAACAAAGGGGTTGTGTGTGGCAAAACTAGATCATCTTTTTCAAAATAATAAAGATTGGGCTCAATCAATAGTCAAAAAGCAGCCTGACTTTTTTACATTGCTCGCCAAACAGCAGCAACCAGAATACCTATGGATTGGTTGTGCAGACAGTCGAGTACCAGCAAACGAAATTATTAACCTCTTGCCAGGCGAAGTATTTGTTCATCGCAATATTGCCAATATGGTGGTGCATTCAGACTTAAATTGTCTTTCGGTTATTCAATATGCTGTTGAGGTACTAAAAGTAAAACACATCATGGTTGTTGGACATTATGGCTGTGGTGGTATTAATGCCGCGCTGACTTCTCAACTGGCTAGGTTAGATAAAGTTCAAACGCGTAGCGCTAAGGCAAATAGTGCCCAAGTAGACAATTCTCAAATAAATGGCGGTGAAAAAAAGGTCAATATAGGACTGGTCGAAAATTGGCTAAATCACATTAAAGATGTCTATCGAGTGCATCAAGATGAGTTACAACGCATTAATGATCCAGTGAAGAAATCAGATCGTTTATGCGAATTAAATGTTATTGAGCAAGTGGCAAATGTATGCCAGACAACCATTGTTCAAGAAGCATGGCAAAAAGGGCAGGAGTTACAAATACATGGTTGGATTTACAGCATCAAAAACGGTCTAATCAAAGACCTAAATGTCACAGCACCTTCACTTGAATAACAATACCGTTTTAAATATGTGGTAGTTTACTCTACCAATAATGAAGAGTTTGCACTTTCATCTGCTGCTAATTTTGCTTGAAATGATGCCGCCTTATTAAATTTTTCCAATTCTTGTAAATAGGCGGGATCATTCGTAATTTCCTTGGCGCAAGTAGATATTAGGTTACGAAGCCAAATGTGACCTGAATCATGTTGCAATAATTGACTCCATAACATTTTTAACTCCACGGAAGGAATATCAAACGGTGGTGGAATAGCAACAATAGCTGGGTTATTTTGCATAAAACGCGTAGCTAATAACGGCAATGTTGTGATTAAACCAAGCTGCTCTGTTGCTCGAATGGCAACACTGTAATTACGGGTAAAAAGGCGAATGTTCCGTTTTAGGTTCATACCACTTAGAGTGGAGTCAACCCAACCTAATTTTTGCACTTCATTCGGTTCCACACCAACACCGACACCAAATCCTGTTTTATTTACCCATACATGTTGAGATTTAACGTAACTTTCTAAATCTGGGGTTTGTGCAAATGCACTATCTGCCGGCGCTAAGCAAGCAAATTTATCGGTCCAAATTGATCTTTGATGGAATGATTGGGGCAAGGTGTCGAATTTATTAATAATAAGATCAACTTTTCCTTGCTCTACATCATGAAAATTGATGTCACTAGGGTTCATTACATCAAGAATGACATTCGGTGCTTCGGTTTGCAGACGATCAAGCAGAGGAGGAATTAAAATTGCTTCGGCATAATCACTTGCCATAATACGAAAGACACGAGTGCTGGTTTGCGGGTCAAAGCTTTGGGCTAGATGCAACACCTCATCAACCGATTGTAAGATAATAGCAACACGGGAGTGCAGTTGTTCGGCCAATGCAGTAGGGCGCATGCCATCACTGGTTCTGACTAAAAGAGGGTCTTCAAATAAGTCCCGTAAACGACGCAAACCATTGCTCATAGCAGGCTGCGTAATACCTAATTGATAGGCTGCATTAGTGACACTTTGTTCACGTAATAAAGCATCAAGATAACGAAGTAAATTCAGATCAACCTTGTTCAACTGCATAACTCAACGACCTAAATTGCTAGTACAAATTATTGAGGAAAGCTTGTAACGTTTTCTAATGAAATTTGTAACGTTTTCTAATAAAAAAAGTGGCGGCATCATACCTGATTTGCCCGTTAATGAAAAATAACAAAATACACAAATAGTGCTGTCAGTAAAAAAGACGGCGCTTTTTATAACCGCCTTTTCTCTTTGAAGTTTGTTAATTTCAATGATTTGTTCATTAACGTTTTAGAAGTGAAAGCACTTCATAACAGGCGCCCATCGTATGGTAGTCTGTTTTTCCTGCTGGGCTTTTACAATCATCATAAGCGTGATTATCAGCCGTTAAAATACGATACCAAGCGCCATATTTATGATCGATCATGTGATCCCAAGCATAAGACCAAATTTGTTCATAAATACCCCAGTACTTTTCCTCTCCCGTCACCTTGGCTAGCCAAGCCGCCGCTGCGAAAGATTCGGCTTGAACCCAGAAATATTTATCATCATCGCAGATTTGATTATCTGGTGCGTAGCCATAATAAAGGCCCTTGTTTGTGTGATCCCATGCTTTGGACCATGCGTTATCAAACAAAGCCTTGGCCGTCTCTACTAACCAAGGCTTGGGAGATCTATCATTTAATATCAATAAAAGTTTTGTCCACTCTGTTTGATGACCAGGTTGGAACCCCCAAGGGCGGAACAAATGTTTTGGATTATCTAAATTATAGTCCCAGTCAATTTGCCATTGAGCGTCGAAATGTTCCCATATTTGGCCGTCACTTAAACTTGCTTGTCGTTGACATATATTTTGAGCAAGCAGCTCAGCGCGATGTAAATAATGCAACTCTTGAGTGGCATCGTAAGCGGTCAACATGGCTTCACAACTATGCATATTGGCATTTTGACCACGATAAGGAGACACTTCTAGCCATTCATCAGTGATTTCGTCTCGATACAGCCCATACTTATCATCCCAAAAATGTTGCTCCATTAATTGGTATGTCTCTGCTAACCAGCTTTTTGCATTGTCCATACCACAACGATAGGCCTCGGCATACGCCAACATAACAAACGCCAAACCGTAGCAATGGTTGGTCTTATCTAAATCTTGCTGACCTTTTAATAACCAAACATACCCACCATCTGCTTTTTTATGTCGTTCCCGTAAATACCGAATACCATGCTGAACGGCTTCCAAATACTCAGGGTTTTTGGTGTGTTGGTACGCTTTGGCATAATTAAAAACAAAGCGAGTACTACTGACTAAATGACGGGTTTCTTTATCATAAATGTTGCCATTGTCTTTGAAAAAGTGAAAAAAGCCACCATTTTTATCAATACAGCGAGGGTGGTAAAATTCCATAGTTTGTTCTATGTGTTGTTGTAAAAAAGCGGGTTCTCGAAAAGTAGGTTGAATTTTCATAGCTAAAACTCACTGGCAAAATAAAAAAAACGGCACTTCTGATATCTCGTTATTATCAGTTCCGTGGCAATTTATAGGTATGTTGTACGGAAACTTAACACGATGTAACGTAAAAAAACGATAAAATTCATAAAACATCAACATACTATTGGTCGTTTTTGAATGAATAAGTGTTTTATGAATTGGCATTTTTCATGACTAGACGCTAAGTTAAGGAAGGTATAAATAGGTAAGTTTAATAAAACATGAATAAACTCATAGGCATTTTAGGGCTCGAATGAACCTTCTTCATTTGTTACTGCGTTCAACATCCTTTATGAGATTGTGGTTATGTTGTTAGTTAATCAGGTTTGTAAAGGCGTAAATGAAATAATATCGCCACAATTAATGAAACAATTATCAGAGCAAATACCAGATTGGCAACGTATTACAATCAATGAAGTTGAGCAATTGCATAGGGTATTTCATTTTTCTGATTTTAATCAGGCTATGCAATTTGCCCATCAAGTTGCTGAATTAGCAGAGCAAGAAAACCATCACCCAATGCTAACGATAGAGTGGGGGAAAGTTACAATACATTGGTGGAGCCATTCTAATAAGAATATTAGTCTTTACGACTTGATCTGTGCCGCAAAAACAGATCAGTTATTGATTTGATCGAAATAATTAAAGTGAATAAAAGGTAATAGTTATGTCACACGATATACAGCAAGATGATTTAGAAGCCATTAATCCATTTTCAGAAGAAGCGCTTATCTGGATTCGCTACCTGAGTGGAAAATTAGGTGCTGTATACAGTTTCCCCTTTGGCGATGACGTCATGGTTTTCAAAGTATGTCATAAAGTATTTGCCTTGCTTGCTTCCGACAAAGGGGTTTTACGTATTAATTTAAAATGTGACCCAGATAGAGCGATTGAATTGAGAGATATTTTTGAAAGTGTCATCCCTGGTTATCACATGAACAAAAGGCATTGGAATACGGTAATAATGAACGGAGAGTTACCTCAAGGGGAAATAGAAAGTCAGATTGACCACTCATACGAACTGGTTGTTGGTGGTCTAAATACTCAACAGAAAGAATTATTATCGTCATACCAGAAGAAATAGAAAAAGCGCTTAAAATAGCGGTTCAATTCGCTAACAAGTAAACGAAACATTAAATTCACCTGTGTTTTTACGGATACCTTACTCGCCCTTTATTTTAAATGGATTTTGCTAGGAAAAGGGCGCAAACCTCTTGTCAGAAAACTAAATAACTTTTGAAAAAGCTTGTGTTGTTGCAGCATTCAAATAAGCATCAAACGCCATAGCAATACTTCGAATTAATAAACGTCCCTCGGCTAAAACCATAATACTTTTTGGGGTTATTGTGATCAAACCGTCTGTCAGAAACGTATTTAACTTAATTAATTCTGCTTTAAAATAGTGATCAAAGTTAATAGAAAATTGTTTGCTAATGGCGTCTTTATCAAGCATGAAATTACACATCAATGCTTTAATCACCGCACCACGAATTATGTCGTCTTGTGAGAGAGAAACCCCTTTTTCGACTGCCTGACCTTTGTCTTCAATTGCCTGATAATAATCTTTAAGCTTCTTAGTATTTTGAGCATAAGCCTTCCCAATAGAACTAATTGAAGAGACACCTAAGCCTAATAAATCACACTCTCCCTTAGTGGTATATCCTTGAAAATTCCGGTGTAAAATTTGCTGTTTCTGTGCCAATGCGAGTTCGTCATCGGGTTTAGCAAAGTGATCCATACCTATTGCCACATACCCATTTGCTGTAAAGTGCGCCATAGCATCTAACATGAGAGACAATTTTTCATCGCCACTGGGTAACCACTCATCTCGTATTTTTCGTTGAGCAGCAAAACGGGTCGGCAAATGAGCATAACTAAATAATGAAATACGATCAGGGTTCAACAGCATGACTTTCTCTAATGTCTGTTGAAAACGTGCAGACGTTTGATGGGGTAAGCCATAAATTAAATCCAAATTAATCGAATCATAATTTAATTCCCGCGCACGAGTGAGGAGTGCTTGAACAAATTCCGTATCCTGAACTCGGTTAATGGCCTCCTGCACAATAAGATTGGTGTCTTGTAAACCGAAACTAAGTCGATTGAAACCAAGATTTTTTAAATGATCCAATAAATTTAACTCAATCTCCCTAGGATCAATTTCAATACTCATTTCTACCTGTGTTTGAAACTGAAAATGCTGTCGTAATATCCCCATTAAACGCGTAAATTGCCCGGCAGATAAAAAACTTGGCGTTCCACCACCAAGGTGTAATTGGATGACCTTGTGATGCGTAAAAAGCGGTGCTCGATTCACAATTTCTTGTTCAAGGTAATCCAAATAACGATCAGCTTTATTTTTTTGCCTTGTTACTATTTTATTGCAGCCACAGTAGTAGCACATACTGTGGCAAAAAGGCACGTGTACATAGAGAGACAATTGCTTGTTGGTTGAATCTTGTATTGCCAACTTAAAGTCTTCTTGATCAAAACGATTGTGAAACTCTAATGCTGTTGGATAGGAGGTATATCGAGGACCATTCAAATTGTACTTGTTTAACAACTCAGGGCGTAATTGTGGCGTTTCTATCATGTTGTTTCCATTTTTGAGACAAATTGCCAACAGGCAGATATAGTCAATAAGTGCTAAATAGTTGCAATTATCGCAACCCCTGTATGTAACAACGTTGAGTTAAATCAAGAATTATTTGAATAGTGAGAAGCTGTACGAACTAAGTATCTAGTACTGATTTTGATTTATCGATTTCTATTAATGAAACGTTTTTTCCATTTCTCTTCGACCTGACTCACTAAAAAGTCCGTAAAATCAGGGGCTTATTCAGAGTCTTATTTTAGTACCCTAGTCTGTGGGTGTCCCGTCCACACGTTAAAACAGAATAAAACGTCGTCGAATGTGTATTTATTTTTCGGGAGTTAGTGAGGAAATGTCGTTTACTGTGTGGAAATGGTGGTAAATCAGTAAATTGGCTAAGTTTTCTTGTTTAGCGTGTTAAGTTGTCCCGTCCACACGTTAAGCAGGAACAAAACATCGCCAAACGTGTTTCAAATTTTTGGGAATATGTAGCGAAAAATCGATTGCTGTGTGGAACGCGGATAAACCAGAAAAAGTTCTTTAACAATGCAAAATTAAAAACCACTGGGTTGTCGCAACGTCGGCAACGCCAGTGGTTTACTACTTGGTTTCGTTATCGTTTTTCGTCTTCATCCAGCAGCAATTTACCGCTTTTTTGTTTGAGCTGTTCGATCACCTCATTGACCCAATAGGGGTTAATATCGTGCTCGGGTTTGAGGTAAAGGTCGGTGTCCCGTCCACACGTTAAGCAGGAATAAAACGTCGCCAAACGTGTTTCAAATTTTCGGGAATATGTAGCGAAAAATCGATTACTGTGTGGAATATGGATAAATCAGAGAACGCTCTTTAACAAAATACGGAAATGAAAAAACCACGGGGATTGTGACTGCAATTTACAACCCAGTGGTTTACTGCTTAGTTTTACTTACCGATTTTCGTCTTCATCCAACAGCAATTTACCGCTTTTTTGTTTTAGCTGTTCGATGACCTCATTGACCCAATACGGGTTAATATCGTGCTCGGGCTTAAGGTAAAGGTCGGCGATGGTTTGGTATTCTCGAATCGCTTTGATGAGGTTTATCACATCAATGGTTGGGATAACCATCACGTTTTCACCCACCCTAATGGACTCGGCTAACTGATTAAGCTGCTTCACTTTTTTATCCAGTTTGTCACCGTAAGTTTTGCGCAGGTCCTGCTTGGTTAACTCCTGCTCAAAGTTGATAAAGTGATAACGCGCCTCTCGCCCTTGGGCGGTGCGTTCCAGCCGCGCCAGCTCTTTTGCCATATTGAGGCTTAAAGAAAAATCGGGCGATCTTCTAGTGTCTTTTTCCTCTAGTAAAACAAAGTCGTACCCAGCCTCAAAGCCGTAATACATCACACGGTGATCAATCCAACGCCCATAAGGCATGGGTGCTTGTTTTAACGTTGGACTGGGCGGAAGGGGAAGTAAAAACTGATACAGTTCTTTTGCGCTAACAGCGTATTGAAAGTGATCGGACGCATAAATACGGGGTAACTTTGCTAGAGAATTTGATAAATTAGCCATGATTGGCCTCCTATGTTGTAAATTTTAACCACTTATTTGAGGTTCGAAACTCAATCAAGGTGGTGGGTTAAATCTGGGTTCGAACTACCGCACATAGGAAACGGCCCAGCCGAGGCTGGCCCAAATAAACCCACCATAACAAATAGGAGGAATTACGCATAAAAAAACCGCGTATATCTCAAATAGAGTAAAGCGGCATTTACACGCCTATGTAATCAGCGGGGTTCGAATCCCGACGTTGGTTTTTCTCAAATGAGTTCCAACGCAAGAACTAGGTTAGAGACATAGATAATGATCGTCAAGTAAGAATTCTCGCAAAATTTTGTAAGATATTGATTACAAAAACCTTGGCAAACTTGGGAAAGTGCTAGGAGGCTAGAAGCCTCGCTATCTCCACGCCTTCCTATTAACTGTGTTTTTACAAGCTGGCAGACTAAAGAAAATAGTGGCTAAACTATTTTTTATTTATGATGTTTTAATTGGTGTAAACCATGTATTTGGTTTGTGTCATTTTTTTCTGGTAAGGGAGAATATCTATTTTGGGAGTATGTTGTGGTTTGGGAGTATGTTGCGGTCAACTTACTTTTTCCTTTGAAACGCTTTGATGGAAGGAATAAAAAGACCCCCAGTAATTGGAATGTCCACTATTGGGGGTCACGTCATTACGCTGTTTTTAAATTACAAACGCGAATTGTGTATCAAGCGCCGATAATGCCGCCGTCTTGGCGGGTAATGGCAATAACCGTTGAACGAGGTTTTGCATCACCACCAGCTGGGAAGTGGGCATCAGGGTGTTGAATTCCCACAAACATGGTACGGCTATCTGGGCTAAATGCGAGGCCGGTAATTTCGCAAGCGGTTGGCCCTACCATAAAGCGGTTGATTTCGCCTGTATCTGGGTCAGCACACAACATTTGGTTGTTGCCTTGGCCTGCAAAATCTCCTTGGTTTTTATAGTTACCATCGGTTTGAATCCAGAGACGACCGCCTTGGTCAAAACCAATGCCATCTGGGCTGTTGAACATGTTGGCTTCGTTGATGTTGCTGCTGCCTGCATACGCATCGGAATGCACTGCTGGGTTGCCTGCCACTAAATACAAATCCCATTCAAAGGTGGTTGCGGTGTGGTCTTGCGCTGGCGGTGTCCAACGTACAATTTGACCATAGTGGTTTTCTGCGCGAGGGTTTGGCCCACCAACGGTTTGACCTTCTTTTTTACCACGGTGTTTGTTGTTGGTTAGGGTGCAGAAAACCTGATGACCTGCTGGGTGGACGGCTACCCATTCTGGGCGATCCATTGTGGTTGCGCCCACGTGTTTTGCTGCTTTACGGGCAAAGATAAGTACTTCTGCTTGATCGGCAAAACCATTGGCTTTGGTGAGGCCGTTTTTGCCATATGTTAGTTCAACCCATTCACCTGTGCCTTTGTTGTCTGTCATGGAGAATTTAGCAACATACAAGGTGCCTTCGACTAACAGGTCGCGGTTAGCGGCTTGGTTATTTGGGTTGTATTTGTTTTTCGAGACAAATTTATAAATATGGGCACCGCGTTCATCATCGCCCATGTAGGCAACAACGTGGTTGTCTTTGTTGATGTGCAACGCGACGTTTTCGTGTTTAAAGCGGCCTAACGCAGTACGTTTTAGTGGTGTTGATTTTGGGTTTTTAGGATCGATTTCGACGATCCAACCAAAACGATGTGGTTCATTGGGGTTTTTGCCAAAGTTAAAGCGGTCGTCATGCTTGTACCAGTGGTAACGTGATTCGTTGTTTTTGATACCGTACATTTTTTGTTCTTCGGTGCGGGCAACGGATTCGCTGGCGCCAAAGTAGCCGTTGAAGTTCTCTTCACAGGTGAGGTAGGTTCCCCAAGGTGTTTGGCCGTTTGAACAGTTGTTCATGGTGCCAAAAACCACTTTGCCTTGTGAGTCGGCTTTGGTTTTCATTAATTCATGGCCAGCCGCTGGACCTGTTAGGTGCATTTCTGTTTGTACGTGAATGCGACGGTTGTAGGCTGAATCTTGAATAACTTGCCAGCGATTTTGGCTGTCACGTTCAATTTCCATAATGGAAACACCGTGGGCATATTGCGCTTTTAACACATCATCTTTTGTTAGTTCTTTTCCACCGTGACTGAATAGGTGTTTGTAGTTGGTATATTCGTTATTAATGGCCAAAATAGCGCGGTGATCATTGAGAGGGAAAAAGCTCATTCCGTCTGTGTTATCACCAAATTGTTGCGCTTGGCTTGCGGCTGGTGCATTACCGCTTGGGTCAAACGTAGGCGCATTTTTAAATAGAGGGTCGCCCCATGAAACAAGTGTTTGCCACTGATAACCATCAGGCAAGACAACGGTATCTGCTGTGGAGGTGGAAATAGGAGTAAAGCCCATTAATTTGGATTTTGGCATACCTGAAGACACTGCGCAGCCGGTTGCTGAAAATGCAAAAAAGCCTCCTAGGCCGAGTGCTGCGCCTGCTCCGAAGAATCGACGACGTGAAATTGCGGTATCAACAAGTTTATTAAATTCGGGTTCTGCTTCGATTGGATGAGCGTCAACTTGAGTGTCTAATTCCATATTGGAAACCGTGTGTTTTGAAGTACTTTTCATATTTCTGCCCTATTTGAAAAATAATGTGTTGAGCTATATAGAGTAGGGGAGTTTTGTGACAAAAATATGGCAGTAAAAAGTCTGTCAGAATGATTATTCTGATGCGGCGTTTGTATCGCGTACTCAACTAAAAATAGAGTGGATATGATTATCCCAATGGTAGGACTTGGTTGTCGGTAATGGTGTTTTCGCTGCCGTTATTGGATTGGTGATCACGCGTTTACCTTGCCCTGTTGTTAGCAAAAATTCGTGTGGTTGATGAGTTAGCGCTAAACCACATACATCGCGATAATTGTGTGAGGTCAGAAAGTGGCCTGTTTGTAATTGCCAATAGGCTACAATCCCGCCACGGGGGGAAGACGCTGCTAAAATTTGTCCACTTTGATCGATGGCGACACTGCCACAGTATTGTTGAAAACGTTGTTGTATTTGTGCCGGCATGGGCATTATGTCGATTTGTTCATTCTCTAAGCTGGTTTTACCTATTAAAGGAACGTTATCAAATTTATTGCCTTGATGTTGGAAGCCAATAACCACTTCTTTGTTTGGCGTGACATCAATGTGGCGTAAACTGAGTTTTTGCCATTTAGCAGGTAGAGCTTTTGTGCTTAATAATTGTCCAGAGTTGAGATCAATAAAGGCAAGATTGGAGTGCATTGACTCGATGTTCAAAATACGACGCTCTGTTTGAGGGTGAGTTTGTAACCCACCATTGGCAACAACTAATATCGTATCTGTCAGCAAATGCAGTTCATGTGGGCCAATGCCATAACTGGAAAATTCGTGAACAATTTGATTGTGTTGCCAATCGCGCACAACAATTTTACCTTCGCCAGTCGTGTAGTGATTTTCTGTCGTCAGTAAATAGTTCCCGTCACGGGTAAAGGTACTGTGGCCATAGAAGTGATGGTTGTTACTGGGTGTGAAACGGCTAATTTTTTGAGCGGAGGCGATGTCATATAAATCAAGGTAAAAGCCTGGTCGCCTTGCCACAATGCCAACGATGGCTTGTTGTGGATGAAAAACGGGAGCGTGTGCGCGGTTTTCTAGCATCGTTTGCCAGTGTATCTCCCCCCGATGATCAAACAGAGCAAAGGCGTGCTTACCATTCTTATCTGTGAAAGCAGAAGCATAGAAGGGTGTTTTATCTAGCGTGTGAGCTTTACTGGCTGCAAGCAGGCGAGACCATGACACCAGTCCTGCACAATATAAGGTGTTTTTTAAAAACGCGCGACGCCTCATGATATTTTAGTCACCATCACGGCTGTTAAAACCAATTCTGAACCCTAAATCTGTCACTAATATTGTCAATTGTTTCTGTGTTTTTGACAAGGAGAGCACTAATTTTCTAACTTGCTCCTTTCTTTGCTTAGCTGTTAATTCGTCAGTAAATAGGTTTGTTGGCAGTTGTGCCGCTTCGGTTATATTGCTTTTCAGAGAGTCTTCTAATTGCTTAGCCTGTGTAGGGTTATGCTGTAAGGCAATGGAATATAAAGAAGGCGTACCAGCATGATAAATATCGTGGTAGACCTGTACATTCCTCTGGATAGACGAGAGCGTTTGGCCACTGCGGAAAAACTCCGCTAACTTTATATTGCTTTTTTGCTGCCAACCAAGTGGTTGTTCAAGCTTGGTTTCTTTCACCATAGACAAGTGTTCTAACCACTTTTGCACTAATTGTTCGAAGGCTGCGGTTGCTAGGCTGCCACTTTCATCTTCATCTAAAAATACCCAATCTTGAAATTGGCCATTGACCCATTCTGTGTGGATGTCGTGAATGCTTTGAGCATGGTACTGGCTAATATTGGTAAGCAGGGAGCAATAGTCAGGGTTGGCAATAGGGTCTAAATCAGGGCGATATAAAATTGCTTCCATTGCCGTTAATCCTCTTACGGCAATACTGGCATTGCGCCAAAATTCTTCACTGTCGATATCGGCTTTATCTTTTACTAGTCGACGTAATTGCCGTTGGGTTAAGCCTTTTTTATCTGGCCAATAGGCAAATGAGTAATAGCGCATAAATAGAGTGGCAGGACCAAAATTTAGCCATTGAACAGTTTGCCAGTCTTTTACATTTTTTGTAAACGCCTGTTGTGTGGCTGTCAAAGAGGCTTGGTTTGCAGAGTGGCATAAGGTTTCAGTTGTTGTATGTAGTTTTGCGGCGCTGTTTGCGAACTGGGCATAACTCGGTGCGATAATTTTGTGACTCAAGTTATTGAGAGCTGATTGCCAATCTGAGGGGCTGACTGTGCTGGCCAAACTGAATGTTGACATTAAGCTAGCAATTATTGAACAGGTAACGATTGAGCAAGTAGGGAAAAGCCCTACAAGTTTGATGCGGTTTTTGATCATTATAACGATTCCAAAAAACGTATTAGTAGACTACGTTGTGATTTATCCAATTTCAGATAGCTATCGCGGCTTTTTTGCCCTTCACCACCATGCCACAAAATGGCTTCATCAATGTTTCTTGCTCGTCCATCATGAAGAAAACTTTGTTTCCCTGAGGCAAGTTTACTCAAACTAAGCCCCCAGAGCGGTGCGGTACGCCATTCTGAGCCGAGGGCATCAAATTCTTTACCGACATCAGCTAATTCTTGCCCCATATCGTGCAGTAGCAAATCCGTAAATGGATAAAAGGTTTGATTGTTTAATTCAGGGAAGGTTGTATCTTTACCGGTTCGTTGTACAGAGGTATGACAAGCAGAACACTGCAACAAATCGAACACTTTTTTACCTTCCTTGAACGTCTCGCGATTAAGGTTCCTGATTTTAGGGGGCGCAGAAAGGGCTGTAAAGATGTCAACGACTTTTATTACCTCAGAATTGGCTTCTAGGTTTTCCATGTGTGGACTATTGCCATTTGGGAGTGATAAACACGCGACTTGGTGTGTGGTGCAGTCGCCATAAGGATTAGGGAAAAGTGGCGTTGAAATGCCTAGATCACCGTTAAAAGCACTTTGGTTCTGTTCGGTTAAGGTTGCGGTGGTGGCTTTCCAGCCAAAGCGTCCGACTCGCCAAGTTTGCATGGTTTTATCCCATACAGTATTCACCCGACCACTAATGCCATCGTTATTTTTATCATCGGGATCTGCGCTGTTGAGCAAATCCGCCTCAGTTATGGAATCAAATAGACCAACGCCAATAATACTGGGTGAAACACGGCCAGATAGTTGAGTTGCGTTGGAAAGCTTGCCGTAAGACAGGTTATTTAACTGATACACTGGCTTGCGCAATTCACTGGTAGTGCCATCGGCGAACGTAACCGTTTTGTATTGATAGGTAAGAGTTAAGTTCGCTTCTGGCCTTATATTGATGTTGGCATTGGTTTGTAACTGGGTGCCATAAATTGGGTCTGGTGCAACGGCCGTTTTGCTATTATTCGAATCTGGTCTGGGCCATTGTTTAAGGCGCAAAAAAAAGGAAGGTACCTCAACGCCATTTTGCAACTCAGTTGGTGCATGACCTTTGCCATTATTAAGGTGGCAACTATGACATGAACGGGCATTAAATAAGGGGCCTAAGCCATCACTGGCGGTGGTTGAAGAAGGGGATGCAACCCATAACTTTTCAAATAAAGCCTGACCTAAAGAGTGGTTTAGCTTTTGTTCAGGAGAAATATGTGGGAAAGGCTGCATCAAAATACTAGACGAGTTTGTCTCAGCATAGGTTTTTAATGAAAAAAAGCTGGTAATGATAAACATCATTCCAGCTCCCAAGCTTTTACCAATAGAGAAATTGCTGTACATCATTCAGAGCAATACCATTAACATTGAATTATCAAAACAGTATTTCACCATTTTAACTTGGAAATTTAACGTTGAAAACGTAACTTGAAAACGTAGCGTGGAGATAGAAAGCGAAGTTTGATTATGGTCAAGCTTCGCTTAAAACGCGTCTATTTTCTGTTATAAATTATTCGAATACTGACGCAGGGTTATCAAGGCTATCAGACCCTTCAAGGGCGACATCACTTAAATCCAATGCAGTGATGATATTTTCGATGGTTCTCGTTTCATCAACAAGAGAATCTACAAAATCCTGTACAAGCTTGTTACCAGCTGTGTTCCCCATGCCAATTAATACATCGAATGTTTGACCTTCTTTTGCCGCGTTAACCATTGCCATTGCAGCAGTATCTGTGGTGGTTAGTTTTTGTTTCATTGTGGCATCAAGGTCAGTGTTTTTGCTTTGCACTAAGGCTGATAAAGAAGGACCTTCTACCCAAGAACCATCAACACGTTGGTATTTGCCTAAATACACATTTTCAATGCCTTTGGCATCGTAGTAATGTGAGTAGTGTGTATTGTCTGAAAAGCAATCGTGTTCTTCTTCAGGGTCATGCAACATTAAGCCGAGTTTTGTTCTTTCACCACCAAGTTCACCATACGCAAGGCTGCCCATGCCTGTTAGTATTGTGCTAAGGCCTTGCTGATCTGTTTGCGCTAATACTGCTTTACGTGCTGCGCCATTTTCACGCCAGTTTGCTGCCATTTCTTCAAGGTCAGAAATTAGTAACTCTGTTGCGGCAAGCAAGTAATCACGACGACGATCGCAATTACCATTTGTGCAATTTGCTGTATCGAAATCGGTGGCAGGCCTGTTACCAGCACCTGGATTAGTGCCATTTAAATCTTGGCCCCATAGTAGAAACTCAATAGCGTGGTAACCAGTAGCAACATTGGCTTCTACGCCGTCGGCTTCATGCAATTCCTGTAGGAGAGCAGGGGTGATATTGGTGATGTTTAATTCTTCGCCATTCACATTAAGCGCGAGTGAACCAACAATGTTTGCGGTGTAAAGTGAGTTAACGTCAGACTCCGTACCGTAATCAGAGTCAACATAATCGATTAGCCCTTCATCTAATGGCCAAGCATTTACCTTGCCTTCCCAGTCATCAACAATGGCATTACCAAAACGATAGACTTCACTTTGCTGGTAAGGTGCACGAGCTGCAATCCAAGCTGTTTTAGCTTTGGTTAAGTTTTCTTCTGTAGGAGCTGCAAGAAAAGCATCAATTGCCGTTTTTAGCTCTTTTGCGGTGTGCAATGAATCACCGTAAACCGCCTCGGCAATATCGGCATAATGCTTTATTACACCAGTGGCCGTAACATCCGTTGTTGAGCTATCGGAACTGCAAGCAACGAGTAATGTTGCTGTAATACCACATACAGCACTTGAAATAAGTGAGCGTTTCATAATTAGAACTCCAAAAAACATATGGGAAGTACATTGATTTCGAGAAATAATATTTAAAATGAAAATCATTATCAAGTAGATTTTCACTTTATTGTTTCAATACTTTGCCTCTATCACAATTTTCTCCAAATTTTTTAGGTTTCTCTTGAGTATAGAACCACGTTTTACTACTTCAAATATGCTTTACCTGAGTGCGTTTGGAATCGGTCGATTATGGTGATTTGGGTTCTATCGCCCTGTTTTCTCAAACTTAGTCTTCTTCCAAAGTGTTGTTACTCTGCTGTGAAATGACTGTTTTGTGGAATGGCTATTTTGTGGAATGGCTATTTTGTGGAATGGCTATGCCGCGAAGTGAATTAGAAAAACGAGGCAAATTTAGTGACGCTTATTTTTTTTAACGTTTGCATAGGGCAGTCGTATGTAAATTTGGCGATTTTTCTATTTTAAATCATTACATATGGTTACAAATTGGTTTGTTAGCGCTACAATCGATTGGCAAAATATAAACAAGCCGGATAAGCGATATTCGTTATTTTATCTACACTTTTTCGGAAATTTAAGGGAAATCGAAACAGTTTTAGTTTACTTGGCTGAGACTGGCTTTTGTTCAACTCTATTTAATAAAACGTCGAGATATGGAAATACTGTACTGGGGACTCTCTCTTACTTGTCTGTTTTTGGCCGTCATTTTGTTTTGGCAGAATAAGGATTCTGGCAGATGGCTAGCTTATTTTATGCTGTTTTTATCTTGCTACGTCGGCTTGAGTACATTGGAATTAATGGCTGTTTGTATTTCCCCTGTGATTTACTTTTTGCTTTTGTCGATTGTCTTCTTACCTGGTCCTTTACTACTGGGTTTTATTGGTCATATCTCAACACGAAAACTAATTTCTGTACGGGACTTTATTCCTTGCTGTTTACCTATACTGACAGTTTTAATTGCGTCTGAGCAGTTAAGCGATAAAGCCTTATTCAGTATCGTGGCTAAAGACAGTTATCGTCAGGCTGATTATGTTGCTTTTTTTAATATCATGATGACGATGTCTGGGGTTTACATTGTTTTTTATGGCGTGGCAGCATTCCGATTTGTCTTTAAAATACGAAAAGACTGGTATTCTTATCAAAGTAGTTCTATGCCAAGAAGTTGGTTTAGCGTTTTGCAGATCATTAGTGCGGTAACATTAGTGATGGTATTTCAGGCTATCAGCGCATTTCTCTATCCAGCCGGTAATGAATATTCGATTGGTAATTTAAGTCTGCTACTGCTCACACCTTGCTTTATTTATCAGTCTTGTATGACAATTTATCATCATATAACTCATAAAGAAGTGGTTGTTATTCAGCATCCATTAACCTACGGGGAACACCTTGACGAGTATGGTGATCAAGAGCTTTCGTTCATGGGGAAGACGCTCAGGGAAAAAATTGTTTCTGAAAAACTATATTTGGAAATAAATTTGTCGTTGGCGGCGCTAGCAGAGTATTTAGGCGTAACGCCTCATAAATTATCAGAAGTTATCAATAAAGAGTTCAAACAAAGTTTTTATAATTTCATTAATGATTTGCGCTCACACCATGCTGCGAAAGAATTGAAAAACAACCCTCAGAAACCAATTGCAGCGGTACAATACGATTCTGGCTTCGCGAGTAAATCAACATTTTATACCTACTTCAAAAAGCACTATGGTTGTACACCAAAACAGTATCGGGATAAGTTACTTAATGTAGAGTTGTTGGAATGATAATGTTGGTTGTTTTTTGCTCGATTTTTTATTCTTTGTTATTTTAATTAACAACGTACACTTATTTGAAAAAATGCAGTAGATTTAAAATGTTAGGCCATTAGTTCAAATGGGATAAAATTTTTCTTTTACTTTTCTTTAAAAGGTAAGTTAGGAAATCGCTTTTTAATACGATTAATCTCGGTTAATGACGTGATTCATAAGGCTTGAAAAGGAGCGATTTCCTGAATTATTTTGAGGAAGTATTATGAAAAAAATTCTTGTCGTTGGTGGCGGTGCCGGTGGGTTAGAGTTAGTCACAAAACTAGGCCACAAACTGGGTAAATCGCAGCAAGCCGAAATCACCTTGATCGATCGTAGCCATACTCATATCTGGAAACCGCTTTTGCATGAGGTTGCAACAGGTTCGCTTGATATTAACAATGATGGTTTGAATTACCGAGCTCATGCGGCAAAGCACTATTATCATTTCCAATTAGGTACCATGGTTGCTATGGATGCCGAACAAAAAACCATTACATTGGCCGCGTTACAAGACGAAGAAGGTACTGAAGTATTACCGCAAAGAACCTTGAGTTATGACACTCTTGTATTGGCGATTGGCAGTATCAGTAATGACTTTGGTACAGAGGGTGTTGCCGAGCATTGCTATTTTCTCGATTCTCATCAGCAGGCAGAGCGTTTTCAGCAAGCCTTATTGAATCAATTCTTAAAACGTCAGCAAGCTGATGATGATTCCACATTAGATGTTGCCATTGTCGGTGGCGGGGCAACAGGTGTTGAGCTGTCGGCAGAGCTTTATCATGTTGCAGATTTGTTAAAAGTGTATGGTATGTCGGGTATGTCGGCGAAGCGGTTAAAAGTCGAGCTAATCGAAGCTGGGCCTCGTATTTTACCTGCTTTACCCGATCGTATTGCTCTTTCAGCTAGAAAAGAGCTACAGCATCTTGGTGTATCAGTGCTGGAGTCCACTCGCATTGTTCGTGCTGAAAAAGAGGGGTTTGTCACCGCCGATGATGCTTTAATTAAAGCGGATTTAATGATTTGGGCAGCTGGGGTGAAGGCAGCAGATTTTGTGGCAGAATTAGGCTGCGAAGTAAATCGTAACAACCAGATTTTAGTACGTCCAACCTTGCAAACTAAGGCGTTTGATAATGTGTATGCGATAGGCGACTGTTGTGCTTGTTTACAAGAAGATGGTCGCTTTGTTCCTCCACGAGCGCAATCGGCACATCAGATGGCCTCTTTGGTCTTTAAAAATATTCAGGCGACTTTCCGAGGTGAAAAACTGCAACAGTTTCATTATAAAGATCACGGTTCGCTAGTTAATTTGAGCCGTTACAGTACGGTAGGCAGTTTAATGGGAAACTTGACAGGTGGTTCCATGTTTATTGAGGGACGACTGGCAAGGCTTGTGTATATCTCTTTGTATCGCTTACATATGATTGCTATTCATGGTTGGTCAAAAGCTATTTTGCTGATGATTGTACGTCGCATCGGTAAGGTTTTAAAACCAAAGATGAAATTGCACTAATGTGTCATTTTACAGTATGTGTCGTTTTTAATGAAGGAACAGAAAACACGGAATAAAAGTAAGTAGAAAAACCTAAAAAGTATGTCAGAGCAGAAAATAACAATTTTGTCTCTGACATTTACTAATAATGGCTTTAGTATTGGCATATATCATATTGAAGTTTAAAGGATAGTCATATGTTTTCCCCTAGATCAAAGCACATTGCCTGGCCTTTATTTTATTTCTACTTCTTTTTTTGTGCCTTAATTGGCGTAATGATGCCGTACTTCTCGTTACACATGCAGTCGATTGGCTTGTCTGGTGCTGAGATTGGCCAAATCTTTTCTCTACTAACATTATCCTCTATTTTTGTTCCTCACTTTTGGGGCTGGTTAGCGGTTAAACTAGGCTTGCCTAGGGTGACACTGCAATTGGCGATTATTGGCGCATTTATTGCCATTGTGCCTTTTAACTTTATTAGCAGTTTTACTTGGCTTTGGTGGTCCATGCTGCTGTTTGCTTTATTCTATTCTTCGCTCATGCCGCTGACAGATTCACTTTCACTACGAAGTATTCGTAATTTAAATGTGCCTTATACCCGCATTCGTGTTGGTGGCTCGATCGGCTATATTGTTGCTGTTACGTTGGCAGGAATGATTATTGAAGCATTTGGCACATTTGTGATTGTGCCAATTATGACAGGGTTTACTTTATTGGCATTGGTGACCAGTTTTTATGTGTATGAACAACCAATAGATAAGATAAAAACGACAACCAAAGGAAACTTTTTTAACTTAATCAAAGATAAAGAGATCTTATTCTTTTTGCTATTGGCATTTTTGGCGTTTCTTTCCCACGCGCCTTTTAATGTGTTTTTTGCCGTGCACTTGCTGAGTTTTGATTATTCTGGCGATCAGATCGGTTTATTGATTGCTTTAGGGGTACTCATTGAAATAGTAGTGTTTTTCTTTATTGGTAATCGTATTGGCCAGTTTAATGTATTGTACGTTTTACTATGTTGTTTCTTATGTGGTGTGGTGCGTTGGTTTTTTGTTGCTTGGTATGCGGATAACCTTTTCGTAGTGATTCTTACCCAGTTAATGCACTGCATTACGTTTGCTGTATTTCATTTGGTATCGATCGAGCAAATCGGCCGTTTATTTCCTGAGCGTTACGCTTCGCAAGGGCAAGCCATGTATAGTGGTATCGGGATTGGTCTTGGTGGCGGTTTTGGAATGGTGTTGGCGGGTTTTTCGTGGGATATTTTTGGCGGTGCATGGACGTT
The DNA here is from genome assembly GCA_002173415.2 of Marinomonas agarivorans. Taxonomy (GTDB): domain Bacteria; phylum Pseudomonadota; class Gammaproteobacteria; order Pseudomonadales; family Marinomonadaceae; genus Marinomonas; species Marinomonas agarivorans. The sequence continues at coordinate 154,607 of NHNK02000001.1, forward strand.
TAGCGGCGCAGCAGGTGTGAGTGTATTAGCGCTAGTTGCCTTAGCGCTTAGCCAAAAACGTTGGGATTAAACTTACACAAACAACACCTGTACGGCCTTTTGTATTCGGGTTGCTTGATCTTAGATCGATCGGGTTACAAATTGCCTAGCATCTTAATCATCATACTTGCACTACGGCTCAGAGTACGTTGTTTGTGGTAAATCACACCAAGTTGACGTTCAAGTGTCAGTTCATTGGTATTCAACACGGCTAATTTGTCGTTCACTAAAGTCGAAGGTAGAAATGACCAGCCCCAACCAATGGATACTAGCATGGTTAACGTATCAAAATTGTTGGTACTCATTCTGACTTTGGGTTTGAGCTGTTTAGCCCCTAAAACATGATCGACCATTTGGCGAGTAAACGTATTCTTGTGAGGTAGAACGCACGGATATCTAGCCAGTTGATGAAGTTTAATTTCTTTCATATGAGCAAGCGGATGATCCTGCGATACAACACACATCAAAGGGTCAGACCAGATTGAGATGGATTCTATTTGCTCATCCTGTGTATCTGATAAGGTAATGACAGCTAATTCGGCTTCGCCTTTTCGAACTTGTTGATAAGCCTCTTCGGATTGTGTGAAATCAATTTCTATTGTTACGTCTGGGAACTGTTCTTGATAACGCTTCAGAGTATCTGGTAACCGATGTAAACCAATGTGGTGGCTAGTTGCCATACGCAGTTCACCGTTGACGCTTTCTTGATTGGCGGTGACACTGCTTTTAGCTTCATGAATCGCTTGTAGTATCTGTTTTGCCTGTGGCAACAAAATTTGCCCTGTTTCTGTTAACAAAACCTGTCGACCAAGTCGGTCAAATAGGCGTGCATTTAATTGATCTTCTAACGATGCTATGCGTTTACTTATCGCGGGTTGAGTTAAAAAAAGCTGCTCAGAAGCGAGAGAAAAAGAACCTAATTCTGCCACCTTGATAAATGCGGTTAACTCTGAAATCTCCATGATGCTGCTGCCCGTTGTCGATAGGATGATAAAGACTAAATTGTGCTTACTTCAATGAGCATAGAGATTTTGTTTTAGTATTTCAAATTTTTATAAAAAAGATGAAAAATATGAATTTGAGTAATTCGTTAGCACGTATTAGCATGATGGCATTGGTAATCTAGGAGAAAGAAATGTCTGCCAAAACCTTATATGACAAACTTTGGGACAACCATCTTGTGACACAACGTGATGATGGTAGTGCGTTAATTTATATCGATTTGCAACTATTGCATGAAGTCACATCACCGCAGGCATTTGAAGGGTTACGACTTGCAAACCGCAAGCCTTGGCGAATCAGCAGTAATCTGGCAACACCAGACCACAATGTACCAACAACCGTGAATGAACGTAAAAATGGTATCGACGGTATTTCTGATCAAGTTTCAAAAATTCAAGTGATGACATTGGACGATAACTGTGACGAGTTTGGCATTACCGAGTTTGCCATGAATGATATCCGTCAAGGGATCGTTCATGTCGTTGGTCCAGAGCAGGGGGCAACTTTACCTGGAATGACAGTTGTTTGTGGTGATTCTCATACCTCAACACATGGGGCGTTTGGCGCTTTAGCGCATGGCATTGGCACTTCAGAAGTTGAACATGTATTGGCGACACAGTGTCTAGTACAGAAAAAAATGAAAAACATGTTGATACGTGTGAATGGCGAATTGTCACCCTATGTCTCAGCAAAAGACGTCGTGTTGGCCATCATAGGTAAGATAGGGACCGCAGGCGGAACTGGCTACGCAATTGAATTTGGTGGTAGTGCTATTCGTAGCTTATCGATGGAAGGACGTATGACAGTATGCAATATGGCGATCGAAGCGGGCGCACGTGTTGGTTTAATTGCGGTTGATGATACAACAATTGATTATGTGAAAGATCGTCCTTATGCCCCGAAAGGGGAACAATGGCAGCAAGCGATAACAGCATGGCGTGATCTTGTTTCTGATGACGATGCGCACTTTGATGAAATCGTCGACTTATCCGCCAGTGATATTAAGCCACAAGTCACTTGGGGCACATCGCCTGAAATGGTGATAGCTATTGATAAAGCTATTCCAAAAGCAGAAGAACAAACCGACGCTACTCTTAAAGAAAGTTACGCCAGAGCGTGGGACTACATGGGGCTTGCTGGTAAAACCATGTTATCGGATATTCAATTAGACCGTGTCTTTATTGGTTCATGTACGAATTCACGCATTGAAGACTTACGCATCGCGGCGGATGTTGTTAAAGGTCGCCAAATTGCTAAAAACATTAAGGAAGCCATTGTGGTACCTGGATCTGGGCTAGTAAAAGCCCAAGCTGAAAAAGAAGGGCTGGATCGTATTTTTATTGATGCGGGCTTGCAATGGCGTGAACCTGGTTGCTCCATGTGTTTGGCTATGAATGCCGATAAATTGGGTAACGGTGAGCATTGCGCTTCGACTTCCAATCGTAATTTTGAAGGACGCCAAGGCTTTGGTGGGCGCACCCACCTTGTCAGCCCAGCAATGGCCGCCGCCGCCGCTATCGCTGGATATTTTGTAGATGTTAATGAATTAGTCAAAACTGACACCTCAGTTACACACTAGGAGAAAAAATGCGCCCATTTACTCAACACAAAGGGATTGCTGCCCCATTAGATTTAGCAAATGTCGATACCGACATGATCATTCCAAAGCAATTTTTGAAATCAATTAAGCGCACAGGATTTGGCAAAAATCTATTTGATGAACTGCGTTACCAAGATGAAGGCCAAGCAGATCAAGATTGTAGCGGCCGACCATTGCGAGAAGATTTTATTCTCAATAAAACGCCTTACCAAAATGCCAGCATTCTATTAGCGCGACGTAATTTTGGCTGTGGGTCATCCCGTGAACACGCCCCTTGGGCGTTAGATGATTTTGGCTTTCGAGCCGTTATTGCGCCAAGTTTTGCGGATATTTTCTTTAATAATTGTTTTAAGAATGGTCTTTTGCCAATTCAATTAACAGAAGAGCAAGTAGAACAACTTTTCCAAGAAGTGCAGAACAATATTGGCTGTGAAATTGCGATTGATTTAGAGCAACAACAAGTGAGTACCGACTCAGGCTTAGCCTTTTCATTTGCTGTCGATGAATTTCGTAAAGCATGTCTGTTAAACGGATTAGACGATATTGGTTTGACCTTGCAAGATGAAGACAAAATACACGCGTTTGAAACACGCCATAAAGCGTCGTCACCTTGGCTATTTGCAGCAAAAAATTAATAATACTTTTACCAACTTAAGGAACACAGAATGTCTAAAAATGTATTGATATTGCCAGGCGACGGTATTGGACCAGAAATAGTTGCCCAAGCGGTTCGAGTTTTAGAACAAGTTAATCAAACTCACTCACTTAATATCAGTCATGAATCGGCACTGGTTGGTGGCGCCGCCTACGATGAAACAGGCTCACCTTTACCTGAATCAACCTTGGAAAAAGCAAAAGCAGCAGATGCCATTTTACTCGGTGCAGTCGGTGGCCCTAAATGGGATGGCCTTGATATGGCAGTTCGTCCAGAAAAAGGCTTATTAGGATTACGTTCTAATTTAGAGCTATTTGCTAATTTACGCCCAGCGATTCTTTACCCTCAATTGGCCGAAGCCTCAAGCTTAAAACCTGAAATCGTAGCAGGTCTGGATATTCTGATTGTTAGAGAGCTAACAGGCGGCATCTATTTTGGTCAGCCTCGTGGTATTCGCACACTAGAAAACGGTGAGCGCGAAGGCTTTAACACCTATGTTTATTCAGAATCCGAAATTCGTCGTATTGCCCATTCTGCTTTTGAAGCGGCTCGTCAAAGAAACAAACGAGTTTGCTCTATTGATAAATCCAATGTGCTTGAAGTAACAGTGCTTTGGAAAGAAATAATGGAAGAGGTTGCCAAAGAGTATCCTGATGTAGAATTGAGCCACATGCTGGTTGATAATGCGGCTATGCAATTAGTGAGAGCGCCAAAACAGTTTGATGTTATGGTGACAGGCAATATGTTTGGCGATATTCTGTCCGATGCTGCTGCCATGCTAACAGGCTCTATTGGTATGTTGCCTTCGGCGTCTTTGAATGCCAAGGGGCAAGGTATGTATGAGCCTTGTCATGGCTCGGCGCCGGACATTGCTGGTCAGGGCATTGCAAATCCGTTAGCGACTATCTTATCAGTGGCAATGATGTTACGTTATTCTTTCGGGGCAAGAGAAGTAGGAGCAAAAGAAGCAGCAGCAGCAATTGAAGCCGCAGTTAGCCGAGTATTGGATTTAGGGTTACGCACCAGTGATATAGCCTCAGAAGGTTGTACTACTGTGAGTACTCAAGCAATGGGAGATGCGGTACTTGCCGAGTTGCAGAAAAGCTAAATAATGAGTTTTTAAACGCCTGCATTTTCCCATCCTGTTTTATGCACTTGCGTTAATGCAAGTGTGTTGTAAATGGTAAAAAGACCACAGGCATAATCGGGTAAAACTGCTCTTGGTATGAGTAGGCCCTCCATAATAAAGGTAGTAAATAATGTCAAAACTTACTGTAGGTTTCGTTGGGTGGCGTGGCATGGTTGGGTCCGTGCTGATGCAACGCATGAAAGAAGAAAATGACTTTGATCTGATTGATCCGGTTTTTTTCACCACTTCGCAAAAAGGTCAGGTAGGCCCTGATATTGGTAAAGACACGCCATTGTTGCAAGATGCAATGAATATTGATGACTTAAGCAAGATGGATGTGATTATTTCTTGTCAAGGCGGCGACTATACCAAAGCGGTTTATACGCAGTTACGCACAGCGAAATGGCAAGGTTACTGGATTGATGCCGCATCAAGTCTGCGCATGGAAAAAGACAGTATCATCGTGCTTGACCCTGTTAACCGTGATGTTATCAAAGAAGGTTTGAGTCAAGGGATTAAAACCTTTGTAGGCGGTAACTGTACTGTAAGTTTGATGATGTTAGCCTTAGGTGGTTTGTTTGAAAAAGGTCATATTGAGTGGATGACCTCAATGACCTACCAAGCCGCATCCGGTGGTGGTGCTCGCCATATGCGTGAGCTAATCAACCAAATGGGGCTGTTACAAAGTTCTGTAGCCAGTGAATTAGCTGATCCTGCCAGCGCTATTTTAGAAATTGACCGAAAAGTTGCCGCTCAAATGCGCAGTGACGCTATGCCAACTGATCAGTTTGGTGTGCCTTTAGCTGGGAGCCTAATTCCTTGGATCGACAGCCAACTAGAGAATGGTCAGAGTCGTGAAGAATGGAAAGCCCAAGCAGAAACAAACAAAATCTTGGGTAATGCTGGAGCGCCAATTCCAGTTGATGGTTTGTGCGTTCGTATTGGCGCCATGCGTTGCCACAGTCAGGCATTCACTTTAAAACTCAATAAAGACATTCCTGTTGCCGATATTGAAGGGTTATTGGCTGAGCACAACCAATGGGTCAATGTTGTGCCAAATGATAAGCAATTAACAATGGAGCAACTGACACCGACTGCCGCGACAGGCACACTCGCTATTCCAGTTGGCCGTATTCGCAAACTCAATATGGGGCCAGAGTATGTCAGTGCATTCACGGTCGGTGACCAGCTACTTTGGGGAGCTGCTGAGCCGCTGCGTCGTATGCTGCGTATCTTATTAGAAGACCGCTAGAAATTTACTAGCAGCTTACTGTAAGTTTACGAAGAGAAGGTTAGATAAGGTTTTACCGTTTGGTGTTTCGCCTAAAAACCCTGACTTACCTAAGTAAGTCGGGGTTTTTTATTGGACTCTTTGTCAGTCAATTACTCACTATCATTGCATGATGCCGTGAATAATCTCTAATAAATCCCTCTGATAATCTCCTCAGCAAAAGCGTAAGATACCTTTCCATTTGTTTTTAGATAGTGCTCTATTGATTTTTGCAATTTAGGATAAAACATCTCGTAGTCTCTATCGCCATCCTCAATGAGCTTAGCAGCCTCATAAATCTTTGTTACAGCCTCAAACATATCTTTGTCTTCCGTTACTGGAATATCAATACCCTTGTAAGTTGCAATATGTTGAGCAGTTAATTCCATATAGAAATAAGGCTTATCGCCAGATGTTGGCTCTAATTCGGAACCTTCATTAAAATCGTTCCAAGTTTCAAGAATGACCCAATCGATATCATTGTTATAATCTTTGGTGATAAGCTTCCATAGTGTGTTATACAAATCACCATTCTTTCGATCTATCCAACGTTTTTTCCCCCAGCTTGCTTGTCGATCATCAAAGCCAGGCCAAACACCGCCAGCGATAAATTCGACTTTTTTCTCCGCTTTAAGATGAACTTGTGTTCTGTAGAACCAATTAATATATTCCTCACCCCAATTACTGCCATCTTTAGCCCAACCTTGAACCCAAGGATAAAAAGCGTTCATGACAAACTCATTTGGTGTTAAATACGAATCGATTTCATTCTTTAGTACAATAGGAGGGTTTTCGCTCAATACAGAATTGGCAACATTTCTGTAGTCGTTTGATGTTAAATTACCAACATAATCCCAAAGAAAGACAACAGGTTTCCCATCTTTATGAAGATAATGCTTGGTATTTGGAAAAATTTTGTCTCTTAAATGGACAAAGTCATTTGTAGCTGTGAGTGTTGTTGTACTTTGATCATCGTAGCTGATCGATACGTCGTAAACAAAGTCTGGGTATATTTCATCAATTCGATCAAGTGATTTGACAAATGCATCAAAAGCATCTTGATCATATTTTGTCCTTACATTGATGACAGCCCCGTCTATACCTACAGAAGCTGAAAGCAAAATATGGTACAAATGTGTTGCCCAAGAGCGTGAATCGTAATAGCCGATAAGAGGCTCACTTACTACGCCATAGTTCCAATGCCTTCCTGATTTTCCTTCACCAAACCAAGATAAATAGTGCATAAACACTTTTTTAGTTAATTCAGTTGGCTTTCCTACTTCAAACGTTTGGTTTACGTCTCTACTTAAAGCACCATTATGATGGTTTGATAGTAATCTTATTTCTTCATTAGCAAAACTAGTCAAGGAAAGACTGCCGAATACAGTGATACAGCATATAAATTTATTTATATTCATGAATTTTTCCATTTTAACATTGGATAGAGTTTAGCCTTTATTTGAATTATAGCTGGCTTGCAATAATGTATACATAAGCTAATGCATTATTGCAAGAAGCTTGTTCCCTGCAACTCTTTTTAATATGGATAAGCTGAGAAAGTGAACTGCTATGTTGTGATAGCCATCATGAAATACACACGTAAATAGGTTCCATAGGCCTGACCTTCCTTGTAAAATAGTCTTTTTAAAAGATAAGAAAGATGGAAAAAAGCAATGGGTAGAGCCTATCAAAACCGTAAAGAATCCATGGCAAAAACGTCTGATGCGAAAGCAAAGCTTTATAGTAAGTATGGACGTGAAATTTATGTATGTGCCAAATCTGGAGGCATTGATCCTCAAGGAAATTTAGCGTTACGAGGCTTGATTGAAAAGGCCAAAAAAGATCAGGTGCCAACTCATGTTATTGATAAAGCCATAGATAAAGCCAAAGGCGGTGGCGGTGAAGATTTTGATACTGCGCGCTATGAAGGTTTTGGCCCAGGTGGATGCATGGTTATTATTGATTGTTTAACGGATAACCCAAACCGAACATTTGGTGATGTACGAACCTGTTTTAACAAGGTGAAATGCAAAATCGGCACGCAAGGCAGTGCCAGTCATATGTTCGACCATAGTGCTATTTTCTCGTTCGCACATGATGATGAAGAAGCGGTGCTTGAAGCATTAATGATGGCGGATGTTGATGTTAGTGACATTGAAAACGAAGAGGGTAACATCACTGTTTTTGCGCCAAATACCGACTACTTTAAGGCCAAAACGGCATTACTCGAAACCTTTGGTGACATCACATTTGAGGTGGACGAAATTCAATTTTTACCACAGACCACCACAGAAATTGATGGTGAGGCAATGGAAATGTTTGATAAGTTTTTAGAATTATTGAACGATCTTGATGATGTGCAAAACGTTTATCACAACGTGGCTGGTTAGGTTCGATTGTCATTCATCTAACGGGTAACTGTCAGATCAAGTCTGAACTAGTACATTTGAGGGCAGTAGAGAAGAACTGTTGTCAGGCTTGTCTAAACTAATACATCTGAACTAGTACCAATACAACTGTGCATCTGTACGAGTACAGTACTCTACCCTCTACCATGAACCAAGACACCTTATTTGAATGCTGTGACAATCGAATCAAGATTCATGGCAAGTTTATTGAGTTCTTCACATTCCTTTTCTGTTTTTAAAGAAGATGCCTTGTTGTTCTTAACATTGTTTTGAATTGAGAGCATGTTGTTTTGAATTTCCACCGCAACAGAGGATTGCTCTTCCGCGGCACTAGCCACTTGGGCAGATAAGTCTGATACCGTCACCATTCCTTCTTTAATACTGGAAAAAACCAAAGAAGTGTTTTCAACATCTGTCGACAAAACTTTTAAATCTGCTTGGTTCTTGATGATATTATTGACAGTTTCTTTCACGGCTAGTTGTACTTGTTCAATTGCGCCATGTATTTCTTTAGTGGATTCTTGAGTTTTGCTCGCTAAGTTACGTACTTCATCTGCAACAACAGCAAAACCTCGTCCTTGCTCACCAGCTCTTGCTGCTTCGATAGCAGCGTTTAGAGCAAGTAAATTTGTCTGTTCAGCAATTTGGCTAATAACTTCTAAAGTGTTTTCAATTTCATTGGTACTGGATTGTAAGAGGTCTGTCTTTTCAGCCGTAACTGACATATCTGCATTAAGTTGCTCGATATTTTTCGTTACATTAGAAACGTTTTTAATACCTTCTTTTACCGTATCATTGGTTTGCTGACTCGCTTTTGAAGTGGCGGTAATGCTATTGGCTATTTCCTCTGTTGCACTAGCAGACTCAGTGACAGCAGATGAAACAAGTTCTATTTGCTGTTCAATTTCATTGAAGCCTCTATTTGAATTTTCTACTGCGCTTTTTGTTTCGTTAACCGAATGCTTAATTAATAGTGAATAATCATCCAGTCTGCCCAATAGTGTTCTATTTTGGGCTTCTAGCATTGAAAAGCTCGATTCTATACTGCCAAACTCATTCATGTTGTCAGTAAATACTTTTTGAATAAGAGAGTTATCATTTATTGCCGCGCTATAATGATGCAAATGCGTAAGTTTTTTGAGCAGAGTGAAAATGGGTAGGGCGGCAACCGCTTGGCCTACAAGCAGAGCAATAAAGGCTTTTGCATCAATAAAACTCGAGGCAAGCAAACCTAAACTGGCTAAGAAGGAAAGTACCCCGTATTGCGCAAATACAGGGAGAGCCATCGACTGTCTACGTAATAGTTTTTTAAGTTTACCTGCCTTAATTTGTTCATAGAGTTTTGTTGCTTTTTCAACTTGCTCGCGGGTAGGTTTAACGCGAACAGATTGGTAACCTACTTTTTCCCCGTGTTCAAAAATAGGTGTGACATAAGCATCAACCCAGTAGTAATCACCATTTTTACAACGGTTTTTTACCATGCCTCGCCAAGACTTGTTTGCCTTTAGATCAGCCCACATGTTAGCAAAGGCCGCTTTGGGCATATCTGGATGCCGTACCATATTGTGAGGCTTATTTACTAACTCTTCTTGGGTATAACCAGCAACATCGCAAAAGTTCTTATTAGCATAAGTAATAATACTGTCTAAGTCTGTTGTTGAAACAAGTTGGATATTATCCTCGTATATGACTTCTTTTCCTGAACTCATGTTAATCCTCTGCTTTTTCTTTAAAAAAGAGCTATTAAAACCCTGCGTATTAGGTGTAGAGAGCAATCCCTTTGCTCTACTTTAAAGATCGATCATAATTACTTAATTTAATAAAAACAAATAGTTATGTGGCTATTAAAAAAACTTTACGATTTATTATGGTTGAGAAGTAAAAAAAGTATAGAAGGAGTGGAGAAAATAATACAAGTTTTATAAGTCAAAGTATCTTTGCTTTCTCTAACGTAAATTTTTCTAAGCATTAAACCAAATTTAGGCTGATAAAAGCGCTATTTCTCGGTTTCATGAATTGAAAGGCGTAGGACTTCTTTTCTGTACAGAGGGTTTTTACCTAAGTTAATCGTTGCATACTTTTTCTAATGCTTTTTCTAATGCTTCTTTACGTGAATCAACAAAAGCATCTTGTGGTAGTAATTCAGGAATATTTAGTTTTTGCAAACGATCAATAGCTTGTCCATTAGGGCAATAGATATAAACATGGCAAGAAGCTTCAATTGCATCTTTGATAGCGTTTTCTAGCGCCAGACCAACAGTCAAATCCATCATTGGGACAGCGCTTAAATCCAACACTAATGCTTCATACTCTTTAACCGTATTATGGTGTTTAGCAATGGTTTTACTGACACCAAAAATCATCGGACCAGATAAATAGAAGAAAAGCACCTTGCCATTGGCTTTATCTAGCAAAGACTGCTCTTCCTCATTTAGAGGGATATCATCATCCGCATCACTTATAGCTTTGATATTGCTAGACTGTAAACGACTCAGTTTTTCAATAGTGAGTATGTTAGCGATAAAAACGCCAATACCAACAGCAATAATAAGATCAACAAATACTGTTAATAGCATAACGCTATACATGATTATTGTTGGTGACCAAGCTACTTTATGGGCTCGCTTTAAAAAGCTCCAATCTAGTATGTTAATACCAACATAAAGTGCAATTGCAGCAAGCACTGCCATAGGGATTGGAGCAATTAAACTTGCGGCCCATATAACAACTAATAAAAGAATCAGAGCGCGAATAATACCTGATACAGGCGATTTTGCGCCTGTCTGAATATTAACGACTGTGCCCATTGTGGCTCCAGCGCCAGGTAATCCACCAAATATACCCGATATAAGGTTTGCAATGCCTTGGCCGACTAGCTCTTTATTAGAGTCATGTTCTTGTCTAGTTAAGCTATCTGCAATCACAGCACTTAAGAGCGTATCAATGCAACCTAATGTACCCAATACTAGGGCATTTACCGCCATACTGGTAACCATGTCAAAAGTAAAAGTAGGCCAATGAATACTGGGTAAGCCTGCTGAGACTTCACCAATGCGCCTGATTGAATCTGAATCAAATAGAAGGATTGAAATTAATGTAATAGAGACTAAAGCAAGTAATTGAGGGGGGATATAACGTCGCCAATGTTTTGGCATATAGTAAAGTACGGCTAGGGTAATTAAACCTAAAAACAATTCGGCAAAATCCATATTGAGAATTAACTCAGGGAGGGCGCTAATTGTTGCTAAGACTCCGCCAGAAGGGCTTTTTTGGCCAAGAAAAGGTGCTATCTGCAAAATAATTAGGATCATGCCAATACCTGACATAAAGCCAGATATAACACTATAAGGCATTAAAGTGATGTATTTGCCTAGTTTTAACTTGCCTAGTGTGATTTGAAAAATGCCTGCCAACATAACAACGGTAAATGCCATTGCTAATCCTTGGTCGGGATGTGTTGCCATCATTGAGGTTAATACGGCTGTCATAACCACCGTCATAGGGCCAGTTGGCTCAGATATCAAAGACGTTGAACCACCGAATAATGAAGCAAACAGCCCTACAAGAATTGCACCCCATAAGCCCGCTTCAGCGCCAGCTCCAGAGGCAACACCAAAAGCAAGAGCAAGAGGCAACGACACTATTGCTGTAGTTAAACCGCCAAAAAGATCACCAATAAAATTGTGGTCTTTAAAACGTGAGGCATCAAACAACATAATTACCTTCAAAGTTGAACAGACTAACGTTATATAAATATATATTTGATAAATAAAGAAAAAGTTTAATGCATTTAGGAAAAATAAAAAAGAACCCGCCATAGCGGGTTCCCTTACACCTTACAGCAGCAAATAAAAATCACTTAACTAAAGCGCTTCATTTGCTTCTTCATTGGTAACTTGTGTTGTACTTGACTCATCAGTAGATTGGCCGTTTGCCAGTCTGGGGTCATTTTTAACACGAGTTTTTGACCTACGAGGTTTGGCTTCTAATGTTTTTTGTAAACGTTCAGCTTTTTGTTGTTCTTGTTGATCAATAATAGACTGAGGTAAAACAACAGGCTCAACAGCAGAGGTTTCTTTTCGTACTGGTTTGCCTCGGCTTCTTCTTGGCGTTCGTGTTTTACCTGTACTTTGTTTATCCACTTCTGTTTGTGTTGTATCAGCTTCTGCTTCGCCCATTGTTACTGGTTCAGCTTGCTTTGATTCCTTTTCTTCCAATATGTCGTCACTTTTCGCTTCTGGGGCTAAACTGGTAACGTCATTTTCTTGTGGAACAGCGACTTCTGTTACTTCTTCTGACTCTGTAACTGTTTCTAGTACTGATGAGTCAGGAAGGGGCTCGCTTTCAACTTGCTGAACATTCATGTCAGTAGATGGCTCAATTGAATGTTCGGCAACGTTCGTATCTGGAGTTGCAACATCTTGAATTGATAAATCTTCTGCGTTGGCATTAGAAGTATCTACGATTGTAGTTTCTTGTTTGTTACTTTCCTGCTCGTTACTTTCTTGCTCATGTCCTTCTTGAAGGCTTGCTTGAGCAGTACTTTCAAATGTCTTGTCTGCATTAGGCTCAATTAAGCTATTTTCTTTGTGAGTTTCAACGTCTACTTTTTTTGTTGTATCTCGACGAGAGCGTCTATTTGGAGTACGTTTTCTCTTTGTCTGATCATTAGAAGCACTACCTTCAGTGGGCGTGTTATCTGATGCCACAACTGTTTCAGACTCGGCTTCATTTGCCAGTTTTTGTTGCGTTAGCGCTTCTTCTGCTAAGATTTGCGCCTGTGCTTGCTCTTCTTTAAGTTGGCCATTACGGCGTTTATTGCTGTTTGGTTCGCGATTTCTTTCGATAATTTCTGGTGCAACCTTTTCTTTACGCTGTACTTTCGCTTTTGCCGGATTGCCTTTTTGTTCTAACTGATCCGTATCCTGACGATTTCTTCTCTGACGGCCTTTGTTTTCTGCCTGTTCACGACGAGACTGTCTGGTTGATTTGTTTTGCTCTCTGTTTGAGTTTCTGTTTTCAGATTGACTGCGAGAACGAGGGTTGCCTCTTGTGTTTTTGCTGCCACCTTTGCGAGTAGGTCCAGATGTATTTGACCTTCTTTGATGTGATTTATTTTTCGTGCCGCTATCTTCAATACCAAAAATGCTGTTGAAAATGCGTCTGAATAAGCCTGTAGAAGAATTGCCTTTTGTTTTTTTCGGTTTTGCCTTGTTACGTCCCGCAGGAATAGGGTTAGCCGGTGAAATACTCGTCACAACTGCCTTAGCTTGTGTCTCTTCGCTTGGCTGTCGAGGCTCATATGGAGCCTGTTCAGGTTCATCAACAAGGTTGTAGCTTTTTTCAGTTTGTACAACGGAAGTGCTATCGTCACGAATCCGCTCTACCTCAAAATGGGGTGTATCCATATGAGGATTAGGTACTAGAATAATGTGCACGTGATTACGTTTTTCGATCTTAGCAATATTGGTGCGTTTTTCATTAAGTAAGAAGGTTGCCACAGAAACAGGTAATACTGCACGAATTTGAGCTGTTCGCTCTTTGGCGCATTCTTCTTCAACTAAGCGCAAAACAGATAAAGCTAATGACTCAATGTCTCGAATAAAGCCTTGTCCATTACAACGGGGACAAACAATGCCACTAGTTTCACCGAGAGAAGGGCGCAATCTCTGACGTGACATTTCTAGCAAGCCAAAACGTGAAATACGGCCAATTTGGATGCGAGCCCGATCCGCTTCTAAGGCATCTTTCATGCGATTTTCAACTTCTTTTTGATTACGAACAGGTGTCATATCAATGAAGTCAATTACAACTAGACCGCCAATATCTCGTAACCGTAATTGACGAGCAATTTCGTCTGCGGCTTCTAAGTTAGTTTGTAAAGCGGTTTCTTCAATATCACCGCCTTTTGTCGCTCGAGCGGAGTTAATATCAATCGACACTAGTGCTTCTGTTGGGTCGATAACAATAGAGCCGCCAGAAGGTAAGCGCACCTCTCTTTGAAAAGCGGTTTCAATTTGACTTTCAATTTGGAATCGATTGAATAAAGGAGTCGAGTCTGTATAGAGTTTTATACGTGATTTGAAATGAGGCATAACCTGCATGACAAAATTTATGGCATCTTGATAGACACTTTTCTCGTCAATAAGAACTTCACCAATGTCTTCACGCAAATAGTCACGAATAGCCCGAATAACAATGTTACTTTCTTGGTAGATAAGAAATGGAGCCGCTTTTTCTGAAGCTGCCGAGGTGATAGAGCTCCACAAAGTATTTAGGTAATCTAAATCCCATTGTAATTCTTCTGTCGAGCGGCCGACGCCTGCTGTACGAACAATCAAGCCACCATCATCTGGTAGCTCAAGCCCTGACATAGCTTCTTTTAATTGGCTTCTGTCTTCGCCATCAATGCGACGAGAAATACCACCCGCTTTCGGATTATTTGGCATGAGAACAAGGTAGCGGCCAGCTAAACTTACAAAAGTCGTTAATGCTGCACCTTTGTTACCACGCTCTTCTTTATCTACCTGAACGATGACTTCTTGGCCTTCAGAGAGAACATCTTTAATGTTAACTCGACCGTCCTGCTGGCTATTCTTCTTGGAAAAGTAGGTTTTGGAAATTTCTTTTAGGGGTAAGAAACCGTGTCTTTCTGCTCCATAGTCAACAAAGGCTGCTTCGAGGCTTGGTTCAATGCGAGTGATTCGGCCTTTGTAAATGTTTGCTTTTTTTTGTTCTCTGGAGCCAGATTCAATATCAAGATCATATAACCGTTGGCCATTTACTAGCGCAACGCGCAACTCTTCTTGTTGAGTCGCGTTAATTAGCATTCTTATCATTCAATAAACTCTGTGTTATTGATGCAGATGCCGATCAATTATGTAGTTCTATGTCTTTGTATTACTAAATAAAATGAGAAATTATTCAGCCTTTGTTTAATTTGGCGATTTGAAAATATTTTTACTGTCTACTTTCGTTACTAAATTAAGAAAATAAATAGTTCTATTGTCATCGTCTGCCATCATCAAGAGCAAAACAAAACCTAGAAAATACACTCTGATACTATTTGGAAATTGGTGTATTTACTGGGTTTAGGTAAACATTTACTACACATCGAGTCAGCTTGTCTGAATCATGTGGTTAATTTCTTTACGTTATCTTTTGTGGAGGTAAGATATTTTGCCAAAGTGTCGCTCTGGCGATTTTATTTCTGCTAAGTTCTAGTCTTCGAGGCGTTTTGTTTGCCTCTTACCCTCTACATGAGAGAATATAGCAGTAAAAACTAAGTGCTTCAATTACAAAGGAAACCATTATTAGGTTATGTCTGACTTAAGCAATAGCCAAACAGATCGTCCAAAGGTTCAGATTAAAACAATTACTGAAAATCACCACGAACAAAGAATTGATAATTATTTGCTTGCCATACTTAAAGGTGTGCCCAAAAGCCGTATTTATAATTTACTCAGAAAAGGAGAAATTAGAGTAAATAAGAAGAGAGTGAAACCAAATACAAGACTTTATATTGGCGATATTGTTCGTATTGCTCCAATTGTAGTGGAAGAGAAGGTAAGTGCGACAGTGCCCACAAATCTTATAGATTTGATCGAATCGCGCATTGTGCATGAGGATAACAATCTAATTATAGTAAACAAACCTTCTGGCATTGCAGTGCATGGGGGGAGTGGACTGAGTTTTGGGTTAATTGAAATTATTCGACAACTGAAAGACAAAGAGAAAAGCCTTGAGTTGGTTCATCGGTTAGATAGGGACACTTCTGGTCTAATTATGATCGCTAAAAAACGTTCAGTGTTGAAGCAACTGCATGCGGCTTTAAGAGAGAAAAATAATGTGCAAAAAACCTATCAGGCATTAGTTTTTGGTAATTGGCCGAAGCGAAAGCTTCAAGTTAATATGCCATTGTTGAAAAATGAGCTGAAGTCGGGCGAAAGGTTGGTAAAAGTGCATCCAGATGGTAAGGAGAGCCTGACAAGATTTAAATTACTGCGTCAGTTTGATGGCTATAGTTTGATCGAGTGCGAGCCTGTTACAGGGCGAACACATCAGATTAGAGTGCATACTCAGCATGCTGGTCATTCAATTGTTGGTGATGAGAAATATGCCTCAACAGAGCAAAATAAGAATGCAAAACAACTTGGCTTCAAGCGTTTGTGTCTGCATGCTTCTCGTCTCGAGCTAGTTTTAGGCGAAGAAAAATTGATTGTAGAAGCGCCTATAGATGAAGAATGGCGCTACGCAATGAATAATAATTTAACTGATATTCATGGATAAGAATGTGTTTGTAGGTGGGGAAGGCTAGGGCTAGAATTAAATTGCGCCTAGCGCTTCCGGCGTTTTAGTCATTAACCATTACGGTAGCCTGCCCACTGATAACAACTTTGTCTTCGCAAAGACACTCAGTCTTAAGTGTGACGCGACGGCGACGTTCGTTTTTTTCTACCACTGTGACGCGAGTTGTAATCTCTGAATCGATATAAATAGGCGCTCTAAATTTAAGTTCTTGGTCTAAATAGATACATCCAGGACCAGGTAGCTTTGTACCTATAACGGCTGAAATTAAACCTGCACCGAACATACCATGAGCAATTGGCTTTTTGAATTGAGTTGTTGCTGCAAACTCAGCATCAAGGTGTACAGGGTTGTTGTCCCCTGTGATGTCTGCAAACATTTGAATGTCTTGCTGTGACACGGTGCGAATAATTTCTTCTGTTTGGTTAATTTCCAGCTGAGAAAAAGTGTATCCAGTAGTCATGTATTTTCCTTTGTTTGGTATAGTGGGGTATATAGTGATTTGCTATAGTTCGACTTGGGAAGCTTAATTCGCTGTTTCCTCGCGACTATTTGCACACGACTATTTGTTCGTGACTATTTGCACGTGACAAGGCGTAAATTATAAACATTAGCGAATGAAAAGAAACTAGAGGTAGGTAATGGCTTGGACAGAGCAAGAAGATAAAGGCAGTAATAGCATAGATGGCTCTGCGTCAATAGAACAAGAGTTTACGACCTCAAAGGAGAAGCGGTCTGATGTTAATAATATGTCAGAGAAAAGTCACCTTTGGTCTTTATTGGAATCTACTTTAAAAGAAAATGTGCAAGAGAAGCGCAGAGCTAGGCGTTGGAAAATATTCTTTCGCGTTTCTTATCTTGTGGTTTTTATTGTTGTAATTGGCTTGGTTTTTGGTCAGGCCGAAACGAAAGATCTACAGGTAAACCGTGATTTTGTCGCGGTATTGCCGTTAGAGGGGCAAATTGGTGCGGGTCAACCTATTGATGCGAATTCAGTTCTTGAATTGCTGGATGAAGCGTATTCTCACAGAAAAATACAAGCACTTATTTTGAAAATGAATAGTCCTGGAGGAAGCCCTGTTCATGCAGGTATTATTTATGACGCAATTCAATTAAAACAAGCTCAGTACCCAGAAGTACCTGTACATGTTGTTGTTGAAGATTTAGCTGCTTCTGGCGGTTATTACATTGCCGCAGCGGCTGATCAAATTCTTGCAGATAAAGCCAGTCTTGTGGGTTCTATTGGTGTTATTTCTGCTGGATTTGATTTGACCGAATTGATGGAAAAGGTTGGTGTGAAGCGTAGAGTCTTTACCGCAGGGGAAAATAAGGCGTTTTTAGATCCTTTCTTACCTTTAAACTCATCATCTGCAAAAAAGTGGCAGGCGGTCTTAGATGAAACCCATGAACAATTTATTCATGCGGTGAAAGTAGGTCGAGGAGATAAGTTGGCAGATCATCCTGACTTATTTACTGGCGCTGTTTTTTCTGGCGTTAAAGCGGTTGAGTTAGGGCTAATTGATGGTTTGTCCAGTTTTCATCAACTTGTTAAACAAAGCTATGCAGGAATGGAAGTGGTTTATTTTGTTGAAGATGAAGAGCCTTGGCGAAAAATTACAGAAACCTTTGGTATTACAGTCGCGAACGCTATTTTAAAAATGGAATTTTTTTAAGTGATTAAGTTCTGTAACTACAATTCACTGGCTAACGAGGTCTCTCTGATGCAAGAAAAAGGCCTCGCTAATTAATCAAAGCGATTGGGTATTTAGAGGGTTTAGCCCCACCTTTCTAAGCGCTGTACAAAGCTTTATAAGAGGGAGTCCAATAAGGGCGTTGGGGTCATCTCCGGTTATTTTTTCGAATAAGGCAATCCCAAAGCCCTCGCATTTGAAACTGCCTGCGCAATCAAACGGTTTTTCTATAGTAAGATAATTAGTTATTTCTTCTTCCCTCAATTTTCGAAAAGTTACTTTGTTCTCACTGATGTTAAGGTCAAATGTTTTTGTGTGGTTATCTAGTACGCAAAGAGCTGTCATAAAAGTAACAGTATTGCCACTAAAAGAAGAAAGCTGTTTAAAAGCATTCTTAAAGTTTCTTGGTTTTCCTAAAATTTGACCTTCGAAGGTGGCAGCTTGATCTGATCCGATGATGACTACCTCTTTTTGTGAGGAGGGGAGTTGGCGACTAACAGCTAATGCTTTTTCATATGCCAGTCTTTGTACGAATTCGTTTATGCTCTCATTATCGAGTCTTGTTTCGTCAATTTCTGGACTGACCCACTCAAAGGGGATACGGAGCCTCTCTAAAAGGGTTCTTCTATAGATGGATGATGACCCTAAAATGAGCTGTTTTGACACAGTTTTCCTCTTTATTCTCTCTTGCTATTAATGAATTTAAATGAAAAAACTTACCAAATTAACTAAAAAATTAAAAAAGCAGTAAAAAAACACAACAAATATGAATCAGACTTTGACAAGACAGGCACTTCTCCATATCATTTGCCGCCATGTTGAACGATACATTGCCTAGATATTTTGATCCACGTAAGTATGCTTCGAATGAGGTTAGCCTTACAGGAACAATAGCTCTTAGTGAATTTAAAGAGCTTGCTGTTTTGTTAGCGTCAAATAAAGGTGATGTAATTGTCAGCCTAAACTTTAAAGTTGATGAAGATAGACGCTATATTGCTAATGGTAATATAAAGGCGCAAGTTGAAATGGTTTGCCAAAGATGTATGAAACCTGCGCCATATAGCATTGATACTGAATTATCGCTTGCTTTCGTTTATGACGAAGAGCACGCAAAGTCTTTACCAGCAGAATATGACCCAGTCATTATGACTGATGGTGAAGTCATTTTGGCTGAAATGCTTGAGGAAGAGTTAATTCTTGCTTTACCAGTAGTGGCTTATCATGAAGAAAGTGGTTGCAACCCAATAGCTTTAAAGTATGCATCGTCTACCGATGAGGCAGCGGATGACGAACAAAAACCGAATCCATTTAGTATATTAGCCGAGTTAAAGGCTAAATAAGTTAGGAGCTCCAAAAAATGGCAGTACAAAAAAGTAAAGTTACTCGTTCACGTCGTGGTCAACGTCGTTCACATGACGCGTTAACAGGACCAACTCTATCTGTAGAACAAGCTACTGGTGAAGTGCATCGTCGTCATCATGTTTCTGCAGACGGTTTTTACCGTGGGCGTCAAGTTATCACCCCTAAAGGTGAGTAACTAAGTTACCCATATGATTAGGGTAGCATTAGATGCTATAGGCGGGGACTCAGGTCCCCGTGTTGCATTTGAATGTGCCATAAATGTTATCTCCAATCATTCCAATATCGAAATTCAATTTTTCTACCACCAGTCTTTTTCTATACCTACTAATCTATTGAGAGCATTAACCTCAGGGCAACGTAATCGGCTTACGTTAATATCTTGCGCAGATCTATATAGTGCTAATGATGAGGTTTCTCGAGCCCTGTTTCGTCGTACTGATACCAGTTTATATCAAGCTCTATTGAGCCTTAAAAATAAACAGTCAGATGTGGTGGTTACCTTTGGTAATACTGGCATTATGGTTGCTCTAGCACGTTACATTTTAGGGCTACTAAAGCCAAAACTTTATCCTACATTGATTCGTGAATTAAGTTTAAAACCACTTCGTTGTTTGACTGATCTTGGCGCAAATGTTCATTGTGCTCCACAAATGCTGTTGGGCTTTTCTGAGTTGGCCGCAGCTTATGTTGAGGAGTTGAGTAACGAAAAAGCCAATGTCGGACTGTTGAATGTCGGCTTAGAAGCAAGTAAAGGTAGTGACGTTGTTAGAGAAACGAATGATCTACTTTCTTCAATGAATTGGCCTCATTATTCGGGGTATGCAGAAGGTTATGAACTATTTCAAGGTAGTAAAAATGTTATTATTTGTGATGGTATGGTAGGCAATGCTGTGCTAAAAGCCTCGGAAGGTTTGTTTCACTTTTTAATGAAAAAATTGAATGATCAAGGAGTAATGGACAGTGCTTTAATGTCTTTTTACCAAACTGAGCGGCGCCATGGGGCTTGTTTAGTTGGTGTGCGTGGCAATTTGGTAAAAGGTCATGGTGAGTCTGATGTGAAAGCAATGATTGGCGCAGTTGAATACGCAGTTAAAATTGCGCAGGCTCAACTGTCAGAAAAAATTGCACAACGATTGATGTAAAAGAGAGAAAAAATGAATAAAGAATTAGCTTTTGTTTTTCCTGGGCAAGGTTCTCAGCAAGTTGGTATGTTAGCTGATTTAGCGGAGAGTTATTCTGTTATAAAAAGTACGTTTGCGGAAGCATCAGCTGTACTAGGCTACGATCTTTGGGATTTAGTGCAAAATGATGGTGACAAACTAAATCAAACGGATAAGACACAACCAGCGCTTTTAACGGCAAGTGTCGCTTTATGGCGTTTATGGTGTGAGCAAAATGGTGATATGCCTGCTTATGTTGCCGGACACAGCTTGGGAGAATACTCTGCTTTAGTATGTGCTGGTGTTATGTCATTTACAGACGCAGTAAACCTAGTTCGTCTGCGAGGTGAGTATATGCAACAAGCAATTCCTGTCGGGAAAGGAGCTATGGCAGCGATTATTGGTCTTGATGATCAAACTGTTATTGATAATTGTGCTGCGGTTGATGGTATTGTTAGTGCGGTTAACTTTAACTCTCCTGGTCAAGTTGTTATTGCTGGCCATGCTAAAGCTGTCGAAGAGGCGATGGAGAAAATGAAAACGTCAGGCGCTAAACGTGCTTTGCCTCTGCCTGTCAGTGTTCCTTCCCATTGTGAGCTAATGATTCCAGCAGGAGAGAAATTAGCTAAAGAACTAGATAACATTGAGTTTTCAGCGCCAACATGCACGCTTATTCAAAATGTAAGTGCTAAAGCAGTTTCTGATCCAGATCAATTGAAAGCGAATCTTTTGGCGCAACTTAGTGAGCCTGTTCTTTGGACTCAATCTGTTGAGTTGCTATCTGAATTGGGTGTGAACAAAACAATAGAGTGCGGGCCTGGGAAGGTACTTTCTGGCTTAAACAAAAGAATTGTCAAAGGCTTGGAAGCGGGAAGTATTAACGACAAATCAAGTTTTGAGAGTTTAGTTTCAGCCTAAAATGATAAACTCACAATGTAAAAAATATAAAAAAATGCAATAATGACCATTAAAAACGACGGAGAATATAATGAGTTTTGACGGTAAAATAGCTCTAGTTACTGGTGCAACCAGAGGAATTGGTAAAGCAATTGCTTTGTCTCTAAGTCAGCAAGGGGCTATTGTTCTTGGTACAGCCACAAGTGAGTCTGGAGCAGAAAGTATCTCAACTTATCTTTCTGAGAGTGGGAATGCAGGAAAAGGCTATGTGCTTGATGTTGCTTCTGCTGAATCAGTGGATGCAGTTATTAAAGCTATCAGTGCCGAATTTGGGGCGCCAACTATTCTAATCAATAATGCCGGTATTACTCGTGATAATTTAATGTTGCGTATGAAAGATGAAGAATGGGATGCAGTAATTAATACAAATTTATCGTCTGTCTACCGTGTAACAAAGGCGTGTATGCGTGGTATGACAAAAGCAAAATTTGGTCGTATTGTGAACATCAGCTCGGTTGTTGGTTCTATGGGGAACCCTGGCCAAGCAAACTATTCTGCTGCAAAAGCAGGATTAGAAGGGTTTAGCCGTTCTTTGGCGGCAGAAATTGCCTCTCGAGGCATTACCGTGAACTGTATTGCGCCAGGCTTTATTGAAACCGATATGACAAAAGTATTGCCAGAGGAGCATAAAGCCACTTTAATTGAAAAAGTACCAGCTTCTCGCTTAGGTCAACCTGAAGAAATTGCTGCAGCTGTTACTTTTCTTGCCTCTGAAAGTGCAGGATATATCACAGGTGAAACATTACATGTCAATGGCGGCATGTATATGGCATAATTTTGAGTTGAATTTTGCAAAAATTTCAACGAAAATAACTGACCGGTTCAGATTGAGAATCAAATTTATTGAGCGCTAATCGGTTAATTTCGCTCAAATGAGCTATCAACGAGTAAAGTAGGAACTTCTAATGAGTAGCATTGAAGAACGCGTTAAAAAAATTGTTTGTGAACAACTTGGGTCTAAAGAAGAAGAGGTAGTTCCATCTGCTTCTTTCGTAGATGATTTAGGTGCAGACTCTCTTGACACTGTTGAGTTAGTTATGGCTTTAGAAGAGGAATTCGATACAGAAATTCCTGATGAAGAAGCTGAGAAAATCACTACAGTTCAGGCAGCAATCGATTACGTTAACGCAAATCTGTAATTTGATATACTGATTTTTGAAAAGCCGCTTGTATTTTTTACAACGCGGCTTTTCTTTTCTGTACGCTTTTAAATCTTGCCAGCAAGCTAAAGTATATTTGGAGGAAATATATGTCTCGTCGACGTGTTGTTGTCACAGGAATGGGAATGGTGACTCCTTTAGGCAACAATGTGAAGGATACTTGGGATAACATTTTAGAAGGAAAAAGCGGTGTATCTGATATTAATGTCTTTGATGCCTCAGCTTTCTCTACTCGCTTTGCAGCTCAAGTAGATAATTTTGATGTAACTGACTACATGGCTGTAAAAGATGCCCGTAAGATGGACCTTTTTATCCAGTATGGTATGGCTGCTTCGATGCAGGCAATAGAAGATGCCAAACTTATTTCTGATGGTTTGGATCATACTCGAGTTGGATGTGCAATCGGTTCAGGAATAGGTGGGTTACCTATGATTGAAAAGAATGTTGAAACCATTGTAAATTCTGGCCCAAAAAGAATTTCTCCATTTTTTGTTCCTGGTGCGATTGTCAATATGATTTCTGGCCATGTTGCTATTAAATTTGGCTTTAAAGGGCCGAATATCGCTATAGTAACCGCTTGTACAACGGGAACCCATAATATTGGTATGGCTGGCCGAATGATTGCCTATGGCGATGCTGATGTCATGATTTCTGGTGGAGCAGAAATGGCGATTACGCCTCTTGGCATTGGTGGGTTTGGTGCTGCACGTGCTTTATCTACTCGCAATGAAGACCCCAAAACAGCAAGTCGACCATGGGATAAAAATCGCGATGGTTTTGTGATGGGTGCTGGAGCAGGCGTTTTAGTTTTAGAAGAGTTAGAACATGCTAAAGCCCGTGGCGCTAAAATTTACGCTGAGCTAGCCGGTTTTGGTATGAGTGATGATGCTTACCACATGACATCACCGCCAGAAAATGGTGATGGTGCACTTGCTTCCATGTCGGCTGCCTTGAAAGATGCGGATATAGCTCCCAGCGAAGTGAATTATATTAATGCCCATGGAACCTCAACACCAGCAGGTGATCTTGCTGAAACAAACGGTGTTAAAAGGCTAATGGGAGATGAAGCACCAGATGTCGCAATGAGTTCCACAAAATCTATGATTGGTCATTTGCTTGGCGCTTCAGGTGCGGTTGAGTCTATATTTTCTGTTTTAGCAATACGTGATCAACTAGCACCACCAACTATTAATATTGAAGAGCCTGGTGAGGGTTGTGATTTAAACTATGTTGCTAACACGGCTCAAAAGAAAAAAATAGACGTTGTGTTGAATAACTCGTTTGGTTTTGGCGGCACAAATGGCACTTTAGTTTTCTCGAAATATTAATAAGACGACTAATTCTAACGGAGGCAGCACTAGGGTGATGTCTCCGTTTTGGTGTCTTGAAAATAAGATAAAGTTAGTGCTTCGTTTGATTAGTAGAGTGATTCATAGTTTCACGTAGAGATTTGATTTCTGCCTCAATATCGACATCAGTGTGTTGAGACTCAAGAGTATAAAGACGCTCTTCTAATTCCTGAAACAAGTAAACTTCTTCATCACCTAAATAGTGTAGGCATTCACCGCCAATAAACCATAATAATTCCCTACGGATGAGAGGTGTAAGGTTAGGGTAGCAACGAATGAATCTAGTTAAGAGGTCTTGGCCTTGAAAAGCATAATGAACGCTTTGTTGTTGCACCGCTTGAATAAGAAGATTCAGTGTGTCTATAAAGTCTTGATCTTCTTCACTGAGACTTTCCTGATTAAAAGGGGAATGTTCTGATATGCGTTCTCTAAATTCATTGAGTGCGCGGGAAATAAATTGATTACGGGTGTTCACTGAGTAGCCCTTTAAAAAATACAGTTAAAAAATGCGAATAACTATTTGTTTAGAATAACTATTTGTTTCGAATAACTATTTGTTTCGAATAACTATTTGTCTTGGATAGCTATCTGTCTCGAATAACTAGTGTCTTTAGTATACGCGTCAGTTTATTTTATCCGAGATAAATTTTGAATAAAAAATATCAATAACAGAGTTAGCAAATAAGAGCACAAGCTTTAGCCATATAATTTAAATCTTGTAGAGTTAAACTGGCTAAAAAATGTTTCTTGACTGATGAATATCAGTAAATTTATTTATATTTTTTACTATCAAAGCAATATGACAGAGATAAACAATTATGACATATGCAATTGAAATTAGTGGCCTAAAAAAACGTTACAATAATGGCTTTGAAGCACTAAAGGAAATTAACTTACAGGTAAAAAAAGGAGACTTCTTCGCGTTGTTAGGCCCAAATGGCGCTGGTAAATCGACAACAATAGGGATTCTATGCTCTCTGGTTAATAAAACATCAGGACAAGTTACCATTGCTGGTATCGATATTGATAAAGACTTTGCCGCTGCGAAACAGCATCTTGGTGTGGTACCTCAAGAGTTCAACTTTAACGTCTTTGAAACGCCTTTCAATATTGTTATTACTCAAGCAGGCTTTTATGGCATTCCTCGTGAAGTGGCTATTCCCAGAGCGGAAAAGTATTTAAAACAATTAGGTTTATGGGAAAAAAGAGATGGGCCAGCAATGGCATTATCTGGCGGCATGAAGCGACGCTTGATGATTGCTAGGGCGTTGATTCATGAACCAGAAATACTCATTTTAGATGAACCAACAGCTGGAGTAGATATCGAGTTAAGACGTTCCATGTGGGAGTTTATCAAAGAGCTCAATGATCAAGGTACAACCATTATTTTAACGACCCATTATCTGGAAGAAGCAGAGCAGCTATGCCGCAATATCGCCATCATTAATAAAGGTGAAATTGTTGAAAATACCAGTGTTAAAGCTCTATTGAAGACACTAAATCAAGAAACATTTATTCTCGATGTAGAAGGAGCCGCAGCAGGTATAAATGTATCCATACCAGATTACCAAATTACCACTTTGAATGATGGTCATTCACTTGAAGTTGAAATCAATCGAGGCCAATCAATGAATGCTTTATTCACAGCATTGAGTGATCAAGGTTTGCAAGTATTAAGCATGAGAAATAAAGCAAATCGACTCGAAGAACTATTTGTTAAATTAACCAAGGGGTAAAACATGGCCAATAGTCAAATCATCGTGGCTTTTCTAACCATAGTAAGACGTGAAATTCGGCGTTTCATGCGTATCTGGCCTCAAACGTTACTGCCGCCAGCTATTACCATGAGTTTATATTTTGCTATTTTCGGCAACTTAATTGGGCCTCGTATTGGTGATATGGGTGGCTTTAGTTATATGGATTACATTGTACCTGGCCTCATTATGATGTCTGTCATTACCAATTCTTATGCTAATGTATCTGCTTCTTTTTTCTCCGCCAAATTTCAACACAATGTCCAAGAGTTACTGGTTTCACCTACCCCTAACTGGATCATTCTTTTTGGTTATGTGATTGGTGGCGTTGTCAGAGGCCTGTTGGTTGGTGTCATTGTTACCTTATTGTCATTGTTCTTTACTGATATGAATTTAGAAAATCTTCCCATTACGATTATTGTTGTATTTCTAACAGCGATATTATTCTCGTTAGGTGGATTTATTAATGCGGTTTATGCGAAAAGTTTTGATGACATCTCCATTATTCCAACCTTTGTTTTAACACCGTTAACTTACTTAGGTGGTGTATTTTACTCAATCGATTTACTTTCGAGTTTTTGGCAAAGTGTCAGCCTTTTTAATCCTGTTCTTTATATGGTGAATGCATTTCGCTATGGAATTCTAGGTGTGTCTGATATTGATGTTGGTTTTGCCTTGGCCATTATATCTGCCTTCATTGTCGGCTTTTTCCTTTATGGTTTACGTTTATTGAACAAGGGACATGGAATACGTGACTAGACGACAATTGTCTCTAGTCGTACTTAACAACTACAAATTTCACAACTGTAAATTTAGTAGTTAAAGACCCAACCACTAAAATGAGAAGAGTAAAAAATGGGGCTATCACCTTTAGGGCAAAAAACGGATTATGTGTCGCATTATGATCCAGCGTTGTTGTATCCAATTGCCCGTGACGAAAAGTGGCGAGAAATGTCACTCAATTCAGCCAATTTACCATTTTATGGTGAAGATATATGGAATGCTTATGAGTTATCTTGGTTAGATTCTCAAGGGAAGCCAATTGTTAAAATAGCAGAGTTTCGCTTTCCATATGATAGTCCTAACATTATTGAGTCAAAATCTTTCAAGCTTTACTTGAACTCATTCAACCAAACCTCTTTTGCCGACTGTGGTGCTGTGACTGAGCGATTGCAAGAGGATTTATCTCTTGCTTCAGGTGCAGTCGTCGACGTAGTTCTTTATGGCTTAGAAGCCATGGAAACTTTAATAAACCAAATACCTTATTATTGTATTGATGATTTGCCTATCTCAACGACCCTATATCATCCCCAAGCAGATTTACTAGAGCAAGCTCAAGAAGCAGGTGAAGTTGAAGAGCAATTGGTTAGTCATCTATTAAAATCAAATTGCCCTGTTACTAACCAACCGGACTGGGGAAGCGTATTTATTGATTATCAAGGTCCACAAATTCAGCATGAAAGTTTACTCAAATACATTATTTCATTTCGAGAACACACCGACTTCCATGAACAATGTGTAGAGCGAATTTTTATGGATATCATGTCTCAATGTAAACCCAAAAAACTAACGGTTTACGCTCGTTATGTAAGGCGAGGAGGATTGGATATTAATCCTTACCGCTCAACTCAACAGGATAAACTAAGCAATACTAGATTAAGTCGTCAATAAGGATGGCCTTTACTAACATGAAAAATAAGCCCACGAAATAAATAGGCTCATATTAGTCGGCGGCTTTTTGGCCGCCTTCGTTTTTAGTTGACAACAATTTTATGTGCTTTTTTTCTAAATCAATCAGTGCTAATTGCAAACGGTCCAGCTCAAGATTTTTCTTATTATAATCTGAGCGCAACTGAGCCTCATTATCATTAGCAACAGAGGATAAAAGTTGCTCTTTAATTTGAGTGTGCTCCAATAAGAGGGTTTCTTTGCGTTGTTGTTCTTTTTCAAAGCGCTCTTGGTTATCAGGCGAGGAGGGTTGAGCTTGCTGCTCTGCTCCTTTTATTGTTTCTAATAGTTGGTCGTTATTTTGCTTAGCAGTTTTAAGTTCTTGCTCCAATAATGTGACACAGGTTTCAGATTCTTGTAGTAAGCGTTCAATGGTATTAATTTCGTTTGCTTGTTGTTCCACAAATGCCATGATTTCTGGCGTAGCATGACTACCTTGTAAATCATTTTTTAAATTTGCTACAACCATCTGGTTTGTTTGAGTGTGCTCTTTTAGTGAACCAATAGCACTTTTTTTATTGGCAGCAAGTTGTTTTGTTATTTGTGTTAACTCTTCACTTTTATTTTCTATATTCGTTTTTAACTCCATGTTTTCTTGTTCGGCATTGGCAAGCTCTCCCTCAAGTTGAGCAATCAAAGTGTCTGATTCTTGTACTAAACGCTCTAGCCTGTCTACCCCTATTTCACCTGCTTCGTTAATATCAGCAATATCATTCGCTTTACTCAAATCAACTTTGCCTTTGAGCAACTCAATGACATTTTTTTGACGTTCATACAATTTGGTTAGCTCTTTAATTTGCTTGGTAGCACTATGTTGCGCCCGTTTCGCTGCAATCGATGCGGAAGGCGAAAAGAGAGTATCATTAAAAAAATCATCATCCATTTGCTCTGATTCGAGTGCTTGTAATTCTTGCTTGAGTTTTTCATGTTTTTTATATGCAGAAGCTAAATTTGCGTCCAACTTGCTTTTTTCCTGATGCTTCAGTTGCAACTTCGCCGTCGCTTTTTCTAAATGCTCAATTTCATCAACCAGCGTTTTTCTAAGAGAATCCTGTACTCTTTCTAACTCTTCTTTTACATCAAGAGTTGCACTAGATTCATTAGTTTGAGCAATAACTTGCTCTAACTTTTTTTCTAAATCGCTTAATGTTTCTTCACTATTTTGGCTTTCAAAAATAGCTTTTAGAATTGGTGATAAAAACTCTTTTAAGACATCCTCTGTTTGCTCTTCTTTTAAAATTCGCCGTTCAGCATTCAATAGTGTTCCCCATAACTTTGTTAAGGTAACACGCTTTTCATCATTTTGATGTTTTGCTTCAAGTAAAGTCCTAGTTGCATGGTTAAGTTGTTTGACGATGAATCGGTCAAGGTCGGTACCTTCAGTTTGTTCTGAAGATGAAGAGGAGTCGGTATTAGTTGCTTCAGGTGTATCTTCTGTTAATTGCTTACGCTTTTTTTGTTTATACAACAGGTAGGAGGCCACACCAATAGTAATGAAAAGTACCGTATTTATTTCAATGAGTGTCCATATCAAGAGTTTCATTACTAAGCGAATCCACCTATTATCTTTTAATTAAACAATATAGATACGTAAAAATGCCATGTTTTGATTATGACATGGGTAATTTAGACTAATAAATGCCTTATAGACTAATTAACTCAACCCCATAAGAAGTATGGTGTAAATTAAGGAATATATGAAAGAGATAATTGAATTTATTCGTAATCGTGAATCTTGTCCACAACTAACAGCACCTGCACCTAACAGAGAAGAGTGGCTAGAAATATTAACTGCAGCAAGTAGGGCAGCAGATCATGGAGCACTAAAACCTTGGCGTTATCGGATTTATCAAGGTGCACAACTCGATCAGATTGGTGAGTGCTACTGGCAACATGCTCTGACAGATGTTCCTGATCTTGATCCATGTCAGCGGGAAAACTTTATAAAAAAAGCTCATAGAGCGCCTGCAATTTTATTGGTTTACGCCGCAACAGAAGAGCATTCTAAGGTACCAGAAATAGAGCAAATTATGGCTGTTGCCGCCGCGACACAACAGGCTTTATTAGCAATTGAAGCTAAAGGGTATGGTGCCATGTGGCGTACAGGGGCGGTTGCTCACACTGACAAAACCAAAGTACTTTTGAATCTAAAAAGTAACGAACAAATTATTGGATTTGTTTATGTTGGAACCCCGAAAAAAACACAAAAAACCATCAAAGAAGTGGATTTAGAAGGGCGTATTGAATGGTTTGATTCGTAACTTGAATAGCGCCACCGAGGGCTGCGAAAAAACCTTGATTTTCAACGGCGGCAACATTACCATACGCGCACTCTTTGATTGAGCAATACTCCTTAATGTTACTCAATCAAATAAATCGTTTTGGTGAGCTGTCCGAGTGGCCGAAGGAGCACGCCTGGAAAGTGTGTATGTCGAAAGGCATCAAGAGTTCGAATCTCTTGCTCACCGCCATTATTCCTTTAAAATTAAAGGTTATAAGGTAAAAAATTACTTTGTGTTGCATAAAGTATGTGCAGCAACATAAAGTATGCGCAACAAAATAAATAGTGCAATAAAGTAATTCAATAAAATGTCGCTTAGGATTATGTTCTAGGCGATTTTTTTATAATCTGGATTCGTTTACTTATACAGATTGTAGCTGTCTATCTGACTTGTAAAAACTGTATATTTTAATCGTCTATAACTTCCTGTATAGCTACTCTTTTCTAATATCTTTACCAATTAAGAACGAGAAAAGTTACTTGTCATCTAACTCTTTCAGTCGTTTGTAGAGCGTATTACGACTCATACCTAATTCTGCTGCTGTGCGTGAAATATTACCGTTGTTACGCTGATAAACCGCCAAGAGATTATCAGTGTGATTGGTTTTTTTCGCCAACTTATTCGTGATGTTGTTACTTGTCTCAAGGTGAGAGTCTGCCTTTAGATTTGAGGGGGAATCTTGCTGTTGGCGAATGTCGGCAAAGAAATCGTCTGGTAAGTGCCATGCCTCGATGTTGTCGTTTTCAGCCAGCGCTAAGGCAATTTGCAAAACACTGACGAGTTGTCTGATATTACCTGGCCAAGGGTGTTGCTGAAAAAGATCCAGTATTTCTTCTGATAAGTAGGGGGCTTGTTGCTCGTCTCTTAAATGGTGGTGTAACTCTGTAAATAACGCTGCTTTGTCTGTACGCTGGCGTAAAGGTGGCAGTTCTAAATTTAAACCGCTAACTCGATAATATAAATCTTGTCGGAACTTGCCTGTTTCTACTTCGCTTTTTAGAGAACGGTTGGTGGCAGAAATCAGTTTAATATCAATGGGGTAGGAGTCCGTTGAGCCAAGCGGTGTGACTTTTCTGTCTTGTAATACACGTAATAAACGCGCTTGAACATTGAGCGGCATTTCGCCAATTTCGTCTAAAAATAAAATGCCTTTATGCGCTTTGCGAATTAGGCCAATAGAACCTTTGTTGTTGGCGCCGGTAAAGGCACCTTTTTCGTATCCAAATAATTCAGACTCCACCAGTTCAGAAGGAATAGCAGCACAGTTTACGGCAACAAGTGGGTAGCACTTGCGTGAACTGTCATTATGTAGCGCGTTCACAAACACTTCTTTTCCAACGCCTGTTTCTCCATAAATTAAAATAGGAATGTCTTTTTCAAGAATGCGTTTGGCTTGGTTGATGCAACGATCAATTTGTGGGTCACCAAAACCAATTTTCTCTAAGGTAATGGTAGTGTCTTTTTGTTGACGTTTCTGTTGCTCACGTTGACGAAAGTCAACCGCTTGAATGGTTTGTTTTTGTGGACGTCTAATCACCCCGTGCCATAGAAAACGGTTCATGGCAGGTAATTCAATTGGCATGGACTGTGGATGGTTTTTTAACTCTCTTAATGGACAGTCAAAAATATCGGTGATGTTTTGTAAGGCAAGATCATAACCGAGTAATAACTCTGCGCGTTTATTGGCCGACAAAATGATGCCATTTTCGTTGAAGACTAGTAGTCCTGCCCATTGGCTGTCGATGTTGTCAATGTTGTTGTTAAACGTAAGCAAGAAGTTTTCTTCAGAAAACATATTGGCAATGAGCCGGTTTTCGATGGACTGCGACATGATTTTTACCATGCCTAGTGTATGGGCGTGGGGTAAATAAGTATCACTTGATACATCGAGCACACCAAGCAAGTCATTATTGGTGTTAAAAATCGGGGAGGCAGACCCAACCATAAAACGGTTGGATTTTAGGTAATGCTCATCTTTTTGCACTTGTACCGCTCGACCAACAGCGAGAGCCGTTCCTATGGCATTAGTGCCATTAAATTGCTCACCCCATAGTGTGCCCGTTGCCAGCGATGCCCGTTGCTGGCTATTTAAAAAGCGTTGGTCTCCCCAGCTTTTAATCATTTGCCCTTGATTGTCAGCCAGCATAATCATGCATTGGCTATTGGTTAAAATATTTTCATAGTGGGGCAAGATGTCTTTGCCTGTGGTTTCGATAAGGAAATGATGTTCATCACTTAATCCTTTGTTGGTAAGACGTTCAATTTGAGGGGGTGAGGAAGGGTCTAGGCCATACTGACGGCATCGTTCCCATGAGGCCTCTATATCATTTTGATGGGTTTGTGCGTCCGTATTCTCGTTATGATCTGTCACAACATTTGTGGTCTTGCCGTGATTTTTAGATAGGGAATTCAGTTTGTTTTTATTCTGCATGGACGACACCGTAAGGGAAAGTAAGAACCTTTTTTGTTCTTCTATTTTTATTGTTTTGAACTCATTTAATGTTCAACAGTGTTCATAAGTCAACAGTGTTTTGAACACTTTTCTATTTTTTGAACAGGGTTAATTGAACAGTTTACCTAGCTGATATTTTTAAAATGGTTTGTAAATCAATGCGTTAGTCTTTTTTTTCTTTTTGGCATGCCTTTCGCTATACCAATGTATCGAAAACAGCGGATTTAACAATGCGCACTGAGTAGATCGATTTAAGAATAACAATAATAAGGACCTTACTATGTCCCTTAGTTTAGAAAGTGTTGATTCTGTGGTGAATGGCAATCTGCATTTGAGTCAAATCAACTTATCACTGCAACCTGGTTCTTTTAATGTTTTGCTCGGCAGAACATTAGCCGGTAAAACCTCGTTAATGAGAATGATGGCAGGGTTAGACAGGCCAACCTCGGGCCGTGTTTTGATGGATGGTGCTGATGTAACGGGCATACCGGTACAAAAACGTAATATCTCTATGGTATATCAGCAGTTTATTAATTATCCCAATTTAACAGTAAGAGAAAATATTGCTTCACCATTGCGTTTGGCGAAAACTAATGCAGCAGAAGTGGAAAAGCGGGTTTTAGAAACGGCTGATATGCTGCAAATTACGCCCTTTCTCGACAGTTACCCCTTAGCATTATCAGGTGGGCAACAACAGCGCACCGCCATGGCTCGGGCATTGGTAAAAGATGCGAGCGTGATTTTGTTTGATGAACCGCTGGTTAATTTGGACTATAAATTACGTGAAGAGCTACGCTCAGAGTTACGAGAGTTATTTAAAATCCGTAATGCAATTGCAGTTTATGCCACAACAGAACCAAATGAAGCCCTAGCATTAGGCGGCACAACCACCTTATTACACGAAGGTAAAATTATTCAAACCGGTCCTTCTGCCCAAGTTTATCGTGAGCCTGCTAATGTCATTGCCGCAGACTTGTTCAGCGAACCACCAATTAATTTAATCTCAGGTCAAGTGAAAGACAACGAAGTCATATTCGGTGAGTCAGTGCATTTCCCGTTAAATCAGGATTTACGTAATTTAACCAATGGTGGTTATCAGTTTGGTGTTCGCCCTAGTCATATTGGTTTGGTCCCGCATAATGATGATGACCTTGAGTTGTCTATGAAGGTTGAACTTGCGGAAATTAGTGGCTCTGAGACCTTCCTACATTTAACCAGCCCACAGTTTAATTTGGTGGTACAACTTTCTGGTGTGCATGCTTACCATACGGATGCCGCTATCAAAGTATATTTGCCTATTCATAAATTGTTTGTCTTTAACCTAGATGGTGACATGGTTCAGTCGCCGTTCGCACTTGTGAATGCATAGGAGGAAGTATGTCGGAAATTCATTTGAAATCACTGGCTCACAGTTACGATAAGACAGCTTCTGGCTCTCAAGTTTACGCCTTGCGAGAAATGAATCATGTCTGGGAACAGGGGGGAGCTTATGCCCTTTTAGGGCCGTCAGGCTGTGGTAAAAGTACGCTCCTTAATATTATTTCTGGATTATTAACGCCTTCTAGCGGTGAAGTTCGATTTGACGGCAAGGTAGTGAACCATTTATCACCGCAAGAAAGAAACATTGCACAGGTGTTTCAGTTCCCCGTTATTTATGACTCGATGACGGTATTCGATAATCTGGCGTTTCCATTACGTAATATGAAAATGGCAGAGGCGAAAGTCATTAGCCGAGTGCATGACATTGCCAATATTCTTGAATTGCATCCGTTATTAAAACGAAAAGCACGCAACTTAACCGCAGATGAGAAGCAAAAAGTCTCTATGGGACGTGGTTTAGTTCGTGATGATGTGTCGGCCATTTTGTTCGATGAACCGCTTACTGTGATTGACCCACAACTCAAATGGAAATTACGCCGTAAGCTCAAACAAATTCATGAACAGTTTGAGTTGACCATGATCTATGTCACCCATGACCAATTAGAAGCGTCAACCTTTGCCGATAAAATTGCCGTTATGTATGACGGTAAGATTGTGCAATTTGGTACCCCAAGAGAATTGTTCGAAAACCCCAAACACACCTTTGTTGGGTATTTCATTGGCAGCCCTGGTATGAATCTGTTTTCAGTCCAACGAACAGAGGGGGGGGTGCGGTTTGCCGATGTGTCCATTCCTTTAGAAACAAGTAAACAAAAATTGCTGGATGACTTGCCGCAAACCAATATCAAGATAGGCATTCGCCCAGAGTTTATTCATGTTTGGAATAAGCCCACCACCGATGCATTTGAATGCCAAGTTCAACATATCGAAGACTTGGGCACTTATAAAATTCTCACCTTAACACTGGGTGAACATACGATTAAAGCACGTTTGGGAGAAGACCATTTACCGCCAGAACAGGTGGCTTATATCAGTTTCCCTGAACAGTGGTTGAAACTTTATGTTGATGAATATTTAGTGGAAGACACCATGTTAGATAGCGATATAACTATCACGCACGGTGAGCAAAGTATTACGCAAAAACATATTAGTACAGAGGTAAATCGCCATGCATAAAGTTGAGAATAATAAAGCGTGGTGGTTGGTACTGCCTGTCTTTTTATTGGTCGCATTTTCTGCCGTCATTCCTTTGATGACAGTAGTTAACTATTCGGTGCAGGATATTTTTGATCAAAATAATGCCTATTTTGTTGGTGCCGAATGGTATCGAGAAATCTTGCAAGATAAGCGTTTGCAAGATTCATTAGTACGCCAGTTTATTTACTCTTTCACTGTTTTAGCCATTGAAATTCCATTGGGCATTGCTATTGCCTTAATGATGCCAAAAAAAGGAGTAATGGCCTCTGCCACCCTAATCATAGTTGCTATTCCTCTATTGGTACCAGGCAATGTGGTTGGCACGATATGGAAAATATTTGGACGGGCTGATGTCGGCTTATTTGGTTGGGGATTAAACAGTCTTGGTATTGACTACAACTATGCAGCAAATCCATTTGATGCTTGGTTCACTGTGGTATTGATGGACGTTTGGCATTGGACGCCTTTGGTTGCCTTGCTGTGTTATTCCGGTTTGCGTGCCATTCCTGAAGCGTTTTATCAGGCAGCGGCAATTGATCGGGCATCAAAATGGGCTGTGTTCCGCTATATCCAACTGCCTAGATTAAAAAATGTTCTGGTGATTGGCACACTGCTGCGTTTTATGGACAGCTTTATGATTTATAGCGAACCTTTCGTACTCACTGGCGGTGGGCCTGGTAATTCAACCACTTTTCTTAGCCAAACCTTAACAAAGATGGCGATCGGTCAATTCGACTTAGGGCCAGCAGCGGCGTTTTCTCTGGTGTACTTTTTAATCGTATTGCTGGTGTCGTGGCTATTCTTTACCACCATCAGTGAAATGGCAAAAGACAAATAGGAGGAAGGCATGCAAATTAGTAAACGAAAAGGGTTAGGGTTAAGTGTCTATTTGTTCTTCCTGTTGATACCAATTTACTGGTTGATCAATATGTCATTTAAGAAAAAAGATGAAGTATTGAGTGGGCTCTCTTTGTGGCCTCGAGATTTTACTTTGGAAAATTACATCACGATTTTTACCGATTCCAGTTGGTATATGGGGTATGTAAATTCGCTCTTGTATGTTTCTTTGAATATGGCAATTACCTTGCTGGTGGCTTTGCCTGCGGCGTATGCATTTAGTCGTTATAAATTCATTGGTGATAAACACTTATTTTTTTGGTTATTAACCAATCGAATGGCGCCACCAGCGGTCTTTTTATTGCCATTTTTTCAGCTCTATTCTTCTATCGGCTTATTTGACACCCATTGGGCGGTAGCGCTGTCTCACTGCTTATTCAGTGTGCCATTAGCAGTATGGATACTGGAAGGCTTTATGTCAGCCGTACCAAGGGAAATTGATGAAACAGCCTACATTGATGGCTACAGTTTTCCGCACTTTTTTGTACGAATTTTCTTGCCATTGATTAGTTCTGGGATTGGGGTAACAGCATTTTTCAGTTTTTTATTTTCTTGGGTTGAGTTGCTGTTAGCTCGAACACTGACGTCAGTCGAAGCCAAACCCATTGGTGCTGTTATGACACGTACTATTTCGGCCGAGGGGATTGATTGGGGACTATTGGCCGCGGCTGGCGTATTAACCATTTTACCTGGATTGTTGGTTATTTGGTTAGTACGTAATCATGTTGCGAAAGGCTTTGCGCTAGGCCGAGTTTAAGCTCGAATGATTTGTTGATCTTGTTTTGTTGAAACGGTTTTTATTAAGAACCTTTCACTAAGTCGCTTTTATTAAAGTGTTTCCTGCAAAGCAGTGCGAAGTACATAAAATACAAATTTTACAAGAGGGTAACAAAATGGGTTGGATGGCTTGGACACCCGTAACAATTGGTTTCTTTACAACAATTGCCATTATTTTATTCGGCATGACTATTTATGAGATGAAGTCGCCATGTGTGGAGCGAAAAGGGTTTTTACCTATTGCAACCACAAGAGGTGATCGACTTTTTATTGGATTACTAAGCAGTGCTTATGTGCATTTATTGTATGTTGGTTTAACCCAGTGGCTGCTTATTTTTCCTCTGCTTGCTTGCCTTATTTGGCTCATGGTGATCATGCGTTGGGGCTAATAAAAGAGCATGGCAATGCATTTGATAGATAACGAATTTTAAATCTGGTTGGAGACAAATGCTGAATTTGCCTAGGCAACCAAAACATCAGCACGGCTGATAAATCGAACCAATTACTCAATAGGTTGTTGGTAATATAATGAGGGTTAATCATGAAAAATAATAAAAAAGCTCATATGGGAAAACCACACAAATTATTACTGTGTGCAGCCATTTCGATGGCAACATTTAGTATGCAACTGCATGCGGATCAATACTCAGATGCTGCCGAAAAATGGTTGGCTGAAGAGTTCACTGTATCAACATTAAGTAAGAAAGAGCAGGAGAAGGAATTGGCTTGGTTTACTGAAGTGGCCAAACCATTTCGTGGCATGACTATTAATGTTGCATCCGAAACCATAGCAACTCATGAATACGAATCCAATGTATTGGCAAAAGCCTTTAAGGATATTACTGGCATTAACATTGTGCATGACCTAATTGGCGAAGGCGATGTGGTCGAAAAACTGCAAACGCAGATGCAATCAGATCGCAATATTTATGATGCTTACATTAATGATTCTGACCTTATTGGTACGCACTTTCGCTACGGTAAAGTTGTACCAATTTCTGACATGATTGCTGGTGATGCTAAAGACCTGACACTACCAACACTCGACTTAGACGACTTTATTGGTCTGTCTTTTACGACCGGACCTGATGGCAAAATTTACCAATTGCCAGATCAACAGTTTGCCAATCTCTATTGGTTCCGTGCAGATTGGTTTGCTCGTAAAGACTTAAAAGCTCAATTCAAATCCATTTATGGGTACGAATTAGGCGTACCGAAAAACTGGTCTGCCTATGAAGACATTGCCGAATTCTTCTCGGTTCATGTGAAAGAGATTGATGGCAAACGTGTTTATGGCCATATGGATTATGGCAAGAAAGACCCATCTTTAGGTTGGCGTTTTACTGATGCTTGGTTCTCTATGGCTGGAGCAGGCGACAAAGGCATTCCAAACGGCCTACCAGTAGATGAATGGGGAGTACGTGTTGAAGAATGCCGACCTGTTGGATCGAGTGTAAGTCGAGGCGGGGCGACAAATGGTCCTGCGGCTGTTTATGCTACAACCAAATACGTAGATTGGCTAAAGCAGTATGCACCACCAGAAGCACAAGGCATGACCTTTGGGGAAGCTGGGCCTGTACCTGCGCAAGGTGCTATTGCTCAGCAAATTTTTTGGTATACCGCTTTTACCGCTTCTATGAATAAAGAAGGATTACCTGTTGTTAATGACGACGGTACACCAAAATGGCGTATGGCACCTTCGCCAAAAGGACCTTACTGGGAAGAGGGGATGAAATTGGGCTATCAAGATACAGGCTCTTGGACTTTCCTAAACTCTACACCTGATAAACGTCGTCTTGCAGCTTGGTTATATGCTCAATTCACGGTGGCGAAAACCGTTTCTTTAAAGAAAACATTGGTCGGTTTGACGCCAATTCGTGAGTCAGACATTAACTCGCAAGCGATGACAGATGTTGCGCCTAAATTAGGTGGTTTAGTGGAGTTTTATCGTAGCCCTGCTAGAAAACAATGGACACCAACAGGAACCAACATTCCTGATTATCCAAAACTGGCGCAGCTTTGGTGGCAATATATTGCAGAAGCTGCAAGTGGAGATTCAACACCACAAGAAGCGTTGGATGGTTTGGCAAAAGCGCAAGATAAAGTCTTGGCACGTTTAGAGCGTTCAAAAGTACAAGGTGCGTGTGGACCAAAACTGAATAAACCAAGAGAAGCGAGCTATTGGCTAAATCAACCAGGAGCGCCAAAAGCAAAACTTGCTAATGAAAAACCTCAAGGTGAAACAATTGATTACGACACTTTGCTGAAAAGCTGGCAACAGTAATAGTTAATTGAATGTAGATTGAAAAAGGCGACACAGTGATATTACTGTGCCGCCTTTTTTGCTAATACCTACTTTGCTAGTACCTACTTAAGAATGCTAATAAAAATCCATTCAACTCTGTTCTAGTCTGCTTACTTACTTGATAAATGACCATATCGAGCAAGTAGAGTTTGAATACCTTCTGGTGGAATGGGATTTACTTTTTTCCCATCTAATAACAGGGTGATTTTCGCCGCTTCTTCTAATTCTTCAATGCCATACATGGCTTTTGCTAGATCATCTCCTGCAACAATGGGGCCGTGATTGGCCATTAATACGCCCGCTGTTTTGCCGGCGACAGCTTGCACAGCTTTTGCCAAACTTAAATCCCCCGGCTCAAAATACGGGACACGGGCAACTTGGCCTAGGCGAATATAAAGATAAGGGGTTAATGGAGCAAAAAGTTTGTCCTCCTCAACATCCAAGCAAGATAGTGCTGTGGAGTAAGTACTGTGAAGATGAATAACTGCATTTGCGTCTGGGCGCTCATCATAAAAGGCTTTATGCAGAGCAAACTCTTTGGATGGCTTGTCGCCTGACACCCATTCCCCTTGTTCATCTAAAACGGATAAGCGCTCAGGGTCAAGAAAGCCGATGCATGAGTTAGTTGGGGTAATGATGAAACCTGTTTCAGTACGAACACTGATGTTTGCTGATGCACCTCCAGTTAAACCACGAATAAACATGGATTCGCCATAAAGTAGCATCTCTTTTTTAGCTCTTTCGAGAGTATATCTTTTCACAAGTAACTCCAGTTTTAAAAAGTAGGTTTAAATATTTAGTATTATTTTGGAGGTGATGCACCACCTTCAACATGTTTTCCCATCTTCAAAGCCACTAATATTTTGTTGAATTAGCACACACGATTACGATGGTTTATAGGGCAGTCGCTCCTTTGTTGTTTCTAAAGTGCGTTGCTTCTAAAGTTTGTTGTTTCTGTAGCAAGAGCGAGATTATCTAACTAATTCAATCATTATATTGGAACTTGTTATAGGAATGTATAAAAATTTTATAGCGCCGACAATAATGTATTCATTATTCTTGTGCAACGTACATTCTTAATGGGATTAGAAAAATTGCGCATTTATCAGAACATCTATTATGATGGTTTTTAAAGACTGATTTGAGTGCGATATTTATCCACTAAAACACAAACTCTCTTTCTCAAAAATGTTAAAGGACAACTAATAAAGGACAAAAAACAATCACACTAGAATAGGTAAAAAAATAATGACAGTTGCTGATGTACAAGCGAATTTAGATATTATCTGGATCTTGATAGCAGCCTCAATGGTATTGCTTATGCAAGCAGGTTTCACCGCGTTAGAGTCGGGTGTTACCAGAGCAAAAAACACAATTAATGTGGCAATGAAGAATATTACCGACTTTATTGCTTCTGTCCTGATCTTCTTTTTTGTTGGTTATTCCTTAATGTTTGGTAGTTCCGTCTTTGGCGGACTATTCGGTTTTGATGGCTTTGCGCTCGCTAATTTATCCACTCCAATGGATTATGCCGGATTTGTCTTCCAAGCTACTTTTGCTGGTACAGCGGCAACCATTATTTCAGGTGCTGTAGCAGAGCGTATGCGTTTCTTTTCTTATGTGATTGTTAGTGTCATTGTTGTCGCGTTAATTTATCCGATCTCTGGGCATTGGATATGGGCCGCAGATGGTTGGCTCGCAGAAGCTCAGATGGTCGATTTTGCCGGCTCTACGGTTGTCCATTCTTTAGGAGCATGGGTTGGACTGGCAGGAGCGTTGGTGTTAGGGCCTCGTCTTGGTCGTTTTGATGAAAATGGCAAACCCAATAAAATTCATGGCCACAGTTTAGTCTTTGCCGTTATGGGCGTTTTGGTCCTCTTCTTTGGTTGGTTTGGTTTCAATGGTGGTAGTACGCTTGCAGCCAACAGTTCTGTTGCCATCATTCTTGCGAATACTATTTTAGCGGCTTCTGCTGGTGGTATGAGTTGTTTTGTGGTGAGTATGTTTGCCAGCCGTGGCGAAGTGCAGATCGAAAAGCTTCTAAATGGCGTTATTGGTGGTTTGGTCGCAGTTACAGCGGGTTGTGCCGTATTAGAGCCGAGTGGTGCAGCTCTACTGGGTCTATTTGCTGGTGTGATTGTCTATTATGCTGAAGAAATTATTTTACATGTCTTCAAAATTGATGATCCGGTCAATGTAATTGCAGCACATGGCGTAGCTGGTGCATGGGGTACACTTGCTCTTGCTTTCTTTGCACCTGCTGCAAACTTGCCTCTTGGAAATGCGTTCGATCAGTTCTTGGTGCAAGCTCAAGGCGTTTTCGCTGTTATGGCGTGGGGCCTAGGCACAGGTTTTGTTCTGTTTAAGTTGCTCAGCATTCTAAATGTACTAAGAGTATCTCCAGAAGCAGAAAATATGGGGTTAAACGTTCATGAGCATGGTGCCACTTCTGGTTTGATGGAAACAATGAACACAATGAAAAACATTGTGGCGGCGAATAATGGTAATGGAGAGAGTGATTTAACTAAGCGTGTTGCTGTTGAATCGGGTACACAAGAAGGTGATGTTGCTTATTTATTTAATGAGCTAATCCGAGCGTTTCACAATACCATTTTGGAAATCAAAAACAGCTCATTAGAAATTTCTGATGCAGCAAGAGTAATGCAAAAAACATCGCAAGAGTTAGACAGTGATGCCGAAAGCCAGCGCCATCATATTGGCGAAATTACTGAATCGATTAGCAGTATGTCTGGTACATTTAATGAAGTTGTAACGAATACAACGCAAACAGCTGAAGCCACTAAACAAGCGGCAAATCAAATCGATGAAATGCAAAATGCCATGACTTATACCTTTTCTTCGGTAAAAAAATTGGCAAATGGTATTGATGATAGCCACCGTGTTATTAACGAACTGCTAGAACAAAATGATGCCATTTCGAGCATTTTAGAAACCATCAATGGCATTTCTGAACAAACTAATCTGTTAGCCTTAAACGCGGCAATTGAAGCGGCTCGAGCCGGCGAAGCGGGTAGAGGGTTTTCAGTGGTTGCCGATGAAGTCCGTTTGTTGTCGCAAAAAACCAGTGAGTCAACGCACACAATTAAATCACTCATTGACCGTTTGCAAGAAAGCTCTGAAAAAGCAGCTATTTCTATGAATACAAGTAAAGAAGTTGCTGGTGATACGGTAATTAAAACAGAAGAAACGAGTAAAAATTTAACTTCTGTAGGGAAAATGATTCAAAATATTGATGCAATGACCAATGTTATTGCAGCAATGACAGAGCAGCAATCAAATGCCTCAAATGAAATTGCAGAAAAAATGCAGGATATTGAATCATTAACCAACAATGCCACAAACAGGGCAGCAACAGCCTATAAGACCAGTGACATGTTGAGCCATTTATCCAATAAACTTGATGTTCAAGTATCTGGTATGAAGGTGAGCGAACGTAATTTGTTGCACTAAATTCAGTCAAGAGATTGCAATTACAGAAGCCCGATAAACAGTGTTTATTGGGCTTTTTTACATGCTGAAGACATCTAATAGATGTTATGTATCTATTTAAAAATCTGCTGACACAGGTGTCGATTTGATCTAAAACATGGGGGATGCTAGGCTCAAATACAAAAATTGACAATCTTTGTATTTGGGTCTAGCATGATTTATATAAATGTTTACCTTTGGAGACCACTGTGCACATATCTCTGACTGCCGAGCTAGAGTCTCGAGTTAAGGCCAAAGTTGAAAGCGGTCTGTACAACAATGCCAGCGAAGTGATTCGCGAAGCACTGCGCTTTATGGATACGCACGAAGATTGGATCCACGAAGTGAAATTGGCCCGCCTGCGCGAACAACTGAACGTAGGTACTGATCAGCTAGATAGAGGTGAAGGCATTGCCATCGAATCAAAATCTGCCCTAGATTCGCTGTTTAACGACATTAAATTTTAAGCCTCATGCCTGCACATCAACTTGTGATAGCTCCGGCTGCCAAAGCCGACCTTAAAGACATCTACCAGTATGGGCTTCGGCAATGGGGACAAGCCCAATCCGACAGTTATCTAAAAAATCTAAAAGACCACTTTTGGTCTCTTATAGAACAACCATTTATGGGGCTTGAGCGCCCCGAACTCCAAGCTGACACC
Source organism: Marinomonas agarivorans (assembly GCA_002173415.2). Taxonomy (GTDB): domain Bacteria; phylum Pseudomonadota; class Gammaproteobacteria; order Pseudomonadales; family Marinomonadaceae; genus Marinomonas; species Marinomonas agarivorans. The sequence goes on from NHNK02000001.1 coordinate 197,618, forward strand.
AGAAGCCTACCCATCGAAAGCCATGCTCTGTTTTACAGAGTCATTGCCGATACGGTAGAAATTATCCGTGTACTACATGGTCGCCAAGACCCACAGCGATATTTAAAATAGCTCAACAAGCTTCTCTTCTTGGTACCGACTGAGCAGCTCTCGAACGGTCTTGCATATCGATAATTGCCAGCTGTCAGTAAATCTCATTAAAAAAGCCGTAATAGAGTCCAACTTTATGGAGTCAGTTCATAATCACGGCTTTTGTTTAAACGGTTTTTTATTCGGTAAGGGTTGTTTTGCGTTGTTGTACTTGCATGATAACAAGTGGTGCTAGCAAAACTAAGCCAATCGCCATTGTAATAAGGCCTGGTGCAATGAACAAAAATGACACCAAGGCAAACCACCAACGTTGTAAACTACCCATGGGGGCAAATAAATAGCCAGTAAACGCAATACCAAGACTGGCAATGCCTAACATAGCGCCTGTTAAGGTGGTAAAAAATGCTTCCCATGTAAAACCATCAGCAACAAGCAGGAGGGCTGGGGAATAAACGAAAACAAAAGGCACAAGGGCTTTTGCAATGCCTAAACGAAATGCTGTGTTACCTGTTTTAAAAGGATTCGCACCAGCAATACCGGCCGCAGCATAGGCGGCTAATGCGACTGGAGGAGTGATGTCAGCTAGTACGCCGTAGTAGAAAACAAAGAAATGCGACACTAAAGGCTGAACGTTCAACTGAGCTAATGCTGGGGCTGCGACTGCTACAAGAATAATATAGGTTGCAGTCGTTGGAATACCTGCTCCCATAATAATACAAGCAATTGCTATTAAGATAAGAGAGACAAATAACGCCCATTGCTCGATGGTAAAATAGCTCAAGGGCCAGATACTGCCTAGCATATCACCAATGTCTGTTGCGGTTTGTACAACGACATAACCTAATCTAAAACCAACACCAGTTAAGGTAACCACACCAACAACAATACCGACGGTTGCGGCGGCGGCTCCAACTGCTAAGGTGTTTTTAGCACCAACGGAGAGAGATTGCCAAAGGTCCCCAAAGGTTAAGCGATTCACCGGATTAAGAAAACCAACCACAATACAGGCGATAATGCCGTAAACCGCAGCAAAATCAGGTGTTCGACCTGCTAAGATAAAATAAACCAAAATAGCCAGTGGAATCAGTGACAGCCAATGCTGTTTTATCACTAATGCTGCTTTTGGTAGTTCTTCTGCTCGTAAACCTCGCAGGCCAAGTTTTTTTGCTTCAAGGTGCACCATGATAAAAATACCAAAATAGTGCAAAAGAGCAGGGAAGAGGGCGGCGGCAAGAATATCTCTTAAAGGAATTTCTAAATACTCCACCATGATAAAGGCTGCTGCCCCTAAAATAGGTGGTGTAATCTGTCCACCTGTAGATGAAGTCGCTTCAACCGCACCAGAAAAATGAGGAGGGTAACCGACTTTTTTCATGGCTGGGATGGTTAATGCACCAGTAGTTACCGTATTGGCAATTGATGAACCTGAAATTGTGCCCATGAAAGCAGACGAAAAAATGGCTACTTTTGCAGGGCCTCCAGAGAAGCGGCCAGCAACCACCATTGCTAGATCAATAAATAACTGCCCTAGGCCAATACGCGTTGCTAGAACACCAAAAAGAATAAATAAGAAGACATATTGCGCCATCACGCCAATGGCAATGCCGTAAATACCTTGGTTTGTCAGATACAGATGATTAACCAAACCAAGCCAACTTGTGCCACCATGTTTTAATGCGCCTGGTGCATATGGGCCGAATAGGGCAAAAGCGATAAAAATAAGTGCGATAATAGGTAGTGTCGGACCAACGGATCGACGAGTTGCTTCTAATGTTAAAACAAGGAGTATAGATCCCATTAACACATCAAACTCTGATGGGTTACCGACACGATCTGCTAATACTTCTGCGGGTAATAAAGGCAAATATAAGGCGGCACCAACAGTAGCAAGGCTACATACAAGATCTAGGATGGAGACGCCACCTATTTGATACCATGCGGCTTTTTGCAGTTCTGTGGATTCTGATTTTTTCCAAGAAAAAAGTAAAAAAACCAGTCCAAGAACGAAAGATAAGTGTATGCCTCGGTGCAATACTTCTCGTATTAAGCCAAATCCAGCTGCATAAAAGTGATAGGCAGACATAGCAACAAGAATGGTGGTAATCAATAAACCAATGAATTTACCTGTTGGTCTAAAGGCTAATTCTGGGTCGTATTTTCGTTCAATTGCGGCAAGTTCTTCCGCTGTAAGTTCTTTTGTTGTGTTGTCTTGTGATGACATAAGTAGTTCCAGTTTTCTATGTGGTAACCCGTTGCGATAAAAAAATGCGGGCCTTTGTTATATTGCAACAAAGGCCCGCATTGATTTCAGGTGAGCTTATTTAAGTAAACCAATTTCTTTATAGAAGCGCTCAGCACCAGCATGTAAGGGAACACCAACACCATTTAAAGCGGTTTCTGCTGTAATGGTTTTGCCTTTTGCATGGCCAACATCAAGCAACTTGCGCGATTTGTCATTCCACAAGGCTTTGGTGATATTATAAATCAATTCATCACTTTGCTTAGCATTTGTGTACCACTGTGCGCCAACGGCGACAGTTGCAGTTGCCTCTACACCATCGTAAGTGCCTGCTGGTATATCGCTTTGAGCAAAGAAACCATACTTATCTGTTAAAGCTTTAGCGGCTTTACCATCAATTGGAACCAATTTGATTTTTTCAGCGGAAGCCAATTCTACGATACTACCTGTTGGGTAGCCTGCAACTGTGAAGAAAGCATCAATTTTGCCATTACGTAGTGCTTCAGAAGCTGCGTTTCCTTTTAATGCTTCAGCGCGAACATCTGAAATAGATAAGCCGTTAGCTTCTAAAATAAGTTTTGCATCAACATAGGTGCCTGAACCTGGTTCATCAAGAGAGACGCGTTTGCCTTTTAAGTCGGCAACGGATTTGATATCGCTGCTTGCCAAAGCAACAAGGTGGATATGCTCTTCAAACAGGGCTGCGATAGTGCGAAGGTTTTTGGCTGGTTTTTTACCTTCCATCGTGCCAGTTCCTGTATATGCCCAGTAAGCAACATCAGACTGAGCAAAGCCCGAATCACGCAGACCTGAAATGACGGCATTAATATTATCTACAGAGCCACGAGATGAAACAGCAGAAGCAATTAAACCGTCTACACCACAGCTACCACCTTCTGAACATGCACGTGAACCTGGTGGTTTAGAGATGGCATTAGCAATAACGCCACCAACAGGGTAGTAGGTATAAGCTGTGCCGCCTGTACCAATAGTAAAGAATTTCAATTCAGCAGCGAGAGAATGACTGGTCGCCATTAATGTGATTAAACCAATACTTGCCGACGCGAGAAGCGTTTTCATTAATTTCATAAATTACCCTCAATTGTTGTGTCTACAGACTTTATATTCGATTTGTTCGATTTATTCGATAGGGAGTGAGCCTGTAAGCCGCTATTTTTATATCCGGTTTAGGCCTTTTAAGCCTATTTTGGGTATAAACAAATAAATTGATATCGATTATGGGAAAAGTTGAGCAATAAATCGTAAGGGATTCTTGTCAGAAAAGAAAATGAAATATTTGTTTATGAATAGAAAATGCGAGGTTGTCAGTACAAAACTGTATTCAAATGTGATTTTCTGGGACAATATGCAATACAAGCAACATAATTAACTTCTCGCACGTCAGGTCGACCATTTACATGAAAAAACAGCACAAGGTAGCCCCAGATTTATTTTCTTATCCTCAGTATTGGGCTGAATGTTATGGCGTGGCGCCTTTTTTGCCAACAACGCGCGATGAAATGGATCAGTTAGGCTGGGATTCTTGTGATGTCATCATAGTGACAGGTGATGCTTACGTTGACCATCCAAGTTTTGGTATGGCCGTTATGGGACGATTGTTAGAAAGACAGGGTTACCGAGTAGGTATTATTGATCAACCTGACTGGCGCAATGCAGAAGACTTTAAACGTTTGGGCAAACCTAACCTGTATTTTGGTGTAACAGCAGGCAATATGGATTCCATGATCAATCGTTATACTGCCGACCTAAAAGTTAGAAATGACGACGCCTATACACCTTATGGCGCGGCAGGCAAAAGACCTGATCGAGCCGTCATTGTGTATTCGCAGCGTTGTAAAGAAGCCTTTAACAATGTGCCAGTTATGATTGGTGGTATTGAAGCAAGTTTGCGTCGCATCGCTCAATACGATTATTGGAGCAATGAGGTTCGTCGCTCAATTTTAGTCGATTCAACTGCTGATATATTGCTTTATGGCAATGCGGAGCGAGCCATTGTCGAAGTTACTCATGCCTTAGCTAACGGTCGAAAAATGTCAGACTTGTTGGCAATAAGAGGTACAACAATCGTGAGAGACACACCACCTGGTGGTTGGACAGAGATTGACTCAACAAGGGTGGATTGGCCAGGTAAGATCGATAAAATTTACAGCCCATACGAATATATTCCAGAAGGAAAATGCAAAACAGATACTGATAGCAAAAATGACAGTGATGTTATGCCAATACGCGTTATCCCTGCGCCTCTACGGCGTAAAGAAAAGATTAATCCAGCTAAGACGTATATTCGTCTACCTTCATTTGCAAAAGTGTCCAAAGATCCTGTGTTGTATGCACATACATCACGAATTCTGCATTTAGAGTCTAATCCTCATAACGCCAGAACGTTAATACAAAAGCATGGCGATAAAGAAATTTGGGTAAACCCACCACCTATTCCATTGTTAACAGAAGAAATGGATACGGTATTTGGTTTGCCTTATGCACGAGTGCCACATCCTAAATATGGTAAAGCGCGTATCCCTGCTTATGACATGATTAAAACATCCATCAATATTATGCGTGGCTGTTTTGGCGGGTGTACTTTTTGCTCTATTACAGAACACGAAGGTCGTGTCATACAGAGTCGATCACATGAATCCATTTTAAATGAAATTGAAGATATTAAAGCAAAAGTGACTGGCTTTACTGGCCATATTTCGGACTTGGGTGGCCCAACCTCTAATATGTATACGTTAAATTGTAAGGATGAGGAAATCCAAGCCTCTTGCCGTAAATTATCGTGTGTCTATCCAGATATTTGTGAAAACTTAAATACAGATCATAGCCCCACAACCGAGTTGTATCGTAAAGCCCGTGCTGTTGAAGGGGTGCATACTGTTTCAATTGCTTCTGGGCTGCGATATGACTTAGCCGTGAAAGATCTTGAATATGTGAAAGAATTGGTAACCCATCATGTTGGCGGCTTACTCAAAATTGCCCCTGAACACTCAGAACCAGACACGTTAGCCAAAATGATGAAACCTGGCATGGGGACTTACGATCACTTCAAACGTTTATTCGATAAATACTCAAAAGAAGCGGGCAAAAAACAGTATTTAATTCCGTATTTCATTGCCGCTCATCCAGGCAGTGAAGATAAGGACATGCTGAATTTGGCATTATGGCTCAAAAAACATAATTTCCGCCCTGATCAAGTACAAACCTTTTATCCTTCTCCCATGTCATTAGCGACGGCCATGTATCATTCTGGGAAAAATCCATTAAAAGCCGTTAATTATAAAAGTGAAGCCGTTTTTACCATTAAAAGTATTGACGAGCGACGGGTGCAAAAAGGCTTCTTACGCTATCACGATCAAAATAACTGGCCTGCTTTACGCAATACACTTTTAGATATGGGGCGAGGGGATTTGATTGGTGATGGGGATGATAAATTGGTTCCTGCGGCTGATAAAGATAAGCGTAGAACAAGGCGTCCTAAAAACGCAAAACTTGGTCAAATGGTCGGCGCCTCTCATACAACGAATCGACCAACTTTAGAAAACACTAATGCTAAAATGAAAAAAGAACAGAAAAACAGCAATCATTCTGTTTCTAAAATAACTCAAAAAACAAAGCATAAGAAAAGCAAAATAAGAAAAGCAAGATAAAACTTTAATGTTAGAACCACATTTACAATGTAAAGGTACAAAGTATCTTTACACATACTTTTTGCATATTACTTCTTTCTTTACATAGTTAATTTGTCACTGCCTCTAATATTTTCAGCTAAGCCTGAGTTTCGTACTTTTTGTTACGTAAAGTCCTTATAGAAACACTCACCCACACCAAAAAAAACTAAATTCAATGTTTTGTTACATTTGAAAACTCTGAAATCACTGATTTGGAAAGCATCATTGATTAGCCTACTTATTTGTATAGTTTTAAATTATTGGCATTAGGGGCAGAGCATTATCGCCCTTCATTTAATAAAGCATACGCTCATTCTGGTTATAGGTTGTACCAGTGACAAAGTGGGTTGGTGCTCGAAATACGCCACCCCACATATTTTACCAACCATATCATGTAATGGTAAGGATGTTTCTTATGAAATTAATATTCTCTATATATGCCATTTTGCTGTGCTTTTTTGTTTCTTCTAACTTATCTGCATATGGCAATAACCAATCAAATCAAAGTGCTTTTACAGGAGAAAAAAATCCATTAAGTACTGCGCCGGCGCAGAAAACTGAATTTATTGTTAAGTTAAAAAGAACGGACTCAAGCAAATTTAAGGAGAAAGCAAATCGCTCTTCGGCAAACCGCTTGGAAAAAATGCTCCAGATAGGGCCTTTTACCAGTAAACCACTGTTTAAAACAAAATCTACGAATGTGCCAAAAGGGCCAAGCCGCCATGCTAAACATCATTCAAATGTTAGCAGCCCTTATCGTGACTATAAAACCTCTAACAGAGACAATGATATTTTTATTGTCAGTATCGAAGAAGATAAGTGGCAAAGCACTTATGATGCTCTTAAAAATAATCCTAATGTGGAATACGTTATTCCAAATTACACTGTTACTGTGAATTCTGTGCCTAATGACCCCTATTACGTCACTGACTTATGGGGAATGGAAGCAATTAAATTTGATGAGCTAACTAAGCCAAGCAAATTTAGTAAAGAAGTTGTTATTGCTGTTATTGATTCAGGGCTGGATTTAACTCACCCAGACATTCAAGAGAAGTATTTTCACAACGACCAAGAAATAGCAGGAAATGGTATAGACGATGATGCTAACGGGTTTGTTGATGATATTCATGGTTGGAGCTTTGTTGAAAATACTGGGTCCATGAAAGATGACCATGGTCATGGCACGCATGTTGCCGGAACGATAGGCGCTGTTACCAACAACAATATTGGTATTGCAGGGATTGTCGATAATGGTCTTATACTTCCTATTAGATCACTTAATCGTCAGGGCAACGGCTCACTGTCTGACATCATTGAGGGAATAGACTATGCCGTCATAATGGGCGCTGATGTCATTAACATGAGTTTAGGCGCCGAATTTGATTTTTTTGATGCTAATGCAAAAGTGTTCATGCAAGAGATGAATGAACGTTTTCGCATCATCGCGGATGAAGAGAACATAGCCATCGTAGTGGCGGCAGGAAATAACCATGATAACAATGTTCATAATTATTGGCCTGCTAGTGCTGAGAACGTGATTACTGTCGGTGCACTTGCAAAAGGTGTAAAAGATGGTGAAGTAACTTATGTTCCCTCGTCTTTCTCAAATTTTGGTAATGATATTGATGTATGGGCACCTGGCTCTGCCATTTTGTCACTTAAATCAATTGATGCAACCAGTCCTCAAATAGTTGAGCGCTACAATGGTTATGCTTTGGCGAACGGTACGAGTATGGCAAGCCCTCATGTTGCGGGAGCGGCTGCACTAATCAAATCCGCTTTTCCAAGGCTTACGGGCAATCAAGTCAAAAATCTTCTAAAGTACACCGCTTCCGACATTGATGAAATGCTACTTGAAAAAGGGATAGTCAATGTAAAAGGTATTGAATCCACCCTTTATCCATCAGCAACAGTAGATATTCATTTAGAGCATGACTACTACTACATTGATAATAACTCTCAAGCGGATATCAAAATACATGGCTATATTTATGCGATAGAATCTGGCACTTACCGCATTTCGTTAGAAAACGAAAATGGTGACATCTACTCTACCGTATCGGGATCATTCGCTGATAATGAAGACACGAGTCGGCTATTAGCCACATTGCCTTATCCTTCTGAAAATAATAACGGGTTAGCTGAATTTAAAATAGTAGTGTCCGCTGAAAACAGCATGACAAGTAAAACCTTGTCGGCCCCAATTATTATTAATGATAGTGCTCGTATTGCCGAAGGTTACAATGCAAATTTTCCATTTTTTGGTAGTCAATATACTTCTTTTCCTGGTAGTCAAAATGTACCTTATAGCAATGTAATTGATCTCGATGGTGATGGGGTTAGTGAATTAGTTGTCGTTCGTACATCATCCTTGAGTGCTGATGCAAACCAATTATTTGTTTATGACTTGAACGGCAATATCAAACCAGGCTTTCCTTATTCGTTTTCTGCTTCTGTGCCAATTACAAATATGAAGCTCTATTTTAAGGATTTTGATGGCGATAATAACCAAGAAATCGTTATTCTTTATGTAGACACAAGATATAGAAGTGGGCCGACAAAACTGAATGCCCTTGTTATAGAAAACAATGGTCAGGAGCATGCCAGTTCGTTTTCAGTCGATATGTTCAGAGAAAATGTGTTCCGCCAACAAGCCAGCCAAATTATCTTTACAGATTACGATAATGACGGTGAAGAGGATGTAATTGTTTTCCAAACTGTCTATGAAAATGTTAAGCAATTTTCCCATTTACAAGCAAATGTGTATGACTTCCAAGGTAATGAACTCGCGGCGAAACAGTACGAAATAGAACCAAGTGTAAGATGGAAGCGTTATTATTTGTATGATTCGTTTCCTATTGTTAATAAAAAGCACAACCAATCCAAAAAATATGTACTGTACAGTAACCGAGCTCTAGGTGTTTATCCATCACACTTACTCATTTTTGATCATAACCTTGATCTAATTGGTAAGGATTTCTCTAGTGTCAATAAATCTAATTATAAGACATTTGATCTCGACCGAGATGGAGAGATGGAACTTGGGCATATTCTTAGTTATGGAAACGAAAATGATTATCATCAGCTAAAGATTTATAAGAACGATTTTAGCGATGTTATGTCGATCAACTTACCATTAAGAACTCGCACGTCTCATGATTATAACTTTTTCATCGGTAATATACTGGGCGATGAGCAAAATGAAATTATTGTGACGAATGAAAGGTATTCGGAGAACAGCAGTTACTACAACAAATATAACCGTGAAATCAGCATTTATAACGTAGAGGGCGAGTTAATCAGTAAACACAATCTAACTAAGTTTAATTTGGATCGTTTATTTTCTCTCGTTGATGTTGATAATGATGGTTACGATGAGTTGCTATTTACCCCTCAATTTTTCCAAGACACGGTTAGCATACGAAATGGCGATTTTACTTTGGTAGATGAGGAAAAACTGACTTCTCGGGCTTCTGGTATAAATCAACTTCCTGCCATATCGATCCGGTCTTATCCCCTTATTTCTAAACTTGAGGAAGAGGGTAATTATCACTTATTTTTAAATAATCGAAAAATCAACGCTATTGACTTGGGCGTAAGTGATCCGCAAAAAGTACGTTGGTTTCATGGTTATGGTACTAATGTTAATGACTTTTCGATGAACGATTTTGAATCTGTTAAGGAGTTAATCGTTCAGTTTGATATACCAGAGTCTTATCATAGTGCATACAAAAATCATGTGATCAAAGCCGTCGCTGAAAATGGAGAAATTGTTAATGGCAACATTGTAATTGAAGGTAACTCTGCAAAAGTGGTTTTTGATACCTTGCTCTTCGGGCATTACAGCATTCAATTTATGGCCGAAAACTTTTGGTATAACTTTAGTGGAGAGCAAGAAGTCCATTTTTCTCAGCATGGTCAAACAGTAAATATGAATATTGAACGTTTGGCTAAACCCCATAAATCGTATGTTTATGTGAAAATAAAAGCAGATAAATCTTTCGATAATATAGAAGGTGTTAACGATATCGCCATGATTAAAAACCTAACGACTGGTGTTAGAATGGAAGATAGTGGTTTGCTTTTAAGAAGAAGTACCCCAGACTATAATGAATATCATTTATATACGCGTAAAGCGAATCCAAAGGAAGTGTATGAAATTTCATTATCAGGTGTAAAAGGTGGTTACAGATACTTTATTGATACAGTAGAAATACAGGCAATGACCGATAATTATTACAATGGAGTAAATGCCACATTGCAACGAGAAGCTATTACAGATTAATTTATTCGTTTCTTTTTAAGTCCAAGCCTTACTGCTTTATGTGGTAAGGCTTTTTTAGGTTCTAATGGTCTTATTTATCTGTAGAACTATCGATCACAGTAGAATATCAGCCTGTTGCAAAGCTCTTTGACGACGTGATTTCAAGCGGTTTACCTCGAGTAAGGCTTTTTCTACATACGCAAGGTGTTCTCGAACTGCAACTTTAGCGGTTTTAGCATCACTCGCCATGATTGCCTCATAGATTTTAGTATGTTGTTGCATAATGTCTTCTCTCGCATGCGAATGCTCAAATAAGTTGTCTAAATTGGCTGCTATGCTCTTTGATAGCATGGTGAATAAGGCTTTCATGCTATGCATTAAAATAGCATTGTGGGCGCATTTAGCGATCATTAAGTGAAATTCTGCATCGCGTTTGGCTTCTAAATTAGGTAACTTCATTTTATGTGCTTGAACTAAGGCATTATAAGAAGCCGTGAGCTGCTCTTTATCTAAATCTGTGCTTCTTATTGCCGCATAATAAGTTGCGATTCCCTCAAGTGCGTCCCTGAATTCTAAAAGGTCGTAGCGGAATTCATCGTGCTCTGCCAAAGCTTGTAATAGAGGATCTTGTAACGACTCACCAATATGTTCGCTGACATAATTCCCTCCGCCTTGACGACTAGTAATTAGCCCTTTTGCTTTTAAATTTTGAATGGCTTCGCGCAGTGAAGGTCTTGATACATGAAAGCGCCCTGCCAATTCTCGTTCAGGTGGCAAACGATCATTGGCCTTTAATGTGCCATCTATGATCATGCTTTCCAAATTTTTACTTATCTGATCGGACAGTTTTGTCTGTGACATGTAATACCTACTTTGGCGTTATTGATGGTTATATTATTAAGCTAAAAACGTACTTTTTCTCTTATATAGCAAGAGAATAATAAAGGAAGTATGACATAAATGCCGAGTAGGGTATGATTGGTTTCATGGTCGTGTATACGGCTGCACTTACAGAAAAAAGTCAGACAGAAAAAAGTCAGATTAATATAATTTTTCGTTTTGTGGACTAAGAAAACAGAGACGTATTTATGATAATTAAACCAAAGATTCGAGGCTTTATTTGCACAACAACTCACCCAACTGGCTGTGAGCTAAATGTTAAAGAACAAATAGAGTTTACTAAAAGCAAAGGACAAATTAAAAACGGGCCTAAAAAAGTATTGGTAATAGGTTCTTCAAGCGGCTACGGATTAGCATCACGTATTACTGCTGCTTTTGGTTCTGGTGCTGCAACTCTAGGCGTATTTTTTGAAAAGCCAGGTACAGAGAAAAAAGCAGGGACTGCTGGTTGGTACAATGCAGCAGCATTCGATAAATTTGCGAAAGAAGAAGGGTTATATTCAAAAAGTATTAATGGCGATGCTTTCTCTAATGAAGCCCGAGATAAAGTTATCGAGGTTATCAAAGAAGATCTAGGGCAAATTGATATGGTGGTGTATTCCCTAGCATCACCTGTACGTAAACTACCTGATACAGGAGAAGTGATTCGTTCTGTATTGAAGCCGATTGGCGAACCTTATCGTTCTACTGCTATTGATACAAACCGCGATGTTATTATCGATGCAGAAGTTGAGCCTGCTACAGAAGAAGAAATAGCGGCAACAACAACCGTAATGGGTGGGCAAGACTGGGAATTATGGATGAATGCTTTGCAAGATGCTGGTGTGCTTGCTGAAGGTGTAAGAACGGTTGCCTACTCTTATATCGGCTCAGCAATTACTTGGCCAATATATTGGCATGGTGCCCTAGGTAAGGCAAAAGAGGATTTAGACAGAGCATCAGCCGCTATTAATGAAAGATTATCCGGCTTAGGTGGTGGTGCTAATGTCGCCGTACTTAAGTCTGTTGTAACTCAAGCATCATCAGCGATACCTGTTATGCCCTTATATCTTGCTATGGTATTTAATGTCATGCGAAAAGAGGGGATCCATGAAGGGTGCATCGAGCAAATTCAACGGATGTTCGCAGAGCGTTTATATAATGGCCTGAATCCAACAGAGCTGACAGATGATACAAATCGTTTGCGTTTAGATGACTGGGAATTACGTGAAGACATTCAAAAAGCGTGTAGTGATCTATGGCCGAAAATCACCTCTGAAAACTTGTTTGATTTAACGGACTACCAACTTTATAAAGATGAGTTCTTAAAACTATTTGGCTTCGGTGTGGATGGTGTTGACTACGATGCTGATGTTAATCCGAATGTTGAGTTTGATGTCATTACGCTGTAACAACTACTAGTTAGTCTATTTAAAACCAAGGTTTATCGTAACGTGAACCTTGGTTTTTTTATTTTTGAATGTGTGTTTTTGTAGTTAACTCTGTCTTTTTGTAGTTAATGCTTTTCATTTTTTTCTATTTAGATATAGTGAAGAATATCCAGTGATATTAATTTGATTAATGGTAGTCATAATTTTAGCTGGTGATACTTTCTACCAAGGAGCATAAAAATGAATAAATTATTCATTGCAGTCACATTTGCGTTCGCAAGCGCAACATTTGCTCAAACTGTTGAAGAACGGTTGGTAGACATTGTTTATGGCGATAAGGTCATTAGAGGTACGTATCAGGTTGTTATTGATGATGAGTATGAGGCCGATGTTATTCCGTTTGATCAACAGGATGTTGAGAATAAAATTCCATCCAATGTAGTAATCAGTTCCGGTGATGAGCAGTTGTCTTACATCGAAACACAAAAATTAGCAGAACGGGAAGCCGAAATTTACTCAGAAGTGAATAGACGGACTGAAAATGCGCCGTACACTATTTTGTTTGCTGGGCGTATACCAGAACATATACAGAAAGAGCGAATGAAAATGATGCCTGAAGTGGGTATCTTTGGGCAGCAGCGAGCCAAACTTAATAATAATCAAGGTGATTTAGAAGTTAGCAGTCCAAATACAGGTATTGATGCTGGTGAGTTTTTACCGATTGAAACAAGCAGTAAAAAAGTCAGTACTAGCAAAGCGGAAGCAATGTTAGAAGAAATGATTAGTCGGTAAAAGTTTATTTGTAAGTTTAGAGAACCACTGCTTAGTCAGTGGTTTTTTCTTTGTACAAAGAAAAGATGTACAAAGAAAAACTACCTCTAGCATGCATTGTGATCTGAGTTAGACTTATTTGGTAATTTGTCTGGCCATAATGGTAAAGTCGCTTTTTGATTTGTAATAATCATTCTTGGTAATGATTGCTTTAAAATTTCTTCTTTGATGAGGTTTATCAAATCCTCTTTTGTTGTGTTTTCTATGGCAATAATGGCTTTCTCTTTACGGATGAAATCTTCAGAACCTTTTATAATCTCTTTCCAGAAGCGATGACTGTCTTCCCCTAATTGTTTTTCTTTTTGCTTGAGTTGTTGCAATACAGTATTACGAAGGTCAGTAAACTCTTGATCCGTTAGCTGGGTTATACGCATCAAATCTTTTTCAATGAATGACTCAACTTCTTTAATGATGTTGTCGACAGAGGATGTTGGTGATTGCACTAAAAAACCAAGAGCAGGAACGTCTATTCTTGTGAGATTGTAGGTATTTACAATATAGCCTAATTGTTTTTCTGTTCTGAGTTCCGTAAAAAAACGTGTTCCAATGGCTTGCTTAAGCAAAGTAAATAGCGCGGCTCTTTCGAAGGGGTTATTTTTTAAGGAGCTGTTTTTTAAAGGACTGTGTTTTAAAGGGCTATGTTTTAAGGAATTGTGTGTAGTTTCTGCTGTATGCTCTTGCTCAGTGGGTGAGGCGTACTGATTGTCGGATAAAACATAGAGTACCGCTTTATCTTCTCCTGTCGTGTCTATTTTATAGTAGTATTTGCCGTGGTTTTTTAAATCATGTTTTTCTAATTGTTTTGAATCGAAATTACCAAGGTTAGATTCATATATATCGGCTAACTCTGCTGCTAGCTCATGGCTGCTTAAATGGGTTTTATTACCGTTGCTGAAACCTGTTAGGCTAAACTCTTGAATAGCTTGCTTGCGAAAACATAATAGGTCGTCATATTCGATAGTGTTAATGCTTTCAAGCATCTCGTCTATTGAATGGGAGTTTTTTATCACCTTATGTGAAAAAGACCATAAAACAGAGGAATAAGCTTGCGCATATTTGGTATTTTTTAAATCCTGTATTAGTTTGGTTTTTGTTTGCTCAAATTGCGTTTTTTCTGGTATGCGCGTTAGAACTTGTTCAACAAGCCAGAGCAAATATTTTTGTTGTTTATCAGTATAGCCACTTGTTTTTAAATTAATGCCATTGATGGTGTCATAAAGAGAATAATTAAGATTGGCATTGTATGGCAGGTAGGTATCTTCTCTCAGATCGCTGTTCATTGTTTTCGCCCAGAGCTTATTCAGTAAACTTTGGCGCACACTGTTATTTACATTGTTAAAATGTAACGCAAGATAAATTGAGCTCTTTGGTTGATCAAAACGATTATCTGCTCTGTGCCAGAACTGAATTCCCTTGCCTTGAAAAATGCTTTTAGGAGTAGGATCAAACTCTTTAACAAAGTCTAACTCTTCCGCAATATAGGGGTTCTCATTGGGGAATTTAATTTCACCAATAAAGTCTGGTTGATTTAATCTAGTCAGCCACGAATCTTTGATATGTAAATTCGCATAGTTAGTGTTATACCATTTTTCTTTTTGCCAAGATGGGGCTGTTTTACCCCAATGATTAGGGAAGTGATTCTTGCTGATGACTTGAATAAGTACATTATCAGTATTGATGTTTTCTAGGGTCTTTTTAATCTCAATAGCGGTTGCGGAGCGTGTAATTTGAAAAGCATCAAGTATGTCGCCGATAGGATATTTATGGGCCTGACTTGCAAGGGTTTGACTCAGCTCAAGAGGGTGCAAGTAACCATGATAAGAGAACATGAGTTGAGATAATCTTTTCTCTTCTTCGATATAGGCAGGATTAATCGGACTCGTTTTTATTTGTTTGATAGTAAAAAATATCGCATTTATGACTTGATCAACATTCTTGATCCCTTTCTCGGTAAGTTTTGCCTGAATATTAAATGCTTGTTGATTTATATACTCACTTCCTAGTCCAGCGGTTAATGATGTAATCCAGCCTTTCTTCTTTAAAAAACTATAAAGAGAGTTGTTTGTTTCTTGGCCAATTAAATAGCTTATATAGCGTGTAGGCTTGCTTTGATAATTAGATGTTTGAGAAGGAATAATAAAATGTAAGTTGAGAATATGAATGTCTTTAATAGGTTCAACAAACTGCAATCTTTGTGACCCATCAAGTAGTAAAGGGTAGTTTTCCTCTTTTTTTTCTTCACTTTTATTCTTAATCGTTGAGAAATAAACGCGAGCCATCTCTTCCATCTTTTCTAGCGGCAAGTTTGCAACCATAACGAGTGTCATGTTGCTCGCATAGTAGTGCTGCTCATAGATACTTCGTACTTGCTGCTGTAGTGATAGGTTTGGTTTGTCTTTAAGCGTATCTAGGTTGCCAACACTAAAATGGTTTGCGGGATGATTAGTATTGAAAAGTGTTTTAAGGGCTTGGTTACTGCGTCTAAAGTCATTATTGATTTTTGCCATAAACTCAGAATGAACCGCATTTTTCTCTCTTTGAGTATATTCTTCATTAAACAAAGGCTGAATGAAAAATTGAGAAAATCTGTCCAGAGCACCTTCGTATCCTTCTGGTTGGACATCAAAAAAATAGTTGGTTAGATCGCTGGCAGTATAAGCATTATTACTTCCACCAAAACGGTTGATATAGTCGTTATACTCGCTCGCATTAGGGTATTTCTGGGTGCCTAAAAAGAGCATGTGTTCGAGGAAATGTGTCAATCCAGATTGGTCTTTAGGATTGTCATTAGCACCAACATTTACCGCCATTGCAGCAGCACTTTTTTCGGCTTTAGGATCAGAAACAAGAATGACCTTTAATTGATTCTCAAGTTGTAAATATTGGTATTGATTCTTATCGCTTTGGCTTTTTTTAATATTTACAGTGGTTGTGTTTAAAGAAGACATTGAAGAACAGGCTACCAAGGTGAAAGAAAGACAAAAAATAGAGACAGATGATAAGAGTGAAGAGGGTAACTTTACGGTCGATAAAATCATATAAATGTGAATGTTGTCTCGATGAAGTAGCACATAAATCAAGTTTTATGCGCTACTGTTTTATTATTATGGCTGGGCGTCAATAGATTCGCCATTTACCGCTAAACTGTCGTTACCCATTAAATATAAATAGGTCGGCATAATTTGTTCTGGTGTTGCTATTGTTGCAGGGTCTTCAGCAGGATAAGCATAGGCTCTCATATTGGTGCGAGTTGCGCCAGGGTTAATGGCATTGACTCGAATGTTAGAGGTGTTCTCAAGCTCAGCTGCCAACAACTGCATCATGGCTTCTGTCGCAAATTTAGATATTGAGTATGCTCCCCAATAGGCTTTTGCTTTACGACCCACACCTGAGGAGGTGAAAATAATTGAGCTGTTTTCAGACTGTAGCAGCATAGGGAGTAGGGCTTGTGTCAATAAAAACTGGCTTGTAACGTTTACTCTCATAACTTGCTCGAATGTACTTGGCTCATAATTCGCCAAAGCGGTTCGGTTCCCTAAAATACCCGCGTTATGTAGAAGCCCGTCTAATCGGCCAAACTCATTTTCAATAATACTGGCCAGTTCTATATAGTCATGTTCCACTGCTCCATCAAGATTTAGTGGCACAATGGCTGCTTGAGGGTATCCATTTTTTTCAATTTCATCATAAACTAGGTCCAGCTTTTTTGTGGTTCTGCCTAGCAGAATAACGGTTGCACCATGCTTCGCATAATGTAAAGCAGCAGTTTTGCCAATACCGTCTCCAGCACCAGTCACTAAAATAATTTTGTCTTTTAATAAATCCTTTGGAGCTTGGTAACTCATCATCGTTTTAACCTTTCAAATATGACTTATTCTGTACCACTAATGGAGGTTGATGTTATGACTTTATGGTATGCATTAAATAATTAACAGAAACATCTTTTGCATTTAATTTATAAGACTTTGTTAATGGATTGTATGTCATTCCTATTAACTCCTTGGTTTCAAGCCCTGCAAGTCGTGAATAATTATTCAGCTCTGCTGGCTGGATAAATTTGCCATATTCATGTGTGCCTTTGGGGAGCATATTTAAAATGTACTCGGCTCCGATAATGGCAAAAAGATACGACTTAGGATTGCGGTTGATGGTGGACATAAAGACATGGCCACCGGGTTTCACTAACTTAGCGCATGCTTTAATAACAGAGCTTGGGTCTGGGACATGCTCAAGCATTTCTAAACAGGTAACAACATCGTATTGCTCTGGCTCCCTAGCGGCAATTGCTTCAGCCGTTGTTTGTTCGTAATCAATGGACAACTTGCTTTCTTTAAGGTGCAGTCGCGCAACATTTAATGGTGCTTCACCCATATCAATGCCTTTTACTGTGGCGCCTCTTTGGGCCATTGCCTCAGATAAAATGCCACCGCCGCAGCCAATATCAATGACTTTTTTCCCAGCGAGAGAAACCTTGGAATCAATATAATTCGTACGCAGAGGGTTAATGTCATGTAAGGGTTTGAACTCACTTTCTTTGTCCCACCATCTATTGGCCAATGCTTCAAATTTAGCAATTTCTTCGTTGTCTACGTTGTCTGCCATTATGTTTTCCAATGTTCTTAAAACGATTCTTTAAGATTTTAGTTTGCTACAAAATTACTCAAGTAGATTAACTAAATTATGTGATTGTTAGTATTTTACGAACTGTTAAATGCATTTGGTTTTTTAGTACCTTACTCAAAAAGCAGCCGGTAAACCTATTATGCCAACAGTTGGTTAAGCTCGTAAGTGTTTTGTTCACTTAAGTATCGGATAGTTCGTTTTTTACAAAGCGGCCTTTTGTTTGAAAGGCATCCTGCTTTGACATGTTTTTAACTAAATAGAGCGTTTCAGACAGGAAGTGACGTATTTTGCTATTTGTTTGTGGGAGTTCTCAGTTAGCTTGTGTTACAATGTTGGGCTTATTAAAACAAGATATCCAGAGCATGTGTAAGGGCTCTGAAGACATAAGGAACGATTGAATCTATGGGCGAATTAGCTAGAGAAATTACTCCCGTCAGTATCGAAAACGAACTCAAAAGTTCTTACCTAGATTATGCGATGAGCGTTATTGTTGGTCGAGCTTTACCGGATGTTCGTGATGGTTTGAAACCAGTGCATCGCCGTGTTTTATTTGCGATGCATGAAGAGAAAAATGATTGGAATAAAGCCTATAAGAAGTCGGCTCGTATCGTTGGTAACGTTATAGGTAAATACCACCCTCATGGTGACACCGCAGTCTATGATGCTATCGTTCGTTTAGCTCAGCCCTTTTCTATGCGTTACACTCTTGTTGATGGGCAAGGTAACTTCGGCTCTGTTGATGGTGATAATCCAGCTGCTATGCGATATACCGAAATTCGCATGGCTAAAATCGCTCATCACTTATTAATGGATCTGGAAAAAGAAACAGTTGATTTTGTGCCGAACTACGATGGCACAGAGCAAATGCCGGATGTGTTACCAACCCGCATACCAGGTTTATTAGTTAATGGTTCCTCAGGTATTGCTGTTGGTATGGCGACCAACATTCCTCCCCATAATTTGTCAGAAGTCATTGATGGTAGTTTGGCTGTTATTGATAACGCGGATATTTCAATCGATGAATTAATGGAATATATCCCAGGTCCTGATTTTCCCACAGCAGGCTTTATTAATGGTCGAGCAGGCATTGTTGATGCATATAAAACTGGGCGCGGTAAAATTTATATGCGAGCGCGTCATCATGTTGAATCGTTAGAGAAAGGCAATCGTGAAGCAATCGTTTTTACAGAAATTCCTTACATGCTCAACAAAGCTCGGGTTATTGAAAAAATAGCTGAGTTGGTAAAAGAGAAAAAACTTGAAGGTATTACTGAGTTACGTGATGAGTCAGACAAAGATGGAATGCGCATTGTTATTGAGCTTCGTCGCGGTGAAAATGCAGAAGTTGTTGTAAACAACTTGTTTAGTCAAACACAATTGCAAACCGTATTTGGTATAAATATGGTGGCGTTAGTGGATGGCCGACCTCAGCTACTTAACCTGAAGCAAGTACTTGAGTGTTTCATCAAACATCGCCGTGAAGTCGTTACCCGCCGCACTATTTATGAATTGCGTAAAGCTCGCGAAAGAGGGCATGTTCTTGAGGGTCTTGCTGTTGCTTTAGCAAACATAGACCGAGTTATCGAGCTTATTCGTAACTCTCCAACTTCTGCAGAAGCAAAAGAAAAACTGATCTCCACTAGCTGGGAAACAGGCGAAGTTATGGCGATGCTAGAGCGTGCTGGAACAGATGCTTGTCGTCCAGATGATCTAGCAGAAGAGTTCGGTTTTCGAGATGGAAACTATCATTTATCGCCAGTTCAGGCTCAAGCCATTCTTGATTTGCGTTTGCATCGCTTAACAGGTCTAGAACACGAAAAACTCCAAAATGAATACAAAGAGTTGATAGACTTGATTGCCGAACTATTGCATATCTTATCTTCTCCAGAGCGTTTAATGGAAGTAATTCGAGAAGAGTTGGTTGGCGTTAAAGAGCAGTTTGGTGATGTTCGTCGTACCGAAATTCTTACTTCCCGCAAAGACCTTACAATTGCCGATTTGATCGATGAAGCGCCTATGGTTGTTACTATCTCCAACACAGGGTATGCGAAATCTCAGCCGCTAGAAGAGTATCAAGCTCAGCGTCGTGGTGGGCGAGGCAAATCGTCTGCGAGTATGAAAGAAGAAGATCATATTGAACATCTGTTGGTAACAAGTAGTCACGATACCATAATGTTGTTCAGTAATTTTGGTAAGGTTTATTGGTTGCGAGTCTTTGAAATCCCTGTTGCCAGCCGTAGCGCCAAAGGTCGACCGATTGTTAATCTATTGCCATTGAGTGAAGGGGAGTCCATCTCTGCACTATTACCATTGGTTACACCAGAGAAAAATGAAGATGAAGAAGTTGATGACGAGTTAACTCAAGAGTCTAGTAATTATATTTTCATGGCAACAGCTAATGGCACAGTTAAGAAAACGGCTATGGAACACTTTGCCCGCCCTCGTTCTACAGGGCTGATTGCCTTAAGTTTAGATGAGAGCGATGAATTGGTTGGCGTTGCTGTTACGAATGGCAATAATGACATTATGTTGGTTTCAAGTTCTGGTAAAACCATTCGCTTTAAAGAGTCAGATGTCCGAGCAATGGGGCGAACTGCTGCAGGAGTTAGAGGGATTCGACTACTGGACGATGCGAAAGTTGTATCACTAATTGTGCCAGAGGAGAATACTAGCATTCTAACCGCTTGCTTAAATGGATTTGGTAAACGAACAGCGATTGATGATTTCCCTGTTTATGGTCGTGGTGGTCAGGGTGTTATTGGTATCCAAGTCTCTGAAAGAAATGGTCCTGTTGTTGGTGCTGTTCAAGTAGAAGACACAGATGAGATCATCCTTATTACTGATCAAGGTACATTAGTGCGAACTCGAGTTGAAGAGGTAACGTGTCAAGGGCGTAATACACAGGGAGTTACCTTAATTCGCTTAACAAACGATGAGCATCTTGTTGGCGTTGAACGAGTAATCGAAGAGGATGAGGAGGGGCTCATTGAACAAGATGAAGAAGGACTCATTGAGCAGGAAGAGTTAGAAGTGACTCCAGATAGCGATGATTCAAATAGCGAAGAATAAATAGAGTAAGTGTTAAGCATGGTGCTTGCTCACTCTTTGAGTGAAAAGCACCATGCTTTTTAATTGGTTAATAGATAAGGTGTTTTGCTCAATGGCTCGTGTTTATAACTTTAGTTCTGGTCCTGCGGCGTTACCTGAAGAAGTGCTAAAAAAGGCACAGCGTGAAATGTTGGACTGGCAAGGCGTTGGCATGTCGGTAATGGAAATGAGTCATCGGAGTAAAGAGTTTACCTCCATTCTTGATTCGGCCAAACAGCGCGTTAAAAATCTGTTAAAGGTGCCCGATAATTACGAGATTTTATTTGTGCAAGGCGGTGCTTCAACACTGTTTGCGCAAATTCCAGCTAATTTGGCTTATGGATTTGAAACGGTTTCTTACCTTGACACAGGAGTATGGTCAAGCAAGGCAATAAAAGAAGCTGCCAAATATGCCAAAGTCAATGTGGTTGCGTCTTCCAAAGCGCAAAACTATACAACGGTTCCTGATTTATCCGAATGGCAGATCGACCCTAATTCCGCTTATCTACATATAGTTCAAAATGAAACCATAGGTGGTGTAGAGTTTGATTTTTTACCTGAGACAGACTTGCCTATAGTGGCTGATTTGTCTTCAACTATTTTGTCTAGAGAAATTGATATTAGTCGATACGCTCTTATCTATGCTGGCGCGCAAAAAAATATTGGTCCAGTTGGTAGCGTGCTAGTGATTATTCGCAAGGATATGTTAGAGCGAAGCCAAGATAGCTTGCCATCCGTATGGAACTTTAAACAGTTAGCTTTGAACAATTCAATGATAAATACCCCTCCAACTTATAGTATTTATCTAGCTAATTTGGTGCTTGAGTGGCTGGATGAACAGGGCGGAGTTTCAGAAATCGAAAAAGTGAATGTTGAAAAAGCAAGGCGTTTGTACCAAAAATTGGACTCTAGTCGTTTGTACTCTAATCCAATTGACCCTGCGTACCGTTCTAGAATGAATGTGCCTTTTATTTTGCAAGATGAATCTTTAAATAGTGAATTTCTAGTAGAGGCTGAAAATGCAGGCTTAAAAACACTGGCTGGGCACCGTACAGTCGGGGGTATGAGGGCAAGTATTTATAATGCAATGCCTTTGGCTGGTGTTGATGCTTTGATTGAATTTATGTCGGCATTTGAAAAAAAACACGGATATTAAATTTATTTTTTACATTTAATTCAATGAGTTGGAGTGACAGTGACCTCGCCAGATAAAAATGTACCAAATACATTACCTTTACTAAGGCAGCGCATCGATGCCATTGATATCGAGTTGCAAAAGCTTATTAATGAAAGAGCAAGATGTGCACAAAAAGTAGCCGAAGTGAAGCTGGCTGAGCAAGGTGAAGAGGGCGTTGTTTTTTATCGTCCAGAAAGAGAGGCCCAAGTATTAAGGGCGGTCATGGAGCGCAATGAAGGCCCTTTGCAAAGTGAAGAGATGGCAGGAATATTTCGTCAAATCATGTCCTCCTGCCTTGCGCTTGAAAAGCCGATGAGAATTGCGTTTCTCGGCCCAGAAGGCACATTTACTCAGCAAGCTTCTATAAAACACTTTGGGCGTTCTATTATTAGTGCGCCAATGGTCGCGATTGATGAGGTTTTTCGTGAGGTTGAATCTGGTGCAGCCAATTATGGTGTTGTGCCAGTTGAAAACTCAACCGAAGGTGTCGTAAACCATACGCTAGATAGTTTTAGAGAATCATCTCTGAAAATATGTGGTGAAGTAGAGCAGAGGATACACCATCATTTGCTGGTTGCTGATGGTGTTGATAGAGAAAGTATTACCCATATTTATTCTCACCAGCAGTCTTTAGCTCAGTGCCGTTCATGGTTGGATCGTTATTGGCCGAACGTTGAAAGAGTTGCTGTTAGCTCTAATGCGGAAGCTGCAAAAATTGTGGCGCAAGCGCAAGGTAATAGCGGTTTTGCAGCTATTGCGGGTGATATTGCTTGTGACTTATACGGTTTAACAAAATGCGCAGAAAATATAGAAGATCACCCTGATAATACTACGCGCTTTTTAATTATTGGTACGCAAAATATACCAAGAAGTGGGAAAGATAAAACATCATTATTAATCAGTGCGAAAAATGAAGCGGGTACACTGTATAAACTCTTAGAGCCTTTTCAAGAGT
This sequence comes from Marinomonas agarivorans, assembly GCA_002173415.2. GTDB lineage: Bacteria > Pseudomonadota > Gammaproteobacteria > Pseudomonadales > Marinomonadaceae > Marinomonas > Marinomonas agarivorans. Next base: position 220,843 of record NHNK02000001.1, read on the forward strand.
ATGGTGTCAGTATGACACGCCTAGAAACTCGCCCATCTTTAGTTAGCCGATGGGGTTATATTTTTTATATTGATTTTGAAGGGCATGCAGAGGATAACGCAGCGAAAAAAGTTATTAATGCATTAATGGAAAGAGCATCTGAAGTGAAAATTTTAGGCTCTTACCCCATTGCTGTTTTGTAAGTTGGATTGTTTAAGAAGCAAATAACATTGTGCGATTAACCTATGCGTACAAATAGGAATAGAGTTGATAGATCTTAGCAAGAATAAAAAAAGTTTTGGTAATGTACTTGTCATTGGTCTGGGGATGATAGGCGGCTCTTTTGCTAAAGCGTTAAAAGATCGTAACCTTGCAAGTTTGTATGGCATTGATCGTCGCCAAGATGAATTGACTTTAGGTGTGGCAACAGGTGTTATTGATGTCGCAGCCGAACTGGCAGAAAGTACAATAAAAAATATGGATATTATACTCCTAGCCACGCCTGTCCGAGCGATGGAATCTGTCTTACTAGAGTTAAAGCCTTTTTTGTCTCCACATACTTTGGTAACAGATGTGGGATCAACAAAAAGCAGTGTTATTAATGCGGCAAAGGCTGTTTTTGGTTTTGTGCCGCCGAATTTTATCCCAGGTCATCCAATTGCCGGTGCAGAAAAAAGTGGTGTTCTTGCTGCGAACAGTAACCTTTTTGAAAAGCATAAAGTGATTCTTACCCCTCAAGCAGATAGTGACCCTGTACTGCTAAATACATTGCATGAACTTTGGTCATCCATTGGAGCAGAAGTGCTAAGTATGGATGTCGAGCATCATGATGCCGTCTTAGCTAATTCAAGTCATCTCCCTCACTTATTGGCTTATACACTGGTTGATGCACTTGCTAATGACAAACTTAATCAAGATGTTTTCCGCTTTGCAGCTGGTGGTTTTAGAGATTTTACTCGTATCGCCTCCAGCGATCCCACAATGTGGCGTGATGTTTTTTTAGCGAATAAAGGTGCTGTTCTAGGCTCACTTGATAATTTTATTCACCACTTGCAAGTCATAAGGGGTTTTGTTGATCAAGAAAATGGTCCGGCTATGTTTGGTGTTTTTTCCAGGGCAAAATCCGCGAGAGACCATTTCCTACGGTTACAAAAAAAACCAGATTCTTTACAGTCAAATAAAATCACTTCAATTACAGTGCAGCCGGCTAATGTTGTTAGAGGGGAGATGGTGCTTGCTGGGGGGGCATCGTTAACTCAAAAACTTATTTTTTTGGCTGTATTAGTAAAGGGTGTTAGTGAACTACGTAACATAGATGGTAGTGAAAGCACACAAGTAACATTGCAAGCACTACGTGATATGGGGGTGGTGATTGAAAATTTGTCACGGGGGCATATACGAATTCATGGTGTAGGACCGCAAGGATTGAAGGCCCCTATCGCGCCTATTGATGTTCATTGCTCTACGTTGAGTTTATATGCGTTATTACCAATTTTAATGGGGCAAAAATTTTCAACAACGTTAACAGCGAGTGGATTGTTGCAGCAGCCATTTACAGAGTTGGTTGCTTTGATGAAAATGTTTAACGGGAGTTTTGAAACGGCCCAAGCTGATTGTTTGCCTTTTGTGATAACACCTTTACGTCACCATTCTAACAAACAGATTGTGCAGCTTAATCTTGCTTGTATTGCTAAAGATTTGCATTTGTCAGTTTTGCTTGCCTGCATAATGAGTTCGCAAGATGTTATTGCTGAAATAAATGATTCGGCTGATGATATGGCATATTTCTTGAAGGACTTTGTCAGAGACGACATGCTGTTTAAAGAGCAAGGTAAAATGTACTTTTCAGGTGAGAGGAACCTCCATCCTGTTAATGTCGGTTTGCCGAGTGACACAGTAAAATCAGCGTGGTTGGTATTGTTGGCGACGATTCTTCCCGGTTCTAATGTTAGGTTGCAAGAGGTGCTGTTTGATTTGAAAAACAAACGTTACCTAAGCCGTTTATCGGCTACTGGCGCCAGTATAGAAGTAGGTGAGGCGAAGTCAGATTTTATCCGCAACCTTACTGTTAGTTTTGCACCACTAAATGGCTTTACTGTCCCCAAAGAAGAATTGCTGCACTTTGAAGATACACTGTTATTTTTGTGTGTGGCTGCTGTTTATGCGCAAGGGGTTAGTTGTTTTGAAGGGATTTCATCTCTGCCTTATGTTTTACAAGATCAACTTTCGGTGTTGCTTGAAGCGTTAGAAAAACAAGGCATTCACGTCAAGCGTCAACATGATGTGTTAGAAATTGAAGGTGGGATTCCTGATGGCGGGGAATTGGATTGTTGTGGCGACTATGTGCTGGGGCTATCTATGATTGCTTTGGGTGTTAGAGCTCGTAAGTCGCTTGTTGTGCGTGATTGCCAGGGTATATTTAAAGAATTTGAAGGTTTTGAAGCGGCTGTGGAGCAAATAGGTTTTCACTGTAATATTGCTTCACAATAAAGAGGAAACAGTATGATAAACAAGGCTCCTGTCATAACGATAGATGGTCCAAGTGGTGCTGGAAAAGGTACGGTTAGTAAAATTATTGCTGAAAAGTTAGATTGGTATTTTTTAGATAGTGGTGCCTTATATCGTCTTTTAGCTCTTGCTGTTTCTCATCATGGAATGAAAATGGATGATGCAGAAACATTAAAAGTGTTAGCAGAACATTTAGATGTGCAATTTAAACAAGGTGAGAGCAAAGACACGGAAATAATACTAGAGGGAGAAGTTGTTACCCAAGCGATTCGAACTGAAGAGGTTGGAAATAATGCTTCAAAACTTGCCGCTATTCCGGCGGTTCGTGAAGGGTTGCTATTACGTCAACAAGCCTTTGCGCAAGAGCCAGGCTTAGTAGCGGATGGGCGAGATATGGGGACAGTTGTTTTCCCTGATGCAGAGATTAAAGTGTTTTTAACAGCAAGCCCTGAAGAGCGAGCTCGACGTCGTGTCGAGCAATTGAAAGCAAAAGGTGAAAGTGTTAATATTGATGAATTAATTGAAACAATTAAGGAAAGAGATGAGCGAGATGCAAATCGTGCAATCTCTCCGCTAGTACCTGCAGTAGGTGCTATAATTGTGGATAGTACGACAAAGTCTATTGAGCAGGTAGTTGATATGATTCTTTGTGAACTAACAAAGAAGGGTATTAGCTAATCTGTTTTTTCTGCGTCTAAACAAAATTGAAAACTAGAGATGGAGGCCAGTAAAATCTATCTCGCTTTTTATAAAATTGACCCGTATTTACTGGCAGTACGGCTGAAGTATGATTTTCATACTGACCTTGAATAGGATATATAATGACTCAAAGCTTCGCTGAATTGTTTGAAGAAAGCTTGTTAAGTGTTGAAATGGCACCAGGCTCAATTGTTACAGGCATCATTGTTGATATTGATAATGAATGGGTAACGGTACACGCAGGCCTAAAATCTGAAGGTGTTATTCCTCGCTCGCAATTCTTGAATGAGAATGGTGAATTCACTCTGAATATTGGTGACGAAGTTAAAGTAGCTTTGGACGCTGTAGAAGATGGATTCGGTGAGACAAAACTCTCTCGTGAAAAAGCAAAACGTGCTGAAACATGGGAAGTTCTTGAAAAAGCCTATGAAAATAGTGAAATCGTTGTTGGTGTTATAAACGGTAAAGTTAAAGGTGGCTTCACTGTTGATATTGCGAACATTCGTGCTTTCTTACCTGGTTCTTTAGTTGACGTTCGTCCAATTCGTGACACATCTCACCTAGAAGGTGTTGATTTAGAATTTAAACTGATCAAATTGGATCAGAAGCGTAACAATGTTGTTGTTTCTCGTCGTGCTGTTATGGAAGCAACCAATAGCGCTGAGCGTGAAACTCTTCTAGCTTCTCTTGAAGAAGGTCAAGGTGTTAAAGGTATTGTTAAAAACCTTACAGATTACGGTGCGTTCGTTGATCTTGGTGGTGTGGACGGCTTACTTCATATCACAGACATGGCTTGGAAGCGTATTAAACACCCAAGTGAAATCATTGCTGTTGGTGATGAGATCGACGTTAAAGTACTTAAGTTTGACCGTGAGCGTAATCGTGTGTCACTAGGTCTTAAACAGCTTGGTGAAGATCCATGGATTGCAATTAAAGCTCGCTATCCAGAAGGCACAAAAGTAACAGCGAAAGTTACTAACTTAACTGACTACGGTTGCTTTGCAGAGCTTGAAGAAGGTGTAGAAGGTCTTGTTCACGTTTCTGAAATGGATTGGACAAACAAAAACATCCACCCATCTAAAGTCGTTCAAATTGGCGATGAAGTGGAAGTGATGATTCTTGACATCGATGAAGAGCGTCGTCGTATTTCCCTAGGTGTTAAGCAATGTACACCTAATCCATGGGAAGAGTTTGCTTCTTCATGTAATAAAGGCGACAAGATTTCTGGAGCGATCAAGTCTATTACTGACTTTGGTGTGTTCATTGGTCTTGACGGTGGTATCGATGGTCTTGTACATCTTTCTGATCTTTCTTGGGATGAGAGTGGTGAAGAAGCTGTTCGCAAGTACAAGAAAGGCGATAATTTGGAAACAGTTATCCTTTCTATCGATGCCGAGCGCGAGCGTATCTCTTTAGGTGTTAAACAGCTTGAAGAAGATCCATTTGTTGCTTTTGCTGCTGAGAACGATAAAGGCACAATTGTTACTGGTACAGTAAAAGAAGTTGACGCCAAAGGTGCAGTAGTAACGCTTGCAGAAGGTGTTGAAGCTGGGCTTAAAGTTTCTGAATTGAGTCGTGATCGTGTTGAAGATGCTACTTCTGTTCTAAAAGAAGGTGATTCTGTTGAAGCTGCTATCATTAATGTTGATCGCAAAGCTCGCACTATTGCTCTTTCTATCAAGCAAAAAGATGCTGTAGAAGAGAAAGCTGCAATGAAGTCTCACTCAGAGAAAGCACAAGTTGAAGCAAATGGCCCGACAACAATCGGTGATCTAATTAAAGCTCAACTAGAAAATCAAAACTAAGTTTTATTTTTCTAAGCTTATAAAATGCGGACCAACGGTCCGCATTTTTTTTTGCGTCACTATTGTATGTCATTTCTGCTATGTTGTTAGATGTTTGATTTTTATATGATAGATCATAGTTGTATGTTGCTTTGGTTAAAGAGGTTATATGTTTAATAAAAGAGTAACTGTTGCGCTTACAGGCGCGTCTGGTATTCAGTATGCTTTGTGCTTGATTGAAGCACTTGTGAAAGAAAATGTGCAAGTGTTTGTCATGATTTCTAAAGCTGCACATGTGGTTATGTCTACAGAAACAGACTACAAACTCCCCGGGCAAGCAGCTGCTCAAGAGAGCGCATTACAAGATATGTTTTCTGCAAAACCAGACCAAATTAAAGTCTTTGGTAAAGAGCAGTGGTTTGCTCCTGTGGCGTCTGGCTCTTCTTCTCCTGCATCTATGGTGGTTGTTCCTTGCTCAACAGGTTGTTTGTCTGCAATTGCAACTGGTGCAAGTAATAATTTAATTGAGAGAGCGGCCGATGTGGCGTTGAAGGAAAGGCGTCAATTAATTTTAGTACCTAGAGAAACGCCATATTCCGAAATTCATTTAGAACATATGCTTAAATTAACCCGAATGGGGGCTGTAATAATGCCAGCATCTCCAGGTTTTTATCATAAGCCTCAATATATTGATGATTTGATTAATTTTATTGTCGCAAGAATATTGGATCACCTTGGTGTACAGCAAAAAATGGTGAAAAGGTGGGGAGATTCAACGCTGAAATAGCCTAAATGCAGTATTGTCTCGTATGGTTTGTATGTTGTATTAGAATTTAAAAAGTATCGGTCAAGTGTGTTTTTTAAGGAGTAAAATGTGAGTAATAGTAACGATTATGTTCCACCTAAAGTTTGGTCTCATGATGTGGAGAGTGGTGGTGCTTGGGCGAAAATCAACCGTCCAACAGCGGGTGCAACCCATAGTAAAGAGCTTCCTAAGGGGGAAAATCCACTACAGTTGTATTCTTTAGCAACACCAAATGGTGTCAAAGTAACCATATTGTTGGAAGAGTTGCTTGAGTTAGGAGTGGCAGAAGCTGAATATGATGCTTATCTAATTAACATTGGTGAAGGGGATCAGTTTGCTAGTGGTTTCGTTGCCATTAACCCTAACTCAAAAATTCCAGCGTTAGTGGATCAAAGTGTTGGGCCGGCTATTTCCATTTTTGAATCTGGTGCGATTCTGATGTATTTGGCGGAAAAATTTAATGCGTTTTTACCTAAAGATATTGCAACTAAAACTCAATGTTTGTCATGGCTGTTTTGGCAAATGGGAAGTGCGCCATATTTAGGCGGTGGATTTGGGCATTTTTATAGTTATGCTCCGGTAAAAATACAATATTGTATAGATAGATTTTCCATGGAGACCAAGAGGCAAATGGATGTTTTAGACCAGCATTTGCAAAATAATACGTACTTTTGTGGTGATGAATATACAGTGGCGGATATGGCAATTTGGCCTTGGTATGGAAGTCTCGTTTTGGGTAATTTATATGATGCTGGTACCTTTTTGGATGTGGCGTCTTACAAAAACCTCGTTAGGTGGGCAAAAGAAATAGAAAAACGTCCAGCTGTACAGCGTGGTCGCATGGTGAATCGAACTTGGGGTGAACTGTCAGAGCAGCTTCATGAGCGGCATAGTGCTGAAGATTTTAACAACAAAACGCAGGATAAAATTTGAGCTCGTACATGTAAGTAAGGTGGGGTGATGTTTGTCAGGGCTAATGCAGTTTATCTCATGCGTGCTAACAATTGTTTAGTATCTTCATCGCTCCAATCGTCCTTTTCAATTAGCGCTCTTAGTTCTGGGTCGTTTTGTGTTTGGTGAAAATTTTTCTGAAACTTAGCGTAGTGATAGTCTTTGATTAATTCTTCATCCTTCGCTGATCTATATATTTTAGCTGCTCTGTCTTCACTTGGAGGTTGTTGTGGTTTGGATGCAAGCTGATTAACATCTTGATATGCCTTTAAAAATGCTTTTTTATTCATCTTGATACCTCTGTCGGCAATCTTCTAAATACAATACTTCAAAATAATCAGTGTGTACTTTCCATTTTACATTAACATTCCATAATTGCATGCCATGTTCCCTCTCTGTCTTATTTATAAGATAAGCGGGTCTTGGGTCTTGCGCAATAATTTGTTTGATTAATGATCGAATATCTCTCTGTGTTGTTTGTTTGTATCGGATGCAATCTTGCTCCGCCTGTTTGGTGAATATTACTTCTTTATTCACTGTTGAGATTGGGGCAAAGCCGTCTTTGGCCTCTGGGATTGCATCAGCATAGGGTAAATAGGGCTTAATATCGATAACTGGGGTGCCATCAAGTAAATCAGCGCCATGTAAATCAATAAATACTTTTTTATCTTCCTTGTAGATTTTGCCAAGTTTCACTACTGATAATCCAATGGGGTTAGGGCGATGTGTAGATCGTGTTGCGAAAACACCAACCTTATTTTTACCACCTAATCTTGGAGGACGAATTTTTGCTTTCCAACCTTCTTGAAGGCAGGCATGAAAAATGAAATGTACCCAAATATGAGAGAAGCTTTGCAATCCTTCGAGAGTGTCTAGGCGGTTGAAAGGGGAAAGAAGTTCTATCCGTGCGGTGGCTTCAGTCACTAAACCTGGTTGGCGAGGAATGCCAAACTTTTGTCGATAACAAGAATGGACTACTCCAATACTAGCAAATGAAAAAGAGTGATCAGATAACAAAATATTCCTCTAAATCGTAAGTTTTACACAAAATATGGTGATAATTTTGCTAGTATACCTTTGCAAGTTACATAGACCTAATTCTATGGTTTGGTTTTATTGATCAGTGGTAGGAACTAGAGAAAAGTATGTCTTCTATTAAAGAGTATATGGTTCAAGTAGGGCAGCAAGCGCGTGCTGCTTCAAGAGAGTTGGCTCGTGCATCTACGGCCGATAAAAATACTGCCCTATTAGCAATTGCAAAAATATTAGACGCTTCTCGACCTCAACTGTTAGCGGCAAATGCTAAAGATACTCAGCAGGCAAAAGAAAATAATTTAGAGACCGCATTGGTTGAACGATTGGTTTTAAGTGATCAGCGTATCGATAGTATGATTGAAGGCTTGCGCCAAGTTGCCACTCTTCCAGATCCAGTGGGAGAGATGACGGAATTCGCTTATCGCCCATCAGGAATTCAACTCGGAAAAATGCGAGTGCCATTAGGGGTAATTGGTATTATTTATGAGTCTCGCCCCAATGTTACGATTGATGCGGCAAGCTTGTGTTTAAAATCAGGCAATGCTGCAATATTAAGAGGGGGTAGCGAAGCATATCATTCCAATCAAGCTATTGCAGAGGCAATTAAACAAGGGTTACAAGAAGTTGGCCTGAGTGAAAATCTCGTGCAAATAGTGAATACCACCGACCGAAGTGTTGTTGATGAACTTATTGCAATGGATGAGTTTGTCGATGTCATTGTTCCCAGAGGTGGTAAAGGTCTTATTGAGCGTATTAGTAATAACTCAAAAGTGCCAGTGATAAAGCATTTAGATGGCATTTGTCATGTGTATATCGATGATGAAGCTGATTTAGACAAAGCACTGCAAATTTCTATGAATGCCAAAACTCGTCGTTATGGTGTGTGTAATGCCATGGAAACGCTACTAGTGCATGAAAAAATTGCGGCTCAGTTTTTACCAAATATGGCAAATGCTTTCTTTGAAAAGGGCGTTGAGTTGGTTGGTTGTTCTCAATCTCAAGCCTTAGTCAAAGCGATACAACCGGCAATTGAGGATGACTGGTCAACTGAGTACCTTGCTCCTAAATTATCAATTAAAATTGTTTCTGATCTTGATGAGGCAATAACACATATCAATACATTTGGTTCTCAGCATACCGATGCCATTGTTTCACAAAACTATTCGAAAACTCGTATTTTTATGACAGAGGTTGACTCTGCTTCAGTCATGATAAATGCCTCTACAGGCTTTGCCGATGGGTTTGAATATGGCTTAGGCGCTGAAATTGGTATATCGACAGATAAACTTCATGCTAGAGGGCCAGTTGGTTTAGTCGGTCTCACAAGTCAAAAATACATTGTTTTTGGCGATGGTCATACTCGGAATAACTAGTTAATGGCATCATCAGTAAATACTCCGACAGAAGTAAACGGACAGGCAGAGCTAAAAAGTGTCGCTATTATGGGTGGGACGTTTGATCCCATCCATAATGGCCATCTGAGAGTCGCGGTTGAAATCCTAGATCATCATAACTTTTCTGAGTTAAGGCTTATTCCTTGCTATCAACCAGTTCATAAGAAACATCCTATAATTAGCTCTGAAGATAGGTTAACAATGATTAAATTGGCTTGTCAGAGTGATTCAAGATTATTAGTTGATAGCAGAGAAATTGTTCGCCAAGAGCCGAGCTACACAATAAATACTTTACGTGACTTACGACAAGAATTAGGTGAAAAGACGCCATTAGTCATGATAGTCGGTATGGACAGTTTTCTATCTCTGCCTGCATGGGACAGTTGGCACGATATTATTCATTATGCTCATATCTTGGTTGTCTCTCGCCCTAATTGGGAGCAAGACTTTGTGAGAGAACTTGCAGATTTTTATGAAAACTACCGTGTTGAAAGTGCAGAAGAACTCAAGTTAAGTGCCGCCGGTAAAATTTACTTAGAGGCGTTAACGCCACTTAGTATTTCTTCTAGTATGATCCGAACATTGTGTCGTCAAAAAGCTTCGATCGCTTACCTTTTGCCTGACAATGTTCAGCGTTTTATTGAACAAAATGAACTTTATATATAGGACTTTAAAAATTTATGACTGATAAAGAGCTTACATCTGAACAGATTTTAGAACTTGCTACAGAAGCACTTAGTGATCTGAAAGGAGATAAGATATCTGTTTTGAATGTTAAGCAGCATACTGACATGATGGAGTTTATGGTGGTTTGTACAGGAACCTCAAAACGCCATGTTCATGCTCTAGGCCAAAATGTGATAACGCATTTAAAAAATCATGGTTTGCAAGCGCTAGGCTCTGAAGGAAAAGGCTCAGAAAATGATTGGGTTTTAGTTGATTTGTATGATGTTGTTGTCCATGTCATGACGGACGAAGCGAGAACATTTTATGACCTTGAAAAGCTCTGGGATATTACAAGTGATAACATTTAATAATATAAAAACGCTATTGCTATTATTGACTTAGATTGGATGGCTGAATGAGAATAAAGCTCATTGCAGTCGGTACAAAAATGCCGGCTTGGGTTACAGATGGTTTCCATGATTATTGTAAAAGGCTTCCGAAAGATTTTTCATTGGAGTTGGTTGAAATAGCCATGGCACCACGGGGGAAAAATGCAGACATTGCCAAAGCCATTCGTAAAGAAGGTGATAGCATGCTGGATGCGATTCCTGCAAATGATAAGGTTATTGCTTTGGAAGTACTTGGTAAATCATACTCAACGGAACAGCTAGCAGAGCAAGTAGTAGATTGGCGAATGGAGGGAGATAATGTCTCCCTCTTGGTTGGTGGCCCTGATGGATTAGACGCCCGCTGTCGCCAAAGAGCGGATAAGTTATGGTCATTATCGGACTTAACTCTCCCTCATCCCATTGTTCGTGTTATTTTAGCGGAACAACTTTATCGAGCTTGGACGCTTATCAACAATCATCCTTACCATAGGTAGGTAGTGAACTTATGGCATCAGGACAACAATATTTTCGCGATTATAAAAAAGAGCAAACAATAACAAAGCACAGGCTTATTTTTGCTACTGCTTTTGTACTTTTTTTGATGCTACTTCTCGTTTTACGGCTGTTTTACCTGCAAGTGATTGAATATGAAAGGTATAGAACAAAAGCCGATGAAAACAGATTGATGATCCTTTCTCAGCCTCCTTCCAGAGGTATTATTTATGACCGCAATGGGTTGGTTTTAGCTGATAACAGACCAATTCACAGTTTGACATTAATTCCTGAGCATATTGACGATCTTGAGGTTTTAAAAACTGAGTTGGCCCAACTGATTGATATTTCAGATGATGAATGGAAGACGTACGAAAAAGGTTCTGCATATCGGCGCCCATACCAATCAGTCACGCTCAAATCAAACCTTACCGATAAAGAATGGGCGCGCTTGTCTGTAAATCTCTATAAATGGGAAGGGGTTCGAGTAGAGGCGCAATTAACAAGATATTACCCTTACGGCGAAGCGTTTTCTCATGCGATTGGTTACGTTGGGCGCATAACCAAAGATGACTTTCAAGACAAAACTTTAAATAAAGACAACTACCTTGGCTCTCTCTTTATCGGCAAAACAGGCATAGAAGATTTTTACGAAGAAGAGTTGCATGGCACTCCAGGTTATAGAAAAGTAGAAGTCAGCGCCAGTGGGCGAATTATGGCGGAGATAGAGCAAGAGAATCCAACAACGGGTAAGGATATCCACCTACATCTTGATGCCAGATTGCAACAATATGCCTACGACTTGATGGGGAAATATAACGGCTCAGTCATCGTTATGGACCCAGAAACAGGAGGGTTATTAGCATTTGTTAGCAATCCAGGTTTTGACTCGAATCTTTTTGTTCGTGGTGTTAACAGTAGCGACTATGACAAGTTACGTAACTCCAAACGTCTACCCTTGTTTAACCGAGCATTGAAAGGCGGATATCCACCAGCTTCAACCATCAAACCTTTTATGGCGTTAGCTGGTTTAGAAAATGGTTTTGCGACTTGGTCCGAAAGTTATTATGCGGCTGGTTTCTACCAAATTAATCCTAATGGTAGGCGTTATCGAGACTGGCGTAGAGACGGCCATGGCTGGGTAGATCTAGAGCGCTCAATTATTGAATCCGTTGATACATATTACTATCAATTAGCTCATAAAATGGGCATTACACCTATTCATGACTTTCTTTATCAATTCGGGTATGGCAAAAAAAACATACTCGATTTGAATGGTGAAAGCAGGGGGTTATTACCTTCTAATGAATGGAAAAAAGCTAAGTATGGAGAGCCTTGGTATCCAGGAGACTCGGTTAACGTTGGGATTGGGCAAGGCTTTATGGTTGCAACGCCCTTACAAATTGCATCTGCTATTACTGCAATTGCTAATAGAGGGACTTGGAGAGCACCTCGTATGGCCCAAAAAATAGGCGAACAAGATATTGAGTGGCCTGCAGATGATAACAATGAGAAGAAAATTACGTTAAAAAACGAGGCTCACTGGGAAAGAGTGGTAAAAGCGATGCGTAAAGTCATCACAGACTCTCGCGGAACCGCCAGACGCCTTAGAGGTACGCGTTATAAAATCGCAGGAAAAACCGGTACAGGTCAGTTATTTAGTCTGCAAGATGATGAAGAGTATGAAGTAGAAAACCTTGATACTAAATTGCATGATCATGCGTATTTTACCGCCTTTGCTCCTGCAGATAAGCCAAAGATAGTTGTATTTTCTATTTTTGAAAATGGTAACACCAGTGGTTTGCCAGCGGATTTAGCAAAAAAATTATTCGATGCTTACCTGTATGATAGGTTTCCGAAAAAATACAACTACCTTAAAGTGAGTTCTCAATGAATGATAACCTCTACTTGCGCCTAAGAGCGTTTGCAAACTCCCGTTTTTGGCAGTTTGTACACACTGATTTCTTTTTGTTGCTTTTGCTGGTTTGTTTGTCTGTAGGTGGTTTGGTTATTCTTTACTCAGCGTCCGGTCAAAGCGATGAGGTTGTTGAGCGACAAGTAATACGAATAGTTTTGGGCTTTTTTGCTTGCCTTGTTTTGGCGCAAGTGCCACCTAAATATATGCGACGTGCATCACCATTGCTTTATGTCGGAGTGTTGGGGCTGCTAATACTCGTACTCTTTTTTGGAGTGGGGGCAAAAGGAGCACAGCGTTGGTTAGAAATTCCTGGTATAGGGCGTTTTCAGCCATCTGAGTTGATGAAAATCATGATGCCTATGGTGGTCGCATGGTATTTTTCGAGCCGACATCTCCCGCCTTCTTTTAAAAATATTTTTGTTGTCCTTGTGATGGTATTGATTCCAGTGTTAGCAATAGCAAGGCAACCAGATCTAGGAACCGCGCTATTAGTTTGTGTGTCCGGATTATTTGTATTGTTTCTTGCCGGACTGAGTTGGCGCTATATCTTAGGGGCTTTATTGGCTGCTCCTATTGTTGGTTTTTTCCTTTGGCAAGTGATGCACGCTTATCAAAAGCAACGAGTGTTGACTTTCTTAAACCCAGAAAGTGATCCTTTGGGGGCTGGTTGGAATATTATTCAATCAAAAACAGCGATAGGCTCTGGTGGTATCGAAGGTAAAGGGTGGCTTAACGGAACACAAGCACAACTTGAATACCTACCAGAAAGCCATACAGACTTTATCATTGCTGTTTTGGCTGAAGAGTTTGGGATGTTTGGTTGTCTTATGTTGTTATTGACTTATTTTTTAATCATTGCCAGAGGGCTTTATATAGCCTCAATTGCCGAAGATAATTATGGTCGGCTGTTGGCAGGAAGTCTTACACTAACTTTTTTTGTTTATGTTTTTGTTAATATTGGTATGGTTTCCGGCATTTTGCCGGTTGTAGGTGTTCCTCTACCTTTAGTAAGTTATGGTGGAACTTCTATTATTACAATTATGTCAACGTTTGGCATATTAATGTCGATACATACCCATAAGAAGAGAGTGAGACGATGAAGTACGCCTTATTATTAATGACGACCTTGTCTTTAACAGCTTGCGCTAATAATAGCTCTCATGTCGATAGACCTTTATTGGTAAATGACAAAGACAAGTTAAGTTCAGAATTACAGAAAGAACGTCCTCACTATAAATATTCTTATGCTAATGAACCTAAGGTGCAAAAATTCATCCGTATGATGGTGGAAAAACACAATTATGATGAATCACTCTTACAAGCTGCGTTTGCAAGTATTAAAACCAGAAAAAAATCCATTAAAAAGTCAAACAATCAACCGGAAGTAATTGCACCATATTATCAATACCGCAAGCATTTTTTAGAAATAGATCGTATTAAAGCGGGTCGGGATTTCAGTCAAAAATATAAAAGTTGGTTAAATAAAGCCGAAAAAGAATTTGGTGTCCCCGCTGATATTATTGTTGCCTTAATTGGTGTTGAAACCTTTTATGGTCGAGTAATGGGGAATATTGATGTGTTTACCTCCTTATCCACCCTCGCTTTCGATTACCCAAGAAGAACCCGTTATTTTCAGTCCGAGTTAGAAGCCTATTTACTATTAGTGCGAGATAACGAATGGCCCATAGGTAAAGCAAAAGGCTCCTATTCTGGTGCACTGGGAATGGGGCAATTTATGCCATCAAACTATCGCAAATTAGCAATAGATTATGATAACAATGGTGTTGTTGATTTATGGAGTTCAGTGCCTGATGCTATTGGCAGTGTTGGACGTTATTTGCAACATCATGGTTGGCAGCAAGGGAAGACACCAGTGATCTCTGTAAAAGTTGATAACACACAAAAAAGTAAATGGAAGTCACATATCAATGAAGGTCGATCGCCAATTAAATACTTACCCGAGTGGCATTCAATTGGGGTCGCAGAAAACGTAAAGGAGAAACAAGAAAAAACGGGCCTTATCGCCTTAAGAACAGCCAATAAGGTTACGTCTTATTGGCTTGCAAATAAAAACTTTTTTGTCATCATGCGATATAACCCTAGCCGTCGTTATTCAATGGCAGTACTTGAACTAGCGAAGGAAATTTCTTCTGAATGATGTTACTTCAAAAACTAATATTACTAAGCCTTGCTTTTTTACTTGTTGCTTGTGCTGGAACTAATTTTAAAACTTCACAATCAAAAGCAGATTATGCGAAGTTAAGTGGGAACGGTCGTTACAGTATCCTTCAAGATCACGGACCTGAAGATGACGCAAAACTGAAAGAAATTCCCGATTTGGTTCCAAAAAAAGAACCTCGTAGTCGTGCAGGAAATAAAAGCCCTTATGTTGTATGGGGTAAAAAATATTGGGTAATGGACTCTGCTGAAGGCTTTACTCAAACCGGTATGGCATCTTGGTACGGTAAAAAATTTCACGGTCATAAAACGTCAAACGGCGAAATTTATGACATGTATAGTTATTCTGCTGCACATAAAAACCTTCCTATCCCGACTTACTTGCGAGTCACTAACCTAGACAATAACCTAGAAGTAATTGTTAGAGTAAATGATAGAGGACCATTTCATGATGATCGCATCATAGATTTGTCTTATGCTGCTGCAGCCAAACTTGATTACCATAAAAAAGGGTTGGCCAGAGTCAAAATCGAAGTAGTGAGTGCGCCAACAGATGTTTCAGTAGGCCCTAGTAATTGGTATTCATTGAACAGAAATTCAGCTTCTCCAGCAGCTAAATCCACCAATACAGCAAACACAGGATCAGCAGTTCTTGATCAGAGTTATGCTTATAAAACAGATGGTATTACCGTTGCTCCTCCTGCCTATAACCCAGAAGAGATATTCACCCATTTACAATTAGGTGCGTTTGAACAACTTGAACTAGCGCAACGCCTAAAACAAAAAGTTATTAATATTTATGGTGTTGATACCAACGTTTTCATCAGTGAGCAAAAGGATAGACTTTATAAAGTAGTCATGGGGCCATATGAAGATAATTATCAAATGAACTCTTGGAGTGATAGACTACAAAGAAAGGGGTTTGAGAGGCCTGTGAGAGTAAATTTGCTACCTTAAATATTGTTTTAGGAACTTACTAAAACTCAATGTTAAATTGATAACTTTTGCTTGAAATTACGACATAACAACTACATATAGTGTAACTGTATTTGTGAAACTTTTTGGATAATGACTTAAAATTATGAAAAAAACACTTATCTTCCTGTTTGCTGCTTTGTTTAGCTTTATAAATACTTCTTCTGCAGCACCCGCTCTTATTCCAGCTCCACCTCAATTGTCTGCAACCAGTTATATTTTAATGGATGCCTACACAGGTAAAGTGTTAGTTGAACATAATTCTAAAAAGGAATATCCGCCAGCAAGTTTAACAAAATTAATGACAGCCTATATTGTTGACTACGAGCGCTCGCTGGGCAATATCTCTATGGAGGATATGGTGCCTGTCAGTGAAAAAGCATGGCGTATGGGTGGCTCGAAAATGTTTATTCGAGAAGGAAGCAAAGTCAAACTAGAAGACTTAATGCGTGGCATAATAGTTCAATCTGGTAATGATGCCAGTATCGCTGTTTCTGAATATATTGCGGATAATGAAGAAACGTTTGCTGACCTAATGAATCAGCATGCCAAATTACTTGGTATGAACAACACAAACTTTGTGAATGCAACAGGCTATCCTGCAAAAAACCATTACTCAAGCGCTTATGATTTAGCGTTGTTATCTAGAGTAAAGATCATTAATTATGCTGAAAGTTATCCAATGTATTCAGAAAAGTACTTTACCTATAGTGGTATTCGCCAACCAAATCGTAATAAATTACTTTGGCGTGACAAAAGCGTAGACGGATTAAAAACAGGGCATACAGAAGAAGCAGGGTACTGCCTTGCTGCTTCTGCCTTGCGTAACGGTACTCGTTTAATTGCAGTTGTTATGGGAACAAAAAGTGATGATGCTAGAGCAAACGAAACCCAAAAACTGTTAAATTATGGTTTCCGTTATTATGAAACACGTAAGCTTTATAGTAGTGGCGAAGTTGTGAACGAAGGAACTATCTGGGGCGGTGTTCAAGATAAAATCAAAATTGGCTTTGTTGAAGATGTACTAGTCACAATTCCACGCGGTCACAGTGATTCATTGCCTGCTACACTTGAAGTTCTACCAACAATTAAAGCGCCAATAGAAGCTGGTGATGTACTGGGTAAAATCATTGTTAAAAATAACGATGAAGTTATTTTAGAACGAGATGTTGTTGCTCTGGAAACGGTTGAAGAGGGCGGTTTATTTAAACGTTTATTCGATGCAATCAAATTATTCTTTTTAAGTTTATTTTAGTATGAATTGAGCTTATAAAAGAGAGTAGATAACTTTATGGCACTAATTAATAAACAAGGTGATCTGGCTAAAAACAAAGAAGATGCACCGAAGATAGAGTTTCCTTGCGATGATTACATGGTAAAAATTGTTGCAGTTGAATCACAAGACTTATTGCAGGCGTTGAGCGTTTGCATTGAGCGCCATGTACCAGATGTAGATCACGGAAAAGCCACCACTAACCGTTCTTCGAAAGGTCGATTTATAAGTTACACCTATCGAATTCGGGCAACAGGTGAGCAACAACTATCGGCGTTACATAAGGATTTAATGTCACATACTGCTGTGAAAATGGTGCTGTAATTACTATGGTGCTACATTGCCGAGATTTGGGTGTTGTTGACTATCAAGAGACATGGTCTCGTATGAAAGACTTTACTCAAACGCGTGACAGTCATACGGCAGATGAGATTTGGTTGTTGCAACATCCGCAAGTTTTTACTCAAGGGCAAGCTGGAAAATCAGAGCATCTACTTATGCCTGGTGATATCCCTGTAATTCAGGCAGATCGTGGCG
This sequence comes from Marinomonas agarivorans, assembly GCA_002173415.2. Classification (GTDB taxonomy): domain Bacteria; phylum Pseudomonadota; class Gammaproteobacteria; order Pseudomonadales; family Marinomonadaceae; genus Marinomonas; species Marinomonas agarivorans. The sequence goes on from NHNK02000001.1 coordinate 238,426, forward strand.
GGCAAGTGACATACCACGGTCCGGGCCAGTTAATCGCTTATGTTCTACTTGACTTAAAAAGAGCTGGTTTTGGTGTTCGAGATCTTGTCACTTTGTTAGAGAACGCAATAGTCGATACACTTAGCCGCTATCATATTCAGGCTTATCCAAAGCCTGATGCGCCAGGTGTGTATGTGAATGAACAGAAAATAGCCTCACTAGGGCTTAGGGTTCGTAGAGGCTGCTCATTTCATGGGTTAGCCTTAAATGTAGATATGGACCTGTCGCCTTTTGATCGAATTAACCCATGTGGTTATCAAGGGCTACAAATGATAGATATGGCGCGTCTTAACCAAGATGTCGTATTTTCAAATGTTGTTGCACAGTTAGCAGACCAGTTAGCCGGTTTGCTTGGATATTCGGCATCAACGATCCAAAAAGGGTGGACGTAAAATGGCTACACAAGTAAAACGGGTTGTACAAGGTGAAAAATTACGTGGCGCCGATAAAATGGCCCGCATTCCCGTTAAAATTATTCCAACAGAAGAAATACCAAGAAAACCTGAATGGTTAAGAGTTAGGGTGCCTGCCTCACCTGAGATTGCCCGTATAAAAAAAACATTACGAGATCACAAACTTGCTTCGGTATGTGAAGAAGCAAACTGCCCAAACTTAGGTGAATGTTTTAGTAATGGTACTGCCACTTTTATGATAATGGGGGAAATTTGTACTCGACGCTGCCCATTTTGTGATGTTGCTCATGGTCGACCAAATCCACTTAGTGAAGATGAGCCAAGAGAGCTTGCGGTTGCGATTCGTGACATGAAACTAAAGTACGTCGTTATCACTTCTGTTGATCGTGATGATTTAAGAGATGGTGGTGCACAGCACTTTGTTGATTGCATTAATGAGACGCGCAAAGAAAGCCCTAATATTGAAATTGAAACCTTGGTGCCAGATTTTCGTGGTCGTATGGATAAGGCGCTAGACATCTTAGAGCTCGCTCCACCTGATGTATTTAATCATAACTTAGAGTCCATACCTCGTCTGTACAAACAAGTGAGGCCCGGCTCAGATTACCAATGGTCTTTAGACTTATTGAAACAGTTTAAAGAACGCTGCCCTGATGTACCGACTAAATCCGGATTGATGGTAGGAATGGGAGAAGAGTTCGATGAGATTGTACAAGTCATGAAAGATCTTCGGGCGCATAATGTTGATATGCTTACTATTGGTCAATACTTGCAACCTTCTAAGCATCATTTTCCAATGGCACGTTTTGTACCACCAGAAGAATTTGCACGTTATGAAGCGGTTGCTAAAGAACTAGGCTTCGTTCATGCCGCATGTGGGCCATTGGTCAGATCATCTTATCATGCAGACAAGCAGGCACATGGAGAAAAGGTTTCTTAAAGGTCAACTGCAAAAAATGATGTAAGGGAATCAATGGGTTCCCTTTTTCTTTTTTAAGAGAGTGTCGTTTAGATTAAGTATTTTCTGATATGTTTTAAGTGAGAAGGTGATACAGAATTGAAGATTGCATTATTGCTTTGTGATGAATCTAACTCAGAAAGATTGATTCAACTAGGTGGTTACCAAAACATGTTTTTTGATTTGATTAACCCTAGTGATACTTTGGACGTCTTTCCGATTTATTTAAATGCAACAAATGGCGCAGACCAAACTGCCATAATAGCCTCTTTCCCGATTATTAATGATTACGATGGTTTTATTGTTTCTGGCAGTAAAGCAGGTGTTTACGAAGACCATGTCTGGTTGCCTCCGTTATTTGAATGCATACGCCATATCGTTGCAAAAGGGAAAAAGCTGGTGGGTGTATGTTTTGGACATCAAGCCATTGCCTACGCATTAGGAGGAAAGGTCTCAAAGTCTCACAAAGGGTGGGGGATTGGTCATTACTATAATGAATGGGTTAATTGTCCAGATAACCCATATGGTTGGCACAATGGCATGCCACTTCACTTGCTTACTTTTCACCAAGATCAAGTTGACGAATTAGCACCAGGTTTTTCGATACTGGCTAGCAGTGAGTTTACGCCTTACTTTGTGACCCAATACCGAAAGCAGATCTTAACCACTCAAGGTCATCCAGAGATGTCACCTCAATATATAGAAGGTCTATCTTATTTGCTCGAAGAACAAATAGGAGCCGATGTGGTAGAAAAGGGACGTGAAAGCCTATTAATGGAAGATGATACGGCTAATTTTCGGGCATTTATTAGGGATTTTTGGCTGCAATAATGCGTTTAACTGATACTCCACAGGTACCTTATTTCGCTTTAATTTTAACCTGCCGCATTGATGTTATGCAGGTTGGGTTCGAAATTATGCTTGATAAAATGGATACCATAGCAGCTCATCAAATGGGATTTATTGGCTCAGAAAAAAGTTTTGACGAAGTGAATACTCATATTTCCTACTGGCGAGATCGAACTAGCATCGAAAAATGGTTGAACAACCCAACCTACGTGCGTGCGCAAAAAATGGGAGAGAATGTTTGGTTTAGTGAATATAAAATACAAATTGTTGAAGTCCAAACGGAAACAAGGTTCATGGCGAAAAAGGACAATGTTTTCAAACCCAAATTTCCAATAATCAAAACGGAACGGGGTGTGCTGCGTATCCTCGAGGAGCATCAAGCCGACTTACTTTATGATTATGTAAATAATGAAAGAGCATTTTTGGCCCCTTGGGAGCCTGAACGACCAGAAAGTTATTATGAATTAGATGCATGCAGGCAACGTATCAAGGAAATTCGCAAAGACTTTCTTGCAGATCAAAGCGTGGCATTCTTTTTTCTTAATGTCTCTCAAACGAAAATCTTGGGTTACAGTAACTTTTCGAATATTGTGCGCGGTGCTTTTCAGGCATGTTATCTAGGTTATAGTCTAGCAGAAGAAGAGCAGGGTAAAGGTCTCATGAATGAGGCCCTAAAAGCTGGCATAGATTATATGCATACTGAACAAAATATTGATCGTATTATGGCGAACTATATGCCTAAAAATGTCGCCAGTGCAGCCGTTTTAACGCGTCTTGGTTTTGAAAAAGAGGGTGTCGCAAAAAATTATTTAAAAATAGCTGGCCAATGGGAAGATCATATTCTTACTGCTTTGGTATTACGCTAAAATTGCACTTAGTGATCTTTATGCAATGCTTTTTCACCGAGGCTTCAGGCTGTAGTTATAAATAGTAACTAAACGTTGCGACGACAGAACAGGCTTTATATAGTAAGGCCCATATAAATTAGATAACACATCATAGAAGGAATTCTTTCTTGAGCGATCTGTCTACTTTCGAACAAAATGAAACTCTTTCCTTGCAGGATTATACCGAAAAGGCTTATTTGAATTATTCCATGTACGTGATTCTTGATCGTGCTTTGCCTCATATTGGCGATGGCCTCAAGCCGGTACAGCGACGTATTGTTTATGCTATGAGTGAGCTAGGCCTTAAAGCGACGGCAAAATATAAAAAATCTGCTCGTACAGTAGGAGATGTATTAGGTAAGTTTCACCCTCATGGAGACAGTGCCTGTTATGAAGCCATGGTTCTTATGGCGCAACCTTTTTCGTACCGATATCCACTTGTTGATGGGCAAGGTAACTGGGGAGCACCTGACGATCCTAAATCGTTTGCCGCAATGCGATACACAGAATCTCGCTTATCGCGTTATTCTGATGTGCTTTTACGAGAAGTGTCACAAGGTACAGTGGATTGGCAGCCAAACTTTGATGGTACCCTGCAAGAACCTGCCGTGTTACCCGCTCGTTTACCCAACTTACTACTGAACGGTACAACTGGTATTGCAGTAGGAATGGCGACAGATGTTCCTCCGCACAATTTGCGCGAAGTTGGTAATGCCTGCATTCATTTATTGAATAACCCCAAAGCAACACTAGATGAGCTGATGGAGCACGTACAGGGGCCTGATTATCCGACGGGTGGTGAATTAATTACACCAAAATCAGATATTAAAAAGCTGTATGAAACGGGGCGTGGACAAATAAAGGTTCGTGCTAAATACGATATGGAAGATGGCGAGATTGTAGTCAAAGAGCTACCCCATCAAGCTTCTGGATCGAAAATATTAGAACAAATTGCCAACCAAATGCAGGCGAAAAAACTGCCTCTTGTTGTTGATCTACGTGATGAATCGGACCACGAAAACCCAACTCGCCTTGTTATCGTTCTTAAATCCAATCGAGTTGATGTTGAAGCTGTTATGGCGCATTTGTTTGCCACCACAGACCTTGAGCGCTCTTATCGCGTTAACATGAATGTAATTGGTTTAAATGGCTTACCCCAAGTAAAAGGGCTACATGCCTTTTTAGTTGAATGGTTACGTTTTCGTATTGACGTTGTGCGCAAACGCCTCCAATTTCGTTTGGATAAAGTACTAAAACGTCTGCATATCTTAGAAGGTTTATTGATTGCCTTCCTGAATATTGATGAAGTAATTGCCATTATTCGTAACGAAGATAAGCCCAAAGAAGAGTTAATTGCACGCTTTGGTTTAACAGATGTACAGGCAGAGGCCATACTAGAATTAAAATTACGTCATCTTGCTAAATTAGAAGAAATGCGTATTAAAGGTGAGCAAGATGAGCTAGAAAAAGAAAGAAAGCAGCTCGAAGGCTTACTAAGTTCTGATCGTAAACTTAAAAAACTCATCACCACAGAAATTGAAGAAGCCGTTACAACTTACGGAGATGATAGACGTACACCTCTAGTTGAGCGTAAAGAGTCGCAAGCCTTTAGTGAAGAAGATCTTCTGTCCAATGACCCAATTACCGTAGTGATTTCGAAACAAGGTTGGATTCGTGGTGCTAAAGGCCATGATGTCGATGTACAAGGTCTTAGTTATAAGTCTGGTGATGAATTCTTACTTGCTGCTAAAGGACGTAGTAATCAAACACTCGTTTTATTAGCCTCGAATGGTCGTAGTTATTCTCTTAAGGCTCACACATTGCCGTCGGCTCGCGGACAAGGAGAGCCAATTACTGGCCGCATAAGTCTTGAAAAAGATGTGCAAATTGTTGCAGCAATATTAGATAAAGATGACTCACATTATTTGATTGCCAGTGATTCAGGTTATGGCTTTATCGCAAAACTGGGTGATTTACATGCCAAAAACAAGGCCGGTAAAGCAACTCTGACATTGCCAAAAGGGGCAAAGGTTATGACGCCAGTTGCTGTTGCGAATCCTGATCAAGCACATGTGGTGGTAGCTTCGAACGAAGGGCGCTTATTGGCGTTTCATGCTAAATCTTTACCACAAATGGCAAAAGGGAAAGGCAATAAAATGATGAACATCCCTTCTGCCAAAGCGGAAACTCATGAAGAGTATTTGGTTGCTATGGCAAGCGTATTATCGAATGATTTGTTGCAAGTGCATTCTGGAAAACGCTTTACCGCCTTTACAGAAAAGGATCTAGCAGAATATCGCGGCGAGCGCGGACGTCGAGGTTTGAAATTACCCAGAGGCTTCCAGAAAATTGATTCACTTGAGGTTAAAGTCGGAGAAGGCAAGAGCGATCAATCACAAACTCAATCCGCACAAAACGACCTGTTAAGTTAAGGAAGGTAAACTATGTCAAAAAAAGTCTACTGCATTGCGCAGTTTCAACCTAAAGTAGGGAAAGAAGAAGCACTTTTCAAGGTGTTGCAAAGTTTAGAGCCAAATACGCTTAGAGAAGATGGGTGCTTACAGTATGTTGTAACTCGCCATATCGCTAGCCCATTTGCTGAAGGGAAAAGCTTTCCAATCGTTTTTAATGAAATATGGGCAGACATGCCAAGTTTTGAGGCCCATTGTGAACGCCAAGAAATTAAAGACTTTTTTGCGACCTACTGTGTTGCAGAAGATGGGTTGGCACAAGATTGGAATGTATGTGTTTATACGGATGAACCAATAAACTTTGATGCTCCCAACATATAGAGCATAAACAAAAAAACCATAATAAATTACTTTATTATGGTTTTAGCAATGCTGACACATTTGTATTACGCTAATTTACTGACGACGCTTTTGGGCTAACTGTTTTTTACGTAATTCTTCTTTGGTTTCAATGCGAATAGGCTGTAATGGTTGCACCATAATTTGTTTTTTAATCGCACTAACTAAGATAAAAATAGCCAAGCATACCAAAGTAAAAAGAATGAACTCATGCATACTGATGCCTCTGTCTTGCCAAATACTCTTTACATCATGGACGAAAATAGTCGTTTGGTAAAGTGTCTTTTGATTAGACGTTGTTATTTCATGGGGGCAATGGGGAATTGATCAAAAGAAACCTGTTCCCAGCCATGTTGCATAAACTGGCGAATATTTTGATGATCTATTCCAGTAGGATTATTCAAAACATCAAGGCGGTAGTAGTCGCCAAATAGTTGCAGTGTTTCAGTTTTGTCTAGGTTGTGTAATTTCGCAAACGCCAATATTTTGCATGAGCCGTTGTTTTCATTGGCATTATTAATTTGCGTGCCATTTTTAAAATACGTTGGGGTAAAGTCGTATTCTTTTTCAATGGTGTTAATAACGTCAGAAAAGTTAATATTAGCAGGCGTTGCACGTAATGCTTGAATAAGTTGTTGACTGGTCATCATAATCTTGTAGTGTCTCTTTTAAAAATTCGTTACTTAAAAAGGGTAAAAGGATAGTTATGTTATCAATTCTTGAAAAATGGGTTAAGCCATTTCCTGTTGATGAGCCCAATCAGCCACCGGAGGGGTTGTTCTCTTTTTGTCTGCATTATAGCAGAGGTATGATAACGCCTTTGCTTATTATGTCTTTTTTGACTGCCTCTTTGGCCATATTGGAAGTGTCTCTGTTTGGTTTTATGGGACAATTGGTCGATTGGTTGTCTACCAAAACTCCCGACACCTTACTAGTAGAAGAGGGTGGTAAGTTACTTGGAATGGCGTTGCTGTTGTTGGTGGCTTTACCCGTCCTTGTTTTCTTACACTCTAGCGTTGTTCACCAAACATTGATGGGGAATTACCCTATGTCTATTCGGTGGCTAGCTCACCGCTATCTGTTAAGACAAAGTATTGCTTTTTATCAGGATGATTTTGCTGGACGAGTTGCAACGAAAGTACTCCAAACCTCTTTATCTGTCAGAGAAGCGGTGATGAAGTGTTTAGATGTTTTTGTTTTTATTCTTGTCTACTTTATTTCTATGCTGGTGATTGTTGCCCAATCAGATATCCGTTTGATGGTGCCTATGTTTGTTTGGTTAGTAATTTACATTGGCATTCAGTTTCACTTTGTTCCCAAGCTAAAACGAGTTTCCTCTGCTCAGGCGGATGCACGTTCGACGATGACGGGCCGTATTGTAGATAGTTATACCAATATCAACACGGTGAAACTTTTCTCTTATAACCAACGTGAGGCAGATTATGCGAAAGAGAGCATGGCAGGCTTCTTAACAACAACCTATGATCAAATGCGTTTGGTGACAGGCTTGAATGTTAGCGTTCAAGTTTTGAATTATTTGTTGGCGTTTTGCGTGGCAAGTTTATCCATCTGGTTGTGGATGGATAATGCGGTATCTGTTGGTGCCATCGCTATTGCCATTGCTATGGCACTGCGACTAAATGGTATGTCTCAATGGATTATGTGGGAAATTGGTGGATTATTTGAGCATATTGGAACGATTGCGGATGGCATTAAGACGTTATCAAAACCGCAAACAGTGCTGGATGTTAAAGACGCTAAGCCACTTGTTGTAGAAAAAGGACACATCCATTTCCAAGATGTTGCCTTCCGTTATGGCAAAGATATTGGCGGTTTAGATCGATTAGATTTAAAAATTAAGTCTGGTGAAAAAGTCGGTTTGGTTGGGCGTTCTGGGGCAGGTAAATCAACACTAGTTAATTTATTAATGCGTTTTTACGATTTGGAATCAGGGTGTATTACCATTGACGGACAAGACATCAGCCAAGTGCAACAGGACAGTTTGCGCTCTCATATTGGTATGGTGACGCAAGATACCTCGTTACTGCATCGAAGTGTTCGGGATAACCTGTTATACGGACGTCCTAATGCAACAGAAGAAGATATGATCGCGGCATCGAAAAAAGCTGAAGCGCATGATTTTATTCTGACGTTAACTGATGCTCACGGTAATACTGGTTACGATGCCATGGTCGGTGAGCGTGGTGTTAAATTATCAGGTGGACAGCGACAACGGATTGCTATCACCAGAGTGTTGCTAAAAAATGCACCATTATTGGTGCTGGATGAAGCTACGTCAGCATTAGATTCGGAAGTGGAAGCGGCGATTCAGAAAAGCCTCAATGAGCTAATGAAAGATAAAACAGTGATAGCTATTGCCCACCGCTTATCAACTATTGCAGCGATGGATCGTTTGATTGTGTTGGACAATGGCCGAATTGTTGAGGAAGGTACTCATGCTGAGCTGCAAAAAACGGGCGGTATTTACGCCCAATTGTGGGCGCATCAAACAGGTGGTTTTTTAGGAGTAGAACCTTAACTTATCTTAATTTAATCAAAGTCCACGACCGCATTGAAGGCAATAACAATGCGGTCAGTCTGGCCAAAATAAGGTAAGGCGGCATGCTTTAAATAGGAAGGAAAGAGAATGATTTGTCCTTCTTTTGGCGCAAAATCCCAAACTCCTTGATGGCTTAAATAGGCTGTTCCCGCATCTTGATAATGTTCGGCATTGACTCTTGGGTCGTAAAAACGGTTAATGCCATTACGACTTGTTAAATCACTGTCGCCAACGTCTAAATAATAAATGCCACACCATGAACAATTTGGGTGAGAATGTGTGTCATGGTAGCCTCCGTTTTGAGTAATGTGGTACCAAGATTCAACAATGTAAGCACTGGCCGTTACCTCGGCAGGCCAAGCATCTTGGTTGGCAATACTTGCGGCTTGCGTCAATAACTCTTCAAAACTGCGTTTTAACTCGATAACCTCAGGTAGCTCACTTTCTAAAAAATCAAGTCTGCTTTCAAATAACTGATGCTTGGCAAGAGGAGCAACTTGGCTGTCAATTGCCTGTTGTTGCAGCTCTTTGCAGTGGTAAATATGTTCAATCAGTGTTTCTTTGAGAAAAGTATGATCAGCCTGTTGACTAGTGAAAAGTGGTGTGGACCATGTATTGATTGACTCAATAGTGGTTTGCAAAATATCCATAAAAAATAGTGTATGCCTAATAACGTGTTAGGCACATAAGTATACTTTGAAAGATCGAAAGCAAGGAATAGCTATAAAATAATTTTCACCTAAATGGTTAAGTGTTACTCTCCACTACCACTCTAAAATTACTATGGATAAAGGAATATGGCTCACGTCTTTCAAGTAAGTATTGCCTTACTGGCAGTAATCTTATCTTTTTCTGTTCAGGGTGACGAGATTGAAGAAAAGAGTCATCTCTCTTCACATTGCCATAGTCATGAAACGGCCTATCTAAATGCGAATATGAAAAAAGTCATTCGTGATCCTTCATTTGCATACCAGCCTACAGGGAAAGTGCTGTCGATATGTTTTACTGATAGTGAAGCCGATGCTCCAATGATTGTTTATCGTTATGGCAAAATTGGGAATGTTGAATTCGAAAAAATCGCAACGCCAGTAGCTCCCTTTTACTATTATCACTTTACCTTGTATCCGCAAGCCTCAAAAGTTAATACCAGTGTTCTGTTTTTTAGCAATGGCAAGTTTAACTACTATGTAGGCCAAGCACTTGGTATGGGTAGTGGTATTTCTTTATCCGTTTATCGTGATGGCAAACAACTTGTTGAGTTGTTTTCTGGCAACGATAAAGGAATTGACTATGACTATGGCACAGAAATTTATAGCCGCTCTATGAAGGATTTACCCCGTAAAGTCTTTGTCGATAAAACTCCCACAGATAAAGAAATGCGTTCGCCCTATATTCTTGAAATTATTAAGCGACGCTATAAAGAAATATATGACGAAAAAGAACATAAGTTGTTGCGTCGTGACTCCATGGTAACCGGTGATGCTACGGCTTATGTCAATCAATATGTGGCCACCGACATCGAAAGGATTAACACGACATTTTACGCGCCGCTAGGTAACACAAAATACCAAGTGTATTATGACTATAACGGCAGCCCCTTCTTTATTTTACAACAAATATATACTTATAACGCTCCAGCGACGATGACTGAGGCTCGCGTTACCCAGCTAAAAGAAGAGGAAGGAGTCGTTTATCAAGCTTATGATCCAGCAAAAACGACGCGAGAAGAATGGCGTTATTATTATGATGGTGATTATGTGGTGAAAGTAGTAAACCCACAAAAAGAAATCGACATGGACCTAGAACGAGCGAAAGAAATACGACATATTGGTTTGGATTTATTGAAAGAATTTATCAATATACAGTAATAGATTTGTGTACGTTTTACTTCGGTTTGCCTATTTGGATTTACTTTTAGACTCACTTATTTTTAGATTCACTAATATAGATAAAGACTGTGTAAAGTACACAAACGAATAGGGGGAGCGAGTGAGTAATTTGATTGCCTTTGTTGGCCGATGTAAACAAGCAGAAAAAGAACATTGGCAGGATGTGCTACACAAAGCATTTGCACAAATTGATTGTTCTGTTGAGATTAAGCTGTTCTCCCAGTTGTCCGATAAGGAAAAGCAACAGTGTGACATTGCTATTGTCGCCAACCCTGATGTTGAAGAGTTAGCGCAACTGGCTAATTTGACTTGGGTGCATAGTGTTTGGGCTGGTGTCGATGCCATGCTGCAAGCCTTATCATCAAAACAACAAAAACCAATCACTAAGACTCACTATGACATCGTAAGACTTGTCGACCCTTTCCTTGCCCAAACCATGTCCGAAGCCGTTCTGGCATGGACTTTATACTTACATCGCAATATGCCTTTATATCAACAACAGCAAAATCAACAAATTTGGCTACAACATTCTTATCAAGCGCCGCAAGAAAAAACCATTGGTATTTTAGGTTTAGGCAAGTTGGGGCTTAAAAGTGCAGAACGATTACATCAAAACGGCTTCAACGTGATTGGCTGGAGTCGTCAGTTAAAAGTAATTGACAATATACAGACAGTTGCGGGAGAAGAGGGATTGGCTTTCTTACTGGCAAACAGTGACATTGTTATTAATTTGCTGCCTCTTACGTCTGATACAAAAGGCTTGCTCAATAAAGAGAGATTTGCCTTGTGCGATCAAGTCGGCCTGATGAATTTTGGTCGAGGTGGAACTCAAGTGGAAAAGGATTTGCTTGAAGCACTCGATAAAGGTCAATTATCCCATGCGGTGTTAGATGTGTTTGAGGTTGAGCCGTTGGCTGCTACGCATCCCTTCTGGGAGCATGAAAAAATCACCTTGCTTCCCCATATTTCTGCGCCAACTTCCATGCAATCCGCCTCAAACATTGTGGCAGAAAATATAAAACGCTATTTTAATACAGGTATCATTCCACCTGTTGTCGATCAAACACAGGGCTATTAGCCCTTACAAAAAATCAGGAAAAATATGTCGTACTTTATTGGCGCGTATGCATCGTCTCCCAATGTTGCAGGTTGGGATGCAGATTTAGAAAGCGAATACTATAAAAAATTAACACAACTCCCGAATCTAAGAGGGTTAGAGCATCCATTTATGGGAACATTACACCCACATGATGATGCATGGTTTTTAGCCAATGTCGCACCTGACTGGGATATCATCTTTACCTGTATTCCTGGCATTATGAATAATCTAGCAAGCAATCCGCATTTTGGTCTGGCATCCGAAAATGAAGCTGGCCGTCAAGAAGCCATAGCGTTTATGCAGCAGGCTAGAGAAGCCATAGTAAAATTAAATGACTACGCTGGTCGTCAGGTGGTGCCTGCGATAGAAATACAAACCGCACCAAATACGGTGCAATCTAATTCGTCTACCCACGCTTTGAAAGTGTCTTTGGAAACAATGCTAACGTGGGATTGGGATGGTGCTCAAATCGTGATTGAGCACTGTGACCAAGTGGTTTCTGGACAGAACGCGGCGAAAGGATTTTTAAGCCTCGCGGATGAAATCAAGGTGTTACTTGAGTTAAAAACAAAATATCCCACGGCACAACTGGGTATAGTGATCAATTGGGGGCGCTCTGTATTGGAAGGGCGACACGTTGATCGAGCCGTACAGCATATTACAGAGTTAAAAAAGGTGGGTTTACTCAGTGGTGTTATGTTTTCTGGTGTTTCTGATATCGACAGTGAATATGGTGCTTGGGCCGATACTCACATGCCACCTGCGCCAGCGACACCTAAAATGCATGGTGAAGCACATTCTCTGCTAACAAAAACAGAAATAGAACGCTGTTTGTTGGCTGCTGGTGGTGTTGGGTCAGAACCTGAAATACTTGGGGTAAAACTTGGGGTTCGCCCTTTTGATACTTCGTTAAATGATCGGTTGGCATATAATCGAGATGCATTGTCTATGCTAAGTGATTTTTATACTGCTACCACTATAAGAAATTAGGAAGTCATACATGACATGTATTCAAGCAAAATGGCAAAAGCTGGCCAAATGGGTTGTATTGTTAATTGGTCCCCCCTGAAAAACGCCCAATACATTGAATTTAATAGGTTTTTGTAACATAGTGAGTACCAGAATCTTACGAAAAATCCCCCTTTAGGCCCAAAAAGTTGCAGAATCGGTAAGTTTTATGAAACCTCGTCAGACCAAAATTGTCCCGCAAAAAGATTTATTCCAACCTCAGCTCGTTGACATCATCAATCCCAGCCACGCGCTAGTAAGATTGGCTCAGGTGATTGATTGGGACCTCTTGGATGACAAACTGGGGGTGCATTTCGCAACTGTTGGCGCCGCTGCCTTACCCACTCGCCTTATGGCAGGCTTGTTGTATTTACAACACATGCATAACCTGTCTGACGAAATGGTACTAGAGCAATGGATTGAATCGCCTTACTACCAATATTTTTGCGGTGAAACCTTTTTTCAACACGACTTCCCATGCCATCCAACCAGTCTGGTTAAATGGCGCAAACGCCTAGGAGAAGAAGGCTGTGAGTGGCTGCTTACCCAGACAATACAAGCAGGGCTGAAACTCAAAATCATCAAAACGTCGAGCCTAAAACGTGTGGTCGTGGACACCACGGTGCAAGAAAAAAACATCACGTTTCCCACCGATGCTAAACTCTACAACAAAGCTCGACAACAACTCACTCAGCTAGCCAAAGAACACAACCTCACCTTGAGACAAACCTACGACAAAGCCTGCCATGAGTTAATGCCCAAAATTGGACGTTACAGTCACGCCAAACAATACAAGCGAATGGGAAAAGCCATTAAACAAGTCAAAGGTTTTTTAGGGCGAGTGCTTCGAGACATCGAACGGCAAGTAGAGCGACAAGGGTTGGCGCTCACACAAAAGCAAGCAGACAGGCTCAACCAAGCCCA
>NHNK02000010.1 GCA_002173415.2 Marinomonas agarivorans
TTAGTATGAAGCATGAGAGTTACCTCTTTTTTGTTTTGAGTTAAAGATTTGACACCTTTATCAAAACGGGTAACTCTCTCTTTTTCAAGAAGATGTGTCAGATCTTGTCTGAACTAATACATATAAATAGCTCCACTACCACTCAAATGAAAGAATTCTACTCAAAGTTACCCTGTTCCATATAATTTTTACTTACAATCATATGGAACACTTTCTTTTCAATCTCTCCTCTTCGATAGCATGCAATGTAGATGTAATGAAATAAGAAATTACATGCCTCGTGAAAATGCTAACTGTATTTTTTGTTTTCATTCATTCTTATATGGCAATGCTTAACTTTTTCAACTTAGTTTTTTCTACTTTGCTTTTGCTGAATAGTTTGTAATAGGCTTTTTGACTCTCTCTACTAGAGATGTGTTGAAAATTTACTCAAATTTAGCGGGATTATAATTAATTTACAAAAAAACATAGTTATCGCTATGTGGATACTTTCTTTAATACTTCGCTTCTTTGTAAAGAAAAAACATATAAAAAACTAATAAAATCAATAATTAAACTAGTTTATCAATAAATATCACTAATATGTATAAGTTTGGTGATAGTTGCTAACTAAGGTTTGCATAGTATTGCATAACTAAGGACAGCAAACTCAGCTGTGCATAACCCTATATTTTATCCACATAAAAAAAGTCCTTAAAACACAGATTAAACTAGCTTAATTTAACAGGTTAGCATTTTTATAAGCTACTGATTTATATAGATTTTAATGGTTTATAAACATTTTTTAACTCCTTATTAATAATAATAAACATAAATTAAACAATATAATTTCATTATTTATATTTTATTGATGACTGGCTAAGGCCATTTAAGATCACTTTCTTTTTAAAATTTTCTCTTTATACTTAGCCTCCCTTGTCTTAAATTGTACGTTTTTTATTCATATTAAATTTTGAGGTTGCCGTGGATTTTCCCAGTCACTTTGACGTGATCGTTATTGGTGGTGGTCATGCTGGTACAGAAGCTGCTTTAGCCGCAGCAAGAACCGGTGTAAAAACCCTACTTTTAACCCATAACATTGAAACACTGGGGCAAATGTCTTGTAACCCAGCTATTGGGGGCATTGGAAAGTCCCATCTGGTTAAAGAAATCGATGCCTTAGACGGTGCTATGGCATTAGCAACCGATGAAGCCGGTATTCAATTTCGAACACTTAATTCACGCAAAGGTCCGGCAGTTAGAGCCACTCGCGCTCAGGCTGATCGCATTCTCTACAAAGCGGCTATTCGCTATAAACTGGAAAATCAGGAAAACTTATGGCTGTTTCAACAATCCGCAGAAGATTTAATTATTGAACAGGGTTGTGCACGAGGTGTTATAACACAAACAGGCTTACGCTTTTCTAGTAAAACGGTTGTTCTTACAGCAGGCACCTTTCTTGGTGGATTGATCCATATAGGTTTAAAAAATCACTCTGGTGGTAGGGCAGGAGACCCTTCGTCCATTGGTTTAGCAGAAAAATTACGAGCTTTACCATTTCGAATAGATAGATTAAAAACCGGCACTCCACCTAGAATTGATGCAAGATCAGTTGATTTTAGTGTTATGCAGCCTCAACCTGGTGACGAAGTAACACCTGTTATGTCTTATATGGGCAATCGAGATCTGCACCCAAAGCAAATAGAGTGTTTTATTACTCATACCAATGAAAAAACCCATGAGATTATTCGCTCAGGTATGGACAGATCGCCATTATATACAGGCGTTATTGATGGTGTAGGACCTCGTTATTGTCCATCGATTGAAGATAAAATAGTGCGTTTTGCTGATAAAAATTCACATCAAATTTTTGTCGAACCTGAAGGGCTGACTACAAATGAACTATACCCAAATGGTATCTCAACCTCGTTACCCTTTGATGTACAAATTGAGCTAGTTCGCTCAATGAAAGGTTTTGAAAATGCGCACATTACTCGCCCTGGTTATGCTATAGAGTACGATTATTTTAACCCTCAAGATTTGAAACCATCTTTAGAAACCAAGCACATGTCTGGTTTATTTTTTGCCGGTCAGATTAACGGTACAACAGGCTATGAAGAAGCTGGTGCACAAGGATTATTAGCCGGTCTAAATGCTTCTTTACAAGCACAAGAAAAAGAGTCTTGGTCACCAAGACGAGACGAAGCTTACATAGGTGTTATGATTGATGATCTGATCACAATGGGCACCAAAGAACCTTACCGAATGTTTACTAGTCGAGCTGAATATCGGTTAATTCTACGCGAAGATAATGCTGACCTACGTTTAACTGAGAAAGGCCGTGAATTAGGTTTGGTTGGTGATGAAAGGTGGCAGCAATTTTGTGAAAAACAAGAAGCGATAGCACGTGAGCAACAGCGCCTAAAATCTAGTTGGATTGTGCCAAACACGCCAGAGGCGGAGAAAATTAATCCTAAATTAGAAACACCTATTACCCATGAATACAGCTTAATGGATTTATTAAAGCGGCCTGGGGTTGATTATCATGATATCGCTGACTTAAAAAACCCATTAACAACCCCTTTGCCTGATCAAGTATCTGAGCAAGTACAAATAGCCATTAAATATGAAGGTTATATTGCACGACAAGCAGAAGATATTGAGCGTTTAAGAAGACAAGAAAATACCGAGCTGCCAGTGGATATGGATTACCAATCTATTGAAGGTTTGTCGAATGAACTTAAGCAAAAATTAATAGAAATTAGGCCAACCACACTCGCAACGGCTGCTAGAATACCGGGCATGACCCCAGCCGCTGTTTCTCTACTACTAGTGAATTTAAAGAAACGTGCTGCGATTCGTAATACAGCTTAAGGCGCGATAATTATTATTGGAATTATTAAGGATAACCGTGACACATTTTAATCTTATTCACTCAGGTGCCCAAAAAATGGGTATTGAACTGGCGAATGAAAAAGTAGAGAAATTGGTCGATTATCTTTCTTTGTTGCAAAAATGGAATAAAGCTTACAATTTAACAGCTATTCGTGATGTTGATCAGATGATTGATCGACATCTGATAGACAGTTTATCAACAATTCCCTATATTAAAGGCGATAATATTATCGATGTTGGTACTGGGCCGGGCCTCCCTGGTATGGTGCTAGCTATTTGTTTTCCCGAGAAAAATTTTACCTTACTTGATAGTAATGGTAAAAAAACACGATTCTTAACTCAGGTGAAAATGGAACTAGGGATGGACAATGTAACAATTGCTAATGAGCGAGTAGAACAACATGCTTTTCATGGAGTTTATGATCATGTTATTTCCCGTGCATTTGCTTCTTTGCAAGATATGATTCAATGGACCTTGCCTCTACCAAAAGAAAGTGGCAACTTTTTGGCAATGAAAGGGGTTTATCCAACAGAAGAAATACAGCGACTCCCTGATACTGTCGTTATTGAAGATGTATATAAATTATCTGTAACTAATGTAAACGAAGAACGTCATCTAGTAGTGATGAAACGTGAAGGATTTGTCTAATGGCGAAGATTATAGCAGTTACCAATCAAAAAGGTGGAGTCGGTAAAACGACAACATGCGTTAATTTAGCGGCGTCTCTTACAGCGATGAAACGCAAAGTGTTGCTAATTGATTTAGATCCTCAAGGCAATGCAACAACAGGCAGTGGTGTTATTAAGAGTGAATTAAAAACCAGTGTTTTTGATGTATTGGTGGGAACTCACGGAATAAAGCAATGCATTATTGATCTCGATCCAGCTGGTTATGCTATTTTGCCTGCAAACAGTGATTTAACCGGTGCGGAAGTGGTTCTTCTTGATTTGCCAACCAAAGAAACGCGTTTACGGTCAGCTCTTTATGAAATTGAGCAAGAATACGACTTTATTCTATTAGACTGCCCTCCCTCTTTAAATATGTTAACAGTAAATGCGTTGGCAGCCTCTAATGGAATTTTGATTCCAGTACAATGTGAATACTATGCTTTAGAAGGGTTAACCGCATTGCTACAAACAATTGAACGCATTAAAGAATCAATCAATCCTGCTTTAGAAATAGAAGGGATTTTACGCACAATGTATGATCCTAGACCGAGTTTAACTCATGACGTATCAGAGCAACTAAACAAGTATTTTGCCAACAAGGTATACGATACTGTTATACCTCGCAATATTCGCCTAGCAGAGGCGCCGAGTTATGGCTTACCCATTTTAAACTATGAAAAAGAGTCGCGGGGAGCAATTGCTTATTTGGCTTTAGCAGGTGAATTTATTCGTAAAGGCCGTTCTACTACAGTATCTGCTTAATATCCTGAATAATTGATAATAACATCTCACAATTAACATCGATCAAAGGTAATAGTAATGACAGCAAAAAAACGAGGTTTAGGTAGAGGACTGGATGCATTATTGGCTTCTCAGGTGCCTTTAGATAACCAAACTGATTCTCGTTCGAAAGAAATTACAGGACTTACCTATATAGGAATCGACTTGTTATCGAAAGGAAAGTTTCAACCTCGTCGTGATATGAACTCAGTTCAACTGGATGAATTAGCTGCTTCAATAAAACAACAAGGTATCATGCAACCTATTGTTGTTAGGCCAACTGGTAATGGTAAGTATGAAATTATTGCCGGTGAAAGACGTTGGCGAGCTGCGAGAATTGCTGAATTAACAAAAGTACCTGTTATTGTTAGGCAGGTTGAAGATGCGGATGCTGTCGTTCTTGCCTTGATAGAAAACATACAAAGGGAAGACCTAAATCCGGTTGAAGAAGCCATTGCTTTACAGAGATTAATGGAAGACTTTGATCTAACTCAACAAGAAGTTGCTGATACTGTTGGGAAGTCACGCTCAGCTGTAGCCAATTTATTACGCTTACTAGGTTTGACACCAGAAGTGCGCAGATTACTTGAACATGGCGATTTAGAAATGGGGCACGCTAGAGCCCTATTACCATTAGAGCATGATCAGCAAATTCAAGCAGCGTCTCAAGTTATGATGAAAAGCATGTCTGTGCGTGAGACTGAAAAATTAGTAAAAACCTTACAAGCTGGTCAAGATGATGAAAAAAATGCGTCCAGTGTACAACTGCCAGACTTTAGTCAACACGAAGAACGTATTAGTCAAAAAATTAATGCAGCGGTAAAAATACAACAAAGTCCTAAAGGCAAAGGAAAAGTTGTCATTGAATACCGCAATCCAGAACATCTGGAGTTATTACTTAATGACTTATTTGAAGATAAATAATAAGGTTTGCTTTAATTCTTTATAAGTAAACTTATGTTTCTTTATCTATGAATATTGAATGCGCTACTTATTCCTCCTATAATGCCTCGGATTTGCGATTTAATTGATTTCACTTAATTGCTACTTAAACACTATAACGTGTTGATATTACTAGATTTAACGCTTTTTAGAGGTTTTTCCTACATAATGCATACAAAACCTCTTAGTGCAAAAGAACTATTAAGCATAAAGAAAAGATCTATTTTTTTATTTATGCTGTGGCAACTTGTTTTTGCTTTAATCATAGCTATAGTACTTTTCTTTACGAATGATTATGTTTATGCATATTCTTTTTTACTTGGGTGCACAGTAAGTATTGTTCCAAGTTTTTATATGGCCCTCAGAATTTTTTGGGGAGCAAAAGTGCGAACAGCGCAACAGACAGTAAAACTATTTTATAAAGGCGAAGCTGGTAAGCTTATAATTGCTGCTTTGCTACTGGCATTGGTATTTAACTTTGTTCAACCATTGTCTGCGGGCCTTTTTTTTACAGGCTTTGGTACAGTTATTTTAAGCCATTGGCTTAGCCCTGTTATCATTAAATATTAGATAGCAGTGGAACAGGTTTAATCATTAAAAGAGCGTGGATAATATATGGCTAGTGAAAATCCAACTGCTTCCGAATATATCAAACACCACCTTCAGAATTTGACCTTCGGTCAGCATCCTGATGGTAGTTGGGGGATTGCGGAAACATCTCAACAGGCCGCTGATATGGGCTTTTGGGCAATTCATTTAGACACAATGGGATTCTCTATTGGTCTAGGTATTTTGTTTTTGTGGTTGTTCCGTATGGGGGCAAAAAGAGCGACAGCAGATACGCCTTCAGGAATATTAAATTTCGTTGAAATGATGGTCGAATTTGTTGATTCATCTGTGAAAGAAAGTTTTCATGGCAAAAACAAAGTTATCGCACCATTAGCGTTGACTATCTTTGTTTGGATATTCTTGATGAACTTGATGGACTTGATTCCAGTTGATTTTGTCCCTCGTATAGCGCATGACATCTTCGGTTTAGAATACTTCAAAATTGTTCCCACAACAGACATTAATGCAACACTTGGTATGTCTTTGTCGGTCTTCTTCTTAATTATTTTCTACAGTATCAGTGTTAAAGGGTTTGGTGGGTTTATCAAAGAATTAACTTTGCAACCTTTCAATACACCAATCATGATTCCTTTCAACTTTGTGTTAGAAATGGTTGGCTTGTTAGCAAAACCTGTGTCTTTGGCACTTCGTCTTTTCGGTAACCTTTACGCTGGTGAATTAATTTTTATCCTTATTGCTATATTGCCTTGGTTTGCTCAATGGGCACTTTCTGTGCCATGGGCTATTTTCCACATATTAGTAATAACGTTACAAGCATTTATCTTTATGATGTTGACGATCGTCTATCTCAGCATGGCACATGAAGATCACTAATTCTTTTTGAATAAAAAACCTTTAAATATAAAACTGTAAAATTAGGAGTTAAAATGGAAACTGTAGTTGGTTTAACTGTTATCTCTGTAGCAATCCTTATTGGTTTAGCTGCTCTGGGTACAGCGATTGGCTTTGCAATCTTGGGTGGTAAATTCCTTGAAGCAAGTGCTCGTCAACCTGAACTTGCTCCAATGCTTCAAACCAAAATGTTCATCGTTGCTGGTCTTTTGGACGCAGTATCTATGATCGGTGTTGGTATTGCATTGTTCTTCACTTTCGCCAACCCATTCATTGCTCAGGTCGCTGGCTAATTCGCGCTCTTCTTCAAAGAAGCGCAATTAATTAATGAACGACTAGAGCGAGGTATTGGCATGAATCTAAATGCTACATTGATCGGCCAAGCTATTTCGTTTGCGATTTTTGTCTGGTTCTGCATGAAATTTGTGTGGCCACCAGTAATTACAGCTCTTGAAGAGCGTAAGAAGAAAATTGCTGACGGTTTAGAAGCAGCTAACCGTGCATCACGTGATTTGGAATTGGCACAAGAAAACGCTATGAAAACGTTACGTGAGAGCAAGGAACAAGCAGCCGATATTATTGAACAAGCCAACAAACGTGCTAATCAAATTATTGACGAAGCAAAAGAGCAAGCTTTGGCTGATGGCCAGCGTTTGCGTGATGCAGCGAAATCTGAAATTGAGCAAGACGTAGTCAGAGCAAAAGAAGCTCTACGTGCTCAAGTTTCTTCTTTAGCTGTTATCGGTGCCGAGAAAATACTAGGTGCGAGTGTTGACGAAAAAGCCCACAGCGAGCTAGTTAATAAACTAGCAGAAGAGCTTTAAGTGAGGGTCCAATGGCTGAATTAATGACAGTCGCTCGCCCGTACGCGAAAGCAGCATTTGAAGTTGCTCGTGAGCAAAACCAGGTAGCAGAATGGGCTAATATGTTAAACGTATTAGCCAGTGCTACTGGTGACGTTAAGTTAACACAAGCAATTAAAACGCCAGCTTTTAGTGCTGAAGAAAAGGCAAATGTATTAGCGGATGTTTGTAGTGAAGTTGTGACAGAACAAGGCAAAAATTTTGTTGTGTCATTAGCAGAAAATGGTCGTTTGGCCCTATTACCTGCTATTTCTGCTTTATTCAATCAGTTTAAGTTAAATTTCGAAAAAGCGGTTGATGTTAATTTAACCTCTGCTTTTGATATGACTGCTGAGCAAGAAAAAGCAATTACAGCTTCATTAGGTAAAAAGTTGGACCGCACTATCAACTTAATGACCGAAACAGACGCAAGCCTTATTGGTGGCGTAGTTATTCGTACAGGCGACTTAATCATCGACGGCTCAGTTCGCGGAAAATTAGCGAAACTGTCCGAGGCGATAAACTCCTAGAGTTTCGTTAAGTCGAAACGAGGGTTGAGGAATTTAGCATGCAGCAACTGAATCCATCTGAGATCAGCGAGATTATCAAGAAGCGCATCGAAAAACTTGATGTCACTTCTGATGCCCAAAACGAGGGCACAATTGTTAGCGTAGCAGACGGTATCGTACTGATTCACGGTCTTGCTGACGTAATGTATGGGGAAATGATTGAGTTCCCTGGTGGTGTTTATGGTATGGCATTAAACCTAGAGCGTGATTCTGTAGGTGCTGTTGTACTGGGTAACTACCAAGACCTAGTAGAAGGTCAAAAAGCAAAATGTACAGGTCGTATTCTGGAAGTTCCAATTGGTCCAGAGTTACTTGGCCGTGTAGTCGATGCACTAGGTAACCCTGTTGATGGTAAAGGTCCTATTGACGCAAAATTAACCGACGCTGTTGAAAAAGTAGCGCCTGGTGTAATTGCTCGTCAATCTGTCGATCAGCCATTACAAACTGGTTATAAAGCCATTGACTCTATGGTGCCAATTGGCCGTGGTCAGCGTGAGTTGATTATCGGTGACCGTCAAATTGGTAAAACCGCTTTAGCTATCGACACAATCATTGCTCAAAAAAGCAGTGGCATAAAGTGTGTTTACGTTGCTATCGGTCAAAAGCAATCTACTATTGCCAACGTTGTACGCCAGCTTGAAGAAGCGGGTGCTATGGAATACACCACAGTAGTTTCTGCTGGTGCATCTGATCCAGCATCTATGCTTTTCTTAGCACCATATACTGGTTGTACAATGGGTGAGTATTTCCGTGATCGTGGTGAAGATGCTCTTATTATTTATGATGATTTGACAAAACAAGCTTGGGCTTATCGTCAAATTTCATTGTTATTACGCCGTCCACCTGGTCGTGAAGCCTATCCTGGTGATGTATTCTATTTACACTCTCGTTTATTAGAACGTGCTTCACGTGTAAACGCTGAATATGTAGAAGACTTCACGAAAGGCGAAGTGAAAGGTCAAACTGGTTCTTTAACAGCCTTACCTATCATCGAAACTCAAGGTGGTGACGTATCTGCGTTTGTACCAACAAACGTTATTTCTATTACCGATGGCCAGATATTCTTAGAAGCGAGTGCATTCAATGCGGGTATTCGTCCGGCGATGAACGCTGGTATTTCTGTTTCTCGTGTTGGTGGTTCTGCGCAAACTAAAATCATCAAGAAACTTGGTGGCGGTATTCGTCTAGCACTTGCTCAATATCGTGAGTTAGCTGCATTTGCTCAGTTTGCTTCTGACTTGGATGAAGCAACTCGTAAACAGCTAGAACATGGTAAACAAGTGACTGAGTTGATGAAGCAGAAGCAGTTCAGCCCTATGTCTGTAGCTGATATGGGTGTAATTCTTTACGCTGCAAATGATGGCTTCCTTGAAGATGTTGAAACAAGCAAAATTGGCAGTTTTGAAAATGCATTACTTAGCTATATGAACAGTGAGCATGCTGATCTAATGGCAGACATTAATAAAACTGGTAATTATAACGGCGAGATTGAAGCGACATTTAAAGCAGCAATCGAGAAGTTTAAAGCAACACAAACTTGGTAGTGGTTTGGTGATTACTAATAATGGTAATCACTGATTCATCTCAAGAGTTTGTTAATTAACATTCTCACAAGGGCAGTTCATTATGGCAGTCGGAAAAGAGATACGAACACAGATTTCGAGCATAAATAATACACGTAAGATTACCCGTGCTATGGAAAAGGTAGCGGCGAGTAAAACACGTAAAGCTCAGGATCGTATGGATGCTTCTCGTCCGTATGCGGATAGAATTCGCCAAGTTATTGGCCATTTAGCCAATGCGAACCCTGAGTATAAACACCGTTACCTTACCGAACGTGAGGTTAAGCGAGTTGGTTATATTGTTGTCTCTTCTGACCGTGGATTATGTGGTGGTTTAAATGCCAATGTATTTAAAACCACATTAAAAGAAATGAAGCAATATGCTGATAGCGACATTGAGATTGATCTTTGTGCTATTGGTAATAAAGCGATTTCTTTCTTTAACAACTACGGCGGAAATGTTGTTGCAGCTGTAACTGGTTTAGGTGATACGCCTGAAGCAGCCGATCTAATCGGCAGTATTAAAGTGATGCTAGATGCGTTTGATGAAGGGCGTATCGATCGATTGTTTATTGTTTCTAATGAGTTCGTGAACACCATGACTCAAAAACCAACAATTGAACAACTTCTGCCATTAGAAGCAGAAGAGAATGCAGAACTACAGCATCATTGGGACTACATCTACGAACCAGAAGCCGTTGAGATTTTGAACGATTTGCTAGTTCGTTTTATTGAATCTCGCGTTTATCAGGCTGTCGTTGAAAATATTGCCTGTGAACAGGCAGCACGTATGCTTGCAATGAAAAATGCAACAGACAACGCCGGTGAAATTATTGATGAATTACAGCTGGTTTATAACAAAGCTCGTCAAGCAGCAATTACTCAGGAAATTTCTGAAATTGTTGGCGGCGCGGCAGCGGTTTAAGGTTTTAGGTATTAAGAGGATCCGAACATGAGTAGCGGACAAATTGTACAAATTATAGGTGCAGTTATTGACGTGGAATTTCCACGTGATTCAGTACCAAAAATATATGATGCCCTTACCATTGATGGTAAAGAGTTGGTGTTAGAAGTTCAGCAGCAACTAGGTGATGGTATAGTTCGTACCATTGCGATGGGGTCAACAGAAGGTATGAAACGTGGATTAGCGGTAGTGAATACCAACAACCCAGTTTCTGTTCCAGTTGGTGAAAAAACACTAGGACGTATTATGAACGTTCTGGGTGAGCCAATTGATGAAAAAGGCCCTATTGGTGAAGACGAGCGTTGGTCTATTCACCGCGAAGCACCAAGTTATGCTGATCAGTCATCAGACAATGCACTTTTAGAAACAGGTATCAAGGTAATCGACCTTGTTTGTCCGTTCGCCAAAGGTGGTAAAATTGGTTTGTTCGGTGGTGCTGGTGTAGGTAAAACAGTAAACATGCTTGAGTTGATCAATAACATTGCGACTCAGCACTCTGGTTTATCTGTATTTGCTGGTGTGGGTGAACGTACTCGTGAAGGTAACGACTTCTACCACGAGATGTCTGAAGCTGGCGTAATTAAGTTAGAAAACTTACCGGAGTCTAAAGTGGCAATGGTTTATGGCCAGATGAATGAGCCACCAGGTAACCGTCTACGTGTTGCTTTAACAGGTCTAACAATGGCTGAGAAATTCCGTGATGAAGGTCGTGATGTACTGTTCTTCGTCGATAATATCTACCGTTATACCTTAGCAGGTACTGAAGTATCCGCTCTACTAGGTCGTATGCCATCAGCGGTAGGTTATCAACCGACACTTGCTGAAGAAATGGGTGTACTTCAAGAGCGTATTACTTCTACTAAGACTGGCTCTATTACCTCTGTTCAAGCTGTATACGTTCCTGCGGATGACTTAACTGATCCATCTCCAGCAACCACTTTCTCACACCTTGATGCAACTGTTGTATTGTCTCGTGATATCGCGGCATTGGGTATTTATCCAGCGATTGATCCACTAGACAGTACTTCTCGTCAACTTGATCCACTTATTATTGGTCAAGAGCACTATGAAGTTGCTCGCGGCGTGCAGTCTGTATTGCAGCGTTATAAAGAGCTGAAAGATATTATCGCGATTCTAGGTATGGATGAGTTATCTGAAGAAGATAAACAGACAGTTAACCGTTCTCGTAAAATTCAGCGTTTCTTATCTCAGCCTTTCTTTGTTGCGGAAATCTTTACTGGTGCACCAGGAAAGTACGTTTCTTTAAAAGAAACCATTCGTGGCTTTAAAGGAATCTTGGACGGTGAGTACGATGAATTACCAGAACAAGCATTCTATATGATTGGCAGCATCGACGAAGCCGTCGAAAAAGCTAAGAAACTTTAACCATGCGTAACCACAGCAAGAATCTGTTGCTGTGGTTAAGCCTGATATAAGAGAGGCAACTTATGGCTACCACAGTTCACTGCGATATCGTAAGCACTGAACAAGAGATTTTTTCTGGAATGGTAGAAACTCTTGTTGCAGCTGGGAGTTATGGTGATTTGGGAGTGATGCCAGGTCACGCACCACTATTAACACCGCTGATCCCAGGCCCTGTACGTGTGGTTAAACAAAATGGTGAAGAAGAATTAGTCTTCGTATCGGGTGGCTTCCTTGAAGTACAGCCACATCGTATTACTGTCTTGGCAGATACTGCTATTCGGGCGAATGATCTCGATGAAGCCGCAGCTCTAGAAGCAAAGCAACACGCAGAAGATATGCTGACTCAACAAGGTTCAGATATTGATTTCTCACGTGCAACTGCGGAATTAGCAGAAGCTGTTGCTCGGCTACGTACTATTAATCAATTGCGTCAAAAATAATTGAGATAGGCCGAGTAAGTCAAAAAAACCGCCTTTATCTAGACAGAGGCGGTTTTTTTATTTGTAAAATTTCATGGTACTTCACAAAAGCCCCCATAAGGTATGAAAAATAATTTGTTGAGCCTTGGCGATATCTTCCGACTCCAATACCACAGCGGAGGGGAAGTTATCGCTTGCTAACGAGATAATGGCGCATTTCGGTGGGTAGATGGCGATGTAGCTGGCATCCACGGCGCCATCGGTTTTGATCCATTTACGTTCTGACAGCTCCGCGTCTTCACCACCATCGCCAATCGCAATCACTTTTACGTTAATGCCGAGTTTCACCCGTTGTTTGGTGTAGTTTGGAAAGGGGCGATATAAGTAAGGTCGAATCGGTTTGGAGGAAAAGACACAGTATTCTTTATGATCTTGTTCTGAGATCACATTTAAAATATCTCTCAGTACCCATTCTATGCCGTCATCCCCTTCATAATAGCGCACATTGGTTTGATGATAATCTGGCTGTTGTTGGTGTAGGTCAGGGATAATGGTGTGTTTTAACGAATCAATGGCTTTGTCGATGTTGGCTTTTTTCTCTTCTGCAATTTTTAATAAAATCTCTGGGCTTTCAGCACTGAAAAAGCGACGTTTGCCTTTGGGGAAATAACTGACTACCCCTTTATTTTGCAGTTGCTTGAGGGATTCATAGGCCGAGCCTCGATTAACGCCGCTTTTATCGGCAATATCGCGAATAGAAGCATGACCAAGCTGTAATAAGGTTTTGTATAACAGGGTTTCTCTGGGCGTTAGGCCTAATTGATCGAAAGTGTCTTGCATGATGTCGGTATTGTGTGAGTCGTTATGTTTGAGCAGTTATTTTTTTCATAATTGAGTAAAATAGGGCTTTAGGCAAGCAGTTTTCTATTTTTAAAACTTTTTATTCCTAAATAATTTCTATCCTTAAATAATTTTCAGAAACGTTTTCACACAGTGGAGTAATAAGAGTGACAGCAGACCAACGCTTTGGCGGTATTCAGCGTTTGTACGGTGAAAAAGCCTACCAATTTTTTTGTCAGGCTCGTGTCATGGTGATTGGTATTGGTGGGGTTGGTACATGGGCGGCAGAAGCCTTGGCACGCTCTGGTATTGGCCATCTTACGCTGGTGGATATGGACGATGTTTGCATTACCAATGTTAACCGCCAGATTCATGCGCTGGATGGCACGGTAGGGCAAGCAAAAGTTGAGGTCATGGCGGCACGTATTAAGCTTATTAACCCAGCGTGTCAGGTGCATGTAATCGAGGATTTTCTGACCCCAGATAATATCGAGGAACTATTGGCACAACCGTATGATTATGTGATTGATGCCATTGATAGTTTAAAACCGAAAGCGGCGTTAATTGCGTGGTGTCGTCGCCATAAGCAGAAACTCATTACGGTTGGTGGTGCTGGTGGGCAAATTGATCCAACACAAGTACAAATCGCCGATCTTTCCCGTACCGAACAAGACCCATTAGCGGCAAAATTACGCAATTATTTACGACGCCATTATCATTTTCCACGCAATCCACAACGTCGTTTTGAGGTGGAATGTGTCTACTCAACAGAACAATTACGTTATCCACAAGGCAATGGTGAAGTTGGCTTGCAGCGCCCCAAGAATGGCGAGTCAGGTATAAACTGCGATACAGGGTTTGGTTCTTGTACCCCTGTTACTGCAAGTTTTGGTTTTGTGGCCGCGGGTCGAGTGTTAATGAAGCTGGCTCAACGAGCCGAGCAGGAATAAAAAAACATGGAAAAGGAAGGGAAAGAAGGCAAAAGTCGGGAAGAAATTGCTGATCTTCCCACGTATTTTTTTTTAGGAGGCAGTGAGCGCTTTTATACGCTCGATAATGGCGCTAATACCATTACTGCGAGATGAGGTTAAATAGCTGGATAAATTGAGCTGTTGTAAGGCGCCTGCTAGATCTAACGCGTGTATTTGTTCTCCTGTTAACCCATTCACATGAACTAACAGAATGGTTAATACCCCACGAATGAGTTTGGCATCGCTGGCCCCAGTAAAAAAATACGCCTCTGTCTCTGCATCATATTTTACTGCTAGCCAAACCTGACTTTCACACCCCTTTACTGTGTTCGCCTCGATTTTTTGCTCAGGCGTAATAAGTGGCAGTTGTTTGCTTAACTGTACTAGTGTGCGTAAACGCTCTTCTTTTGCCTGACAATTGGCAAATAAGGTGGCTATGGTGTTGGGGGTTAGTTCGGTCATTGCTTTTGTTAAATTAGTGGTTGCTTACCATTAAATTAGAGTGTGTTTACCGTTAAATTAGAGTGTGCTTGCTACAAAACAATTGTTTATTTGCCACTCAATTATTTTTTGTTATGGCGTTATTGCTTAGTCGTCAGCGAGTAATTCAATCCCTTCGAACACACTGGTAATTAAACCTTCCACTTCCTGTAGGGTGTTGTAGCAGGCGAATGAGGCTCGTATTGTGCCATGAACGCCAAGGCTGGTCATCAAAGGGTGAGCACAATGTTGACCCGCCCGAACCGCGATACCACGGCTGTCTAAAAACTCACTGATATCTGTACTACTAATGCCATCAACTGTGAACGAGACCATAGTGCTGTCTACGGGGGAGTAAAGGCGAATTTTAGGGTGTTGCTGTAAGGCGTGATAGGCTTTTTTTGCTAACTCTTGCTCCCATGCGAGTAAGGCATTTCGTGGCAGGGACGATAAAAACTGGCAAGCAGCCGCAAGGCCAATAGCGCCTTCTATGTTGGGTGTCCCTGCTTCTAAACGGTATGGCAGTTGATTGAATGAGGTCTTGTCATAACTTACGCTTGCTACCATTTCTCCGCCAGTTTGATAAGGGGTCAAGCGCTCAAGTGCCGCTGTCTTTCCGTAGAGAACCCCAATGCCCGTTGGACCATACATTTTGTGGCCAGAGAACACATAAAAGTCGCAATCCAATTCATCAACATTGACAGGGTAATGTGCCACGGCTTGGGCACCATCAAGTAATGTCAGTGCATTCACCGATTTGGCAAGGCGTAGTAATTGTTGGATCGGTGGCTTTACACCTAGGGCATTAGACACATGTGTACAGGCAAAGAGTTTGGTGTGTGCGGTGAAATAATCTTGATAACTGTCTTGCCAGAGCACATTACCTTCTTCTGTTAGAACCAGAGGTAATATTCGTAGTATTGCACCTGTCCTTGCTGCTAGTTGTTGCCACGGTACTAAATTAGCATGATGTTCTAGGTTAGAAATAAGGATTTCATCATTGGGCTTGAGTTGTTGTTCAATACCATATGCCACCATATTAATGGCTTCCGTGGCGCCTTTGGTCCAAATCACATAATCCTTATCTGCTGCATGAATAAAATTCGCCACGTTCTGCCGAGCCTGTTCAAATTGGCTAGTGGCGTTATTGCTGAGAAAATGCGCGCCACGATGCACATTGGCATTACTGGTTTGATAGTAATCCAGCATGGTGGTGAGAACCTCTGTGGGCTTTTGGGTAGTAGCGCTGTTATCCAAATAAACTAATGGGTGACCTTCGATAGTTTGCGACAGGATGGGGAAGTGCTGGCGTAGTAAATCGACGTTAAATGGCATAGTAGGCGGCAGGTTAAATAACATGGAATGAGGTTCTCTTTTTTATTGCCTTGACGCAATTTTTTACTTTTTTGGTCTACATTATTAATTTAATGGTACAGTTCTAATAAATATAACATGGCAGGTATAAATGATGGCTGAGTTTTTATATCAGAGTTTGGTTGACTGGTTTCAAGGACAGGTCGAAAAAGGACTGTTATCCGCTGGTGATAAAATGCCTTCTCTTAGAAAAATTTCGAAAGAACAAGGGCTTAGTTTAAATACCGTCATCCATGGTTATGACCTTTTAGTGAAAGAAGGTTGGATCGAAGCGCGTACCAAATCTGGTTACTATGTTTGCCATCGTGGCCACCTGCGTACTGCAGTAATGGCAGCGGCTGAAGCAGGAAAAGAGCTCACCAAAAACCAAAGTCTCAGTTTTGAAAAACAACACAGATACAACAAAGCCCTACAATGCAGCGCTTTTAATTTGCTTGGGCAAGAACTATTTTCTGTGCAACTTAATAATATGAAAGCCTCACACCCTCAGGGAGAGCCTTCGGTCAGAGCTGCGTTAACCGCATTATTGGCGGACTTATCGATTCAAACCAACCCAGAGCAGCTCTTTCTTGCTAATCGCGCAACGAGTTTATTGGCGCAATGCATACAGACACTAACCAAACCAGAGGGGAAAGTTTTACTGATTACCCCTTGTGATTACCGATTATCACAAACCATTTTAGCGCTAGGCCGTACACCAATCTGTTTAACCGCAGGCGATCACGGTGCAGATATTGATAGTGTTGAAAATCTCTTAAAAGCTGGTGATATTGAGTTGCTTATTTTACCGAGTCAGTTTGCTTTCCCTGTTGGACAAGAGCTGACCAACTTAAACTTGCGTCGTTGGTATGCCTTAATTGAAACCTATTCCGTACCAACGATTGAATGGGATATGTCGTCTTTTTTGCCTAATCGGCCGCACAATACCATGACACTAAAGTCACTGGATCAAGCAGGCCATATTTTGTATTTAGGCAGTGTCGAAGGCATACATGATACGGCGTCGTTAGCATGGTTAGTGATGGGACGCTATGAAAAACGCCTTTCAGGGCCATTAAAAGCTCTTGATTTATGCCCAGGAGTGGATCAACAAATTGCCCTGTTACCCTTGTTTACTCAAATGCATAAAAAGGCGTTTTCCGCCTTAGCTCGTGTTATTTGGACGAATGCTGAGAAAGTTAAACATCAGCTAGAAAGCCTAACCGACGGAAAATTGTCTGTGGTGTTAAATAAAGGCGGTCATAGTCTCTGGATTCATTGTAATGAACCGATTAGCCAAGCCATGTGGCAAACCTATGAAGCAGGGCACCTCAATACGCTTGTACCAGGTACATTGTTGTTTACAGACAGTGATGCGGACCATTGGTTTGCTTTTAACGTTAGTATGACGGAGCAATTGACTGATACCTTACAATGGTTGCAGCAGGCGTGGGGGCCCATAACGTCAGAAACTACTACGAAAGCAGATTCGAAAACAGCACAGGACCCAGCAACCCAAGATGGGGATGAACCTGTGTATAACCCCATGCTGGACTTAATTCAGCATGATTTTGGTTAACAACTCAGTATTTATTGAGACAGCTCACTGATTGCTTGTTGAATGGCGGCGACCATTGGCGCGCTATCTTGATAGTTTAAAGGAATAGCAATAAAACGATTCCCTTGAATCACGGCCAGAGAAGGAAAGGAATTTAATCCAAGTTGTCGCGCTTGGCTGACTTCTAGTTCAAGCTGCTCTGTTGCCTTAACATGCTCCATCGCTTTAAGAAATCCTGTTTCTTTCATCCCTAATTTATGGGCGCATTCTGTTAGTGTATCCAAATCAGAAGGGTTTTTAGCATGCAAATAATAGGCATGTTGAATTTGCTCTATCATCTCTTCTTCCAACCCTTGATCCCGTGCCACAAGGCAGGCACGACAGGCGGGGTAGGTTGAGCGTCTTGGTTGGCACTCCGTCCAAAAGTCGTAGTTAAATTCCGTTCCTAATTGTTGACTGATTTGTTGCCAAGTTGCTTGTAACTTATCGCGCATCGGTAGCGGCATAGGTGCATTCGAATCAACAGCAAGGCCGCCAAGCATAGGTTGAATGGTTAATTCTTTTTTATCGATTAATGGCGCAAGGGCACTTTTTAATGCCTGCCATGTGGGCGTGAAGCCCCAACACCAACTGCACATCGGGTCATAACAATAAATTAATGTTGCTGTCACATTAGTCTCCTAACAACAGGTCTCTAGTAGCGAGTTGAACAACAAGAACGCTGAACAAAAAACAGAAAGGGATTTAGCATGCGATAAAGTGAGAGAGAACACAAGCGGCAATGCAGCCACGCCTCCCTCCCATTAAAAAGAGGAGAGGGAGGCGTTTTTCTCAGATGAGTGTCGTATCTTTTCTTAGATAAGTAATGGGCCTGACATAAACGCTATTAAGGCGTTTGTAAGATGGTGGTGATGGCATCACACAAGGGTTTAATGTTGTCGTGCGTCATGCCAGCAACGTTAATGCGCCCAGAACCGACAATGTAAATGGCATGTTCTTGCTTCAAACGCTTTACTTGATCGGCTGAAAGCCCAGAAAAAGAAAACATGCCTTGCTGACGTGAAATAAAAGAAAAGTCTTGCTCAACGCCATTGGCTCTTAGCATATTGACAAACAAGCCCCGCATTTCGTGGATACGTTTACGCATACTTTCTAGTTCCATTTCCCACAAGCTACGTAATTTAGTATCTGACAAAATTTCGGTGACAATCGCCGCACCATGGGAAGGCGGATTAGAATAGTTTGAGCGAATGATACGTTTTAATTGAGTGAAAACCGTATCCGCTAACTCTTCTGTTTCGCACACCAGAGTAATGGCGCCGACACGTTCGTTATATAAACCAAAGTTTTTGGAAAAGGAACTGGCAATTAACATTTCCGAAACATGTTGTGTAAACGTTCTTAGGCCGTTGGCATCTTCTTCTAAGCCTGTACCGAACCCTTGGTAAGCAAAATCAAATAGAGGTAAAAATCCCTGTTTACTACAAAGCTTTGCTAGTTGTTGCCATTGCTCTGCGGATGGATCAACGCCTGTTGGGTTATGGCAGCAGCCATGAAATAAGACGACATCACCAGTTGGGACTTGGGATAAGCTGGCTAACATGGCTTCGAAATCTAACGATTTATTTGCAGAATCGTAGTAACTGTAGCTGGCAACATCCAACCCAACCGATTGAAAAATAGCCTGATGGTTAGCCCAAGTTGGATTACTTATCCAAACGGTTGCTTCCGGTAAGTGTTTTTTTATAAATTCAGCCGCAACACGTAAAGCCCCTGTACCGCCAGGTGTATGTGCGGTGCGAGCGCGTTTGTCCATTAAAATTTTGTGTTCTGTGCCAAAAAGTAAGGATTTTACCGCCTGACGATAAGTCTGAGTACCTTCAATACTCAGATAACTTTTGGTTTTTTCGGAATTTAGAAGTCGTTCTTCGGCTTGTTTTACAGATTGTAGAATTGGTGTTTGGCCTTGTTCATCTTTATAAACACCAACGCCTAAGTTAATTTTATTTGGTGTGGTATCGTTTTTGAAGGCATCATTTAAGCCGAGAATAGGATCTGCTGGCGCAGACTGGATATGTTCAAACATTATGACTCCCAAAAAGGGTAATTAGTGTTTTTTATTATGTAATTTTTTATTAGCCAAAAGGCGTATTTTTTCAATACAAAGCCAGTAGGCTTTTGTCCGCAGCGACATATTACTCTATGGAGCCTACTATCGCTAGCAAATGTAAAAGCATCACCCGTAAATGCCTGACTGTCACGCACG
Source organism: Marinomonas agarivorans (assembly GCA_002173415.2). Taxonomy (GTDB): domain Bacteria; phylum Pseudomonadota; class Gammaproteobacteria; order Pseudomonadales; family Marinomonadaceae; genus Marinomonas; species Marinomonas agarivorans. The sequence continues at coordinate 19,976 of NHNK02000010.1, forward strand.
AAATAGGCTCATCGTTTATGATGCCATAAGGAAAGTCGTACAAAGTGACAATCGATACATTTACAGCAATACATTAAAGAGGCTACAGAGCAAACATAAACATCATATCTAGAAACACAGTTTAGGCAGGATGTTATACCATGAGAATAGTGTCATTTTTATGTATATCAAGCGCAAAAATACAATGTTCTGTGTTTCAACAACGTAATCAGGGTTTTCTTATTTAGTCATGACAGCCATTTAATCGGGATAGTCCCAACCGTTGGCAATTGAATCATGTAAGCGTTTTTCTTCTCGGTAAGCTTCTATTGCTCGTCGCGCTTTTAACATGCGTACATTGTTTTCTTTTTTGGATTTGTCATTCATGTCGTTATCAACACTAATGGAAGCATGTAAAATTTCTGTTTTGATTTCACTTAATTCAACGGGTTGTTTATTCATAACAAAACCTCTTAGCTATTAGGGAAGCGACAAATAAATTTCTCGAGCTTCTCTAAGGGTTATTTACAATGAGTTAATCAATGCGTAAATGCCTTTCATAATGCTTTCGAGTATTTCCATTACATTGAAAATAATATTTCTGTCATCGACAGCCGAAAAAAGTCAAAATAGATATAACAAACTTATATGACATAAAAAACGCAAAATCGATCAAAAATCAACCTAAAAAACGTTTTTTTCATTTTTTGGGTGTAATGCTTAAGGTGGAACTCGCTTAATGGACGTGTCTTTTATTCTTGATGCTCTTAATGACAAACAACGTGAAGCTGTGGCGGCACCATTACAAAATACCCTGATTCTTGCCGGAGCAGGCAGTGGAAAAACACGTGTTCTAGTACATCGTATTGCTTGGCTCATGCACGCCTATGAAGTATCCCCTTTTAGCATTATGGCGGTAACCTTTACCAATAAAGCTGCGAAAGAGATGCAAGCACGTATAGAGCAATTAGTTGGTTTACCACCACAAGGGATGTGGGTTGGTACCTTCCACAGTTTGGCTCATAGGTTGTTAAGAGCGCATTGGCGTGATGCGGGGTTAAAGCAAAACTTCCAAATTATGGACAGTGATGATCAGCTCCGTCTGATTAAGCGTATCATGCGCGAGCAAAATATTGACGAAACCCGTTGGCCACCGAAGCAAGTTTGTTGGTTCATTAATGCCCAAAAAGATGAAGGCCGTCGAGCTGCTCATGTGCCACCAAGCAATGATCCTTTTTCGCAAGGCATGCATCAACTTTACTATACGTATGAAGAAGTCTGTGAGCGAACAGGCGTATTAGACTTTGGTGAGCTGCTTTTGCGCGCCCATGAATTGTTACTGAATACGCCTGCTTTGCTAAGGCATTATCAGCAGCGCTTTGTACATGTATTGGTGGATGAATTCCAAGACACTAATACGATCCAATATGCTTGGCTGCGGCTACTAGTAGGCGATCAAGGTTCCATTACCGCCGTCGGGGATGACGATCAATCTATCTACGGTTGGCGTGGGGCGAAAATAGAAAACATCCAACACTTTAATAAACACTTTCATGATGTGAGTACCATTCGCCTTGAGCAAAATTATCGCTCCACAGGCCATATACTCAAAGCAGCCAATGGCTTAATCAAGAATAACGATGATCGATTAGGCAAAGAGCTTTGGACGGATAGTGGCGAAGGGGAACCTATTTCTCTTTACGCTGGTTTCAATGAGCAAGATGAAGCACGTTTTATTATCAGCATTATCAAAAAGTGGCGTGATGATGGCACCAGCCTCAGGGATATGGCAATTCTATATCGTTCGAATGCACAATCTCGGGTGATAGAAGAATGCCTAGTACGAGAACAAATTGCTTATCGTATTTATGGTGGACACAGATTCTACGATCGTCTGGAGATTAAAAACGCCTTGGCTTATGCTCGTTTGGGTATTGATGTCAATGATGACAGCGCCATGGAAAGAGTCATTAATATTCCACCCAGAGGCATTGGCGAGCGGAGTATCGGCACTATTAGAGAATTAGCCAGAGATCAAGGCTGTTCTATGTGGCAAGCAGCAATGGAAATAGTGAGGCAAGAACTGCTTCCCGCGCGTGCCACCAATGCAATCAAAGCGTTTTTAGAGCTCATCCAAGGCATGCAATTAACCATTCAGACCGACAATTTAAGTCTTGGCGATATTTTTGAGCAACTGATCAAAGAAGCGGGCCTGATTCCTTACCATGAAAAAGAAAAAGGCGAAAAAGGCGCGGCCAGAGTCGAGAACCTGAAAGAACTCGTCAATGCGGCCAGTGGCTTTAGCTGGACCCAAGAAGACGCCGAAGAAGAGGAATACAGCTCTCCCATGATGGCCTTTCTTGATCAAGCAGTGTTGGATGCAGGCGAAGCGCAAGCGGATGAATATCAGGATGCCATTCAATTGATGACGTTGCATTCCGCCAAAGGGTTGGAATTCCCCTTGGTATTTCTCACGGGTGTCGAGGAAAACCTCTTCCCCAGTCGCATGTCGTTTGAAGAGCCCGGTCGCTTAGAAGAAGAAAGACGACTTTGTTATGTTGGCATTACGCGGGCAATGGAAAAGCTCTACATCACCTATGCCGAATCTCGACGTTTGCATGGCAGCGACTCTTTTAACAGTCCATCACGCTTCATTAACGAAATACCGCCAGAATGTTTAGAAGAAGTACGACTACGTTCGCAAGTATCACGACCAGTTTCAACCCAAAGACCTACTTTTGAACGACCTATTACCAGAGCTGCACAACTGCAAGGTTATCAAGTGCCTGAGACCAACGTCAGTATGGGAGATCGAGTCAATCATCCCATTTTTGGCGAAGGCTTAGTGGTGAACTACGAAGGCCAAGGCCCACAAGCCAGAGTTCAAGTGAATTTTGATGACCAGGGCACAAAATGGTTAGTGTTAGCCTTCGCTAAATTGGAAGTGCTATCGTAAAAAGCGTCACCATAAACCTATTTAGGTCGTTTGATCCGCTTGAACACAAACCAGCCAAACCAAACTGCGCTAGTAAGCCCAATGGCTGCGAATATAGCAGGCTTAGGGTTTTCTAATGTGCTGATCGAACCGGCGTAAGTCGCAATGAGAGTGTAAGGGACCGTGCTAATCAGCCAAAATGCTAAAAATTTTCCAAACGGCATTTTTGTCATCCCAGCCATACAAGCTGACACCTCAGGCAAAATAGGCATAGCCCTAGATAACAGTATGATGACGGGGCCGTGCTGTTGGTATGTTGTGGTCGCTTCTATTCGTTTTACCGGATCTTTAATTAACAGTGCAATCATTCTATCTCCATACTTTGCACTCAATCCATAACCACAAACGCCCGCCAAGAAGATACCAGAAATCGCCGCGAGAGCGCCTAATTGCCACCCAAGAAAGTAGCCTCCTATGATCATGACAGTGAGAGTCGGCATAGCAATAAACAAATCGATAAACAGCAAAAAACTCACCAAAGTCGCAACAACTATTGGATTAACTGTTTGGGCAAAAGCTAGCCATGATTCGATTTTTGCAACCGTAAGAACCCCAGAAAAGTTAAGTAGAACAAATGTGCTGGCAAAAAAGAGCGCCAAACCAAGCATGGCTTTTAGTAATGATTTCATATCTAAGACCTATGGGTAAATGAGAGCGATATCGATTGAGTCAGTAATATCGTTTAAACCTAGTTTGGCTTTTTTAAACGAAGGCGGGCCAAATCGTATCTTGGCGCCATTTGAAAACCCCAGCCCTTCGGCAGGAAAGATGCCTGTCCAATTTTTGGTAACTTGGCCATCGTCATTTTCGTCATGCAACACTTTTAGAGCGAATGTCTCTAAGTTGATTGTAAGGGGAAATTCGAGCGTTGATTTTGAGGCGATTTTTTTCTCAATCATCACCGCTTTGCTATGGTCCTTTGGGAAGCCCTCACTGCTAAATAGCATGAGGGTAATGCTACCAGAGCGTTTTACGTCGATATTGGTAATACGCACGGTAACCTCTTTGGCTGATACCGAGCTTAATGTCGATGTTGATAAAGCCGGTGCAGATAGGACAGGCAATAGCAAAGTCATCATGATTCTTCGAAAGGCGTTTGGTTTCATGGTTACGCTTCCTTCATTATTTTTTTGGCGATACTAGGTGCAACGCGTAATAACACACGCAATAAGGCCACCTTGCCGATGTCATTGATGAGTTGACCTTTTTCAATACCATTAACAATGGCTTGGGCAGCTTGCTTTGCAGAGATTTTATTTTTGCCTCTACCTTGGGTCATAGATGTGTCCACTATGGGTAAAAACGCCTGCATTACTTGCACATTGGAATGCTCTAGCTGATACGCCAAACTTTGTGAAAAGACGTCCAGAGCGCCTTTGGTTGCGCAATAAATTGCCGAGCTAGATTTAGGCGCTAACGCTAAGCCAGAATTGATATTGACTATGGCGGTTTTACGCCTAGTTGCCTCTTCGTGCAGCAAAGCAGGCAGCAACAGATAACTAAGCGCACATATTGACGTGAAATTCAGATTAATTTGGCTCTCTATACTAGGGTAAGAGAAGTGGTCATCTAAAAAAGTAGGTGTATATTGAACAGCGGCATTATTGATCAGTACATCAATCGTGTTTGAGTGATGTAAAATTTGGGATGCAAGGTTTTTATATTGTTCTGGTTGAGATAAATCGGCAGCGAATGTCTTAACGGTAGGAAATTCACTTTTCAGTTTTTCTAACCGTTCACTTGCACGAGCAACAACCATAATTTTATTTTTAGACTCTAGTAAGCGTACGATTTCGTAACCAATACCAGAGGTGCCTCCTGTGAGGACAATGGTCTTGTTGGCCAATGTTTTTAAATCTTTGTTGAGCATAATGATACCTGTTTAATGAGCATTAACATTGCGTTTCGATGGTGTCATTATGGTGGTGTGGCAGATGAGCGCATTAACCCAAGTTAATAATCTGGATAAAAAATGAACTTTGAAGATCTGGTTAAAAAGGTTGGTAGTCCGATAGTTTGCCCAAAGCAGAGACATGTGTTTCGTCAAGGCGACGACGATGACAACCTCTATCTCTTGCAACAAGGTTTACTCAAGGCTTACTACATTGGCAATGATGGTAGAGAAACGATTAAATCTTTTATTCAACCTGATAACGTTATTGGTAATTTGGGCGCGGCGTATGCTCACGAGGCTTGTACCTTTAATGTTGTTGCTTTGCAAGATTCACAACTTATCCGAATCCCGTTTAAACAACTTATCGATGCGGTGAAAGACTCTCACGAAGTGGCTCAAAAAGTACTGGCCATACTCATGAGTTTGTCTATTAAAAAAGAGCGTCGTGAGTATGAATTCCTTTCTCTATCAGCCGAGGAGCGTTACAGAGCGTTTTGTGACACCTCTCCTCAACTATTAGAATCCGTAACACAGAGTGATATTGCGCTTTATCTTGGTGTGACGCCTGTTGGGTTGAGCCGAATTAAAAAACGAGTTCATCAAAATAATAAATAGACTGAATTTTCGCGTAATAACATCATCAAGGTGGGAGCCACAAAAAATAGCGCTTGAGGCAAACCGCAGCAACGCCTACTATTTGCTCTCTGACATGACAAAAAAATAAACAATGTTGGTTAAAAACTATAAGAAAACGGGGAAATTATGACAATTAAGCGTTTAGCAAAATGGGTGTTAGCTAGTGTTGCTGCGGTAGCGCTCGTTGCCTGTGGTACAGATGAGTCTGCCGAGCAAGCTTCTGCAAGCTCGCAGTTTGAAACTGTGAATTGGAAAATGGTCACAACTTGGCCAAAAAACTTCCCAGGTTTGGGTACAGGTGCTGAAAAACTAGCGAAAAACATCACAGAAATGTCTGGTGGCCGCATTAATGTGAAAGTGTACGCGGCAGGCGAGCTCGTACCACCACTGGAAGTATTTGATGCTGTTTCCCGTGGAACAGCCGAATTAGGTCATGGTGCGGCTTACTACTGGAAAGGCAAGGCGCCAGCAGCGCAATTCTTTACCGCAGTGCCATTCGGTCTAACAGCACAAGAAATTAATGCATGGATTTACCACGGTGGTGGTTTGGCGTTATGGGAAGAAGTATATCAACCCTTTAACCTGATTCCATTGGCAGTTGGTAATACGGGGGTGCAGATGGGAGGTTGGTTTAACAAAGAAATCAACTCCATGGCAGATTTTCAAGGTTTGAAAATGCGTATCCCAGGGCTAGGTGGTGAAGTACTGAAAAAAGTTGGCGGCACACCAGTCAACTTACCCGGTGGCGAGATTTTCACCGCGTTGCAAACTGGTACAATCGATGCGACTGAGTTTGTTGGCCCTTATAACGATTTAGCGTTTGGTTTACACAAAGCTGCAAAATACTACTACTACCCAGGTTGGCATGAGCCAGGTTCTGCAATGGAGCTGATCATTAATAAAGACGCTTTTGCTAAATTACCTGCGGACCTACAGCTTATCGTACGTTCGGCGGCACGTCAGGCAAACACGGATATGCTTGATGAGTTTACAGCCTTGAATAACGATGCGCTTAACACCTTGATTAATGAGCACAAGGTACAATTAAGACCTCTACCAAATGATGTGTTAGCTGCTTTACGTAGTGCGTCAGAAGAGACCTTAAAAGAAGTAGCGGCAAGTGATGCGCTAAGTCAAAAAGTGTATGACTCCTTTGTACAATTTAGAGACAAAGTGAGTGCTTGGCATGCTGTTTCAGAAAACGCCTATGTTGAAGCCCGAGGCGCTAAATAACGAAAAGTTGCGCTTTTGTAAGCAAAACGTGTATTAAAAAACCCTGCTTATTTACAAGCAGGGTTTTTTTATGCGAGGTATCTATCGGAAGTTTTTTTCGTAATAATAACCAAGAATGTTTTATCTATGACCTAAAAACTGGAGGCATAATGCCAATAAAACAGCTACATAAATGGACAGGTATTGCGTTACTTAGCACAATGCTCATGGCTTGTAACAGCAATGATAATGCTAATACATCAGCAAATGGAACGAGTTTTGACCCCGTTGTTTGGAAAATGGTAACAGCTTGGCCAAAGAACTTCCCTGGTGTGGGTACAGGGGCCGAGAAACTGGCCCAAAACATTACCACCATGTCAGGTGGGCGTATCAAGGTGACAGTATATGGCGCTGGCGAATTAGTACCGCCGCTAGAAGTGTTTGACGCTGTTTCACGAGGAACAGCCGAATTAGGTCATGGTGCGGCGTATTATTGGAAAGGCAAAGTGCCAGCCGCGCAATTTTTTACCTCGGTCCCTTTTGGTTTAACGGCGCAAGAAATGAACGCTTGGATTTATCATGGTGGCGGTCTTGAGCTGTGGGAAGAAGTGTATGCCCCTTTTAATGTTATCCCAATGGCAGCTGGTAATAACGGTGTGCAAATGGCGGGTTGGTTCAATAAAGAGATTAAATCTATTGAGGACTTTTCTGGTCTGAAAATGCGTATCCCAGGTCTTGGCGGTGAAGTACTGAAAAAAGTAGGTGGTGTGCCAGTTAACTTACCGGGTGGTGAAATTTTTACTGCACTGCAAACAGGTACCATTGATGCTACTGAATTCGCTGGCCCTTATAATGATTTAGCGTTTGGTTTTTACAAAGTCGCGAAATACTACTATTACCCAGGTTGGCATGAACCTGGCTCTGTTTCGGAATTGATTGTCAATAAAACCGCATTTGAAAGTTTACCGGCGGATTTACAGAGTATCGTTCGCGCAGCGACACGTCAGACAAATGGTGACATGCTAGAAGAGTACACATCACTTAATAACGATGCCTTGGAAATCTTGGTGCGAGATTATGATGTCGAGCTGAGAGCCTTACCGAGTGATGTGATGCAAGTCTTACAACAAACCGCAGAAGAGATTTTGCTGGAAGTTGCACAGGAAGATGTGATGAGCCAAAAAGTATATGACTCTTTTGTGCAATTTAGGTCAAAAGTGAGTGCGTGGCATAGTATTTCGGAACACGCTTATATTAAAGCTCGTGATGGAAGGTAAGCGCTCACTATTATTGACAGGCATTATCAACAGCTATTATCAAAAAATTGGTCACTATAAGGTGACCGTTACAAAAAGCAGAGCTCTTCAGGTGGATATCTCAGCCTTTACTGGCCAAGCCCATGTTGCATTTTGTTATACAACAAGGACTGGTAGCGGAGAAGGTCGTCGCTTAGGTGTGGATAACCCAAGAGTGATTAGTACTTATGGAAAAAACACTGATCATTTGTCAGTGAAACAGTAGGTCTAAGAGACCATAAGATGGAAAAGGCGGCATCTCATGAATAGAGGTGCCGCCTTTTTTAGTCAATATGTATTAGTTGCAAAACCTACTAATGCATTCTCAATGTATCTTTACTCACTTTCTAATGCTAGCAATTCTGCGTTACCACCGATGGCAGTAATATTGTTAGACACCGTTTTTTCAGTCACAAAATTGAATACATAATGCGGTTGTACAATTTCGCCTAATGTTTTCTCATCCGTTTCTGCGATTAAACGGCAGAGACTGCCCGTTCTACTTGCCAGTTTTCGTTGCAATTGTTGCGCCTGTTGATGGGTGCAAATGCTGGCCACGCCAGCAACCTCGTTGGCGGTTAATAGCGTTTCGAAATGTGAATCTGGCATATGTTGTATAACATCTTTGCCAAGAAAAGGGCTTAGTTTACGGACAATATCCTCGCCTGTTTCCCCAAATATGATGACCGTATTACCTGTCACCAGTGCCGTGATAACTTGCCCTAGCAAGCCTTCGAGTGCTGTTGGTGAAGGCGCTACGAGTAACCTGATTAGGAAAACACCTCTACCTTGCAATGACAGTTCATTGACTTCCCCTGTTGGTCCAGGCATCAGCTGTTTTTCGACAATATGCTTGCTGGCATTGTCGAGTTGCCATTTGGCCATTTTGTCGAAGGTCTCCTTGGGTTGGGTGTCCTTCGATTGTCTATTGGATTGCCTGAAAAATTCTAAGGCGGTGGTCAAGGTATTTATTCGTACACTGGCATCTTGTTGGTGCCAAGTAGCAAAAGCCTCATAGGCGGCACACAGTACTTTTTTAGCATTGTGTTGAGATTGGTTGATCGTATTTTTATCTGCCATATTGTTGCTCTCTAATTTGTACTTTCTAGTCTATGTGTTTGCGGCAATTGCAAAGTGAGCTAAGTAGTGGGGGCCGCCCGCTTTCGGTCCAGTACCGGATAACCCTTGACCGCCAAATGGCTGGACACCCACGACAGCACCAATTTGATCGCGGTTGATGTAAATGTTGCCAACACGGGCTTGCTCGACAATATGAGCGCAGGTGGTTTCATTACGGCTGTGAATGCCCATTGTAAGGCCGAATCCCGATTGGTTGATCATGCCAATGACATGATCTAATTCCTGAGCTTGATAACGGATCACATGGAGTATGGGGCCGAATTTTTCTTCCTGTAGTTGATCAAGGTGTTGTATTTCAAAAGCGGTTGGTGCCACAAAAGTCCCCTGTTGAGTGGCCTTAGGGAGAATCGTTTGATGGATAAGACGTCCGATTGTTTGCATATGGCGAATATGCTCCAGCAACATGCTCTGCGCTTTATGGTCAATCACGGGGCCAACATCGGTACTATGAAGATAGGGTAGGCCAACAGACAATTCGGCCATTGCTCCTTGCAACATGGTAATAATGGTATCGGCGATGTCTTGCTGTAAGAATAGTACGCGTAGCGCAGAACAACGTTGCCCAGCAGACATAAAGGCGGAACGCACGACATCCCGCACCACTTGCTCTGGTAAAGCAGTGGCATCCACAAGCATGGCATTCTGCCCACCGGTTTCTGCAATAAAAGGAATCGGCGCAGTATCACGTGCCGCTAACGTTCGATTGATGAGTTGAGCCGTAGCGGTTGAACCAGTAAAAGCAACACCGGCAATGCGAGGATCTGACAATAAGGCTGTGCCAATGTCTCGTCCATTACCGGGTAAGAAATGCAAGGCGTCTGTTGGAATGCCGGCTTGATGGAATAACTCAATCGCTCTAAAAGCAATTAAGCTGGTTTGCTCAGCCGGTTTGGCAATAACCGCATTACCGCTCACTAAGGCAGCGGCTATTTGGCCTAAGAAAATAGCTAATGGGAAGTTCCATGGGCTAATGCAAACAAATACACCTCGGCCCGACCAGTGATTACGCTGGGTCTTACCAAGATAATCTGTATAAGTTGTGGTGACAAAAGTGTGTTGGGCCTGTTGTGCGTAATAACGGCAAAAATCTACGGCTTCTCTGATTTCATCCAAACTGTCTTGAATCGTTTTGCCTGCCTCACGATGGCAAAGTGCCATTAATTCAAAACAGTGTTGCTCTAACAAATCTGCCATGCGTACTAAGCAAGCAGCGCGTTCTGATACGGGGCAATTAGACCATGCACTGAATGCCGACGAAGCACTCTTAATGGCTTGTGTTACTTGCTGTTCATCTGCCCAGTCCACTTCGCCAACGGTGAGAGTATGATCATATGGGCTGTTAACAACATTCTTATTTAAGGTGGGTGTTATTTCACCAGCAATAATTGGATACGCTTGCCATTGTTGGTTTTGTTCCATAAAAGGAGCCATACCTGTTTGATATGGTTGCCATTGAGAAGCAATTTCTATATTGGGGGCAAACGAATTTTTTCGCTCATGAAACAGCGCTGTTGGTAAGGGAATGGCAGGGTTAGCAATTGAGTGATATTGCGTTAACTTAACCGCAGGGTGTTCCACTAATTGGCTAATGGGTTGTTTGCTGTCAATTAAACGGTGCACAAACGAACTGTTTGCGCCATTTTCCAGTAAACGTCGTACCAAATAGGGCAACAAATCCTTGTGGCTGCCAACAGGCGCATAAATGCGAACTGGGTTGTTGGTGTTTTCAATCAAATGATCGTATAAAGCGTCTCCCATACCATGCAAACGTTGCAATTCAAATTCTACTGGCGTTGCTTTTGCTGTCTCTGCCATGCATAAAATGCTAGCAACCGTATGAGCATTGTGGCTGGCAAACTGTGGAAAAATACATTTTCGAATATGGGGCTGTAATAAGAAACGCGCACATGCCAAATACGCCACATCGGTTGCCTCTTTACGAGTATACACTGGGTAATTTGTGATGCCTTTCTGCTGGCAAAGTTTGATTTCACTGTCCCAATAAGCGCCCTTTACCAATCTGAGAGGAATTTTATCCTCTTGAGCATGGCCTAAAGAAGCAAGCCAAGTTAATACAGCCAGAGCACGTTTGGAATAGGCTTGTACGACCAAGCCGAATCCGTCCCACCCTTGTGTACTTTCATCTAGATACAGCTTTTCGAAGAGCTGCAAAGAGAGCTCAAGACGGTTGGCCTCTTCGGCATCAATGGTAATGCCAATATTAAGCTGACGTGCTTTACGTATTAGCTGCTGCATGTTCTCAAACAGCTCAGTCATGACACGGGCTTCGCAGTTTGCTTCATATCGAGGGTGTAAGGCGGAAAGTTTCACGGAAACCGTTGGCCGTTCTGCGCCTGATTGAGATGTTTTACCTGCGGCGTCAATTGCTTGCATGTAAGCTGCTAAATACTGCTCAGCATGGGGTGTGGTCAGCGCCGCTTCCCCTAACATATCAAAGGAATAGCGATAGCCTTTGGCCTGATGCTTTTGCCCCTGTGTTAAGGCTTCTTTGATGCTACGACCAAGAACGAATTGGTGCCCCATGATTTTCATGGCTTGTAACATGGCGCGACGGATAACAGGCTCAGACAACCGATTGAGCATGCGTTTCATTAATTGGTTTGGTTCATCCGATGCGGCACTTTTTACTGAGCTAAGTTTTGTTGAGGTAAGCGTTAGTGAACCAAATGCAACCACCTTGCCTGTTAACAACAGCCCCCAAGTGGCAGCATTGACGAGGAGTGAATCAGACTTTTGCGCATGTGCCGCCCAATCAGCAACACTCAGTCTATCTTTGATAAAGGCATCGGCAGTGGCTTTGTCTGGAATTCGCATCAATGCCTCGGCCAAGCACATGAGCAAAACACCTTCCTTTGTATCCAAACTGTATTCCAGCAAAAACGCGTCAATCATGGATACACTATTATCGCGCTGACGTATCTCTTGTATAAGTTGGGTAGCGGCTTGAGTTGTTTGTTTTAGCTGCTGATCATCAGGCTTAGCGAGCGATAGCAGCTCTTGTAACCATGACTCTTCATCAATGCAGTACAGTGGGGAAATAAAAGCCCATAAGCTTGCTGGTGGTTGTTCAATAAAGTGTGTTTGTAATGTATCGGTTGCCTTCAGCATCGTTTTCTCCAACGGAACCAAGAATGTCGGTGAATTCAGCACCCTCAATCAAACAGGCTGCTTTTTTAGCATAATAGAGAAAACAAAAACCTGATGTCTTACGGAATGCTCCGAATTTTTTGTCAAAAACTCCGATCTCTCTTTATATTATTTTGTAGAGAGTAGAGAGTAGAGAGTAGAGAGTAGAGAGTAGAGAGTAGAGAGCAAGACAAGATCGCTAACGATGAATTCGGTAAAACAGTATGAGTAAAGTTAGGTGAAAGAGACTTAATTGATAGATTGCTGTTGATAACGTCGGGGACTTATCCCCAGCATTTGCGAAAAGGTTTTACTCATCGCACCTTGGTTAGCAAAACCGCAGGCCACTGCTACGTCACTTAAACTCATGCCTTGGCTAAGCAGGGTTTGGGCGCGACTAAGGCGTTTTTGCAAAATATATTGATGTGGCGACACCCCTGTTGTTTGCTTAAATCGATGATGAAATTGGCTAACACCTAAAAAGCAACAACTGGCTAGCTCATCAACTAATAACCGACGGGATAAATGTTGTTCAATAAAATCATCCAGTAATGCCATATTTAATGGACGGCCATTTTGTTTTCTTGCTTTTTGGGTGTAGAGCGATGGCAGGCTAAATTGATAACGTAATGAGCCTAACAACATATTACCGCAAGCTCTAGCAAGAAATTTGTCTTGAGGGTGTTGCTCCAACTCCTGACTTAACTGTGTTGCCAGTTGTTGAATTCGAAAAGGCAAATGAAAGTAACAGGCCTTATCAAATAACTTAGCCAAATGATCGTATTCTTCGATTGTAGTGGTTTGTGATTGTTGAGTCGGTAGGTTAACCACCATAATTTTATTGTGTTCTTGGCCGGCGAAACGGTGCGCCTCGGATGCTGGTACTAAACAGCCGCTACCCGAATAAAGTTGCTGATCTTTACCTGCGATATCAAAATCGGTTTCGCCAGATAACACCACGACTAATTGGTGATAGTCGTGGTCGTGGATACTGGCCTTAGTAGGCAGAGACATAATATCAGAAAGCATAATGCCTCCTTATTTGTAATTAGCTAGTTTCTACGTGACGAGTTTCTAAGTGGCGAGTTTCTAAGCGGCTAGCGTTACAATTAATGCTGTCCTGTCTAATTCTGTGTTGTATCGACAACCAGATTACCCAAGGCACCTGTTAGCAAAACCTCTTCATGTGCTTGTGATAACTCACTCAGCGCAAAAGTTTTTCTTACCACTGGTTTTAATAGCTTCCCTTGCAATAAAGGGTAAAGCGCTTTGGCAATACGCTTCAGTTCCTCTGGTTTGACGTTTGCCAGTGCCACACCTACCACAGAAGCGTCTCTGGCCATTAAATCTCTTGGGTTAATCTCAACCGTACCACGATTACCAATAACAGCAACACAACCACCGTGCGCCAAGGCTTTTAAATCTTCGGCTAGATTATGGTTTGCCAGCATTTCAATAATAATATCAAAACCGCTAGCAGACACAGGGGTATCGGTTGGTTGAAATGGTGCTAAATGATCTGCTTCATTATGGCGTAATACCTGTTTGACGCCTTGCGCTTTTAGTAGTGCTTCTCCTGCATCTGTACTGGTACTGGCAACAACTTCTAGACCCGCTGCAAGAGCAAGTTGTACAACGGCAAGCCCCACAGCGCCAGTGCCACCATGTACCAACACTTTTTGTCCGGCTTTCGCCTGTGCACGATCAAAGAGTGCACGATAGGCTGTTGTGTAAGGAACGCCAAGGCAAGCGCCTTCTTCAAATGATAGGGTGGGCGCCAGAGGAAAAGTATTTGCAGGCGCACACACAGCAAACTCCGCCGCAGAGCCTGTTAGATTTCGATTAAAGTAAACACGATCGCCTTGTTTGAACTCAGTCACGTTGGTACCGACCTGAACCACAGTGCCCGCACCGTCTAAACCGGGCGTGTGAGGGAAATTTGCCTTGTAATTATTAGTACCAGAACGAATATAGGTATCAACAGGGTTCACACCTGCAGCACCCACCTTCACCAAAATCTGATCGTCGTTAATACTTGGTGTTTCTACCTCAACCACCTTCAAATCAGAGGCTGGACCATAATCGGTTATTTGTGCTGCGTACATTGTGCTTCTCCTGCTTTCGCTAGGTGTTTATTTTTGTAGATCGTTATAGTTGATAACTTTCTTGCTTCTAAAGAAAAAACGATTAATTCCCATATACTTTAGCAGGCAACCAAGTCGCCAATTCAGGGAAGAAAGACAGCAATAGCAATACGCCTAGCTGGATTAAAATAAATGGAATAACCCCTTTATAAATTGCTTGTGTTTTTAACTCTATCGGTGCGACACCACGTAAGTAGAATAGAGCAAAACCAAAAGGCGGCGTTAAAAATGAGGTTTGTAAATTAATTGCCATCATAATGCCAAGCCAAATAGGGTCTAACCCCATCGCTAATAAAACTGGTGCAACAATAGGCACAACAACAAAGGTAATTTCAATAAAATCAAGAATGAAGCCAAGTAAGAACATGACTAGCATGACTATCAGTGTTGCAGTAATGACGCCGCCTGGTAATTGAGAGAAGAAATGATGAATCAACTCTTCGCCGCCAAAACCACGAAACACTAATGAAAATAATGATGCCCCCACCAGAATTAAAAATACCATAGAGGTAACGCGTGTTGTGGAATAGACCACTTCTTTTAGAGTGGCGAAGTCCAGTTTTTTACTGAAATAGGCCAATAACGCTGCGCCTAAAGCACCTACAGCGGATGCTTCAGTTGGTGTAGCAATACCCGTTAAAATAGACCCCAACACAGCCAAAATCAGTAACAAAGGTGGCACAAGACCTTGCACTAATAGCTGCATAGAACTTTGACTGTTATCGGCTAACTCTTCTTTTGGAACGGCTGGTGCTTTATGGGGTTGCAACCAAGCAACGATGCTCACGTAAACAATATAAGCAATCACCAACAATAAGCCAGGAATCAATGCACCGACAAATAGATCACCTACCGAAACCGTTTTAGGTGAAAAAACGCCCATTTCTAGCTGTGCTTTTTGGTAGGCATTAGACATAACATCACCGAGCAATACCAAGGCAATGGAAGGTGGAATAATCTGCCCTAGCGTCCCAGTGGCACAGATAGTGCCTGCTGCCAGAGAAGGGTCATAACCGCGGCGCAACATAGTAGGTAGAGAAATCATACCCATGGTTACGACAGTCGCACCGACAATACCTGTACTAGCCGCTAACAGCATACCCACTACAATGACAGAAATACCTAACCCGCCACGAATAGAACCAAATAACATGGCCATATTGTCTAACAATTTTTCGGCCAGTTTTGATTTTTCAAGCAAGACACCCATCAAAATAAATAAGGGTACAGCGATCAAGGTTTCATTTCGTACTATGCCAAATAGGCGATTTGGTAATGCCTCTAGAAACACGGCATCAAATGTACCGGTTAAACTGCCGAATCCAGCGAATAAAAGCGCTGTTCCCGCCAGAGAAAACGCCACGGGGTAACCGAATAAAAGACACAGACAAACTGCAGCGAATAAAAATAAAGGAATGAATTCAATCATGCGTGTTCTCCTTAGACTCTGTAGTCGACAGATTAAGGATTACTGCCAGATTGCTAACAACATCAGCCAAACCTTGTAATAACAAGCTGATCATCATGATAGGAATGAGTGTTTTCAGTAAATACACAAAAGGCAAACCACCTGGTTCAGGGGAGGTTTCCATTACTCGCCATGAAACAGCAACATAATCCATGCTCAAATAGAAAGTATATAAAGTGACTGGCAATAGAAAAATTAGGCTACCAACTAGGTTTACCCATGCTTTTCGTTTGGCAGAAAAGTTACGATAAAACACGTCAACACGAACATGCTCATCTTTACTCATGGTATAAGCTGCGCCCAACATAAACACTAACGCATGCAGGTAAACGACGGACTCTTGCAAGGCTATAGAGCCGTATTGGAAACCATAACGAAGTACAACAATTAAACAAGTAATCACCATCATTACTAGGGTTAACCAAGCAATTGATCGACCCGTTATATTGGAGATGGTATTGGCAAACAGAACGAATTTTTTCAACATCAATAAACTCTAATTGAACCTAGTAAAGGTATGTATAAACAACACCGTTTTAAGGCTGCCATAATTAATAAGAAAGCGCCTGATTCTATGGGAAAATTGATCGTAAATAAACCAAACATGTAAAGAAAAGATAGCGTAGCCGTCATTTATGAGGAATCCGATAGAGAAAGAATCAAGTGGTAAGAGCAAGGTGAAGTTAGTGTAATAGTTGCATTAAACAGCCTAGTACTATGCATTAACGTATTTATTGCCGCATAACAAATGAGAGCGTTTACTGACAATACGGCAGAACTGAATTACACTTATCACCTAAAACTGGGTTGTATTTTTTAGGTTTTGGTTTAGAGAATAATAATTTATGTCGTTTAGTACTCGTCGTTATCAACAAGTTGGCAAGCAAATCAGACAAAGTCTACTTTCGGGAGAGTTTCCTCCCGGTGGGCGTTTACCTTCAGAACGTGAACTGGGTGAACGTTATAATGCAAGTCGAGCGACGATACGAGAAGCCATTATCATGCTGGAATTGCAAGGATTGGTCGCTGTTAAACAAGGTTCTGGTATTTTCTTTGTTGAAGATGCGGAACCTAATTTATTAATCGGCGAAGCGGAAAGTAAAATCGGACCTTTTGAATTGCTACAAGCTCGTCAATTATTCGAAAGCAACCTTGCAGAATTTGCTGCAACCCAGATATCCGCAAATCATGTACGAGAAATGCGTGATTTATTAAGGGATCAAGAACAAGAAATCAATGGCGATAGCAAGCGTTTTAATGAACTGGATCAAAAATTTCACATGGTTATCGCGGATGCGACGCAAAACAACATGTTGATCCAAATGGCTCAATCGATGTGGACCAATGTACGTACCGAAAATCCACTCTGGGAAGCTCTGAATGAGCAATACTTCCATGAAAAGCGCCTACAATCGTTATGGTTGTCTGACCACAAAAAAATCCTCATTGCGTTACAGAAACGCTCCCCTGAAGAAGCCAAACAAGCCATATGGCAACATATTGAAAATGCTAAAAAAGAGCTCTTCAAATTAGCTAACGTAGAAGAAACGGATTTCGAAGGCTTCTTATTTGCTGCGAATGCGGTGCCTTCATTAGATGAAGATACTGATTTTTCATCTTAATTTATTATGTCTTGCTGGCGAAATAGAGTAAGGAAAAGGCTCCATGGCGTTGAAAAAAAAGCGTTTAAGCTTAAAAGATATTGCACGTGAACTAGGTGTTTCTACCGCGACCGTGTCATTGGCCATCAATAACAACCCGCTGGTGGCAGAAAAAACCCGTCAGCTCGTACAAGCTAAAGTGAAAGAACTTGGTTATGTTTACAATCGTGGTGCAGCAAGCCTAATTACTGGAAAAAGCGGCATGATTGGTCTAGCTGTGCATGACTTTACCAATCCTTACTTCACTGAGATATGTGCGAATGTTGAAGCGGTTTTTGCCCAAGGAAACCGTTTGCCGCTATTGTGTAATAGTCGTGAGTCTTTAGAGCAGCAAACCTTATTTATCAATGCATTGATCGAGCAAAATGCAGATGGGCTTTTATTGTGTCCAGTGGTAGGAAGCGATATGTCAGCATTGCAACCTCTGCTGAACAGCGAATTACCGACAGTTTTGGTGACTCGCAATATAGATGGTGCAGAAATGGATTTTGTGGGTAACGATGAACGTTTATCTATTCGTATGGCAACAGAGCATCTATTAAAACTAGGGCATACCCGTATTGCCTTTGTTGGTGGTCAAATCGAAGCTAAGGCAGCACAAGATAGAAACTCAGGTTATCGTGATGCATTAGAAGCTGCAGGCATTGAAGTAGATAACTCGCTGATATTTGCCTGTGATAACCAATCCGTAGCGGCAGAAAATTTGCTCCCAAATATACTGCAAATCGACAGTCCGCCAACCGCCATTGTTGGTTTTTCGGATGTCATTGCATTGGGGTTACTGTCTGGTCTGCTAAGTCGACAATTGGAACCGGGTAAAGACATCGCTTTGGTTGGCTGTGACAACATTGAAGAAAGCAGTCGTTACTATTCACAGTTAACCACAGTGCATGTTCAAAAAGATGCTATTGGTGCCACGGCAGCAGAGTTTTTATTACAACGTTTGGCTGACCCTTCTTTGCCACAGAGACAACAATTGTTTACTCCAGAATTGATTGTTCGTCGTTCTTGTGGCGCGTATTTACAACCTTAGCGAGCAAAGCACTGCGCCTAAAATTATTTCAAACCAATTTTAAATCGTTTTAAATTTGGTTTTATACAGGTAATATGTCCATAACTGCGGCACAAAAAATATTTGTCTGCCTGATAAATGACAACAAAACAGGAACAATAAAACAGGAGATAAAAAGTGGGTAATACCAGTATAAAGTCCGTTGATGTGAAGCTTTTTGCTGTGCCTCTGGCAGAAGTTTTGTCTGATGCCATGCACGGAGATCATACTTATTTTGAGCTCGTTACTACAAGGATAACGCTAGCAAATGGTGCCCAGGGAACAGGCTATACTTATACTGGCGGAAAAGGCGGGCATGCGATCAAGGCGATGATTGAGCGAGACCTCACACCACTACTATTAGGTGAAGACGTTTTAAACGAATCTGGTCATCGCATCGAAGCGCTTTATCACAAAATGGAATACGGCATTCATTACGTTGGTCGTGGCGGTATTGCGTCATTTGCCATTTCAGCGGTGGATATCGCTTTATGGGATTTATACTGCCGAGCCGAAAATAAACCGCTTTACCAGATTCATGGCAATCAAAATAAACTGGCGAAAGCCTACCGCGGTGGTATTGATCTCAACTTCTCGCTCGAACGGCTGCTAAGTGATGTTCAAGGTTATCTGGACAGTGGTTTCAACGCCGTCAAAATCAAAGTAGGACAACCTGATTTACAAACCGATGTTGAACGAGTAAAAGCCATTAGGGAACTGATTGGAGACGATATCACCTTTATGGTTGATGCTAACTACTCTATGACAGTGGAGCAGGCTATTGCCGCAGCGAAGGCGTTTGAACCCTACAATATTTTTTGGTTTGAAGAACCCACAATACCAGATGATTATAAAGGCTTTGCTGATATTGCTCGTCAGACCAATATTCCATTAGCAATGGGTGAAAACCTTCATACCATTCACGAATTTGGTTATGCGTTTGAACAGGCGGAGTTGTCTTTCGTACAACCAGATGCGTCAAACTGTGGTGGTATTACAGGCTGGCTTGCAGCGGCAAGAATGGCGAATAAATATGGCATCCCTGCTTGCTCTCATGGAATGCAAGAATTGCACGTTAGTCTTGTTGCTTCACAACCAAACTCAGGTTGGGTCGAGGTACACAGCTTTCCAATTGACCAATACACCAAACGGCCTCTAGTGCTAGAGAATGGTATGGCGGTGGCGCCAGATACGCCAGGAATTGGTGTCGAATTTGATTGGCAGAAGCTCAATCAGTACGAAATACGATAAAATGGTATAAATTACCAGCCAATTTATTGGGTAAAGAACAAAAATGGGTCAACATGTTGACCCATTTTTATTGGTTAATTTTTCTTTGTGTCCACATTTTTTTGCATCTCTACTTCCTGCTAATTACGAAGCTTTTACGGTTAATAAACCACTTAAACGTGAATACTGGTTAGCACATCTTTTCTTTTTGGTCTGATATGATATATTAAATCGAAAATTGGTTAACCAATAAAACAATATAACAAGCTAATATAATAAATTAGTGCAAAAAAACAATAACAGCGAAACAACAATAATAACGAAATAAGTAATTTATGTTCCCAAATATTGATCCCATCTCCCTCGAGCAAACACACTACGCCAGAGACGCACTGGTCACCAAAATTGTTCATATTGGTTTTGGTGCATTCCATCGAGCGCATCAGGCTGTTTATACTGATCTGGCGAATGAGAATGAAGATCGACCTTGGGGGATTTATGGTATTAATCTATTTCGTGCAGGGGCGCTGACAGAGCAATTTGCTGCTCAAGATAACTTAATGGTGTTGCTAGAAAAGAGCAGCACTAGCATGCAAAAGCGTTTAATTCGAACCTTTACTGGTGCAATGAATATTCAAGATAAAGGGATCGATGCTGCGCTGGCTAAGCTGTGTGAACCTCAAGTGGCTATCGTGAGTTTAACCATTACGGAAAAAGGTTACTGCCTCTCCCCAGAAGGCCAACTTGATACCACAAATAAATTAATCATTAACGATCTAGCCAATCCTCATCACCCTATCTCAGCCATTGGCATAATTACCGCAGCTCTACAGGAGCGCAAAGCAAAGAATTTACCCGCATTTAGTGTCATGTCTTGCGATAATATTCCAGAGAATGGTCATAAAACTCGACAAGCAGTACTTGATTATGCGGCTTTGATAGATTCAGAACTGGCCAAATGGATTGAAAGTAATGCGTCTTTCCCTAGTACCATGGTTGACCGCATTGTGCCGGCTATGGACGAAACCGGCCAACGAGAACTTGAATTAGCAGTCGGTTCCCGAGATGAATTTGGTTTAATTAGTGAAGCCTTCAAACAATGGGTAATAGAAGATAGTTTCTGTAATGGTCGGCCCCAGTGGGAAAGCGTTGGCGCAGTGATGGCTAATAACGTACTGCCATATGAAGAAATGAAGTTGAGAATGCTGAATGGCTCCCACTCATTTTTAGCTTATATCGGTGCATTATGTGGTT
This sequence comes from Marinomonas agarivorans, assembly GCA_002173415.2. Lineage (GTDB taxonomy): Bacteria > Pseudomonadota > Gammaproteobacteria > Pseudomonadales > Marinomonadaceae > Marinomonas > Marinomonas agarivorans. The sequence continues at coordinate 41,082 of NHNK02000010.1, forward strand.
ATCAATATATTTATCAATGCATGGAAGATCCACTGCTCAAAGCGCTCACTTTGCAATTAATGGTGAACGAGCAAGCCACTTCTCTGTCTGCGGAATTAGATACTGATTTAGTTGGCTATGCTCACACCCTCATTACACGTTTTAGTAACCCCAATATTCAGCATCAGACCGCACAAATAGCGATGGATGGTTCACAAAAGTTACCACCTCGTGTGATTGACTCCATTCTGACCCTGCTACAACGACCACCTTACAGTGATGCAAATCCGCCAAAAATCCTACTGTTTTTATTGGCAGGCTGGATGCATTTTGTCCAACAAAAATATCGAGATCAAGAAACGCTTGTAGACCCAGCAGCTGATCAGCTAAACGCACTTTTGTCAGCCAACTTAGATAACCCATGTGCGGCTTTACTGCAATTTAAAGGCGTATTCAATAAGCCGTTCCTTAGCAACTCTACTTTAACTGAGCACGTTACCCGTTTTTATCAAGATATCGAGCAACATGGCATTAGGGCTGCACTTGAGTCACTTGCTTTTTTATTGAGGAAGTCGAAATGAAATCATTAATCTGTGAAGAACCTTTTAGTATTCAATATATTGAAACCCCAAAGCCTGCGATTCAAGCGGACGAAGTTCTGCTAAAAATAAAAGCCGTTGGCATTTGTGGGACTGACATTCATGCATTCACAGGTAACCAGCCCTTCTTTTCCTACCCACGCATTTTAGGGCATGAAATCTGTGGTCTAGTTGAAGAAACAGGTACTGATGCCCCAGCGGACTTGCTCGGGCAATTTGTTGTGGTAATTCCAGCGGTTGCTTGTGGAGTTTGCCCAGCCTGCAAAGAAGGCAAAACCAACTGTTGTGAGGCCATCTCGCTTTATGGCGTGCACCAAGATGGCGGCTTCCAAGACTATCTGGCAGTGAAAGTTAGTAACGTTATTCCCGTACCCAATAGCATCGCGCCTGCCGCCGCATCGTTGATTGAGTGTTTTGCCATAGGAGCCCATGCTAATCGACGAGCGCAATCTCAGGCTGGAGAGAACATAGTCGTTGTTGGTGCAGGTCCAATTGGTCTTGGCACGGCGGCAATCGCTCAAGCCAATGGCGCAAATGTAATGGTTGCTGATGTCAGTGAAGCACGGCGAGAGCACGCCGCCAAGGTCCTTAACCTAAAAACACTTAACCCACTGGATGATGATTACATTGAACAACTGAGCCAATGTTTTGGTGGTCGTCTGGCTTGCACAGTGATGGACGCAACAGGTAATAAAGCCTCAATGACCAACAGCGTTAACCTAATACGTCATGGCGGTAAGATTGTTTTTATCGGTCTTTATATTGGCGACCTGCAACTGGACGATCCAACGTTTCACAAAAAAGAAACCACACTGATTGCCAGTAGAAACGCAACTCATGAAGACTTTATGCGCGTGATACAACTCTTTGAAAACCGTGCTATCAGCGAAAAAGTTATGGTAAATCAAGAATTTGATTTCGACACCATTGGACTGGACTACGAAAACAAGGTTGTTAACAACAAGAGCCTAGTAAAAGGCGTGATTCACTTTAGTTAACGAAGGAAGTCTCATGACCGTAAGAGTAAAAATAGACGAATTATATACATTAGCCTTCAATAAACTGCATGCAGCGGGCTACCCCAAAGACGTTGCTGGAGAAGTGGCAGATGTATTGGTTCATGCGGACTCAAGAGGTGTACATTCTCATGGCGTTATTCGAGTCGAACATTATTGCCAACGCCTACAACAAGGGGGAATGAAGCCTGATGCCGTTATTACCGCAGAAAAAATTGCTCCCTCTGTTGCCATAGTGGATGGGGATGATGGCATGGGACACAGTGCCATGATTGTGGCCACAAACACTGCAATGGCACTCGCTCAGGAAAATGCAATCGGCTTTGTCAGTGTAAAAAACACCTCCCACTGTGGTGCTCTGTCTTACTTTGCGCAAATGGCGGCTGAACAAGGTTTCATTTCCATCTCTATGACACAAACAGACACCTGTGTCGCACCGTTTGGTGGAGCGGAACGCTTTTGGGGTACGAACCCCATTGCATTTGGGTTTCCCGTTGAAAATGCCGCCCCAGTGATTGTCGATATGGCAACCAGTGCGACTGCGTTTGGTAAACTGCTGCACGCCAAAGAAACCGGCAGCAAAATAGATTTAGGTTTAGCCATCGATGAAAATGGCATAGAGACAACCGATCCACATCAAGCCAAAACCTTATTGCCATTTGGACAACACAAAGGCTCTGGTATTGCCTTGGCGATTGATGCGCTTACAGGCATGCTAATGGGAGCGAACTTTAGTAATCACATTGTCAGAATGTACGATGACTACGACAAAATGCGCAAGCTGGCTAGCCTGATGATTGTCATTGATCCAAGCAAGTTTGGTGGTCATAACTTCGCCAACATGATGGCGCAAATGGTCAGCGAGCTACACCAAGTCAAACCTGCACCTGGGTTTGATAAAGTTCAAGCGCCGGGTGAACCCCAACTAACCTACTTAGCCGACTGCCAAGAGAATGGCGTGCCGATAACAGAATCGATTTATCATTATTTAGCAGGCAAAACAGAATAAAAACAGGAGTTGCTTTCATGAAACACTATAAAATGTTTGTAAATGGCGAGTGGATCACTGCCAAGTCAGGGCAAACTGACAGCGTCATTAACCCAGCAACCGAGGAAGTCGTTGCCCAAATTCAACACGCTAATGCAGACGATGCCGACCACGTAATGGCCGTTGCTAAAGCAGCTCAAATCGAGTGGCGTCAAAAAACACCACGAGAACGCGCAGACATCATGCGCCGTTTTGCCGCCGAAATTCGCAACCGCAAACAAATGCTGGCCGAGCTTTTGGTGCGTGAACAAGGCAAACTCATGCAAGTGGCATTAGGTGAAGTGGAGGTTACTTGCAGTTTTATTGAATATGCCTGCGACTGGGCCAGACAAATGGATGGCGACATCGTTAAATCCGATAACCCGAATGAACACATTTGGATACATAAAATTCCTAGAGGCGTCATTGTTGCCATCACTGCATGGAACTTTCCACTGGCACTGGCTGGCCGCAAGATTGGTCCAGCGCTGATTGCTGGTAATACCATAGTCGTTAAACCCACCACCGAAACCCCACTTGCTACCTTGGAGTTAGGCCATATTGCCGAAGCAGTTGGTTTACCCAAAGGTGTACTCAATATCGTCACTGGTGGTGGTCGGACATTGGGCGATGCACTGGTGCGTCATCCAGATACTAAAATGGTTTCTATGACAGGCAGTACACCAGCAGGTCAAGCCATTGTTAAAGCCGCCGCCGATAACCTTGCCCATGTGCAACTTGAATTAGGCGGCAAGGCTCCCTTTATTGTGCTTGCCGACGCAGACCTTGAACAAGCTGCTGCCGCTGCCTTGCATTCGCGTTTTGATAATTGTGGCCAAGTGTGTACCTGTAATGAACGCATGTATATTCATGAAGCTATATACGACGATTTTATGGCCATCTTCATGGAGAAGGTCAAGGCACTCAAGGTAGGTGACCCCATGTTGGATGACACAGACCTAGGCCCAAAAATCAATCAAAAAGAAGTCGAAGCCATGGAGCATCTAGTTGCCGTCAGCGTGAAAGAAGGCGCTCACGTGGCAACCGGTGGTAAACGTCTGAGTGATGGGGAATATGGCAAGGGCTTTTGGTTCGAGCCAACCGTACTGACCAACGTGTCACAAGACATGACCATAGTGCACGAAGAATCTTTCGGCCCTATTTTGCCTGTTATTAAATTCAGCACCTTAGAAGAAGTGATCGGTTACGCCAATGACAGTGAATACGGATTGGCCGCAATGGTATGCACCAAAGACATGAAAACCATTCTACGTCTAGTCGACGAACTGGAAGCGGGTGAAGTCTATATCAATCGAGGTCATGGCGAGCAACATCAAGGCTTCCACAATGGTTATAAACTGAGTGGAACAGGAGGAGAAGACGGAAAATACGGCTTTGAACAATATCTAGAGAAGAAAACGTTTTACGTTAATTTTGATTAACGACAAGAGTTGTACTTCTGGTGTGTTGGCGTTGCATCTCTGATGCAGCGCCTTTTTTATGTTGGTTTTAAGCTCTACTCCTAAAACTCACTTTCAGCATGACACCCAAGCTTAAAAATAAGCCAAGCCAAGCGTATTCAAATAGCAACTCTGGATAGAGACTATTCAACATGAAATCGCCTGATTTAGGGTCGAAAAGCGCAACCCCCAGCCGCACACACAGCAGAGAGCAAAAAAAACCACAAACAAAGACACTCGTTATCTTCGCCATCACTGGTTTGTATAAACTGGCAAACCAAATAGTAAGAGGTAAAAAATAGAAAATAGATTGAGTTAAAGGCATATCAGCGAGCGAGAGAAAAAACACCTTCTCATTGACTCGCGTTGCCTCCTCAACACTGTAGATAGGCAAAAAATAACTTGCTAACCAAAGGGCACCAATCAAAAACAGTAGGCGTTTTGACTGGCTTTTGAAGATTCTATTTATGAGTAAATTGTGTAAATAGGGCAACATACTGTTTGCTTTTAAACCTTACCGAAACACATCATCGTTTACGTAAAACCAACACCCAGGAGCGCCGTCAAACGTATAGCGATGTTGGATGCTTTCAATTTGCTTTGTGGTATTGATCTGCAAGGTTTTATACACCTCAGCCCACTCACTAGCGCCAATATGGTTCGCCAAAGCAGAAACCCAGCGAGACGAGTCTTGCTCCTCCATGCGGCTCACAAAAACATCCATGAAGTTTGCTTTAATATAGATAGGCAGTTGTTCCATCTCAGGCAGAGGGAAAGAATGAAGGCCCAACAGCCAGTATTCGGGATTGAGATCAGAATAGTTTTTGGGGTCGTTGCCCAGCTCTTCGTGCAGCCGAGCGACCTCTTTGCCTAAGTCTGCTTTGTCCCAGTTGCCAAACTCTGCTTTCAACCGAGCAACTTCCTTATCTACTTCTGTTTTCTCGGCGATCCAGCCTCTGTCTTGCGTGTAAATTGTCTGACCAGCTTGGCTTTTACCTAAAATGGTGTCACTTGTTTGAGTAAGCGCCAACTGCTCTAAATCCAATGTTGGATTCGGTTGAAAATGAAATTCAATATCACTGATGGCAAGGTCTTTGTATTTTGCCCCTTCGACGACGCTTACGATTTCAAGTGTCACTTTTGTACGAGGCTTTGGCTCACTAAAAAACATCGACTGTGGATAAGTATTAATTGGGCTGGCTGTTAATTCGCATTGCTCTCTTGCAAGACTGAACTCTTGATCAAATAACAAATGACTGGTGAAGGTGTCATCGTCCAGAGTCAATTTGATTTTATGAGGGGTCGCGTTGGCCATTAATAACTTGGTGGATTTGGTGTAACCCGCCTTTAGCGTAATACCATGTAAGGTTTGTGGCTGATCAAATTGAACGGTAATCGTCTCCCCAATGCCATTGCCTGCAACCCCTTCGACCCATGCGGTGGTTGCGTCATTATCGAACGCGTTTAACACCGAATAACGCTGGGTTTTACTCTGCAACTCAGAGGAAGCACCTACCTTGGCCGATTTGCCTTGAATAACAATAGGTTGCAAATGCTCACTACCACTACCACTACCATGCACAACACTGGCATGTATCAAAATCACCAAAAGTAAAAAGAACCGTTTATGGCCAAACAGAGGTTGCATGCTTATCTCCATCAAGTGGGTGTCTTTATAACGTTTTATCATTACTTCTTTACCACCGTTTTTACAGCTACTGCCTTGAAATGCTTAAACATAAACGCGTAGACAATCCGTTTTCCTGATTCTATCTGATAGAGTGAGTGTACGCATAATCCACATTGAAAGTGCCATTAGACAAACTGTGTTAAAAGCGATTTTTGTAGAATGGTGGTTTTTATAATTTTCTTGATACCCGACTTAAATGGTCTAAGCCACTCTTAGCTTCTTGCAGTAATTGCTGCCAATCATTGGGTGGATTGCCACTATGGAGCATTTTTTCAAAGACGCGATAGGCATCTGATTTGCTGCCATAGGCTCGCTTATTTTTCTCATCATTTACCCAAGCAAATACAATGATTTTAGCTGTGCTATCAAATCGGAAAAACAAACGGTATTGCTGAAAAAACTTGGCGCGAAACCAGTATTTATGGGTGCTACCAAGTGTATCTCCTTGGCGGTATTCGGGTATGGTCGGGTCTTGGGGGATAACATTGAACATCAGTTTGGTGATCGCCGCGAGACGTTTCGATGCATTTTTCTTTTTATAATTCTGGGGCTCTTTTGTCTTGAGCGCTTCGACTTGTGTGATCAGGGTGTCAAGTTCATTAAGCATTAACGGGTGTAGGAAAATGGTCCATCCGTTAACGACAAGATGCGAAAAATTCTGCAAAATTAATCGTCCTCATCATCCAATGGCGCTTCTAGGTCAATATCCATTTCGCCAACTAGGTGTTGAATGCGATGAGCAAGCTCAGGCGTAGCTGCTTGTAAGTGTTGAGGGTTACTCTGAATGTCATTGGCTAGAAAGGTTAAGAAACTGCCTAATACGGGGTCAGATTTTTCTTCGGCTCTGGATAACAAAACATTGCCATCAGGTTGGATGGTGTAGCGAATTTTCTCGCGCTTATTTAAACGAAGCGCTTTACGCACAACATCAGGAACCGTTGTCTGATATCGATCAGTCAGGGTTGACTCAGTAATAAGTAATGACTTTGTCATCGGAACTCCACAGAACAGAAAAATTGAATATTTCTTAAAGGTAATGCAATTGCATTGTTGTGGCAAGTTTTTTAGCACCTAGACAACAGCCTAGACGGACACCCACTTGAATTCCACTTGAGTTCTTAACCGCATCGCCTAACACACCTTTTTAAGAAGCATCGTCTGAGTTTTCCATGTGCTTCAAGATGCCCTATATAATTTTTAATGTCGATGATATGTAATTATGTATCATTATTAATTTTGATATGTATTAACTAATCAACTTCGTGTTGTTTGAATTGATTTTGATCTGTTTTGATATATATTTATTGTTAATTGATATAGCAAGGTTTATCAGATGCTTTATGTAACAGAGCAAATAGTAGAAAGTCTACGAGAATCACGCATACGTAAAGGTTTGAGCCAGAGAGAGCTGAGTGCTCGCTCTGGGGTGCCGCAAAGTCATATCTCGAAAATCGAATCGGGTGGTGTTGATCTAAGAATTTCCAGCTTGATTGCACTCGCTCGTGTACTTGACCTCGAGCTATTTGTGGCACCGAAAAAATCGGTTCCAGCAATAAAATCGATTATTCGAAGCAGCAAAGATCGAACTAGCACAGGCAGCCATAATGAGGATGAACAGAGATCACCTGCGTATCGCTTGGATGGAGATAACAATGACTAACCATGTCTCCACACTTAATGTCTTGCTCTACGGTGAACCTATCGCAACAATTACCCATGTTGGCAATGATAGAACGCTATTTGCCTTTAACGATGCCTACATGAATAACGAATCTCGGCCTGTATTAGGGCTTGGTTTTAAAGATTCCCTAGGTGACTTGCTCACGGAGTTTAAACCTACCCAAACCAAATTAACCCCATTTTTCTCCAATTTATTGCCTGAAGAAACGATGCGCAACTACCTAGCAGAACGCGCAGGCGTAAACCCAGCACGGGAGTTTTTTCTGTTATGGATGTTAGGGCAGGATTTAGCAGGCGCCATTACGGTCGAACCTGCCGATGGTGAAATGTTGCCATCAAACATACGCCAAGGTATCGAAGAGAAGATGACCCATGAGGCGCCAATGCGTTTTTCATTGGCGGGTGTGCAGTTAAAATTTTCGGCCGTGCAACAGTCCAATAGCGGACTAACTATTCCAGCGACAGGTCAAGGTGGCTCATGGATTGTGAAATTGCCATCATCTCGTTTTGATGGCGTACCCGAAAATGAATATTCAATGATGACACTGGCTCGACAGCTAGGCATGGATGTGCCAGCAATTCAACTGCTACCCATTAACCAGATTGCTAATATTCCAGCAGGGATTGGTAAGTTTGGCGCCTATTTTGACAAGGCTCAGGCCTTTGCTATCAAACGTTTTGATCGTGCTGATGGACAAGCAATACACATCGAAGACTTTGCGCAAATCTTTGGCGTATACCCGCAAGACAAATACAAAAAAGCCAGTATGGCCAATATTGCTCAGGTTATCGGTATTGAAGGCCAAGAAGCAGACATAACTGAATTTACCCGCAGATTGGTGTTCAATACGCTCATTGGTAATGCAGATATGCACTTGAAAAACTGGTCTGTCATTTACAAAGACAAACGCACTGCATCCATTGCCCCCGCATACGACTTTGTCTCCACCATTCCTTACCTCCCTGACGATAGTGCCTCACTAAAGGTGAGTCGCAGCAAAAAATTCAGCGATTTTACACTGGATGAATTATCCCACTTAGCAGCGAAAGCCATGCTGCCAGAAAAACTGGTGTTGGATACAGCCAAACAAACCGTGGCAGATTTTCACGAAATATGGGCAAAAGAAAAACACCACCTACCGCTCACCAAATCTATGATTAACGCTATTGAAGAGCACGTGCAAAGTATCCCACTGCGTTAGCTGGGTGTGTTCTGTATGTGTTTTATCTGCCCCCAAATATATTTATAATCTAAATTATTAATTTTACTGTTGATTTATCCAGTCTTTTAGGGCGTAATGGGTGGTGTTGTATCGCTGTTGTTTTCTTTGTTGGTTTTGTGACTTTTTAAAAGAAAAGCGGATTTTATGAAGGCGCTGCCTCAAGGTGTTCGCGCACCTTGAGGCAGCTAACCACAACAGATACCAAGGATTATCCATTATGGCTAAATGTACTATACCGTCAGTTTGGCGTTCACCCCAAGGGTTTTGTGAAACTTTTTCTGCTGCGTTATCGTCTGCGGCGCTTTCTTCCAACTTGCATGCTTCCTCTGTGTCTTCATCTTCCGGCCATCGAGCGGTTCGTGCTTGTTATGAGGTGAAAGAGCCATCAGCGCAATATAGGCCATCAGCGCAAAAATATCGGTCTGCAATAGATGAATATCAGTCACGAGAGGCGCTGTTTACTCACCTGCTACCCCATTTGGATCACGCCAAGCGGCGGCAATTGCAGCAAGTATTGGCGTTGCTTTTAAATGAAGATACGGATGAACCGCGTGAAGGCAATTGGCGTGGTTTGTCCAAGGCGGTAAAGCCCAGCATGCTGATTTTGTTTGGTAGCCACGCTCGAGAGAATGCTCAAGAGAGTGCGCTTGAGGGTGGGCGAAAGAATGCGCCTGAACCACTTTCTGATCCTTTTTCCAGTGCCTTTGCTAGCCCCTTTTCTAGTGCCTTTGCTAGTAAAAGCCAACCCTGTTTTGATCTCCTAGCCATTGTGAAAAACGATGGGGTAGCGAAGAAGATTGAGCGCAAAGATGCCTTGTTTAACGCCTTGAGAAAACAAGTGGAGACGCCAGTGCATTTGATTGTGGAAGACATCCACAGCGTTAATCGTGCTCTTAGCCGTGGCATTCCGTTTTATACGGATTTATTGCATGAGGGTAAGGTGCTTTACGATACCAATGAGTATCATTTGGCGCATCCCTTTATCTTGTCGCCCAGCGAACGCTATCGAGCTGCGCAGGCGGATTTTGAGCATTGGTTTTCCAAGGCGTTGATTTTGCGTAAGAGTTTTACTCTGCACTTTTTGGAGCAGGATTACAGCGAAGCGGCGTTCTTGTTGCATCAGATTGCCGAGCGTTTGTATGGCGCGATGTTGTTGGTGTTTTCTCGTTATAACCCCAGCAGTCACGATTTGCGCAAATTGGGGTTGCGAGCAGCGAGTTTATCCAGTGAGCTGGCGCCTAAGTTTTTAGCCGTCTTCCCCCAAACAAACGAGTTTGAGCAACGTTGTTTTAGCTTGCTGCGCAGCGCCTATGTGAATGCGCGCTATAAGCCTAGTTTTGTTATTAGTCACGCAGAGCTTACGTGGTTGTCGCAACGGGTGTGGTACTTGCAGGTGCTGGTCGAACAGTGCTGCCGTGCGCGTATTGCCAGTTATTCGATGTACGATTCTTAGTTTGTTTTATCTTGGGCTGGCTCTCAATAGGTGCGTGCCGCCCTTTTTTAGTGCCAAAAATAAGAGTTGTAGAGCAAGAGGGGAGTGGTTTCTGCTTTCTTATTTTTCTAACTTGTTGATGTGTAAATGCATTTTTTATCTGGCATAGGCATTGCTTTGAGAAGAGTGTTAAGCATCAAGAGTGTAACCAACTACGTGGTCACAGCGTAGTTGCAATAGGTTACTCAGTTTGCAACAATTTGCTAACACAATCTGCTAAATAGACATCTAGGGTTCCAGCTACCAGTTAGTGTTCGGACCGAGAGTTGTCAACCTCATTTGAGGTCACACGGAGGGATAAAAGCCCGGGAGAACAGCCAGTATTTGGTTATGTCTCTTGTGCCGATATCAATAGTGACAAAAATGGGGGTTATCTGATGAAAAATCGTGTTACAGCAAACCGTGTTCTATCTTGTAAAACATCTCATACACATTCTCGTGAAATATCGCCAATATCTGGCAAAAAAAGCGTTATCCATTCTCTTTTTGTAGCAAGTTTGCTGCTTTTTTCTTGCTTTTCTAACAGCGCATTGGCGGCCGAAAAAACCAAATTTACGCTAGCATGGTCCATTTATGTGGGCTGGATGCCGTGGGATTACGCCGATCATTCTGGTGTGCTCGATAAATGGGCGGACAAATACGGCATCGAAATCGATGTGGTGCAGGTCAATGATTATATAGAGTCGATTAACCAATTTACCGCAGGTCAGTTTGATGCCACTGTGATGACCAATATGGACGCTCTGACCATTCCCGCCGCCAGCGGGGTAGATGCTACCGCCTTGATCGTTGGGGATTTTTCCGATGGTAACGATGGTATCGTGATGAAGAAGGGCAAATCGCTCAAGGCGCTGAAAGGCCAAAAGGTCAACTTGGTGGAGCTGAGTGTCTCGCACTATTTGTTAGCGCGTGGGTTAGAAAGTGTGGGACTGGCTGAAAAAGATGTGAAGGTTGTTAACACATCCGATGCGGATTTAGTCGCCGCCTACAGCACCAAAGACGTTACTTCCGTGGTGACATGGAACCCACTATTAAGCGAAATTACTCGCCAACCCAATGCCTCTCTCTTGTTTAGTTCAGCGGACATTCCGGGTGAAATTATTGATTTGTTAGTGGTGAATACCGACACGCTCAACGCCAACCCAGCATTGGGTAAAGCGCTGACCGGAGCATGGTACGAAATCATGGCCATGATGACATCCTCTACTCAAGGCGACAGCGCCAAATCCTATATGGCGCAGGCATCTGGTACAGACCTAGCGGGCTACAAGGTACAACTACAAGCCACCAACATGTTCTATGATCCGCAAAGTGCGGTGAACTTTACCAACAGTGTCGAGCTGACTCGCACAATGGAGAAAGTCAGCGAATTTTCTTTTCAGCATGGCCTACTCGGTGATGGTGCGCCTGACGCCAAATTTATTGGTATTGAAACCCCAGCAGGCCTTTATGGTAATGGCCAAAATATCAAATTGCGCTTCACGGCGGATTACATGCAAATGGCCGCAGACGGCAAGTTATAAGGCTATTTAAGAGAAGGAGAAGGCTATGGCAAAAATCATGAATTATTGCCCACCAAGGACGGGTCGACTGCTATTAGGCATGTTGCCGTTTATTCTGCTGATCGCCGTCTATTTGATGGCGTCGGATGCCAGATTGGCAGTTAACCCCGCGGACAAATTGCTGCCGTCTATCGACAGCTTTGTTAGCGCCATTGATCGTATGGCATTTACGCCCAGCAAACGTACTGGTGAGTACTTACTGCTGACAGACACCCTTGCCAGTCTATCTCGTCTGGCAATGGGGGTGGGTGTCAGTGCCCTGATTGGCTTATCGATTGGTATTGCCACGGGCGTTATACCACTGGTGCGCTCAACCTTTTCGCCTTTGGTGACGGCCTTGTCGTTAATTCCACCGATGGCGATTTTGCCGATTCTATTTATCTCGTTCGGTTTGGGGGAATTATCCAAAGTCATGCTAATCGTGATTGGCATAGGTCCCATTATCGTGCGGGATATTCAATTGCGGGTACTCAGTCTGCCAGAAGAACAGTTGATTAAAGCACAAACATTGGGCGGGAACAGTTGGCAAATTATTGTACGTGTGGTGTTACCACAAATTATGCCAAAGCTAATCGAGGCTATTCGCCTGACATTAGGCAGTGCGTGGCTGTTTTTGATTGCCGCCGAAGCCATTGTCGCCACTGAAGGCTTGGGCTATCGCATCTTTTTAGTACGTCGATATTTGTCGATGGATGTGATTTTGCCCTATGTATGTTGGATTACCTTACTGGCGTATTTGATGGATTGGCTGTTGCGTCTGCTGTCACAACGACTCAGCCCTTGGTATCACCAATCTCAAGGAGAATCGAATGGATAATACAAACAACATCATTGAAATTAAACAGTTATGGAAAGAATACGGTGCCAATATTGTACTTGAACGGCTAAACCTGAATGTAAAAGAAGGGGACTTCGTCAGCATAGTGGGGGCGTCTGGCTGCGGTAAAACCACGTTTTTGAATATGTTACTAGGCACAGAGCAACCCAGTCGTGGTGAAATCCTGTTGGATGGTATGCCTATCAGTCGAGAGCCCAGTGTTGAGCGTGGCATTGTTTTTCAAAAGTATTCTGTGTTTCCGCACTTAACCGTATTGGAGAACGTTACCCTCGGGCTTGAGTTTGATGCTGGCAGTGTAACCAGCATGATGTTAGGTCGCAGCTTTGCGGTGCACAAAACACACATTACTGATGAAGCAGCTCAAATGCTAAAACGCGTTGGGTTAGAAGATGCAATGCACAAGTATCCACACGAATTATCCGGCGGTATGCGCCAACGTTTATCCATTGCGCAGGCCCTAATCAAAAAACCGCGTATTTTGCTGCTAGATGAACCGTTTGGGGCACTGGACCCAGGTATTCGCAAGGACATGCATGCCCTTATTACCTCGTTATGGCAGCAGCAAAAACTGACCATTTTTATGATTACCCATGATTTAAGTGAAGGGTTTGCCTTGGGCAATCGCCTATGGGTGTTTGACCACGTGAGAAAAGATGACCAAGCCCAAGGGCGCTATGGGGCGCAGGTTACCTTTGATATTGATACACAGCAAGACACAACTAGTGAGCGAAAAGCCGTGATGGCCTAGAGAAAACGCAGATAAGTCTTCCTAAACAACAACTGAGTGAGGCACGAATCATGTCAGCAAACGAATCACCTATTTTTACCGAGCATTTACCTGGGGCTTCCCATTGGTCGATGGTTATTCCCCGAGGTCGAACGGTGCGATTTCGGGATGTGGAAGGGGGCGCCAATGTTAGCGTCTTATTTTATAACCCCAACAACTTACTAGAGCGTTATAACGCGCCTGACACCCTAAAATGTCAGCACACCTTCAAATTAACCCAAGGGCACTGTTTGTATTCGGACATGGGGCGCATTTTCTGCTCTATCGTCCGTGATGACACAGGCTGGATCGATACAGTCTGTGGCGTTACCAACAAAGCCAAAGTGGCTGAAAAATGGGGCGCAAAGGACTACCAAAATGAGCGCAACCTGTGGAAACAAAATGGATACGACGCCTTACTGGTAGAAATCGCCAAATACGGTTTAGGCAAGCGCGATTTAGCCGCTAACCTAAACCTGTTTAGCAAAGTCACAACGGACGCCGAAGGTAATCTAGGTTATGTGCCAAAGCACAGTGTTGCAGGCAGTTGCATAGATTTGCGTTTTGAAATGGACACCCTGTTGGTGATGACAACCTGCCCACACCCATTAAACCCTGCACAAGATTACCCACATCAAGCTGTTGATGTGGACGTATTGGCTTCAGATCCCGTGACAGAGGATGATCTCTGCTTGAATTCGCACCCTGAAAATCGTCGCGGTTTTGCCAATAACAATCGCTACTTTACCGAACCAGACATGATTTTGCCGAGCCAGACATGATTTAACCGAGCCAGATATAGCTCAATGGGCCATAACTGTTTCATAAGAGACGGTCCTATAAAAGACGGCCCCATAAAAAACGGTTCCATAAAATAAGACCTCATAAAAGACGACAGGAGCATAAGATGATAGTACCCAGCTCATTACAAACGACCGATGCGGTTCGGCGAGATTTAGTGCCCGCAGGTGATTACTACATGAAGGTGGTAAAGCAAGGCCAAACCATGCGCATTCTGGATGTGGAAGGCAATCAAGCAGCGGACACCTTATTTTACAATGCCAATGACCCAAGTGAGCGTTACAGTGCCATTGATACCATTCGTGAGCAGGGCAATGTGTATTTGAGTACAGGCACCAAACTTTTGTCGGATGTTGGCAATGTGATGTTAGAAATTGTGGCCGATACCTGTGGACGTCACGACACCCTAGGCGGAGCGTGTGCCACCGAAAGTAACACAGTGCGTTATTCGTTAGACAAAAAGTGTATGCATGCCTGTCGTGATAGTTGGTTACTGGCAGTGACCGAAAACGAACAGTTTGGTATGAATAAGCGCGATATTACCCACAATATTAACTTCTTCATGAATGTGCCCATCACAGAAACAGGCGGTTTAACCTTTGAAGATGGCATCAGTGGTGCAGGCAAATACGTTGAATTGAAAGCGCATATGGATGTGATTGTGTTGCTGTCAAATTGCCCACAACTTAACAACCCTTGTAACGCCTATAACCCAACGCCGGTTGAAGTGCTGGTGTGGGATCAATAGCAGGTCAAGATGAAGAAGTTGAGATGAACAAATAGCAGGTCAGATCAATCACCCCATGAGCAGAGGACGACCTCATCAACGCTCACATTAACACTGGGACGACCCAGAACGAACGGATATATTTATGTTTACAACAGTGTTAATAGCCAATCGTGGCGCCATTGCCTGTCGTATTATTCGCACACTCAAGCGTCTTAACATTAAAAGTGTCGCGATTTATAACGAGCTAGATGCTCAGAGTTTGCACGTATTAGAGGCAGATGACGCCTACAGCCTAGGCAAGGGGAGCGCCGCCGATACCTACCTAAATCAAGAGCGCATTCTGGAAATCGCCAAGCAAAGTGGCGCTGAAGCCATTCACCCAGGTTATGGCTTTTTAAGTGAAACCCCTGAATTTGTTGCTCGCTGTGAAGCGGCTGGCGTCGTCTTTCTTGGTCCAACCGCAGAGCAAATGACACAATTTGGTCTCAAGCATTCGGCTCGGACCATTGCCACTAAAGCAGGCATTCCATTATTACCTGGGACGGACCTATTAACGGATGAGCAAGACGCCTTGGCGCACGCGGAGCAAATTGGCTATCCCGTTATGCTGAAAAGCACCGCAGGTGGTGGCGGTATTGGCATGCAACGCTGTCACAATGCCACAGAATTGCAAGACGCCTTTGCTTCTGTTCAACGCTTGAGTGCCAGCAATTTCAGTAACTCTGGCGTATTTCTCGAAAAGTACATTGAACAAGCTCGCCATATTGAAGTGCAAATTTTTGGCGATGGCATGGGTAATGTAATCGCCCTAGGCGAACGGGATTGTTCGGCCCAGCGTCGCAATCAAAAGGTGATTGAAGAAGCGCCAGCTCCCAACCTGAGTGAACAAACTCGTGCCGAGTTACAGGCGACCGCTATACGTCTTGCCAAGGCGGTGGCTTATCGCAACGCAGGTACGGTGGAATTTGTGTTAGACCAGAGAACACATGCGTTTTACTTTTTGGAAGTGAATACTCGCTTACAAGTAGAGCATGGCGTAACCGAAGAAGTATTTGGTATTGATTTGGTCGAGTGGATGATCAAACAAGGGGCAGACCCACTCAATCTAACCACA
Source organism: Marinomonas agarivorans (assembly GCA_002173415.2). Lineage (GTDB taxonomy): Bacteria > Pseudomonadota > Gammaproteobacteria > Pseudomonadales > Marinomonadaceae > Marinomonas > Marinomonas agarivorans. The sequence goes on from NHNK02000010.1 coordinate 57,059, forward strand.
CTGAACGAGGGGTTAACACCAAAAGGCCATGCCATACAGGTGCGTTTGTACGCCGAAGATGCCAATAAAGACTTTCAACCTTGCTCTGGTTTAGTCAGCCATGTGCACTGGCCAACCCTTGATGGATTACGTATTGAGCACTGGCTAGCAGCGGGCATTGAGGTGCCAGCCCTATTTGACCCCATGTTAGCCAAAGTCATTGTGCATGGGCGTGATCGACAACAGGCGTTATTGCAACTCACTGAGGCGCTGGCTGCTATTGAACTGTACGGAATTGAGCACAATCAGGCCTATTTACAGCAATTAGTGCAAAGCGATTTTGTACGCCGTGGGCATGTGCTGACGCAATCATTGAATCACTTTGTTTATCAACCAAATACATTGGATGTGATTCGTGGTGGCACACAAACCACAATTCAAGACTACCCAGCACGGACAGGGTATTGGCATGTTGGCGTGCCGCCCTCTGGCCCAATGGACAGCCTGAGCTTCCGATTAGGCAATCAACTATTGGGCAACAGTGAAGACTGTGCAGGTTTGGAAATGGTGGTTACAGGCCCAACTTTGCGCTTTAATCAAGCGCGTCATATCGTCCTGACAGGCGCGGATATTGAGGCTGACTTAGATGGCAAATCGTTAGTGCTAGGCGTGGTGGAATGGGTCAAGGCAGGTCAAACCCTGACCTTGGGCAAGATCGGTGCAGCAACGTCTGCTGGCGCGCGGACCTATCTCACTGTAGAAGGGGGCATTGACTGCCCAGATTATCTAGGCAGTAAGTCCACCTTTACCCTAGGGCAGTTTGGTGGCCATGCAGGGCGCGCATTGTGTGCGGGGGATGTTTTGCATCTGCCTGAACCTACTTTAACTGAACAGCAAGCTATCGCTGGGCGAATGCTCGATTTACCCGCGATCAGCAATCACTGGCATATTCGGGTGCTGTATGGTCCTCATGGAGCGCCAGACTTCTTTACCGATGCGGATATCGAGGCATTTTTTGCCGCCCAGTGGCGCGTGCATTTTAACTCCAGCCGTACAGGGGTGCGCCTAATTGGTCCTAAACCCGATTGGGCAAGAACCGACGGCGGCGAAGCAGGCTTACATCCATCCAATATTCACGACAATGCTTACGCTGTCGGCACCATCGATTTTACTGGCGACATGCCAGTTATTTTGGGGCCAGATGGTCCAAGTTTGGGCGGCTTTGTCTGCCCAGCCACCATTATTAAGGCGGATTTATGGAAGGTTGGTCAGCTCAAAGCCAGTGATACAATTCAGTTTCGCCCTGTCAGTTTAGCCAGTGCGGAATTGGCCGAGCGTCAACAGCTTGAGCAAATCCAACAATTGAAAGTGCAAGAAACCGAGCTACCCCAAGCACAGTTGCAATCGCCTATTTTGCAAACGCGGCCCGCCACAGGCTCAGAACCAGAGGTGGTTTATCGACCCAGTGGAGAAGATTACTTGCTGGTGGAATACGGCCCACAGGTGCTGGACATTCGTTTGCGCTTTCGAGTGCATGCGCTCATGCTCAAATTGCAAGAGGCCCAGTTGCAAGACAGCAAACTCGCTGGCATTGCCGAGTTGACGCCGGGCATTCGTTCCCTACAAATTCATTACGATAACCTGCGTCTACCAAGAGCCGAGTTACTGCGGTATTTAGAGGCACTGGAAACAGAACTGGACGACATTGACAGCCTGACGGTTGCCACCAGAATCGTGCACTTACCCTTATCGTGGGACGATGAAGCAACCCGTCTTGCCATCAAAAAATACGATGAAGTGGTACGCAAAAACGCCCCTTGGTGCCCAGATAATATCGAATTTATTCGTCGTATTAATGGGCTTGAATCCGTCGAAGATGTGAAAAAAATCGTCTTTGACGCCAGTTATTTGGTCATGGGCTTAGGGGATGTTTATTTGGGTGCACCCGTTGCCACGCCAATGGACCCACGTCATCGACTGGTCACCACCAAATACAATCCTGCCCGTACTTGGACACCTGAAAACGCCGTTGGTATTGGCGGCGCGTATTTGTGTGTGTATGGCATGGAAGGCCCAGGCGGCTATCAATTTATTGGTCGCACATTGCAAATGTGGAACCGCTACCGCCAGACAGAAGTATTCAGCAAACCTTGGTTGCTACGCTTTTTTGATCAGATTCGTTTTTACGAAGTCAGCGCCGATGAGCTGCTTACCATCCGGACTCAAAATGCCAATGGGCAATTTCCCATCAAGATTGAAACACAATCGTTTTCGTTGGCGGATTACCAAGCCTTGTTGGATGAACATGCGGATGCCATCAAACAAAGCCAGCAGCGTCAACAAGCAGCTTTTGCCGCAGAACGTCAGCGTTGGGAAGCCTCAGGGCAAGCCAATTTTGCGGTGGAAGAAGTCGAACTTACTTCAGAAGCGGAACTTGTGTTACAGACGGGTGAAGTTGCCGTTGAAAGTCAGGTAACAGGCAATGTTTGGCAAGTTCTCGTCGATGAAGACCAGCAGGTGCAAGAAGGGGACGTGTTAATGATACTGGAAGCCATGAAGATGGAAATCGAAGTGACCTCGACCACGTCAGGGCGATTAGCGCACGCCTTTTGCCAAGTTGGCGATCAGGTACAAGCGGGACAGGCACTATTTGTCATCGATACCCTATCAAATACCAACACACACAGAGAAGCATCAGAAGAGGAGAGCAATGATGTCATCCACTAACTATGAAAAAAACAGCAAAACCATACCCGCAACCATTGCTCAATTGGTTGCTGCTTACCGTACCGGCGAACTCTCGGTACGAGACTTTTTAACGGCCCAAGTAGAGCGTATTCGTACGGACACCCACCGTGCTTGGATCAGCGTGATTAGCGATGACGACCTAGCGGCCTACCTAGATAAACTAGAGCAGCAAGACAGCGCAACATTGCCTCTTTACGGCGTGCCCTTTGCCATTAAAGACAATATCGATTTGGCGGAACTACCGACCACCGCAGGCTGCCCTGCGTTTGCTTATCAACCAGAAGAGTCCGCTTTTGTGGTGCAGGCGCTAATAAAGGCTGGGGCCATTCCGCTTGGTAAAACCAATTTGGATCAATTCGCCACAGGCCTAGTGGGTACCCGTAGTCCGTGGGGCGCGGCAAAAAATAGCTTTATTCCTGAATACATCTCTGGTGGTTCCAGCTCTGGCAGTGCCGTGAGTGTGGCAACAGGGCAAGTGTATTTTTCATTGGGCACGGATACGGCTGGTTCTGGGCGCGTGCCAGCAGGGTTTAATAATCTTTATGGTTTAAAAGCCACCAAAGGGTTACTAAGTTGTAGCGGGGTTGTGCCAGCTTGTCGAAGTTTGGATTGTGTGACCTTATTTGCCAAAACCGCTGCCGATATTCGTTTGCTGTATTCAGTGGCGGCGTCTTACGACGCAAAAGATGCCTTTGCCCGCCCAGCTCGAAAAGATCTGACGTCATTAACTGTCAAGCCATTAACTGCCGAACCATTAGATGAGAGCCTATCATCTGCGAACACACCGTCCTCTTTTAAAGGCGTTCGAGTGGGTGTCCCTGCTATGTCGCAATTGGCGTTTTTTGGCAATACGGCCTACCAAGAATTATTTGAGCAAACCACTCAAAAATTGGCTGCTTTGGGGGCCGAATTAGTACCGTTTGATTTACAACCTTTTATCAATGCCGCCACCTTGTTGTATCAAGGGCCTTGGGTGGCAGAACGTTATGCGGCGATAGAAGCGTTTTATGACGCCCATGCCGATGACTGTTTGCCAGTGATTCAACAAATTACGGGCGCGGCGAAAACCTTAACTGCGGTAGAAACCTTCAAGGGAATGTATCAATTACAAGACTATAAAGTAGATTGTGATAAAGCCTTAGAACAGGTGGATGTGGTGTTAACGCCAACGGCTGGGACCATTTACACCATTGATGAAGTCAACGCCGACCCCATCAAACGTAACAGCGATTTAGGCTTTTACACCAACTTTATGAACTTATTGGATTACTGCGCTATCGCCATTCCCGCAGGGTTTACTGACAAAGGATTGCCCTTTGGCGTGACGCTCTTTGCGCCAGCGTTTGATGATGCGATCTTGTTGGACTTGGCCCAGCGTTGGCAGTTGGCAAACCCATTGCCACTGGGCGCGACAGGGCAATATGATGCGAGTTACGCCACGGATGAAAAGGTTGATCACAAGGCTCATGACAAGGTCCATAACCAGACTCATGACCAGATTCATGGCAAGGCTCGTCACAAGACTCATGATAAGACAATGATCGACCTTTTGGTTTGTGGTGCGCACATGCAGGGGCTACCTCTGAATCATCAACTACTGGAATTAGGTGGCAGTTTTAAAGAAACACGCAAAACCGCACCAGCCTATCAACTGTTTCAACTGGCGGGTGGGCCACCAAAGCGACCAGGGCTCGTGCGCGACCTTACTCAAGGGCAAGCCATTGAAGTAGAAATATGGCGCATGCCGATTGCTCAACTAGGCACCTTTTTACAACAAATTCCTCACCCGCTGGGCCTTGGGCAGATCGAGCTGGATGATCAAGAATGGGTAATGGGTTTTATCTGTGAACCGGTTGGCATGGCTGGCGCAACGGATATCAGCCAATTCGGCGGCTGGCGCCACTTTCTTGCAAGTGAACTAGCGGATGAACTTATAGAAACCGTAGACTAACTACTCAATATTGCATAGATAAGAAACAGTTCAACAAGGCTTACATCTTTATGTAGGCCTTTAAATCAAATGTGTTGACTCCTCTTAATGGCCTTTTTTCAATTGATTTAAATCATGCTAATGACTTTTACTGTTTTTAATGAAGGAGAAAAGTGATTCTATGTATGGATAAACACAAAGGCAAAGCCGTTAATTAAGTAGGATGAGCTTGTGAGAAGCGATATATGGAAATAACTCTTATTTCAACAGCATTTATTGCTGGCATCTTAAATGGAATTGGAAGCAGTGGTGGGATGCTATTTTTATCCATCATGCTGCTAAATGGTTTTCATCCCGTAGTTGCGACAGCGACGAATAAAGTTATTGCTCTAATAGGATCACTTGGCGCTATAAAAAACTATTGGCAGCATTCAGAAACGTTTGCAGACATTAGACCTCTAATTACCTTTTCTGTAGCAGGTGTTGTTTTAGGCTCGCTAATCGTCTTGAACATAGAGGCATCTAACTTAGGCAAACTCTACACAATGTTAACTCTCTGTTTAATTATTCTTTTATTTTGTCTGAAGCCCATTCGGAACTATATAGCCCAAAAAAAACGTTTAAATACCAAGATATATTACAAAATAGTTGGCATGTTATCGGGTATCTATAATGGTTTTTTTGGTCCAGGTACGATTATTGTGACCTCCATGCAATTGAATATGTTGGATAAGTATACGGAAAAGACAAGTTTATCTACGGCAACCATTCTCAATACAGTAACCAATGCAGTAGCCTGTATTATCTTAGGTGCAGGTATATTATCCATCTTTGAATTGAATTTGTGGTTATTGCTTGCTTTGGTTATTGCGAATGTGGCAGGACAATACTTTGGTAGTTTATTTATTGTGAGAGTAGGGGAAAAATGTATTGAGTTTATATCAAAGGCGACGCTTATCTTCTTATTAGCAATACTTGTAAAAGAGTATTGGTTATAAGAGTTGATTAAATAAAATAGGCTGATTTTTTACAAAAAAATCCCCACATTGAGTGAGGATTTTTTTACTCATTTGACAGCATGTCGTTAACAGTTATTTACCAAGTGAAAACTTGGTATCAAACTCGCGTAATAAATACAGAGCCACGATGGCAGCTAGCATAGGCCAAGCAGCGAAAAACAATAAGTTCGCACCTTCAAATGGGTTAAAATAGCGTGCCATTGGGGTGACGGTCGATAAGAAGTGCATAAGCAATATTAGCAAGGTCGCCCAACGTTTTTGGAAACCTACCAGAAAGCTCAATACAATTAAGCCCTGAACGACACCGAGTAAGTAGGTTATCGTCGTACTCAGATCAGAAACCGCATAAAACGCTTGAAATACCGCTGCGGTATGACCTGGGTTTAAAAACTTGTCCAATACCCAGACAAACAAAACCAGAAACACACCCAAACGTAGGCCAAACAAAGACCACTCTAAGGGTTCACGAGAAACAGTTATCGTATTATTCATTTTTTTTCCTTTTCTAAAATGTTGTGCTGTCGCGCACCTTCGACTCGTGAAGATGCCAGTAAGTTTCCTTAAAAAAAGAGCAGATAAAGGTTTTTTTATCCGCTTTTTTTCAAGCCTCAATTTTTTGAATCAACATCTTAGTGGAAAAAAATATCAGGATAACAAACGTGCTAGGAAGTTCTTATTATTACCTTGTTTTGTACTCAATGTGTCAGCAAACTGCTCTGCATCTTGCTGTTTAATCATCTTATGTTGCCCTTTATTGCTGCCCAGTTTCCAATAACTGGATAGATAGAAATTGTCTTTGGCGATATTCAGATTTACAAGGACACCCACTCGAATTTGAGCTTTTGAATCACGGCTTTGATTGGCGCAAAGTGACGACCTTGTTTAGGGTGTAAAATAGGCAAGCCGCACTAATAAGTAATAAACCAACAATCTGCATTTGCGTAAAAACATCATCAAAAAAGACCACCTGTAACACAGCGGCAATGGCGAGATTGAGGTAAAAAATCGGTGCTAGCTCGGCGGTTGAAGCGGCTTTTTTATAGGCTTTGGTTCTAAATAACTGCGTGCCGACACTTAACGTTCCCATGAGTAAAGTGAGGCCAACGAACAAACTGGTATTGTTGAGCAAAACACCCTCACTAGCCCCTTGCTCTGGCAATGGGAAAAAGACAATTAACGGCAGGCAAATGCCCAAAGCCAATAAAAATGTCATGCCATTTATCATAGTGGCTTTGAGTTTTATTTTGCTGGCGTTATACATCGACACTTGGGAACACGCATTGAAGAAGCCTGACAATACGCCAATCAACAAAGCCCAACGAAACTCCACACCTGATAAAATCTGCGACTGAATTAACACACCAAAGAAGGACACACACAAGATAAACGCAATAAATAAGGAAATATGTTTACCGTAAAGTAAACGCTCTATCAGAGGAATAAAGAGAGGGCCAGTACTGAATAACACGGCAATTTCAATAAGGCTCAACTGCGTCAGGCCAATAAAAAAACACAACTGAGCCAGAGCAATAAAAACAGCACGACTAAGCAAAATTTTTAACTCAGTAAAAGTAGGGAAACGCGCTTTTTGGTAATGACTGAACAGCAACATTATCGCTGCCGGAATGCCTAAACGCGCTAATAACAGCAGATTCAACACCACCACATCGGCCAGTAACTTTGCAAAAAAACTACTAAAAGACAAACACAAGGTGGATAGCAACATTAACCAGATAGGTGACATAACAAAACAGGCCTCATAATATTGGGGTCAGATTTTGGAGGCAGATCAAAAACGATTCTTTATCTCTGAGTAGAGAACTATTATCACCGGCAAGATATTTGGTCGCAAGGCCACAATTCTCTCTAGTTTCTTGATCTCGTATCTGATCTCAAATATCTAAATCGGCAGCGAATGTGTCCATATTACCATACTGACTTAATGCACTTTTTGCTGCATCAAGCTTGTTTTTTGAGCGGCCAATCAAAAAAAGGTCAACATTTTGTTGTGGTAATTAAAACGCACCAAACTAATGCGACATGCCCTATAAAAAGCCGATTATTTCTTTTTTATACACGCTATAGAATTTAAATTTTTGTTTTATAAGGACTTTTTTGTTTTGGCACGAATTTCTCATAAATATACATGTCTTGACATATATATTGGTAAATACAATGGAATTACAGTTTTTGGATAACTTGCTCGTTAGAAGAGATTACACCCCAAATACGAGTTTAGCTGTTCAGGTTAATCATCGCTTAGCAAAGTTGACTTTTTCAGAGCTTGAAAAAGTAATAAAAGAGAACTCTGAATTGAATATTGCGAAGTGGCGAGTGCTAGTTGTACTTCACCATATAGGAAGCTGTTCTCAAAAATCAATTGTTGAGTCTTCCAAACTCGATCAAGCTCAAATTAGTCGAGCATTAAAAGTCTTGGAAAATGAAAATTTTGTTCATTCTCATCCTTCTTTGAGGGACAAACGATCACGCGTATTTTCTATTACATCGAAAGGGAATGAGTGTCGAGCTGCTCTCCAATCAAAAGTTGATAAATATCATCAACGCATTACGGACTGCTTAACCGAAGAAGAACTTCAGCTCTATGTTTCCTTGAGTACCAAAATCGCAAACGCAGCACTGAGAAATGTCTAACCCTATTACCAGAGCTTACATAAAACACATAACCCTACATATACATTATTAAAGAGAGGAAATGTCATATGAAGTTAAGAAAATTAATCAACCCCTTACATTTTCATGCATTTTTACTGATTGTTTTAGCGACAGTTCCTAGTTTGTCTGCTGAAACTTGGAGCCCTTCAGGCCCTGTTACACTTGAAATCGGAGCTGGTGTTGGTGGTGAAACCGATGCAATAGGTCGAGTCTTTGCTAGCACACTAAAAAAACAAACCGGTTGGGAAGTTATTGCACAAAATAAACCTGGTGGAGCGGGTATTGCAATGTTGTCTGCTATGAAAAATAAAAGACCTGACGGAACGACTCTTGGACTAGCGATCAACATGCCTGTACTAGTTAATCTTGTATTACGTGGTGATAAATTACCATTCAATTTAGATCACTTTGATTATCTTGGTACATTGGCATCTGCTGGTTTAGCCATAGTGGCTCGAAGTGATGCGCCGTTTAATAACATAGAAGAATTAGTTGCTTACTCAAAAAAGCATGGGAGTGTGACAATTGCAACGGACTCTAAACCTCAAGAATTGATTATGAAGGGCATTGCTAAACAGTCTGGGGCGAAATTCAAAATTTTATCTACCAAAAGTAGTGGTGAACAACTTCAGTTTCTTTTGGGAGATAAAGCAATGGTTGGTTTACCAAGTGGAAAACACATTCCTTACCTCGCTACTAACCAATTAAAAATGCTGGCTAGCGCCAATTCTAAACGTCATTCCTACGCATTAGAAACAGAAACTCTTATTGAGCAGGGTTTTAATCTTTTTGTTGATCCCTTTTTCTATTTTGTTGCGCCTAAAGGGCTTGATCCAATTGTTGAGAAAACAATTGTAGCAGCAATTGATATGGCTGTTCAGTCAACGGAAGTCAAGGATATTGTTAAAAATGTACTTTCATCTGAAGCAGAAAACCTTGGAGCAAAAGAAACGCGCAGCATGCTTGATAATGGTTTCTCTGGTGTAAAAGTGCTTTTTAATTAATCTGCGCAAACATGCATTATAAAGGTGGGAGTAATATGAATACTTTGAATTTAGATAAACTCAGTGGAGGGCTTTTTTCTCTCTTCGGCTTAGCTTTACTTTATATCCTTATACCTTATCAAGTTGAGATGATTGAATCTGATGGGCTTACACCTCAAACTTTGCCTGTTGCTCTTGCATGGTTACTAGTAGTTATCGGTGGTATTCATGCGTTAATCGCAAATAAGTCAGATATAAAAATCGGTAAAGAAGCAAATAAAGTAATTTTATTGAGTGGTATTTTTGCCAGTTTTATTTATCTATCTTCTCTATTTCAGTTTATTTATCTCTCTCCTTTACTTGCATTCCTTCTTATGAAAATCATGAGAGAAAAGCGCCATTCTTGGTTACTGTTAGGTACCTTTTGCATACCGTTTTGTATTTGGTTATGCGTGGATGTATTGCTTGGAAGAAAAATAATTTGAGCTTTGGTTGCAATTTTCAGGTGATACTATGATTGATTTAACGACTATTTTGTCTGGCTTTTCAGATGCATTCACACTAACAACATTGCTCTATGTGATGCTTGGCGTGGTAATAGGGCAATTTGTAGGTGCTATACCGGGCATAGGGCCAGTAATGGCAATGGCAATAGCCATACCATTTTCATTTGTTATGAGCCCTCTTTCAGCTATTGGTTTATTAATAGGAATCAACAAAGGAGGGCTAGTCGGTGGCGCCATTCCAGCGGTATTAATGAATACCCCGGGCACTCCCGATGCAGCTGCAACGGCACTAGATGGTTACCCCCTTTCACGGCAAGGTAAGCCTCTTAAATCGATGAAAATGGCACTTTATTCTTCAGTCACAGGTGATGTGTTTGCCGACATTTTGCTTATAACTGTTGCTGCTCCATTGGCTATTATTGCGCTACAAATGGGGCCTGTTGAAGTACTTAGTTTAATGGTTTGTGCTTTTTCAATTATTGCAGGATTAATTGGAAAATCAGTAACAAAAGGTATTATTTCAGCATTGCTAGGGCTGCTTTTTGCAACAATAGGTACTGACCCTCAACACTTTACTCCTCGTTTTGTTTTTCAATGGTTTGAGTTATATGAAGGGTTACCGCTAGCGCCTGTGGCAATCGGTATGCTGGCAATGTCAGAGATTTTACGCAAGCTGGCCAGCCATCGAGGTACATCTCAAGCTGTCATTTCAATTCCTAAAAAACAGCCACGCAAAGATAAGAACATTAGTTTTAAAGAGTATTGGTCTTGTGGCTTTACTACTATTCGTGGAGCCTTTATTGGTGCGGCTGTAGGTATTGTCCCTGGTGTAGGCTCAACAGCAGCAGCCTTTCTTTCGTATAGTTTGACAAAACGAAGCTCAAAAAAACCAAATAGCTTTGGTAAAGGTAATTTGCACGGAATTGCAGCCACAGAGTCTGCAAATTCTGCCGTTACAGGCGCTAGTATGATTCCTCTTTTCACTCTTGGCATTCCTGGTAGTGTGAGTGCGGCACTCATTATATCCGCTTTGATGGTACAAGGGTTTGAGCCTGGCCCTTTATTATTTGAAAATCAAGGCCAACTCGTGTACGGAATATTTGGAACTATGTTAATTGCTAATGTAATGAACTTAGGCATTGGACAATTAGGGCTTCGATTATGGTCTAGCATCATTAAAGCTCCTGAATCTTTTATTTATAGCTCATCAATATTGCTCTGTTTTGTAGGCGTTGGGTTAACAACAGGAGGACTATATGGCGTTGTCATTATGTTGATTTTTGCTGTGCTGGGATACTTTATGATGGCCTTAGGTTACTCCACAATTATTTTTATTATTGCTTTTTTCTTGGGCCCTCGATTTGAGTCATCATTAGGGCAAACACTCATCCTCATTGACGGAAATCCAGCAAATTTCATCGACTATCCCGTTAGTATTTTCTTTTTAGTTTTAGCTTTAGTGAGTGCTTGGTGGTTAGTTAAGAAACCCTCTAATAATGCTGCAAATTCAGCACATGAACATATTTAACAATTAATGTATCAAATATAAGGATCTAACTTATGGTTTGGAAAATGAAAGAGGGGTTTACACTGCAGACCCCATTAACAAATGATAAAGTTGCCGAAAAGCCTGAAGAGTTGGGGCACCTAAGTTTATTAAACCTAAATGAAGCATATCATCCACCAAGGGAAGTCGTAGAGGAATCTATTGTGGACGTATGCAATGAGCTACATCGATATCCTGATATCAAATATAATAAGTTAAGTCGTGCTGTTTCTGATAGAACAGGGGTTCCAGTAGAGAATCAAGCTTGGGGAGCAGGAGCAAGTGACTTACTATACCGCGCTTTTAATGCGGTTGCTAAATCAAATAAAAAAGCTGTTGCACCCACGCCTACATTTTGGGGCTATGAGCGTATTTATCGTCTTACAGGGGTCGATATTGAGCGAGTTGAATTAAGAAGTGATTGCCAAACCTACGCTCAAGACATTTTAAATGTTGTTGATGATAATACAGCCCTTGTTTGTTTAGTTACTCCTGCGAACCCCACAGGATTATCTATGAAAAAAGAGGACCTTATTCAATTAGCTTCAGAGCTTGCTCCAGAAATTCTGCTTTTAATTGATGAGGTTTATTTTGAGTTTGCGGAAGATAGCATTAATGCCGTTGAATTACTCAAAGAGTTTAGGAATGGGCACTGGGCTGTTTTACGTAGCTTTTCCAAAGCCTATGCGTTGGCTTCTGCAAGAATTGGTTATGCGCTTTGCAGCAGTGAAGATGTCGCTCATAAATTAATTGAATCAGGTTTAAATTTTCCAGTATCTAAGACATCTTTTTCTGCTGCTTATGCTGTTTATACCGCCCCTAATTTTTTAAAAAACATAGTAAAAACTACTTGCTTGAGTCGCGAATGGATAGTATCGCAACTAAAGTCTTTATCACTAAACCCAATTGCTTCGGATACTAACTTTGTATCAGTAGAGCTTCCTATTTCATCTAAGGAGTCCTTACTCTATCTAAAGGAGGCAGGTGTTGTGTGTGGCCAATGGAATCATGCTCGATTTGCCAACTACATTCGAATTACTGTTGGTACGCAAGAAGAAAATCAAAAGTTGGTTAATTCCATACGACAATTACTACTATCAGTAGAGTTAGAAACTCTGCAGAAAGAAAACTAAATATACAGGCATTATTTACAATGAAATCGCATTATTCGACAGCATTTATTGTTTTTTTGCTAGCTCTTACTGTATCTGGGCCAATATCAATTAACTTTTATTTGGCTCTTCTACCTGACATTGGGGACTCCTTATCTGCTAGTGTTTCAAAAATGCAACAAACGGTCAGTATCTACTTAATCGGTTTTGCTGGAGCTCAACTTTTTATTGGCCCATTATCTGATAAGTTTGGTCGTCGTCCTGTTTTAATCTTTTGCTATCTTTTATTTAGTTTGGCGTCTTTATTATGTGCGTTTGCTAACGAAAGTAGTTTTTTGAGTATTGGCCGGCTTATTCAATCACTAGGAGGATGTGCTGGAGTATTAATTAGTCGGGCAATTGTCAGGGATGTATACCCACCTGAAGACATGGGAAGAATTATGTCTTATATGATTATGGGTTTTTCCATCGCACCTCTAATTGCACCAGCTCTTGGTGGCTTTGTTGGTGTATATTTCGGTTGGCGTAGTCTATTCTTTGTTTTAGCCGGATTTGGTTTGTTTCTAGCAGCCTGGGCTTATTTAGGATTTAAAGAAACTAATAAAAGTTTAAATATTCACGCCATGAAACCGAGTCAGTTAATCCAAAATTATATGTCACTATTGAGTAATAAGAGCTTTCTCTGTTATCTAATAGTTATTTCTTTTTCGGTAGCAGGAATACTAACTTATACAACTGCATCGAGTTTTGTACTAATAAAAGTGCTGCATGTTTCAACTGAACATTATGGTCTTTTATTTGGAGTCAGCGCGTTAGGAATGTTATTAGGAAGTCTTTGCTCAACAAAGATTAGCAAACAGTTTAATAGTGAATTTACTGTTTTGAGTGGTGCAGTGTGCTTAGTTATAGGAGGTACACTGTTAATGGTTTTTCCTTGGCTAAATATAGTGTCTGTTTTCACTCTAGTTGGACCTATGTTTATTTATGCGTTAGGGAATGGTGCTATAATGCCTTCTGCTATGGCCTTAGCAATCGCGCCTTTCTCTAGAAAAGCTGGTGCAGCAGCAGCTCTGATTGGTTGTACCCAAGCAGCACTGGGAGCCTTATGTGGATATATTGCTGGGGCTCTCTATAACAATACAGCGACACCAATGACTTCAATAATTGGCCTTCTTTCGATAGCTGTTTTTGGTATCGTTTTATATATGAAGTTGTCGAATCGACGCAATGTGGTGGAATAGAAGAAGTCGTTAAGAAAGACTTGCTTAGTTTTATGGTGCAGTTATCTGGTGAGTACGTTGAGGTTCAGGCCAAACGAAGCATCAAACTCGTCGCTAGCAATTACAAATTCAATTCCTATCTGTTCCATAAAATCCCATAAACGGGCAGGGATAAGAGAAGGGTGGACCAAATACTTTGTTTCAGTCAGTGGGAAAACCACCGACAGAAGGTTAAAACAGGCTTTTTTGCCTGCCCAGTAATATTGGGGTCAGATCAAAAGCTATTTTTTCACATCTGAGTAGAGAGCTATTATCACCGGCACGATATCTGGTCGCAAGGCTACAGCTATCTCTAGTTTCTTGATTTTGTATCTGACCTCAAATATCTTAATTCTTTGATCATAAAACTCTCTACTTTAAAAAAACAATTATTTTTCGGAGGCGACTAGGGAATGATAAGGTGCGAAAGTTTCTTGTGCTAGGAAAAACGATGGCAGGTAGAATTTAATGCTTATCTCATGCTACAGCTATATATGCCACCCTTACTATTTAAAAATATAATAGAAATTATAGAAGTGAGAATATAGGAGCAAGCTAAAAATATGTAAGCAAACTCTAGACTTATTTCCGTTAATAGAAATGAGGCTGTAATGGGGCCGGCTACCATTCCGACAGATTGTATTGTTCCACCTATTGAAAATATATTTTCATTCATCTGAGACATTCTTGATAAAACACAACAATAAGCTAAGGATGCAAATACATATTCGAGAATGAATGCCGCATAAATAAAATGTTTTTTCTCCAATAACTTTGTCACTGAAAAAAAACATATAGCAATAAAAAATAAAGAAAGAACTAGAAGAGTTTTTGAATTATTCTCATTTATTACCTTTCCAAAGATAGGCATAAAAACGCTAAATATTATAAAACCAATAGTAAGTAAATATGCTGTGGCATGGCTAGCGTTTTCATTGAAACTTATTTTTAGTGTTAAAATAGAAGTTAATGATAGAAATCCAAAAGTAAAGTCAAAGATAAAAAATGTTAATAATAAACTAAAAGATTCTAAGCTTAAAATTGGGCGTTTAAATTTTTTTTGTCTGACTATATTTTTAGTGTCTATTTTTTCTTTTTCATAAAGAAAAAATAGTACAAGGCAAAAAAAAGAAGGAATCAAAAATGAGTAAAGAGGCTGATTACTTTTTAAGAAAATAGATACAATTAAAGGGCCTAAAAAAACACCGATTGAAGATGCAGAGTTTAGATATGCAAGTTTCTGTGTGGCACTTTCTTTTTTGCTCATTTCTATAGATTGTTTTGTTAAGTAAATACCAAGTAAAAGCCCTTCGATACCTCTGAAGATGAAAATTAGTATCGACTTTTCTGAAAAGAACATTCCAAAATATGTTAAAGAGGCTGTAATTAAAATTGCTTTGCTGCTTTGCTGCTTCACTATTTTAAACGAGCTAAGTAGATAACCAATAGACTTAAAAAAAGGGTATGTTGCAATTAATACTGAAATTTCCTGATTAGACATACCTGCATTTAGGAAATAAATCACTAGAGGAGGGATCATTCCGTACCCAGAACTTATAGCTAAAGCCCCAGCGCTTCTTATGAAGGTGTTTTTATCCATCATTATGTGAAGTCTTGAAATAAGAAAAAAATTGATTTATTGGACTATAAGAGCCATTTCTAACACATCCAGCCAGTGCTTCTATTGGATTCAAACCTTTATCATGAACATACTTAGCTACAGTAATAGCTAAATGGCCATCATATTCTATGTGACAAATATCTCTAAAATTAAATCAAAACCTCCAAGAGAAAGGTGCGTAATCTTTTTTTCTATCTTATATCCAAACCTATTAATTCGTGCATAAACTCCACATGTTTCTTTTGATAAGTTATCTCTTAATGTCATATATATGCCAGCAGAGTCGGAAGGTATATTCTTTAGAGAATCAACGTTTAGACCGTTCTGTTGGATAAGTAATTTAATTGTTCCAAGAGTGTGATTTATATCATTAATATTGTCGGAATGTTTATTTATATCTGAAATTAGAGAGGGAGAGGGGGTAGGCGCAATAATATTCATTTGAAAATCCATATTCAACTTTATCCATAAAAATTTTTTTTAAGATACATCAAATTAAAAATTATGCAAGAATTTTTAGGCTCGATACATTTTTTGTTATTTTGATGATAAAATTTTTTATAAAGTTGACGAGATATTTGGGGGGCAACTCAAAAACGGTTCTTTATCTCTGAGTAGAGAACTATTATCACCGGCACGCTATCTGGTCGCAAGGCTACGGCTATCTCTAGTTTCTCGATCTGCCCCCAAATATTCCTAACAGACTTTATCCACTTAGTAATGATAGCGACATGACAAGATTGTGATTGCTTGATCATCAATGGCGTAAACCAAACGGTTGGTATCGTCTATTCGTCGTGACCAGAAGCCAGCTAAGTTCTCCCTTAGTGGCTCGGGTTTACCAATACCCTCAAAAGGGGAGCGCTTCATATCTATGATTAATTTATTGATCCGTTTTAGTGTTTTTTTATCTTGTGTTTGCCAGTACACATAGTCGTTCCAAGCGTCATCCGTCCATGACAGCAAACGGCTATTCATCAATTAAGTCCCTTAGTGTTGTTTTACTGGCTTTGTATTGAGCAATGGAGCGGTTCAAATGCTCCGCATTCGCAGGAGAACGCAGCAAATGCACAGTCTCCATTAAGCTGTTGTAATAATCTAAAGACATTACCACAGCGTCTTCAGCGTCTCGACGGGTGATAATGGTTGTATCGGCATCATTAACTACATTATCTAAGACACTTTTTAAACCATTACGAGCTTCTGTAAAAGATACGATTCTCATAAGTCCCCCACATGTACAATTAAAAGAACAAGTGTATGCGCTTTAACTTTATATGTACAGATAAATGGACATGTTGGCTAGCCATGTCATGTGCTAAACTAGCTGAAGAAGCAAGCATTGGCATCTTCTCTGACTATAGCTAGAAAATCTTCGAAGTATTTTACTTCTGGACATGGCGCGTAGCGATGCCACTTTAAATCTTGGCGTTGCCAATATATTTTCCAAACCTTCTTTGATTTTACATATGTGGCTTTAGCAACAGGAATATGTATAACATTTTCAGGATTTTGCCATTCAGGACGAATTTCAAATAACTCGATACTTTGATTTTCGATGCTATAACCAAAATCCAATTCTTTCCTAATATGCATTGGAGGCCGCTCGGCAGCCATAAATTCTTCCAGTTTCCTTTCACATCTCTTTATCTCAAATTCACTTATTGCCATAAATCATTCTCTGAATTTTGGAGAGCACTATTTTAACAATACGACTACATCTTTTTCAAAAATAACTGATTTACT
Organism: Marinomonas agarivorans; assembly: GCA_002173415.2. Taxonomy (GTDB): domain Bacteria; phylum Pseudomonadota; class Gammaproteobacteria; order Pseudomonadales; family Marinomonadaceae; genus Marinomonas; species Marinomonas agarivorans. Next base: position 74,181 of record NHNK02000010.1, read on the forward strand.
TCAATTTTTTAAAATCCCATCGTTAAACGGTGTTGGCAAAATCCAATATCAGGTTTTTGAACTGACCCCCAATAGTTGGACATTCCAATGACTTGGGGGCCTTTTATGCCTAAATACAATCGAGCGTTTAAACCCCTTTTTTCTCCAAAATACGGATATCGCTATCACTAATGTAAGCAATATCTTGCCCTTGTAATAGAAAGTAGAGTTTCGCCGTTTCTTCTAATTCTTCGGCATTATCAACGGCATCAAGTAGGTTACTTCCAGTAATAACAGGGCCATGATTTGCCAATAAATAGGCTCGATAGTTAGGGGCTAAACGGCCTAATTCCGTGGCGATATTGCTATCACCTGGGTTAAAGTAGTCAATCACTGGTAAATTGCCAACACGCATTACATAGTAAGGGGTGAAAGGCTTAATTGCGTTACTTTTATTGATACCCTTTATACAAGACAGGGCGGTTAAATAGGTTGAATGCAAATGGACTATGGCGTTTGCCGAGGGTCTGTTCTTATAAATTTCTAAATGAAAAGCGACCTCTTTCGAGGGTTTTTCGCCTGACAAATGTTCCCCTGACATGTTGACAACGGCAAGTGAATCGGCATTAAGGCGACCAAAAGACGAACCAGTAGGTGTTGTTAGTACTCTGTCATGGTCGAGCTTGACCGACAGATTGCCAGCGCCACCTGTGGCATAGCCACGGTCAAACATGGATTTTGCGAGATCAACTAACTGTTCTCTTTGCTCTTGTTCTGTCATGACGTCATATCCTGTGCTTTTTGGAAGAAATCTTCATCACCAAAATTGCCCGATTTTAGTGCCAGTTTCGTTGTGTTATCGAGACTGGACACCCAAGGAACACCTGGAGCAATTTCTGCCCCAATTCGAAATTGCTCAATGCCTAGTGCTTGAGTCACAGTGCCTGATGTTTCACCGCCGGCACTGATAAAGGTAGAAAATTGCTGATGAGCAAGGCGATGTACAAGTTCATGAAAAAGGTGTTCAACTTTTTCCGCCACTGTCGGGCCAAACTTTGCTTGAATGTCCTGCAATTCTTCAGGGGGTACTGTTGCGTAAACCATAGGAAAGTAAGGTGTATTAGGTTGTTCTAAGCACCAGTTTTCTAATTCATCTATGTAGGCTTTATTGTTTAAGCACTGTTCAATATCCACTTTTAAACTTGGGGCATGGCTTTGGTAGTTGGCAACTTGTTTGTTGGTCATTTGCGAGCACGAACCTGAAATAACAATGCCTTTTGTATTGGGTTTGTTTGTGGTGGTTGATGTTGTGAATGTTGCTGTAACTTGCCCTGATTCGACGGCAACGGCGGCAAGAGCACCTACCAAGCCTGAGCCACCTGTTAGTAGAGGGAAGTCGAGGGTACTACGAGCAATTGTGAGTAAATCTGTGTCACTCAGTGTGTCGCATACAACAAAATGGGCTTGTTGTTTCGCTAAGTTTTGTATACGTAAGTGACAAGCATCTACGCCTTGTTGAATGGTTTGCCAATCCAATAAGCCCGCTTTACCTTGAGATTGCGATTCCATTACTCTAAGAATATTGGCATCACGCATAGGTGTAATTGGGTGATGGCGCATGCCTGACTCTGATAACAGTTGGTCAAATACAAACAAATTGCCTTGGTAAAGTGTACGACCATTAATTGGTAAGGCTGGGCATATAAGTGTTTGTTCTGTTTGCAAATGTGCCATGAGCGCTTCGGTAACCGGACCGATATTACCTTGCTCTGTGCTGTCAAAGGTTGAGCAGTATTTAAAGTAAATCAGTGTGCAACCTTGATTTAGTAGCCATTGGCATGCCTCTAGTGACTGCTGCACTGCTTCATCCACTGGGCAAGAGCGAGTTTTTAAGCTAATAACGAATGCATCAGCGTCAAGTGGCGCAGTTGTATTGCTGACACCAGCCAATTGAATGGTCGTTAATCCATGTTTTACGATAAAGCTGGCAGCATCCGTTGCACCAGTAAAGTCGTCTGCTATGACACCAATTTTCATTGTCTACTTCTCGTTGCATATTGATTTAGCAAACCTAGTAGACAGGTTCTACTAGGCTCTTAATTTGTAGGTTGATCGTTCGTAGGTTGACACCCATGCGTGCTATGTCGATCGTTTTCTCGTTTCGTTGCCTCATTTAATTGCTTCGTTTGGCTTGGTAGCGTTTATAGGCTCGAAACGCGAGAGATAAACCAATGGCACCAACCATAAACAGGGTGAGAGCTAGAGAAAGCGGACGTTCGACAAAAATCTGTAAACTACCTTGACTGATAATCAAAGATTGTAAGAAGGTGCTTTCCGCCATACCACCTAAAACCAGTGCCAAAACGGTAGCGGCAGGCGAGTAGCCATACAATTTCATTCCAAAACCGATTAATCCCATAAAGAGCAGCATGGATGTCTCAATAATGCTGTTGTTCAATGCATATGCCCCAATGACACAGAGAATTATGATGACAGGCACAACAAGGCGATAAGGAATATCAAGAAACTTAACAAATAAGGGAATGGCAAGAATGCTTAGCGCAACCAAAATCATATTGCCCATGTACATGCTGGCTACCAATCCCCAAACTAAATCTGGGTTTGCATCAATTAATGTTGGCCCAGGTTGCAGCCCCCACATCATCAACGCGCCTAGTAATACGGCGGTTGCCCCAGAACCTGGGATGCCAAGTGAAATAAGCGGTACCATAGCTCCAGCAGAAGCGGCATTGTTGGCGGTTTCTGGTGCTACTAGGCCTCGCATTTCACCCTTGCCAAACCGCTCTGGGTCTTTCGCCACTTTTTTCTCGACAGAGTAAGCCAATATGGAGCCAATGGTGGCACCAGAACCGGGCAAGACACCAGCAATAAAGCCAATGATTGAGCCGCGAATAAAGGTGAATTTCGATGTTAGATAATCTTTGGCAGTAGGCCAAAAATCTCTGGAGCGAAAGTTGAACTGCACTCTGTCTTTTTCCATTTTGTGTTGGCCTGTGTAAATGCAATACAGCAATTCACCAATACCAAATAAACCAATGGCAACAGGCACAAAATAAATCCCGCTAATCAATTCAGGTGAGCCAAAAGTAAAGCGTTGGGCACCACTGACGGAATCTACACCAACCATTGCGATAGCAAAACCAAATAAAGCCGAAATAATGCCGTTCAATTTATTGTCACCCATCATGGTGGTTAGCAACAGTAAACCCAACATGATGATCAAAAAGTATTCCGAAGGCCCAAAAGAGGAAGCAAACTGTGCCAATACAGGTGCAAAACCACAGATAAGTATGACGCCAAGGGTACCGCCAACAAAAGAGGCAATTGCTTGCATAACTAGGGCAGGACCAGCACGGCCCTGTTGTGCCATAGGATAGCCATCCAATGTGGAGGCTACTGTGGCAGATTCGCCCGGTGTATTAATCAAGATAGAGGTAATGGTTCCTCCATACATGGAGCCATAGTAAATGCCTGAAAGCATGATTATGGCTGTTGTAGGTTCAAGGCCAAAGGTCAAAGGAATTAATATGGCGATACCGGCGGCGGGGCCAAAACCAGGGAATAATCCAACGATCATGCCAACAATGGCACCAATCAGCAGGAACATAAGGTTGGTCGTTGTTAATGCAACGGACATACCGAATGATAGATTATTTAGAATTTCTGCAAAAAACATAACAACAGATTCCTATCGATTAATAGAAGGTGCCGAGTAGGCCCGCCGGTAAACCAGCTTGCAGCCAGACATCAAATAACATGAAAACACTGGCTGGAAAAATAAGAGAATAAACGAGATTTTGTAGTGTCTTGCCTCGATTGAAGTAAGCCAAAAATGCCATACAGAAAACAATCATAGATATAATGGCACCCAATATATTTAGACCGAAAATAAGTAAAGCAATGCAAGCTGCAATAGTGAAGGTATCTTTAACATACCGTTGATTAACAGACTCATCTTGTAACGTTTCCTCTGCCAAAAGTCGTTGGTGGTAATCCTTATACACATTAATGGCTGTGGCTATGACCAGACCCAAACCGATAAGTAAAGGAAAGTACCCAGACCCTGGACGACCATTAATGTCATGCAAACTCAGGGTTTGCAGCCCATAAATCGTAAAAGCCAAAGAAAAAATAAGGGTGCTGACAGAAAACCAAAATCGCATACTAACTCCTGAGTAGTGCGGCGATTATCCGCCGCACTGTCTAACTTTTATTTTATCGCGCCAATCTGAGTAAGAATGCGCTTAAAATCTGCATTGGTTGCGGCTAAATTGTCGGAGAAGTCGTCTCCCCAAATTGTGTTGCCAGACAAGCTGTTTGTTTCCAAATAGTCTTTCCATTCTGGTGTGTTAACCACTTTCTTTAACGTTTCAACCCACCATTGCTGGATATCTTTGTCTACATTGCTTGGCATAACAACGCCTCGTGGTAGAGAGAAGGCAAAGTTATAACCTTGCTCTTTGAACGTTGGGACATCTTTATAAATGGTGCTTCTTTGCGCTTCAGAATAGGCCAACGGACGGAAGTTGCCAGCCGCAATTTGCCCAGACACTTCAGAAGGGTTAGCAATAATGGCATCAATACTCTTCGAGGTTAACGAAGTAATTAGGCCGCCGCTGTCTTGTGAAGGTACGTAGTCGTAATTAAAACCTGCTGCTTCGGCAAATAAACTTGCTACTACTCTTTCAGGACCAGCTGCACCAGTACCACCAATGGTAATGCGGTTGTTTTTTGCATACTCTACAAACTCTTTTGCTGAGGCAAATTGTGAGTCAGCACGAACCACAATGAACATGGCATCTTGAGCAAGTAAACCAATGGGTGTGAAGTCTTGGTATGTCCAACCGGTATTCGATACCAGAGGTGTTCCCAAAAAGTTACCGCTAGTTGATGTTAAGTGGTATGGGTTACCTGCTTGTTGAGCGACATAGTTAAAGCCAACAGCACCACTGCCACCTGCTAAATTATCCACACGAATATTTTTCTTATAGAACTTATATTTCTTAAGTATTTCTACCACGGTACGCGACATCAAATCGTTACCGCCACCAGGCCCAAACGCAATAGTGTATTTAAGGTTTTTAGTTGGGTAATTAAGGTCTTTAGCAACACTAAAAGGTGACACTAGCAAGGCGGCCGTAATTGGCAACACCATAACTTTTTTCAATAAAGACTGCTTGAATAGAGACATAATTTGGTTCCTTTATTGTATTTATTAGATAGAGCATTTATGTAGTCACAGTTTCGCCCTACCTAATGGTAGGGCTGAGTTCTCTAGCTTTCTGCTAGAGTTTTCGCTACAGCAATGCTGAACTCTTTGCAGCCAAGAGAGCCGCCAAGGTCAGCAGTACGGTAATCGGAGTTTTCTAACGTCTTGTCTACAGCGACAGACATAGCTTCTGCTGCATTCACAAGCGCTTTGTTTTGGTGTTTTTGTCCCATCCACTCAATGAGCATAGCGACTGAGAGAATCATGGACACAGGGTTGGCTAAATTTTTTCCAGCAATATCTGGCGCTGAGCCATGTTGTGCTTGTGCGCAACAGAATTCATCACTTGCCATCATAGAGCCTGCTAAGCCAAGGCTTCCTGATAACTCACTGGCTAGATCACTAATGATGTCGCCGTAAAAATTGGTAGCGACAAGCACGTCAAATTGCTCTGGGTTACGTACCAAATGAGCGGTTGAGGCATCAACGAGTAGGTCATTGACTTCTACTTCTGGGAACTCTTTGGCGACATCATGGACGGCTTCTAAGAACAAGCCATCTGTCATATGAAAGCTGTTTGCCTTGTGTATTGCCGTGACTTTTTTGTTACGAGTCATCGCTAGTTCAAACGCTTTGCGTGCAATACGCTCAGAGCAATGGCGTGTTATTTTACGAGTTGATAGCGCCATATCTGGGGATGGTTTCACTTCGCCCCAGCCTTCTGTCATATTTCTATCTGGGTAAAACCCTTCGGTTGCCTCGCGCATGATGACCAAATCAATGCTTTTACCTGCACTCATATTGGTTGGTAGAAATGGACGTGAACGAGCAGGTCTCACATTGGCATATAAATCTAAGCCGATACGGAAGCCAGCAGATACATTACGGCCACCTTCTTCTGGTTTGGGGTAATCTGCATGGGATTGAGTACCTAAGATAATGCCGTCGTAGGTTTTTGCTTTTTCCAGCGTTTCCTGACGTAAAGTTGTGCCATGCTTTTTTAGGCTGTCGAAGCCAACATCGTCAAAATCGTAGGTCAGGTTTAACCCAAATTTTTTATCTGCGGCTTTCAATACGTTAACCGCAGCGTCGGTAATTTCTGGGCCAATCCCGTCGCCGGGTAGAATTAAAATTCTCATGACTATCCTCTAAGTTAGTGAGTTGCGTTGATTCAATTAAATAAAACTAGGTTGGTTCTAGTAGGTTTTTCAGGTATTCAACGGCGCTATGTGGACTGGAGAGCACCACTTTACCGGTTGATCTTTCAAGAGTGTGTTTGGCATAAGATGACGAAAAATGCGCAAGCATAATGACGTTTTGCTCTTGTAGCGTTTGTGCGCCTTCAAGACAGAGCGTGTTATGCAGCTCAACATCATTATTGTTTAAAGCATCCCTAGCAGCAGGAAGACAAATACTTGTGACTTGTGCTGTTGGGTTAAGTGTTGCTGCGCTTTGGTAAAATTCGTTTTCCATTCCAGCGATGGCAGGCGCAAATGAACCAACCATACCAATTGACGTACTCAAGGATAGAGCACGTTCAAACATGGCTTGATTAGGTTTTAAAACAGGGATATCGACAAGTTCATTCGCTCGTTCAATGGCTTCACCAAAAGCAGAGCAAGTGAACATAATTGCGTCAGGGTTGGTCGCCATAGCGAGTTGTACAAGTCTGTTGACGCGTTCAAATAATACTGGCGGCAATGTGTCGTACTTGGCGCGCTCGATGCTGAGAGATTCGTCCCAAATATGAGCTAACTCTGCTTCAGGCCATAAAGATTGAAAAGCGTCTTTAATAGGATCAATCGCAATTTCAACAGCATGGATAAGAATGATTTTTTTTATTTTTGTCATAATGAATTATTGTTTTTTGTTACAACTAAATACAATATTTCATTGTGCTATTTAAAAGTCAAACAAATTTTTTATTAAATAACGCTAATAAATTTCTACAATAGCGGTTCTTTTTTCTTATCAATGACTTAAATCTGTTACTCTCTCTTCATAATTAAATTGTATTTTTGTATCTAAAATACAATAATGCCATTTAGATCATAATGTCGTTAATGATTATGTGAAGACGATGACAGGGGAAAAAGTGATGGATGAGACGGAAAATAAAAAGTATCGCTCAGCTGAAATTCTAGGAAAAAAAGTCCTCATGAGGCTGCTAGAAGATGGCGATGAAATCGGCTCCCATATCAAAGAAATAACATTTGCGAACAAATTAAATGTCTCTCGCACGCCTATACGGTCTGCATTTGCGTACTTAGAGGAAAAAGGCTTTTTAGTTAAAAAGCCTAATCAGGGCTATTTTTTAGCAAAATTACCGCCAGAACCTATAAAAGAGTCGTTACATCAGGATAGTGAGGAGCTTTCTGCTCTCACACCTATGTGTTACCAGATTGGACAAGATTATTTAAGAGGGCTGTTAGCGAAAAACTTTACCGAAAGTGAGCTAATGAGTCGTTATGGCCAAAGTCGTAAAATGATTCAAACTTTGCTGTTGGCAATGGAACAAGATGGTTGGTTAACACGCAGCCTTGGCTATGGTTGGGAGTTTAATGATTTTATTTCTTCACCTATTGCTTATGAACAAAGTTATCGCTTTCGTTGCCTGATTGAACCTGAAGCCTTACTAGAGCCACGCTTTGAAGTCAATCAAACACAAATTCATATGTTAAGGGTGACACAGCTAGACATATTGAATAACCCTGAAAAATTAGTATCAGCAGGGCAGATGTTTAATGCTGGCGTGCTATTTCATGAAACTCTAGTGGCTATGTCTGGCAATGTTTTTTTGCTGGATACCCTAAAACGTATCAACCGCTTACGCCGTTTGATTGAATATAACGTTAATGCCAAACGAACTATTCCCAAAAAAGAATGTGAAGAGCACTTAGCTCTACTAACCTTAATAGAGAATGGTCGCTTAAAAGAGGCCTCGAACTTTTTGCGCCAGCACTTAGCAAGAGCGACTTCAGAGAAAGCGCTAATTGTTCAGAAATTGTTTGAATAAAAGGTATTAGAAAGGTTAAACCAAAACCGATAAGTATTCGGAGAAGTAATATGAATTTGTATCGTTCAAAACTGCGTTTTAAGTTGCTGACAGGCGTTGGGGTCAATACAGTCGCCTTTATCACTGTCTTGTTTTTGGGCTGGAAGTTATATGATCAGCAAACTAACAATCAACAGGTGTCGCAAATCTTACTGGAATCTACAGAGGCTTTGTTGAATGCGGATCGAGACTTATATCAAGCGAATGAAGCCTTCTTATTGATGTTAGTACAAGGCGTAAATGACGATAACAAAGCCGACTACACGAAAAACATCAGACAAGCCAAAGAAGGCATGGAGTTCTTTGCTAATCGTTATCAAGCATTTGGTGATTTTTCAGCAACATTAACGGATTTTTACCGCGCGCATCAAAACTACCATGCAGTGGTTGAGGGGTATATGAAAACCAGTAGCGCGGGAGTGTTAACGGTTTCTACCCCTAATTTTGAAACCTTGAGAGATTTTTACAAAGTGGCCGGTGATAAGGTCGAAGAGGAAATCAGTGCCCAGGAAATAGAGAACGCAAATAGCATAGCGGCATTGTTGACAACCTATATTCCAATAGTTGTGGTACTAATTCTAATTTCCATACTTTTATCTATTGTTATCCCTAATACATTAGTTAGAAGAATACAGCAGTTGACTGGGCGTATGAATGAAATCAATCATGGGGATGGCGACTTAACGATTCGTATCGACGCAAGTTCTCAAGATGAATTAGGTGTGTTAGGTAATTCTTTCAATGCGTTTTTAGATGCCATGCAAAGTATGATTGCCGAAGTAAAAGATATGGTGGAACAAGTAGCGGTACAAGCCTCTGAATTGGATATAAAAACCGATGAAACATCAAGCCGCTCCTTGTCGCAAACCCAATCTTTGGAGCAAGTTGCTACGGCAGTAGAAGAATACTCACAGACTATTCATCATGTGTTATCCAACACGCAAATGTCAAAATCGGAATCTGAAAAAGTGACGGGATCTGTCCAATTAATCAATCGTCAGCTGAACAATTCAAATGAACTCATTGCGACGCTTAGTTCGACAGCAAAAGAAATAGAAACATCGATTATGGGCGTGACCTCAGAAACAGAAAAAATTACCAGTGTGCTGGATGTAATTAGAGGCATTGCTGATCAGACGAACTTACTTGCATTGAATGCTGCCATTGAAGCCGCCAGAGCCGGTGAACATGGGCGAGGTTTTGCGGTGGTATCCGATGAGGTTCGATCACTTGCCAGTGCGACGCAATCCGCTACCGAAGAAATCCAAGGTATGATAGAAGGCTTACGTGTGAGCGTTGAAGAGTCGACCACAAAATCTGAGCAAGGGGTGAGTTATTCAGAGAAAACAGCTAACTCTATTGAAGAAACCAAAACATCGTTGGAAAAAATTGTCGAGTTAAGCAAAAGTATGGAAGAAATCTCGACACAGATTGTCACCTCAACGGAGCAACAAAGTGAATCGTCTCAGCTAATTAGTGAGCAAATTGCCCATTTAAACGCGAATAATGATGACAACTTGGCGGCCAATAACGGCGTTAAATCTGTTGCTAGCGAAATGAAGCGGTTAGCCGATGTTCTGAAAATTAGTGTTGGTCGATTCCGTACAAACTAGCTTGTAAATACATTGTATAAATCCCGCCATAGCGCACTATAAGTAAAGCCATAGATAAAGGCGTCACTTTTTATGAGTGACGCCTTTTTTGTTGTTGCTTTTTTATTGCTACGCGCAGTCTTGAGACATTTTTAGCGCAGCGAATTGGCAAGGCAAGTGAGTTTGTTAGGTTTAGCCTTGCCTTACAATTGGGTTTGTTAGGCAGGTTGGTCCACCTTCGCAGGCCATGCACAGGGCATCCCCTTGGAAGACACTGACAGTGACACCGGCTGCTTCCATGACTTGCTTGGTTTTCGGGAAACCATCGATCATGATGCAGTTATCAGGTGAGGTGGGGAGCACGTTAAGATTTAACCCAAACGAGGCGTCGAATTCGTCGGCTGGAGCGATCACAAATTCAATTCCTGCTTGTTCCATAAAATCCCATAAACGGGCAGGGATAAGAGGAGGGTGAACCAGATACTTTGTTTCAGTCAGTGGGGAAATTACCGACATCAGGTGCAAGCAGGCTTCTTTGCCGGCCCAGTAAGGCATGTCAAATCCCAATACGGTAATGCCATGAGGGTTCAAAATGGCATTTAGTTGGTTGACGCCTTCTTCATTGGAGCGAAATCCCAATCCAACTAACAGTGTTTGCTCATTGAGCCAAATGGTGTCGCCACCTTCGATCATGGCGTTGCTGGTTAGCTGCCCGAGAATAGGAATGCCTGCCTGTTCAAGAATAGCTTTTTGTTGCTCAGGTTCAGGGCTTCGTAAGGCTTTGCCCATGCGTAAAGGCACGGCGCCAGCCTTGGTAATTAAGGATGCATCACGGGTAAACATGGCGTCGGCTAAACCGTCATCGGTATCTTCAAACCAGAGTATTTCTGCACCAGAGGCTTTAATAAGGGCAACAAAGTCATCATATTGGGTAATGGCTTTTTCTGCATTAAAAAGGTGGTTGTAATGCCAAGTGTTTTTGTCTGCTTTTAGTAGGCTGCTGCCAGGGCGACGCATGAGAACCTTGGTCATTTTTTCTGCCATTAATTGGCAACCATAATCTGTCATTTTTTTAACCTTAATTGTGAAATAAACTTAATCTTTTAAGCCTCGCCTTGTTCGTGTAAGTTGGGCTTAGTTAGATCAAGTGATAGTGCGAAAACGTGCTAACCAGTCGCGTGCCATTTCTAGGGCGTAATCAGATGGTGCGGTTCTTTGTTCCAAGTTCTGGCGAACCCAAATACCGTCTAGTAATGCCATTAAGCGTTGACTAGCGGATGCCATATCATCAATTTGTAGGCCATCTTCTACGCTGATTTGCGTTAGTAATTGTCGTAATAAGGCTTCGACTTTGCCGTTGTTACGTTCGTAGGCTTCTGCCATTTCAGGGGTGTCTGGCAATAAACTCCAAAAAACGAGCCAGGCTTTAAGTAGTTTGGGGTTCATCCATTGGCTTGAAAAATGGGTCTGAAAAAATAGATCCATTTTTTCCAATGCGGTGCCATGGCACTGATCGAGTCGGTCAGCAATAAACTGATAAAACTCGGTAGAAAGCAAATCATAGGCGCTGGCAATTAATTGGTTGATTGAGCCAAAATGTAAGTTAATCATCCCTTGTGAAACATTTGCTTCTTTGGTGATTTTACGCACCGAAAGTCCTGCGTAACCTTCCTCTTGCAAGCAGCGAATAGCGGCTCTGGTGAGTAGGTCTTTGCGTTCATCTGGGTCACGGCGGGAGAATTTTTTTTCTTTCATTGGCATAAACCGTTTTTGCTCAGTAAGTTAAGTGACGTAATCTGCCGTAACAAGTACGACAGATGGATTACGGCACTCAATAGTAACTTACTTAGGTGCGACATTGGTGCCTAAATGTTTGATTGACAGCTCAGCGTAGTCTTCGCCGCGAATCAGTTTTTCAATGGCAACATTGAGTTTGGCCGCTAAGGCGGTATCTTCATGACGAACCGCAGCGGCAATGCCTTCGCCCAATACAGCGTCGTACTCGACATCACCGTAGAATTGCAAACTGCCTTTGTTGTCAGCAAAAAATGCCATTGCTGGGATGCCATCGGCGACCATAAAATCAATGCGGCCTGCTAGTAAGTCTGAGTTAACCTCATCTTGTGTGCTGTATTCACGAATTTCGGCAAATTTACCGGTTTTAAGTTTGATGTAGTTGCTGGAAACTGTTGCGGTTTGTACGCCAATGATTTTTCTTTTTAGGGCTTTTTTGTTCATTTCCCAGTTTTGATCAGGTAAACCAATTACTACCGGTAGAGAGTTGTAATAAGGCGTGGTGAAAAGTACTTTTTTAGCGCGCTCTTCTGTGACGGACATGGAGGTAAAAATAAGGTCAATTTTTTTGCTCAATAAGGCTGGAATAATGCCATCCCATGCAATGTCTTTAATTTCGCACTGAAGGTTGGCCTCAGCACACACTTTGCCCAGTAGGTCTATTTCAAATCCTTCCCATGTGCCATTGGCATTTTTGCTGGAAAGCGGTGGGTAAGGCTCAGCGGCGATGCCTACTTTTACCACATCTGCTGCTAAGGCGAGCATAGAGGTAAAAGCAAACGAAGTGGATACGATTACTGTCAGTAGTATTTTTTTCATCTCAAGTCTCCTGTGTTACTAGTTTTTTAGTTGAGTTTTACGGTTGTTGGCTATCACGGATAACAAGCCACTTAGTGCAATTAAGGCAGCCCCGACGATCAGAAATACATTCGGTTGGCTGCCCCAGATAAAATACGAAAATAAGAAGGCCCATATCAGACCTGTATATTCAATGGGAGCGAGCACAGAGGCTTCGGCATGTTCAAAACTGGCGAATAAGAAGTACTGGCCGAGTGCCCCAATAATACCGATGAAGACCATCATGCTGATGGATGTGGGATCGAACGCAGTGAAGGTCCAGGGCAGGCTGGCGCCAGTCAATAGGGTGGTGACAAGGTTAGCAAGTAGCATTTGTACAAAGATGGAGGATTGGCCAGACAACTTGCGCAGTAATATGTAGGTGTAGGCCCAAAGCAGCGCAGAAAAGAGGGCAAACAATACAGACATAACTTGATGGGTGCCCTCGGGACGAGAGGCAATCACTACGCCAATAAAGCCAATAACAACACTGCTCCACTGTAGTCTTGTCGGGCGTTCTTGCAACAAAACAACAGCGAGAACCACCACAATAATCGGTGCGGAATAATACAAGGTTGTCATTTGGGCAAGGCTCAACTCTTTTGCTGACAGGTAGTAAAATACCCAAGCCAATGCGGCAAACACACTTCGATACACTAAAGGCCAGAATACTGGCGAGGTTAAGGTGTGTTGAATAAGCCTTCTGCCACCAAGGGCAAAGCAGACAAAAATTGAGGTAAGACTGCGCCAGAACAACAGCTCTGCCACACTAAAATCGGCCACCATCCACTTCATGACGGCATCTTGAATCGAAAAGGTCGCATACGCGGTGAAACAAAACAGTATACCCTTGTTGGTGGTGGACTTGAGCGAGAGATTCATTAGCGACATCATGGTTAAGCTCTAACAGGAATACGTTTTTCAATGCGTTTGAAAACGTACTCGATGACCAAGGTTAGAATCAGATAGATCACGGCAACCAACAACAGAGGTTTGTAGACTTCAAACGTCATGGAACGAATGCGATTTGCTGCACCCAATAAATCCACTACCGCAATAGTTGATGCTAATGCTGTAGATTTCAGCAATAACACGGTTTCCCCTGCGAGTGTGGGGGTTAAAAGGTAAATAGTGCGCGGTAAACGAACGCGCAGAAAGGCCTTACGTGCTGACATGCCGAAGGCGCGAGCGGTTTCGATTTCCCCTTTAGGAACAGACAACAAGCCCCCGCGAATAACTTCACCTAGGTAGCCTGCGGTTGATAAAATAAGCGCAAAGGCAATGTACCAGTATCCATCACGCAAGTACGGCCACAAGAAACTAGAACGTACCTCTGGCATTTGTGAAAACAGGATGCCCAAACCGTAGTAGTAAATATAAATCTGTACTAACAGAGGCGTACCACGAATCACACTGGTAAATAGAAACGCGGGATAGGACAGCAAAGCGGATTTAGACAAACGTGCTAGTGCCACAAAGATCGCAAAGACAAAGCCAAATACAAGACTGATGCCAAGTAAGGTTACGGTTGTCCAGAGCCCTTCAACCAGCAAATCCATGTTCTCAATTAAAAAGGCATTGTCTTTGAAAAAAGAAAGTTCTGTAAAAAACGTGCCATTTAAAAAATCCATACTTATCCCCTCAATGCTTCGGTTGCCAACGGCGCAGATAGTCTTCAAGGAGTTTGAAGAGGTAACTGGAAGACAAAGTAATTACATAATAAATAGCGGCCGCAGCACCGAAGAAAATCAGATACTCCTTAGTTGAGCCGCCTGCCTGCTTGGCGACTTGCAACAACTCAGTTGTGCCCACAACGCTAATCAACGCGCTGTCCTTGATGATATAAACCCATAAATTTGCAAGGCCACCCAAGGCATTAGGGGCCATAACGGGGAGTGTGATACGCCAGAAAATTTTGCGTTTGCTCATGCCGTAAGCGTGTGCGGCTTCAATTTGCCCTCTGTTAACGGACTGAATTGCTCCACGGAATATTTCGGAAGCATACGCACCTTGTACAAGCCCAAGTACCAGAATGGCTACGGGTATACCAGCAACGTCTACTTCGCCAAACCCCAGCCAACGACCAGTGGCATTGATTAGGCTACTGCCGCCGTAAAAAAACAGAATAATAAGCAGCAATTCGGGGACAGCACGGCAGATCGTGCTATAGCCATTAGCAATGGTTTGCGCTGGTGTTGAGCGACTCAATTTGGCGGCAGCCGTAAGCAAGCCGACGATAAGACCAATGATAAAACCACCCAGAGAGATTTGCAGAGTAATTAAAGTGCCTTTAAGCAGAGCTGGGCCCCAACCGCCTTCACCAAATCCTAATAAAGTAAATACGTCGTACATTCCTTTACCCTCTATCGTCTATCTTGTGCACTAATGAATTGACGGAAACGCGCACTTTGCGGATTCGTAAAAATATCCGCTGGGGCGCCTTGTTCTTCAATAATGCCTTGATGCAAGAAGGCGACGTGTGATGACACATCTCGTGCAAATGCCATCTCGTGGGTGACCAAAATCATGGTGCGACCTTCTTCTGCCAGTGAGCGGATGACCTTGAGAACCTCGCCGACTAACTCTGGGTCCAGTGCCGAAGTGGGTTCGTCAAACAACATGGCTTTAGGCTCAACGGCTAATGCACGAGCAATGGCAACACGCTGTTGTTGTCCACCAGATAAAAAGCTTGGGTATTCATGTTTTTTGTGCGCCATACCGACGCGCTCAAGCAGCATCTCTGCCCGTGCTATGGCCACGGCTTTGGATTCACCAAAAACATGGATCGGAGCTTCAATTAGGTTTTCTAACACGGTGCGATGGGGCCAAAGGTTAAAACTTTGAAACACCATACCCAAACTGGAACGAATATCGGTTAAATGGCGTTGATCATGAACAATGGGATTGCCTTTGGCATCGGTGCCAATATCAATGCCTTTGTTATCAATATACACTACCCCTTGGTTGGGGATTTCTAGCATATTTATGCAACGTAACAGGGTACTTTTGCCTGAGCCAGAACCACCGATAAGCGAAATAACATCGCCTTCCCGTGCGGTTAACGAAACGCCTTTTAGCACTTCGTGATCGCCAAAACGCTTATGTAAGTTTTCAACTTGAATCACTTTTTTCTTTTTTTCTAAGGTGGTGACTAGTTGAGAATGTACTTGCTGAGAATGTATTTTCTGTGAGTTGCCAGTAAGCCGCGCAGAATTCGGCTCTACGCTTGTTGATAAACCTGATGAAAACTCGGTACTAATGGGTTTGATAGACACCTTGCTAGCGGCCAAATCATCAATAAAGCCTTTGATGCGTTGGCAAGCGTCAGCCAGTTTTTCGGTGCTTAATGTGAAGGAAAGACGAATAAACCCCTTGGCACTGTCACCAAAGGCCGCGGCATCCAAGGTCGAAACTCCCGTGTGTTTATACAAGGCCCATGTAAATGCCTCGGTATCGACATGGAGCTGGCGAATATCAACCAAAATAAACATGCCTGCATCTGGTTCAAGCAAGGTAATGCCTGAACAATTTGCTAGCGCTGTTTTCACCACATCACGGCGTTGACGATAGGTTGCTAGCATATCTGGCACAATCTCATCCGTCTGGTCGAGCGCAGTGATCGCCGCTTGTTGGACAAAACCTGGTAAACCATAAAGCATGTTAAGTAGAAGCGGGTCCATGTGCTCAATCATGGTCGGGTTAGCAATCATCCAACCGGCGCGCCAGCCTGTCATGGCGTGTGATTTCGATAAACTACTGATGACAATGGTGCGTTCCTGCATGCCTTCCAATTCACGAATCGACTTAAAAGGCTTGTCAAAACTTAGGGTCGCGTAAACCTCATCGGACACGACCCAGAGATCATACTCGCGAGCAACGTTGGCAATAGCATCAAGCTCCGTCTGATCCATCACTCGGCCGGTTGGGTTATTTGGATTAGCGAAAAAAATGGCTTTTGTTTGCGGAGTTACTAAGTCACGTAACACCTGTTCCTCTAGCCGAAAGCCGTCGTCAGCAGAGGTTGGCACAGGCACCACGTTAGCACCAGAAGACTTGAGCGTTGCCTCGTAGGTTAAATATGCAGGGTCAGGCACAAGCACATCATCGCCTTGGGTCAATAAACAGGCTGCTGCACAGTAAAGGCCATTTTGGGTGCCAGGTAACGCCACCACGTTATCGGCTGTAATAGGGTATTGAGTGGTCTTATTGAAATGTTCGACAATTTTGGCGCGTAAATCAGGGTGTCCTTTGGTTTCCATGTAATGGGTATCACCTGCTTTGATGGCAGCAATGGCGCTGTCACAAATGCTGGTGGGCGTATTAAAATCCGGATCACCAACGCTGAGTACGATAACGTCTTCACCCTTACGCAGAGCATCAATAGCGGCAAAGTGAATATCCCACGCTTTGCCACCCTGACTTTTTATGCGATCAACAAACGGCGAATACTGCAACTCTTTCCCCTCCAAACATGGGCCGAACTCGGCGACTAAATACGGTATGTTTTTTACCATATACGAAAAATATACGATCGTTCAATAGTTAATTGTACGATCGTTCATTAATCACCAAGACGGTGCAAATCAAGGGCTTTAGGGTGCTTTTGGTGCAGACGCTAAACCGCTGGAATATAAACAAATTCCACCGAGGAAGTACTTTCTACGAACCAGAATAGTGCAGAAAAAAAGTTGAAAAAATATACTGTTTTTTTTAACTCAAGCAAGATCGAATAGAGAGCAAGCAGAGAAAACATTCCCCAACTGTTTCGTTATTTACAGACAACTGTTTTGTTATTTACAGACAACTGTTTTGTTCTTTACAGATAATATAGGGGCTTTTATAGTGGTTTTTATTCGTGATTGTTTATTAAAGATTTTTATCGATTTTACCGAGGCATTTTATGATCTACTCAACAACAGAATCCATCCCCGGTCGAGAGATTGAAAGCGTAGTTGGCATTGTGAATGGCAATGTGGTGCAAGCTAAACACATTGGCCGCGACATTATGGCAGGCTTAAAAAGTATCGTAGGCGGTGAAATACGAGGTTACACCGAAATGCTAACCGAGGCGCGTAATGTGGCTGTGCAACGCTTGATAGACAGCGCGACAGAAAAAGGTGCTGATGCCATTGTTGGCATTCGCTTTACTACTAGCACCATTATGGATGGTTCGTCGGAAATTATGGTCTTCGGTACAGCGGTTAAATTAAAACCGAACTAGCTGAACTTTGTTTTCAGCTTATTCCTTTCCTTGGATGTGTTCTCTTATGTCGCTATTGATGTATTGCCAGAGGTAAACGTATGCTGTTGGAGGACTGCCTTATTAGTTCTGTTTCTTTGAGTTTAAGTCTCACTTATTTATAATCCTTTATATCTAAAACAAAAAGATATTGATACATGAGCGAATTAGGTTTTCTTACAGCAATTCCAGCAGAAGAACAATCAGATTTTGATGAGTTTATTCAATCAGCACGCAAGCAGTTTATCTCCACCCCTAAAGACACAGTAAAGTCCGTTTTGTCAGAGAATGCATCTTTAGTTGCTGCTCTGAAAGAAAACAAAGACATTTCGGGGGTTATCCAACAGTTAAGAGAAAAAGCATTCGATTCTTTTCTCGTAGCTGAGGCTAAAATGAATGCCCACATCTTGAAGCATATATCTGATAAATTTGCTGTGCCAGCTGAAAAATTTGAGCATTTGTATACTATTTTTAATCAAAGCTCGAAAGAAATGAAAGAACGGTTGAAAGACTTTTTTGGTGAATTTTCTGGTCAGATTTATCCTTACGTTTATAGACTCTCATTAAGTAACACCCAGTCAAGACGCTCACGAGCAGGCAAAGTCTTCGAAGGCATAATATATGGCTTGTATGATGAATTTGACTATTCATATGAATCACAAGCCGTAATTGGTTCCAAAAATTTCAAATCGAAAAATTTGGGTAAAATTGTTGATTCCTTATTACCCAATTTAAACGCTTTTGAGGAAAGAAGGGATAAAGTCGTCATTGGTACAATGAAAACGACATTACGAGAGCGTTGGCAAGAAGTAATAGAAGAAATAAACCGAACAGGTTTACCTAGCATTTACTTGCTTACTGTGGATGAAGATATCAGTGCCAACAAAGTAAAGCAAATGGCAAACCATAATGTAATACTAGTTGTTTATAAAAGTGTTAAACAAACACAAGCATTGAAAGGAAAACGTAACGTAGTTAGTTTCGAAGATTATTTTTTCAATGAAATTCCTGAAAAGCTTGAATACTGGAAAAAGCAATGAGCTTTAAATTTATCGATCTATTTGCAGGTATTGGTGGTATCCGCATTCCATTTGATGAATTGGGAGGCGAGTGCGTATTTTCGTCTGAGATAGACAAATTTGCTAGGCAATCTTACCAAGCTAACTTTGGCGAAGAACCAAAAGGTGATATTACCTTAATTGACCCAGCAGATATTGCACCGTTTGACTTGTTATTAGCTGGGTTTCCTTGTCAGCCTTTTTCTCAAGCCGGTTTGCAAAAAGGTTTTAATGATACAAGAGGCACGTTATTTTTTTATATCGCAAAAATTATAGAGCAACATCAGCCTAGCGTTGTATTGCTTGAAAACGTAAAAAGATTGAAAACGCACGATAAAGGAAAGACATTTCGAGTAATGACGGAAACCCTTGAAAATTTAGGATACACCGTTTTCAGTAGAGTGCTTGCAGCGAAAGATTTTGGCGTTCCTCAAAATAGAGAGCGTATCTACATCGTAGCGCTAAAACATCATTATCTTTTTGAGTTTCCTATCCCATCATATAAGGAAACAAAACTGGGTAATCTCTTAGAAAAGAATGTTGATAAAAAATATACTATCTCTGACCGTTTATGGGCAGGACATCAGAGACGAAAATTAGAGCATAAGAAAAAAGGCAATGGCTTTGGTTATAGTTTATTTAATGAATCATCGCCATATACGAACACCATATCAGCCCGATACTACAAAGATGGTTCAGAAATATTGATTGATCAAGGTGAAGCTGAAAACCCTAGGAAGATTACACCAAGAGAAGCCGCTCGGTTACAAGGGTTTCCTGATAATTACAAAATTGTTGTTAGTGATGTTCAAGCCTACAAACAATTTGGCAACAGTGTATGCGTGCCTGTCATTAGAAAAATATCAGAGCAGTTGGAACCGATATTGAATGAGAAAAAACTTATTAATAAAAAAGCCTCTTAGACTCTTCTTATGCCCATCTTTGATTTTATGCGAACACGATAAAATAAGCTGGTAAGCTTCTTATCACTTTTCAAAAACAATTAATTGACTTTAATTTTTTAACATCCTATCGTTAAACGGTGTTGGCAAAATCCAACACTGGAGCTTGAAAACTCCAAAACACATAGACGCAGATTACCGCCGCGTTGCAGTTTTTTTGCGCCATGCTATTTGCTGTTTATGGTGGCCGTGCGTGGTGAGGGTTCGTCCCTGCCAGTTCCTGTGTGTTTCTGGATTTTCAACTCCACGTATGGCCACCACCTATGCTTGAAAACATGAGTGGTGGTTTAAAACCTAACACACAGGATTTAAATCATGGACAGTTTATCTAATTTTCCCTTGCGTCGTATGGCGTCGCAACGCATTCCCGCTTCTTTAACCTCTCTTTCGTTTCCGTATTCGTCACTGGCACATTTGCCTGTCACTAAGCGTGAGCAGTTGCAGCAGGCGGTAGGCATTATTTTGTCGGCGATTTCGCCTGCCAAACCCGCCATGATTATGTTGTTTGGCAGTTATGCCCGTGGGGATTGGCTGCAAACCGCCGAATATGAAAGCAGTTTTGATATTTGGCTGATTATGGCGAAAGCGCCTTTGGTGCAAAAAGTGGCTCGTAAAGAATCCCTTTATAAACGCTTGCAACGCGATGTGGAAACACCTGTGCATGTGCTGGTGGAGGATGTGCAAGGCATTGAGCGTCGTATTGGTAAAGGCCAGTGGATTTATACGGATCGTTTGCAAGAGAGCATTGTGTTATATGGCTCTGGGATTCATTCTTTTACCCACTTTTCGAGACTCTCTTTTCTTCAGAAACAACAAGCGTCTCAGAAAGAACCACAAACCTCTCACAGAAAACAAAAAGCCTCTCACAGAAAGCAAAAAGCAGGGGCGGATTTTCGTTATTGGTTTGCCAAGGCCAATGTGTATCGAGTTTATGCAAAAATGGCGATGCAGCAAGGGGATTACAACGAGGCGGCGTTTTTTCTGCACCAAAGTGTGGAGCGTTTTTACGCCACTGTGTTGTGGGTGTTTGGTGGTTATTCATCCAGCAGTCATGATTTACAGCAGTTACACCAATTGGTTGCGAGTATTGCTCCTCAGTTTTTGCGCGTGTTTCCTCAGAAATTATTGGCAGAGAAGGCGATGTTTGAGCAATTACGCCAAGCGTATGTTGAGGCGCGTTATAAGCCGAGCTTTTCTATGGGGCGGTCAACATTAGAATGGTTATTGGCGCGAGTGCACTTGTTGAAGCAGCTGACTGAAGGCGTCTGCCAAGCACGTATCGCTCGCTATTGTTAACTGTTTTTTTAGACTTTTTTAGGCGCTGGATTGCAAGATATAGAACAATCATTTTATTCACTCTCAGGCGTAAATTCTTTTTCTGTCACCAATAGCGTTTCAATGTGTTTTTGCTGTGTTGTGAGCTCGTTCATTGGGTGCTCTGGTTCTGGAATGTTAAGAAGAGCGAGAATTTCGCTCATCGGCACAGAGCCTTTGCGTCCACGTTGTAAAAAACGGGCTTTTACCACAGCCTCAGCGTAGACAATGCCATTGCGTACAAACTTTTGATTAATGTAGGTATCTTTTTCGTCCCATGCGTCGATTTGGGTAATCACATCAAAGCGTTGAAATGGGTCGAGGGATTTTTTAAAGCGAATGCTCTGGGAGCTGACAACGGGGTAGTAGCCTTTTTTAGTGACTTCCCAGAAGGTTTTGGATTTGAGCATTAAATCAAAGCGGCCTAGGTCCATAATGGCGAAGTAACGGCCATTATTCATGTGCATATTAAAATCGAGATCAAGCAGGTTAACACGGAATGAGGTACGGCATTGGCCAAACAAGCTTGCCGGTTGACGAACAATCAGACGCTTTAGCAGCAAGAGAAAAAAACGAAAATATAGGTTCATAATAAGCGCTCTCGTTTGGTGAAATTGAATAATCTTGACACTGTCAAGGTGCTTTATAATAGAGAAGAAAAGGCAGGAAAGGCAAGTTTGTCATATTTGTTGCCTAAATCGAGTGGTTTTGTGTTGAACTCAGGCTAAAAGCGTTTATCTGGTAAAAAATAATTCAACTTATCCTTTTGATTTAAAAAGATTTTTTAATTTTTTAATATGCTAAATTTAATATTTTTTTTGCTTTAACAATTTTGTCACATAAGCTATCTATAGTAGTTGTATGAATTGAGATATGGGTGCAGTTTGCCCGTTAATTTTGAATGTAACCACTGAGGTTAATGTGATGATGAAAAAACTTGTTGCCAGCTTGGCTATTGCCGCTGCTACCAGCATTTCTGTTAACGCAATTGCTGATATTGATCCAAAATTACCTAGTTACTCTAAAGCGAGTGGTGTGTCTGGTAATATTTCCAGTGTTGGTTCTGATACCCTAGCAAACCTAATGACGCTTTGGGCAGAAGATTTCAAACGTCTTTACCCTAATGTCAACATTCAAATTCAAGCGGCTGGTTCTTCTACTGCGCCGCCAGCATTAACAGAAGGTACATCGAACTTTGGTCCTATGAGTCGTCAGATGAAGGACAAAGAAGTCGCTGCTTTCGAAAAGAAATACGGTTATAAGCCAACTGCGATTCCTGTGGCGATTGATGCGCTAGCGGTTTTCGTTCATAAAGATAACCCAATCAAAGGTTTGTCTTTGCCTCAAGTGGATGCGATTTTCTCTTCTACTCGTAAAGGTGGCTTCAGCAACGATATCTCTGACTGGGGTGATGCAGGTCTAACAGGTGCATGGAAAAACCGTGACATTCAATTGTTTGGCCGTAACTCTGTATCGGGTACTTATGGCTACTTTAAGTCAAAAGCTCTTTTCAAAGGTGACTACAAAAACAATGTGAACGAGCAACCAGGTTCAGCATCAGTTGTGCAATCTGTTTCTTCTTCTCTAAACGGTATTGGTTACTCTGGTATCGGTTATAGAACATCGTCTGTACGTGCTATACCTCTAGCGAAGAAAGAGGGCGGTAAGTTCATTGCGGCAACAACTGAAAATGCGGCAACAGGTAAGTATCCACTATCTCGCTTCTTGTACGTATACGTAAACAAGGCGCCTAACAAACCACTTGCTCCACTAGAGCGTGAATTTGTGAAAATGGTGCTTTCGAAAACAGGTCAGCAAGTTGTAGTGAAAGATGGTTATGTACCACTACCAAGTAAAGTTGTTAGCAAATACTTGAAAGATCTAGGCATCAAGTAAGTAAGGTTTATCTCTTGATGACAAGAAAGCAGTAGAGCATTTTGACTCTACTGCTTTTTTCTTTTTCTATCGCTGTCATAAATTTGAAAAGAAAATTCCTGATGAGTAATTCAACGAATAACAATCCAGCACCTGAACTAGACTTCGATACCCCAGCATTGCTACGGCATAGGAAGTTTAGAAAAATGAAAGACAAAGGGGCAACAGCAGGCATTGCCATTGGTGGTAGTAGTGTGATTTTGGCCGTGTTGTTGATTTGTTTTTACCTGCTTTATGAAGTGATGCCTCTGTTCGCCAACGCTGAAATTGAGCAAACAGCTCAGTACGCGATGCCAGAACAAAGTCGTGGTGACAGTTACTACTTAACCGTCGAAGAACAGAACGAAGTGGCCATGCGAGTGGCGAAAGATGGTTCGGTTGTCTTTTTCTCGGCGCAAGATGGTCGTGTTATTGATGTGGTTGAAACGCCTCGAGCACAAGTGGTTACCTCTTTCGCGATGGAAGATGATACCAGCCGAATCATGGGCTTAGGGTATGAAGATGGGCAAGTGTTGCTCATGCAGCACAACTACAAAATTACCTACCCAGACGGTAAACGTAAAATTACTCCAGTCATTGATTTTCCATTTGGTGAAGAGCCTATCTATGTAGCAAATTTTGCTATCGAAAAGCTGGCCTTGCGCAACAGTGAAACAGCACTAACCATTGTGGCAATTGGTGCTGAGCAAAGTCGCCTTGTTAGCATCGAGCGCGAAGAAAACTTCATCACAGAAGAAGTTGAGTTGACGCAAAATGCAGTGGATTTACCGCATGTTGATAACATACAAGAAGTGCTGATCAGTGGCGATCAGCGTTATGTGTATGTGGCAACGGCAAGCGGTTTGATGACAGAATTTGACATTCGTGATTTGGGAGAGGTGACTCTTAAAGCTGAACACGAGTTATTGTCGGATGGTGCTGAGTTGGTGTCGATGAGTTACTTATTGGGTCAGTCATCCATTATGGTGTCTGACAACAAGGGTAAAGTCAGCCAGTGGTTTAATGTTCGTGATGAAAATAATGTTGAAAACCTCACTTTTATTCGTGACACCCAACAACCAACGAGCATTGTTTCTGTAGCGATGGAGCAACGTCGTAAAGGCTTTGCGACTTTGGATGATCGTGGCGTGGTGGCCATTTATAACGCCACATCAACCCGCGAAGTGATCAACGAAAAGCTTAGCGATAGTAGCGCATACTTAATTGCGTTTTCACCTCGTGCCAATGGGTTGCTACTTGAAGACAGCCAAGGTGTGCGCTTTTTCCATATTGAGAATGAACACCCTGAAGTGTCTTGGAGCTCGTTATGGAGCCAAGTTTGGTATGAAGGGTATCAAGAGCCAACCTATACTTGGCAATCGTCCGCAGCCAACAATGACTTTGAGCCGAAATATAGCTTGATGCCGTTAGCGTTTGGTACCTTAAAAGCCGCTTTCTATGCCATGCTAATGGCGGTGCCGTTGGCCATTTGTGGTGCGATTTATACGGCCTATTTTATGGCGCCAAACTTACGTCGTAAGGTGAAACCGGTTATTGAGTTAATGGAAGCCTTGCCAACAGTAATTTTAGGCTTTTTGGCGGGTTTATTCTTTGCGCCTTTCCTAGAAGAAAATCTGGCAGCGGCCTTTAGTATTCTTGTGGTTATGCCAATCGGTATTCTGTTGTTTGCTTACCTTTGGTCTCGCTTGCCAAATCAAATTCGCTGGTTGTTACCAGAGGGTTGGCAGCCTTTAATTTTGATCCCTGTGGTGGCTTTCTTAGGTTGGTTTTGTGTGGCAATGAGCCCTGTCATTGAGTTGGTGATGTTTGATGGCAACATCCGTGGCTTTATCACCAATGATTTAGGCATCACCTTTGATCAACGTAACGCCCTTGTTGTTGGCTTTGCTATGGGATTTGCGGTGATTCCTACCATTTTCTCTATCACAGAAGATGCCATTTTCAGTGTGCCAAAAGCCTTAACGCAAGGGTCTCTCGCATTAGGTGCGACCTACTGGCAAACACTTGTTAGAGTCGTTATGCCAACCGCTAGTCCTGGTATTTTCTCAGCGGTGATGATTGGTATGGGCCGTGCAGTCGGGGAAACCATGATTGTACTGATGGCAACGGGCAATACGCCCATTATGGACGTTAATATCTTTGAAGGTATGCGTACTCTGGCAGCGAATTTGGCAGTGGAAGTGCCTGAATCGGAAGTGGGAAGTACCCATTATCGTATTCTTTTCCTCGCGGCATTTGTTCTGTTCTTATTTACTTTTGTCGTCAATACCTTGGCCGAAACAGTGCGCCAGCATTTACGTAAAAAGTACGGTTCGCTGTAATTTAGAAAGCATAGTAGAGAGATGAAGATGAAAAAAACATCCGTTTCAAATTGGTTTAAGTCCGGCGAACCTTGGGTTTGGTTAAACGCCGGTGCGGTTGCCATCTCGGTTATTATGGTTATTGGCTTATTGTTGCTGATTGCTGTACGAGGGCTTGGGCATTTTTGGCCGGCCGACATCATTGAAGCCCGTTATGAATTACCGGGACAGCCAGCCTACAATTTGGTGGCTGAGCGTGTTGAGAGTGTTGACGTGCCAACCGCGCAGTTGCGTGAAGCAGGTATTGATATTCCGGAAGGCGAGGCATTTATGCAACGTACGCTGGTAAAAACCGGTAATCGTGACATTTATGGTTCCGACTTCCGTTGGGTAGTGGATGCGTTTTTGAGCGATGTGCGCAAGCCAGAAATGCTGATTGCCGCAGAGCGTCATGAATGGGGTAACCTGTACGGTTACATCAAAGAGGTGAAAGAAGCTGGTGTTGTTATTGCTGAAACAGAAGACAAAACACCAACCGAATCCGCTTTAGCAACATGGCAAGCGTTTGAAGCAAGCATCGAGCGTGCTACCGAAATCCATGATGATATCTATCAAATCGAGAAGCATGATATTGGCGCCATTAACCATGGGTTAGAACGTTTACGTTTAAAACAGCGTCGTTATGAGCTGAATAACAAATTAACGCCTGAAGCCTTGGCAGACTTGGATGCAGAACGTGCTGAGCTGGATATCGAATACAAAGGATTGCAGCAACAGTTGATTACCCTTTATGGTGAAATTAACCGTGATACTGTGGTATTTGAAGCGATGGACGGTACGGTATTGGAGCTTAACGTTGCCAAAGTGGTGCGTGCGTATCGTCCAAATGCCATGAACGGCTTTGGAAAAATCGGCTTCTACGGCGATAAATTGTGGGAATTTCTTTCAGCTGAACCGCGTGAAGCCAATACCGAAGGGGGAGTATTCCCTGCCATTTTCGGTACTGTGATGATGGTATTGTTGATGACAATACTGGTGACGCCTTTTGGGGTGGTTGCAGCGGTGTATCTGCGTGAATACGCGTCACAAGGTTGGTTTACCCGAGTTATCCGTATTGCAGTAAACAATTTGGCGGGTGTGCCTTCTATTGTATACGGTGTCTTTGGTTTAGGTTTCTTTATTTATTTCATGGGCTCTTCGATCGATCAGGCCTTTTTCCCTGAAGCTTTACCTGCCCCAACTTTTGGTACTGGTGGTCTGATGTGGGCATCGATCACACTTGCTCTATTGACGGTGCCTGTGGTGATTGTAGCAACGGAAGAAGGATTATCTCGCATTCCTCGTAATGTGCGAGAAGGCAGCTTGGCGCTTGGTGCGACAAAAGCAGAAACCTTGTGGCGTGTGGTTTTGCCAATGGCAAGCCCAGCCATTATGACAGGCGTAATCTTGGCGGTAGCAAGAGCCGCGGGTGAGGTGGCACCACTTATGTTGGTTGGTGTGGTTAAGTTAGCACCTTCATTGCCGTTGGATGGTAATTATCCGTTTATCCATCTTGATCAAAAATTCATGCACCTTGGTTTCCATATCTACGATGTGGGTTTCCAAAGTCCGAATGTAGAAGCCGCGCGTCCACTAGTTTATGCCACGGCATTGTTACTTGTGATCGTCATTGCGTTATTGAATTTTGCCGCGGTTACTATTCGTAACCATCTACGTGAAAAATACAAATCGTTGGAAATGTAGTAGACGAAGAAGAGATTTATTATGAGCGAAACAAAAACACACTCAATTGATATTTCAGCGATGCAACGGGATCAACAAACGTTGCGTATCGAAGATGAAACAAAATGCCTATCTGTGAATAACTTGCACCTTTATTATGGTGAAAAAGAAGCACTGAAAGGCATCGATATGATCATTCCAGAGAAAAAAGTAACGGCCTTCATCGGCCCGTCTGGCTGTGGTAAGTCGACGCTGCTACGTTGCTTTAACCGCATGAATGATTTGGTGGATAGCTGTCGCATTACTGGCGAAGTGAATCTAAATGATCAGAACATTTATGCCAAAGGGACGGATGTGGCCGAGCTGCGTCGTCGTGTTGGGATGGTATTTCAAAAGCCAAACCCATTCCCAAAAAGCATTTATGAAAATGTGGCCTATGGCTTGCGTATTCAAGGCATCAACAAAAAACGCATTCTGGACGAAACGGTAGAATGGGCTTTGCGCTCAGCTGCTTTATGGGATGAAGTAAAAGACCGTCTACATGAAAGCGCACTGGGTATGTCTGGTGGTCAGCAACAACGTTTGGTTATTGCCCGTACCGTTGCGGTAAAACCGGAAGTGCTTTTGCTAGATGAACCTGCGTCTGCCCTAGACCCTATCTCTACTTTGAAGATAGAAGAGCTGATTCACGAACTCAAAGCCGACTTCACCATCGCTATTGTTACACACAACATGCAACAAGCCGCGCGGGTGTCTGATTACACAGCGTTTATGTACATGGGGGATTTAATCGAATTTGGTGATACCAACACCTTGTTTACAAACCCTGCCAAACAGCAAACTGAAGACTATATTACTGGCCGTTACGGCTAATTATTGGAGATAAGGATACAAGATCATGAAAGAATTGATGACAGATCATATATCTCAGCAATTTAATAACGAACTGGAAGACTTGCGTCAGCATTTTTTAACCATGGGTGGCGTTGTTGAGAAACAAGTAAGTGGAGCGGTAGAAGCTCTGCTAAACAGTGATAGCACCTTAGCCGAAGACGTGATTGAAGAAGACAGTACCGTCAACCAGTTAGATGGTTTAATTGACGAAGAATGCACGCGTATTTTGGCAAAACGTCAGCCTGCGGCATCGGATTTGCGTTTGATACTTTCTCTCTCCAAATCGGTGAGCGAACTAGAGCGTATGGGGGATGAAGCGAAAAAAATTGCGAGCCTAACCTTATCTCTGATCGAAGAGGGTGAATCACCACGCGGTTACGTGGAAATCGACCGCATTGGTGTGATGGTTAATCGAATGATTGCCGATGCCCTAGATGCTATCGCCCGCCTTGACCTAAAACAAGCCATCAGAGTTGCGAAAAAAGACCGTGATGTGGACCTTGAATACAATACAGCGATTCGTTCATTGGTTACTTACATGATGGAAGACCCTCGCAGTATCTCGCGCGTCTTGAATGTGATCTGGGTACTACGCTCACTAGAACGCATTGGCGACCATGCAAGACACTTGTGTCAGCACCTTGTTTACATGGTGAAAGGGGTGGATGTCCGTCATATTCCACCGCAAGAGATTAAAAAGGAATTGAAAAAAGAAAGTTAAGCATCGTTTGTTTTGACTTGATCAATGCACGAAAAAAAACCTGTTATATTATGCGATATAACAGGTTTTTTATTTTATGCGTTACTACAATTTGAAGCGATTACGAATTCCTAAACCCAGAAAAAATAACAGAATATAAGAGAAGAGGTTTTGTATAAGACCTACGTTTTCTAACAAATCATTATTTAATGGGAGATTTTGCCCTGTTGCTGAGTTTTCTTGCGTGATTGCTGCTTTTGCTTTTTCTGTGTCATACAGAGCCATTAATGAGGTTTCTTTAACGGTACGAGACCAACTTAAAAAGGGCAGTGATTGGCTAAAGGAAAGTTGAAAGGCATCCATTGTGGGTGACTCTGTTTCACTAGCACCAATATAGACACAGCCACAAACTGCCCAAACAAGAATCAAGCCTAAAAATGGTCGACTAATACTACGGCCATAATTGCTGATTAATTTGTAGATTCTATTTAACAGACGGGATAGGAAAGGGATTTGCTTTGTAGCGGTCATCGCATCCAACTCAAACGCCAGCATGTCTAATTGCGTTTGTCTATCCTCGGCTTTTTTCGCTAGCTCTTTTAAACGGCGAGCCTTGGTTGAGTCACTTTCTTTTATCTGTTTCGGCTCATCCACATGGAGGCGATCTACCGAAAAATGACCATTAATGGTTGTAGCCGTTAAGTCAGGCAGTTGCGAAAACCTACAACCTTCTATATCAAGTAGAGTCCCTAAATAAGAACCACGAAAAGTGACATTACTAAAGGCCCGAAAATTCAAATTGGGCAAAAGAAGAGACTGAGAAATATGAGCACGTTCCATTGAAAAGGTTATTTCTGGCTTTTTTGAAGAGTTGCTTTGAGCGAAACTTGAGTAGGAGAAGTCTAACGATTCACACTGAATGTTGTTAAAACTAATAATACAGTCGCTAAATTTTGTCCATCTAAATATGACCTCACAACCTCCAAATTTTGTATTGCTGAACGAAACCTCATCGCTACCAAAATTCGCTTGATAAAACGAAACACTCCCGTTATCAAATTTGGCGTAATTAAATAAAACCTTACCGTTGCCAAACTCTACATCTTTGAACCAAACCTCGCTGGTGCCAAAATTTGCTTGATGGAACGAAACGTTGCCGTCACCAAAGCTTGCTTTCTCAAACGAAACCTTTCCGTCACCAAAACTAGCGTGTTCAAAAGAAACCTCTCCTCCATCACCAAAGCTTGCCTGTCTAAATGAAACATTTCCGTCCCCAAAGCTAGCTTGATTAAATACAATTTTACCTTTACCAAACGTTGTATCTATAAATGAAACATTTCCGTTACTAAAATTCGCTTGATAAAACGAAATATTTCCGTTTCCAAATTGTGCGAAATCAAACGAAATATCGCCGTAACCAAAATTGGCGTGCTCAAAAGAAACATAGTCGTCACCAATTTTTACGTCTACAAATAAAACACAGTTGTTGCCAAAATTAGTATGTGCAAAGGATGTTTCTTTAGGAAATTGAAAACCCGAAAAGTCGATCTTATCTAGGTCGTAATAGCGAGAGAAATCAAAGTGACTAAAGTCTACATCGGTTTCTGGGTATTGCTCCATAAAGTCGTTCCAAGCACTGGCTCCTTGATTGAACAGCTTATAGGCTTCTTCGTCACGCAGTGCGCCATTTTCATCAAGTGAAACGTTCCATTTATTTGTCATAGTATGTCCTTATTGGGTCGGTTTCCTTGTATTTTATACAATCAACTAACAAAGCCTAGAGAAAATTTTGCAGCAGAAAGTCCAATCTCTATGCGGGTTGCTAAAGCGCCTTTCTTATTAATTACGCTTTGATAAATAATAGAACCTAGCTTGTTTTAGCCTGACTTTCATTATCGTAAGCGGCTCGACAAGGTTTGGTTTTAGGTTTAAAATTTTTATATATTTTAAAAATTTATAAACCAATTTTGGAGAGAATCATGTTTGCCAAGCGATTATTGCGAGCGCGCAAAGCGGCTGGTTTATCTATGAGTGCGCTTGCTGAAGAAGTGGGTATCTCCACAAATATGATTAAGAAGTATGAGCATGGGCAGAGCATGCCTTCCTCGGGTAAGCTTTATAAGCTCTCAATAGCCTTAGGGGTTCGTTCTGAGTATTTCTTTCGTCCGACCAAAGTTGAATTATCCGGTATTGAGTATCGAAAGCGCTCTACAACACCGCAAAAATTGTTAGATCGTATTAGTGCGGATGTACTGGATCAGGCTGAGCGATGGGCTGAGTTGCTAGAGTTCTACCCTGATTCCATTCGCCCTGTACCTAAATTTACCTTACCAAACAACTTGCCTGATCACATTGATACATTCGCTGATATTGAACATACGGCAAATCAGATGCGCAGTGAGTGGCACTTAGGCGCAAACCCAATTCCAGACATCATTGATACATTGGAATCTAAAGGGGTCATGATTATTTGCACGCCGATAGAAGTAAATAATAAATTTGATGGTTTGGCGGGTAAAATTGGAGAGATTCCTGTTGTGGTTATATCAACCCACCAAACGGGAGATCGACAGCGTTTTACGCTCGCTCATGAACTAGGGCATTTAGTACTTCATGGACGTTTACCAGAAGGGATGGACGAAGAAAAAGCATGTAACCACTTTGCTGGTGCATTCTTATTGCCAGAAAAGGCTTTAAAAGATCACTTTGGTTACAAGCGTAGTGCCATCGAACCTCAAGAGCTATATATGCTTAAACATGAATTTGGTATCAGCATGATGGCTATTTTAATTCGCGCAGGCCAAACAGGTATTATTTCTTCTTCGTTACAAAAACATTACTACATTGAATTTAATAAACAACGGTGGCGTACAGAGGAGCCTGGAGAGCAATATCCAAATGAACAGACTTTCCTGTATAAACAGCTTGTTTATCGAGCATTAAGCGAAAACTACATAGGTGAGTCAAAAGCAGCAGAACTACTAAAAATGCCGCTTTCACACTTTCACAAGGAGCGAAAGTTAGGAAAAATGGATGCGACTACTTATTAGTGATGCCAATATTTTAATAGACATGGAAGAAGGCGAACTAATAGAGAAACTCTTCCAGCTACCTTATACGTTTTCAATTCCTGACATTTTATTTTATGAAGAAATGGCAGCAGAACATGAGCATTTAATCGAATGGGGGCTAACGCTTAATGAGCTAAGCGGTGAAACCATGTCCTATGGTATTGGCCTAACGAACCAATATAAAAAGCCAAGTAGAAATGACTGTTTTGCTCTAGCGCTTGCTAAACAGGAGCAGTGCCCATTACTAACAGGAGATAGGGATTTAAGAGCGGCGGCTGAAAACGAGGCCGTTGTTGTCATGGGAACAATCTGGTTGGTTAATCAACTTGTGCTCCATCACTTAATAAGTGTTCGCCAAGCGCATGATGCTTATCGAAAAATGCAAAACTCAGGTAGAAGGCTTCCTTGGGATATAGCAGAACAGGAACTTAATGCGCTTGGGGGCACTTTCTCCAGCAAGCTGCCTTGAAAGATAGCGATAAAAGTAAGGTCCTGATATAAATAAGAACCTACACAAGAGTTACCACAGTGTTTATTTTTAAGCCTCGTTACCCAAAGACATCAGCAAGAGTAGAGTATAAACCCCATGTTTACGATTGATACCGATACCAATTTACCTAAAAACGATTTGTACCCAGCATTGAATAAACAGTTGGCTGCCTTATTAGCAGGAGAAACCGATTTAATTTGCAACTTTGCGCAGTTTTCGGCGTTTATCATGCAAACGGTTGAGCAAGTAAATTGGGTGGGATTTTATTTTGCCAAGCAAAACGAGTTGGTCTTAGGGCCGTACATGGGCAAGGTGGCTTGTACTCGTATTCCATTTGGCCGAGGAGTTTGTGGTGCAGCGGCGGCAAGCATGCAGGCTCAAAGGGTTGCTGATGTACATGCATTTGATGGTCATATTGCGTGCGACAGTGCCTCCGCCTCCGAGTTGGTTTTGCCTATCGTTGTTGATGGTGACCTGATCGGCGTGTTGGATATCGATAGTCCAATAAAGAACCGTTTTGATGAGGTTGATCAGGTGGGTTTTGAGCAGTTACTTACTACTTTGATACAAGGGACAGAGTTTGATTGGTCACTATAACAATGGTCATTAGCAATGGTCACTGTGATGCTGACGGATAATCGGTAAGAATTACTCTGGGTGGCCTTGTTTCTCTTTTTCATTCACCGCGTTCAGGTTATGGAACATACTTAAATGCAATAAAGGCAGATCATATAGATGCCGTGCCATGGACTTCGATTTTGGGCGACTAAGCTGGTGGCTGGCGATAAAAATCGCACCAGAATTGAGTAGTTTTTTCAGATTCATATAGGACATGTCATCAAGTGTTGTGTCATTGGCAATATAAACAAAATCAATTTTCTGTTCAGGCAAATCGTGCAATAAGCCATTATAAACAGGTGTTTGAATTCCCAAGCCATTGGCTTGCATCGACAAGAGATGAGCCACAGAAGGGTCTTTTTCGATGATGACCATGTTTTTGTCTGTCATGGTTTCTAAAACATGAGCAATGCTGGGCGATGCCTTAATGCTGGTTGTTTGGTGGTGAAAAATGGGTAATTCCAAGATAAACTCACTACCGCCAGCAAGCGGACTATGGCAAACAATATTGCCGTGCATCAAATGAGCAAGGAAGCGACAAAGAGATAAACCAAGATTGCTGCGTGATTCAGGAATTTGCATGCTTTCTTCATGTATAGGTGTTCTCAAGAGCTCTGCTACTTTTTCGGGTACGCCAATGCCCGTATCTTTAATAATGATTTGAATCATGGTGACGTTGGTGTCTTCATAGTCGTTAGGACGCCACAAGGTCGGTTTGCTTTGCGCTAAACGGGTAACAACAGAGATATGCCCTTTTTGGGTAAACTTAAACGAGTTATCAACGAGGTTAAAAATAATCTGTCGTAAACGTTTAGCGTCAATAACAGCTTTAGCAGGCAAATTTAAGTCGATGTAATTAAGCAGTTGCACGCCTTTATGATTAGATTGCTCATTGACAATACGTAAGGCTTCATCGATTTCTTGGTGCAAATTCACTGGACGATAGTTTAGTTCTAAATTACCAGATTCAATTTGCGATAAATCGAGAAAGTCGGTGATCAAGTGTTGCAGTGACTGGTTGGCTTCTTCGGTTGTGGTTAAGATTTCTCTTTGTTCTTTATTCAGCTTTGTGTCTTTCAATAAGGCAATCATACTGAGACAACGATCTAGAGGCGTACGCACTTCATGTCCCATCGCCATTAAAAAGTTTTTCTTCTTCTGCATTAATGTGGCGATTTTTTCTTGTATCTCATCAACCGTTTGCAAAGAGAGGCGCGTCACTTTGATGTTGTGGAATAAGATTACAAACAGAATTAAGGCATTGATTAAGAAGAAGATAACAAAATATTGTAAGACAGCCAGCTCAGCAAGAATGCGTTTACGGCTTTCCACGGAGAAGCTTTGACTACCTTGGTTGATAAGATTTACAAGGCGGTTAATGTGAGAATCAAGTTGTTTGAGTTTTTCGATTGTGGCGTTCAACTGGGTAAGATCATTGTTTTCAATTTCTAGCACGACATCATTGAGTAATTCAAATTCGCCATGAATGATGTTTAGTAAGCGAATGCTGCGACCATCACTAATATAGTGAATCTGGTTACTGATTGGTCCCATTTTTAGTAGGTCAACTCGACTCATTAATAAGCCATAGTGGGAGTAGGCATCAATGGCGTTTTCTGGGTTATTTTCTAAAGTGCGCAGAAAATCGAGGAAACGGTAAGTTTGCATTTGTAATTGCAAACTTGACCATAGGGTACTTTCGTAAGTGTTTAGAATGTGTGAGTTTCGATTAGTGCTGGCCAAGAAAAAAACACCTAATGAAGCAATGGTAGAGGTAACAAGAAAGACGATTAACACAGCGGTTAATCGTCTTATTAATGGCTTATTTTGCGTTTTTTTTGCTGTGTCCTGCATTCGTATGTAATCCCTTTAGTGTTTTCAGCGAATCGTCATTTCAGTGACTTGCCAGATAGAACGACCAAAATAAGTTTCTACCTTTAATTTGGGATTATCGTCAAATGGATAAATCACCATGATTGGCCCTTTGTTGCGAATGGTCATGGGGATGCCATCCATATGAGTAGCGAAAATAGCACCTTCTTTTAGAAAATCATTCATTGGAATCTCAATGGTGTAGTCGTTTAAAGCTGTAAGACTTAACTTATCACCTTTAATGCCTAACAACGCAAAGAAATCTTTTGGATTAAAACCACTGTAGGTATGTTTGCCTTCACTCCATGGCGTGTGAGTGACAACAGTTTTCTGTGGTATTTGCGCCAGCATTTTTCGATCAAAGATCGCACTGTCACCACGATTTGTATTCGTAATGAGGCCGCTGACAGTTAGAACAATACGCTCTGTGGGTTGCTCAAGAGCAAACAAAGTGGTGGAGAACAACAAACCAATATATACAACAAAATTTTTCAAGGCTTCCTCCTTTTGTAAAAAATTGTTCTTATAAGATAATACAGGAATTCAATTTGTCTATTCCTATCTACTAAATATAGCTCACTTTCAGAAAAGCACTTGATAAATATCTTATCGCTAGGCCTGTAAAAGCGTATGAATATGGTTCAACGGTTACGTGTTACAACTAAAATGGTAACTGTGTGAAATTACATTTGCTTGATTTTGAGCTATCTGGGCAGCAAAAACATTGTCTACCCAGATGCCACAATCAATAGAATGCGTGTCAGTTAATTAGAGTGCAAGCAACTTGATGTTGTTTATTGATAGACACTAATTCCGGTTTACATTGGGAGCAGCTGTCTTTGGTTTCTGGGCAGCGAGTACGGAACACACAACCAGAAGGTGGGTTGATCGGTGATGGCAGGTCACCCACCAATAAGTTGATAGTTTTATTTTTCTCTTGTTGAGGGTCTGGTATTGGTACCGCCGACAACAGAGCCTTGGTATAAGGATGTTGTGGATTGCTGTACAAAGCCTGTTTATCCGCCAGTTCAACCGCGTTGCCTAAGTACATGACGAGTACACGATCAGAAATGTGTTTGACCACACTTAAATCATGGGCAATGAAGATGAGTGACAGCCCCATTTCTGCTTGCAGTTCCTTTAATAAGTTGACGACTTGGGCCTGAATAGACACATCCAGGGCGGAAACCGGTTCGTCGCAGATGACTAACTTCGGTTCAATAATGAGCGCTCTGGCAATACCGATGCGTTGACACTGTCCACCAGAAAATTCATGCGGATAACGGTTAATCACATTTGGCAATAAGCCTACTTTCTCCATCATATGTCGAACTTTCGCAGTGACTTCATCGCGGCTGAGTTCTGGTTTGAAGGTGCGCAGTGGCTCAGCAATAATTTCGCCAATTGTCATGCGTGGATTGAGTGAAGCCAAAGGGTCTTGAAAGATCATTTGCAATTCTTGACGTTTGCGGCGCATTGCCTGCTTGCCCAAGGTGACTAAGTCTTGCCCCAACCAAATAATGTTACCATCGGTAATGGGTAACAAACGTAATAATGCTCTGGCGAGAGTCGATTTGCCACAGCCGGACTCTCCTACAATGCCGAGCGTTTCTCCTTCGTACAAGGTGAGGCTTACACCATCAACGGCTTTAAGTGTAGGAGGCGTTTGCCAAGGGAAAGATACTTTATCCGTCAGAGGAAAATGCACTTTCAAATCAATAACTTCCATAATTGGTTTTTTCATAGGGCAATTAACTCCTGTATTGCTTTGTGACAAGCGCGTAGAGACTGACTGTTATCGAGCGGCTCCAACGAGGGCATTTCTTGCTGGCAGCGATCACTCGCATGAGTACAACGTTGCTGGAAAGGGCACCCTTTGGGCAAATTTAGTAAGTTAGGTGGATTCCCTGGAATTGTGGTTAATTGCACGTCGACTTTATCAAGACGAGGTACAGCATTTAATAACCCTTGTGTATAAGGATGCGAAGGATGGTAAAAAAGCTGTTCAGCGGGGCCATATTCCATGGTACGACCTGCATACATGACCAGCATTTTGTCACATAATCCAGCAACAACACCCAAATCGTGGGTAATCATGATAATAGATGTGTTGAAATCCCTCTTAAGTTCATTTAATAAACTAAGAATTTGGGCCTGCACCGTAACATCTAGCGCAGTGGTTGGCTCATCGGCAATCAAGAGTTTTGGCTGACACAATAAGGCCATAGCAATCATGACACGCTGACGCATTCCGCCTGATAACTCGTGGGGGAACATTGTCATACGTTTGTTTGCTTCTGGCATTTTTACCGCATCCAACATTTTGACGGCCGCGTTAAAAGCGTCCTTTCTAGAGAGGCCTTTATGCAAAATCAGCACTTCTATCAATTGCTTGCCAATCTTCATGTAAGGGTTCAAAGACGTCATAGGGTCTTGAAAGATCATGGCAATTTTCTGAGAGCGGATGCGATTTAACGCCTCCTCGTCAAGCGCTAAGAGATTACTTCCCTCAAAGTGTGCCTGTCCTTCTATCATACTGTTATTGGCTAGTAGACCCATTAAGGCAAAGGCTGTTTGACTTTTACCCGAGCCAGACTCACCTACAATGCCGAGTGTTTCCCCTTGGGCAATAGAAAAGTTGAGTTTGTCTACCGCTGTGATGGTGCCGTCTGGGGTTTTAAAGCCGACATGCAAATCGGTTACTTCAAGTAAATTCATATCGGCCTCCTAGCGATCTTTGGGGTCGAGGGCATCACGTAAGCCATCGCCTAAAAAGTTGAAACAAAATAGTGTTAACACCAGAAAAGCCAATGGCCATGCCAATTGCCAAACAGCAATCTCCATTGTGATGGCACCTTCTGAAATTAGCGCTCCCCAACTGGTCATGGGTTCTTGGACACCCAACCCTAAAAAGCTGATAAATGACTCAAGAATAATCATATTGGGAACCAGTAAAGTAGCGTACACCACAACAATGCCTAGCAAATTGGGAATGATGTGACGCAAAATAATCTGCAACCCCGAAACGCCACAAGCATGCGCCGCTTCAATGAACTCTTTGTTTTTCAGCGCCAATGTTTGGCCACGTACAATACGCGCCATATCCAGCCAAGAAATCGCGCCAATGGCTACAAAAATCAAAAATATATGTCGGCCAAATACCGTCATTAAAATGATGACGAAAAACATAAAAGGGAACGAATTGAGAATTTCTAAAAAACGCATCATTAGATTGTCGATACGGCCGCCAACATAACCAGAAATCGCACCATATAAGGTGCCGATAACCACAGCGACAAAACTTCCTAGAATGCCAACCAGTAAAGAGATTTGCCCACCTTGCATGGTGCGGACAAAAATATCTCGGCCTAGAGTATCTGTACCAAAATAGTGACCAGACTCGATACTGGGGCGACCTAATAAGCTAATGTCTGACAGGGCTTCCCAATCGATATCCTCATAATGCCACTGGCTAAACAATGGCCCCAGCAAAGATATGCAAGTAATACAGGCAAGAATAATAAGGCTGGCGATAGCAGCATGATTGGCAAAAAAGCGACGGCGGGCATCTTGCCATAAACTGCGACCGTCAATATCAGCATCGGTGGATATCAGAGCGTCTACCGTTTGTAACTTTGAACTCATAAACATAACAGCTAACCTCAATAACGAATCTTTGGATCAATGACCGCATACAAAATATCCACAATGGCATTGAAGAGAATCGTCAGTGTGCCAATGAGAATAGTGACACCCATGACCATGGAGTAATCACGGTTAAGGGCTCCATTAATAAAATGTTGGCCAATACCACCGGTGCTAAAATACACATCGACAATGACGGACCCAGTAACAATAGCGACAAAAACAGGCCCCAAATAAGACACCACCGGCAATAAAGCAGGCCGCAATGCGTGACGAAAAATAATATGCGACATAGGCAAGCCTTTTGCCCTTGCCGTGCGAATAAAATTGGCGTGCATGGTTTCAATCATACTACCGCGCGTAATGCGTGCTATTTGAGCAATATAGCTGGTGGACATGGCAATGACAGGCATAATCAAGTAAGGCCAAGCGCCATCATTCCAACCGCCCGATGGCAGCCAATTTAAGTAAATGGAAAAGAGCAAAATACACAAAGGGGCTAAGACAAAATTAGGCAGTACCATACCTAAGTTGGCAAACGCCATTACCGCATGATCTATACCTGAGTTTTGCTTGAGAGCAGCAATCACACCACAGCCTACGCCAATCAATAAGGCGACTAAGAAGGACCAAATACCAATTTCAGCGGAAACGGGAAAACTTTGTGCCATTAACTCATTAATAGAAAAATCTTTGTAACGAAAGGAAGGGCCAAGATCGCCTTGCAGTAAGCCTCCCAGATAATAAAAATACTGAGTCAAGATTGGCTCATCCAAATGATACTTGGCGTTGATATTAGCTAAGACTTCCGCAGGGATGGAGTGATCACTGGAAAAAGGGTTGCCAGGTGCCAGACGCATAAGAAAAAACGACACGGTTATTAAAATCAGTAAGGTTGGAATGGCCGCTAAGAAACGTTTAATTATAAAAACAATCATAGATACTCGCTTATACATTATTTTGTATGGGCGTTATTTGGCGTGAATACTTTTACCCACAAGGAGTAACGCCATAAAAATGACATGGAAAAGAATCACGCTGTTTGGTAACACAGACTGGGTTTGCCAGTCTGTGTTTTGCCAAGCTTAATGGGCGATGATGTACATATCGCGAGTATAAATATTGTCTTCTGGGTTTGGCTGATAGCCGCCAACGTAGGATTTAACCAGACGCTTGTTCACATACTGGTAAATAGGGGCTACGGCCATATCTTGCTGAATGGCAATCGCTTCAGCTTGGTTGTAATTGGCCGAGGGGTCTTGCATTGTTTTCGCTTTATTGAGTAACGCATCGTACTTAGGGTTACTGTATTTGCCATCATTGTTACCGTGACTAGACGTTAGTAGGTCAAGCATGGTAGACGCTTCGTTATAGTCACCAATCCAGCCTGCACGGGCCACCTCAAAGTTTTGCGCCTTCTTATTTTCTAAGTAGGTTTTCCATTCTTGGTTTTCTAATTTAACTTCCACGCCTAAGTTCTTTTTCCACATTGCCGCAATCGCGATGGCAATTTTTTTGTGGTTTTCGTTAGTGTTGTACAGAAGATTAAATTTTAAAGGATTGTTTTTGCCATAACCTGCTTCGGTCATTAACTGTTGTGCCTTTTTAATGCGCTCCGCTTGGGTCCAAGTGGCATAATCTGGCGTTGCAGGGTTAAAACCATTGACGATTTCGGGGGTAAAGGAGTAAGCAGGAATTTCGCCAACACCAGTAACAAACTTGGTGATCACATCACGGTCAATCGCATAGGATAACGCTTTACGCACTCGAACATCATCGTAAGGGGCCTTTGTTGTATTAAATTGATAATAGTAAGTCCCTAAGTAGGGCGTGATAATTACTTCATCTGGGATATCACGTTTTAATTGTTTAAAACGGTCATTTGGTAATTCATAACTAACGTCCATTTCTCCCGCTTGAAAACGGGTTAACTCAACAGCGGGAGACTCAATAGGTAGGATTGTCACTTTATTGATGATGGTTTCTGCATCGTTCCAATAATGGGTGTTACGAGTGAACACCATTTTTTCATTTACAACCCATTCATCCATTTTATAGGCACCGTTGCTGACAATATTGCCAGGTTTGATCCAATCGCTACCAAACTTCTCAATGACTTTTTTTGGCGCTGGGAACATAGTTTGGTGAGCCGTCATCTTCACAAAATACGGTACAGGACGTTCAAGCGTGACTTCAAAGGTATAGTCATCTAACGCTTTCACACCAAGGCTGCTAGCAGGCTTTTTGCCGGCAATAATGTCAGATGCATTGGTAATCGAAGGTATTTCAATAAACCAAGCATAGGGTGATGCTGTTGCTGGATCGACAGCGCGCTGGAAGCCATAAACAAAGTCGTGAGCGGTGACCTTATCACCATTGGACCACTTGGCATTGTCGCGCAAATTAAAGGTATAAATCGTATTATCATCATTGGCGGTATAACTCTTTGCTACCCCAGGAATAAGATCGCCATCGCCATTTAAGTTGTAAAGGCCTTCGAATAAATCCCGAGCCCTTAATGACCCTGGAGTGCCTTCAATTTTTTGTGGGTCTAATGTGGCAGGCTCTGAACCACCGCCACGAATAATTTCTTGTTTTTCAGCCAGCTTAACACCAGCCGGTACAGTTGCGGCATGTAGGTGAGTGGTTGTTGCAAGAGTCAGGCTTAATAATGCACCTGTAAGAATTGAATTCCGTATAACCATAAGATTGGCTCCTTTTACATGATAGACAGTGTCTAAGGAAGGTCGAATCACACTTTCCTTAGTGTCACTTCTGCGTACTTTTTAGTCATTATTTGCAACTTCTATCATTCATTATTCATTTTGTTGTCACAATCGAAATTCTGTATACGTGTTATGCATAAAATAAAAAAATCCCTTTATAAAGTAATAAGGAGATGGAAAAGCACTGTATCCAACAAGCAAATCAAGGTAGTGTTATAAGGCTAAAACGAAGCCAATATTTTAAATGGTAGGTTTTACTCAAACAGACGTTATAGAGGCAGGTAAGTGTATTTTGATTTTTCAACCTTTTAAGGCTGTACAAGCCTTTCTTCAAGCCATTCCCTTTTTGTTAAAACCAGAACTAAGAGCGTTCCTTCTTTTTCCTATCTTGGTAAATATTGTGCTGATGCTAGTATTTTACGCCGTTGCTTGGTTCTACTTTACGCCGATGGTGAATTACTTTATGAGTTGGGTGCCTGATTGGTTATTCTTCTTAAATTGGCTGTTTTATATGGGCTTTGCTTTTTTATGCGGAGTTATTTTTTTCTACGGTTTTTCTGTCGGTGTAAACATTATTGCTGCGCCATTTAATGGCCTATTGGCAGAAAAAGTAGAAGAGCTATGGACGAAAGAGCAAGGGATAGGCAAGCACGTCGAAGAAAGTTTTACCTTAAAAGATCTAAGTCGTTTAATTGTGGATAGCGTCATTAGAGAATTACAAAAGCTGGCTTACTTTTTACCGCGATTAGTGCTGCTGCTGTTGATTTCATGGATTCCGATTATTAATGTCGTTTCGCCGTTTTTATGGTTACTGTTTGGTGGATGGATGATGGCCATTCAATATCTAGATTACCCGTTTGATAATAACAAAGTGTCGTTTGCCGATATGCGCCTTGGTTTAGGTAAAAAACCGTTATTGTGTTGGACCTTTGGGGCCATAGTAATGGTATTATTGCCAATTCCGTTGCTGAATTTGGTAATCATGCCGCTTGCGGTCGTAACGGCAACTATTTTATGGCTGAGCGATTTGCAGAAATACTATTCTGTCGTTGATGAGTAAATTGAAAATTATTGGAAGTTGAACCCCATGGCTGTGAAAATTCTTATCGTTGATGATGCTTCTTTTACTAGAGACTTAATTCGTCGAACAGTACGCAAACAATTCCCTGCTGCTGATATTGAAGATGCTATTAATGGGCGTAAAGCTCAGCAAGCTCTGACACGCACTAAGTTTGATATGATCTTGTGTGACTGGGAAATGCCTGAAATGACAGGCCTTGAGTTATTGGAGTGGTGTCGGGAGCAAGAAGGCTATCAAAAAACAGATGTACCTTTCATCATGATTACTAGCCGAGGCGATAAAGACCATGTGGTTGAAGCGGTAAAAAATGGCGTTACTGACTATCTTGGGAAACCTTTCTCCAGTGAACAATTGATTAATAAAATTGTTGGCTCTGCTAAAAAACATAAATTTCTTGATCGTCTAACATCACAATCAGCGCGTGGCAACCCAAGTGAAAAAGATGCACTAGAAAGCCTTACGGGCGGCAATGGAGCTAAAGGCTTATCTGGCCATGCAGCGGGCTCTATGGATGTCTTGTTAAGTGGTAAAAAAGCGAAGGCGACCTCCGCGTCGGATGAGTCAAAAATCACTCAACCACAAAACAGCAATAAACTGAAAGACGTGAAAATACCAACGATGGTGCGTTTTTCTGGTAAACAATTTCGCACTATGGTGATTCAGTTTAATAAAACGGAAGCAACGTTACTGATAAAAAGTGATGACGTTATTCCCAGTGTACTTGAACAAGCGGTATTGGATTTAGAGTTTAAAGGTGATCTGAACCGTTTAAACTATTATGTACAGTCTGTTGCTACAACAGATAAAAAACCAAACTCTGCTTTTTTAACAGTAATTTTGGGCTTAATTGATCAGGATGCGGAAAAAGAAGACTTCATTAAGAGCTTATACCAAAGTTTATAGTCTACATATATTAGAAGGCCACCCACTCTATTAGAGTATTACAAGGCCACCCATCATAATAGGGATCAAATTCTCTTTATTATTAGGCGACCAATTCGCTTTTCGAGAGCGTTGATTTCGTTTGACAAGAAAATACTGTGGATAAGTGACTTTATTTGTATTGTTAAGACGAGTTTAAGCAGCAACCTAGCAAATCTAGGCTGATTCTGTCGTTTTGAATTGCTGGCCCTAGTATCGATTTTGAGGGGAGGTTAACCTAATAAGTGTTTACAGTTCGATAGATTAGGCCGTCGTTGCCGTTTGGTATTGGCACTAAATTTGGTAAGATCTTCTTCACTGCCAATGGCCGTATGAAATTGCTCTTCAAACTGAGTGGTGATCATCAGCCATTGTGAAGACGTTAGACCGATTCTTTG
Organism: Marinomonas agarivorans; assembly: GCA_002173415.2. GTDB lineage: Bacteria > Pseudomonadota > Gammaproteobacteria > Pseudomonadales > Marinomonadaceae > Marinomonas > Marinomonas agarivorans. Next base: position 117,614 of record NHNK02000010.1, read on the forward strand.
TAGGATTGGCGCTAGTGATAGGTCAATACTTCCTCGTTTCTCTTCTCGAATAACTCGTCCTGTTACATCTACTAATTCAAGGTAATCCGTTAATCGAAATGGTAAGCCTGAGATGCTTTGTTGCTCTTTTGTTTTTTCTTTTTCATAACCTAAAAAGGGCAATAAATTGGCTGGTTGTGTTTGGTGTTTTTTAGCATGAATAACACGCTTTTTAATGCTGGTATGATTCGAATTTTCTGGTGTCGTAGCCTCTTTATTAGTAAGGTGAGCTCGAACTGGGTTGAGATCAACATAAGCCATGCATGCAATCAAAGCAGACTCATTTAATAGTGCCTGTGACTTGAATCGCCCTTCCCAAAACCGCCCAGTGCATTCGTCTTCTTGATTGGCCATTCTAGCAATGGGTTCGTTGAGTTCTCGCATAAACCAGCTAATGTCCATTAGGCGTTGACGGTAGGTTTCAGCCGATGCTTTTACAAACGCCATGGCATGCTTTGGTAATGTTTCGCCATTGATAAATTGTTGAGTGAAAATGGTACCTTGATGAATACGATGCCAGCGTTCAAGTACTTCTTCCATCGACCAGTTCAGTGCTTGATTCTGATTGATATGTAACACCACATGGAGGTGATTGCTCATGATGGCGTAAGCACAGACATCGATCGAAAATACACTTGCTAGAAAGAGCAGTCGATCTTCAATCCAGCCACGACGGTGTTCGAAGTTTTTGCCTGTAAGATCGTCTTCACCACAGAGAAAAGCACGACGTACACAGCGAGAAACACAGTGATAGTAAGGAGTATCAGCCAAGCTGATTTGTTGACGCCTTGGGGTTGGCATAAATGGTTCCTCTTTCCTTGAGAAGTAAACTAACTTTGAAAATCAAATAGCACTGTTTATTTATACAGTTTTATTTTGCTGTGTCAACTTTAAGATGGGTGTCTTCATAAAAATAAGAGTGGGTGTCTTTCTATTTTCCTATTTCTATTCGAAGAAGAACAAAAAAGAAGGCCAGATATGCAGATTATTACTTTTGTTTTTCTTCGTGGTTTTCGTTTTTGAGTAGTTCGTTACTTTTTACTCGATTTTCAGGGAAGTGGCAGGAGAATTTACTGCCTTCATTTGGTTCGCTGGTAATAATGAGTTTGCCGTCGTGGTTCAGTAAAGCGTGCTTGACGATAGCAAGTCCTAAACCTGTACCTCCAGTTGATGGTCCTCTACCTTTATCAACGCGGAAAAAGCGTTCGGTGAGTCTGGGGATATAGCGAGGGTCAATCCCGATACCTTGGTCTGCAACGCAGAAAATGCCTGAAATTGGGGTGCTTTTCCATTTGATAGTGATGGTGCCACCTGCTGGTGAGTATTTGATTGCGTTAAAAATTAGATTAGAGAAGGCGCTATAGAGCTGACTGTAGCTGCCATATAGAGAGTCATCGTCTTCGATGTGGATGTCAAATTGATGATTTTCTGTCATCACTACTTTGGCAGCGTTGGTAATAGAGTGAACAAAGTCTTTAATGGTATGCCATTCTTCCTGCTCTGCTTCCTCTTGGCTCTCTAGGCGAGAGAGCAGTAGAAGATCCTCAATAAGTTGTTCCATACGAGCGGATTGCTCTGACATATTAGCAACGCCTTTTTGCATCGCTTGAGGTAGTGAATCTTGGAAGAGGGATAAAGTCTCTAGGTAACCCTTGATTACCGTAAGTGGTGTTCGCAGTTCATGAGATGCATTGGCAACGAAGTCTTTACGCATTTGCTCTAAACTATGTAGGCGGGTGACATCACGAATAAAAATGAGATGATCGTTTTGTGAATATAGAGTGGTTTGTATTTCTAGATAGATTCCCTCTTTGATGGGAGAGGAAATAATAAGTGCATCGGCAAAACGTTTTTGGCTAAAGTAGCGAAAAAATTCGGGAGCACGGACAATATTGGTAATAAATTGTCCTCGATCAACGGTTTTCATTAAGCCTAACATGTCTGTAGCCGATTGATTCCACCACTCCAGCCGGCCTGTGTTGTCTGCCATTATGACGCCTTCCTTGAGTGCGGAAGTAGATTTTTCTATACGCGAAAGGGCTTTTTGCATGCGCTTTTTCGTTTTACGTTGCTTTTTCTGTAAACGGTGCACATTGTTGAACACTTCTCCCCAAATCCCTGATGATTCTGGTGGGGCAGAACGTCCTGAGAAGCGTAGCCAGCTGTGAAAGCGAAACAGCTGGTAAAATTGGCAATATAAGAGATACAAGGTATAGAGAAACAAAAATAAAAAAATCTGACCACTAAGAAAGCCTAGAGCAATACTGACGATAAAACCGATTAATATGCGGCTTAGTACCTGTCGCCAAACGCTTTTCATATATTACGCCGCTCGCTTATTAGAAAAACGATAGCCTGTGCCTCGCACTGTTTGAATTAGATAATCGTGCGTTTTGCCAATGGCTTTGCGCAAACGACGAATATGAACATCAACCGTTCGTTCTTCTACGTACACATTGCCACCCCATACCTGATCCAGTAACTGTGCTCGAGAATAAGCGCGTTCCTGATGAGTGATTAAAAATTTTAGTAAACGATACTCTGTTGGCCCCATATCCAAAGCACGATCACCAATGGTGACACGTTGGCTAATAGGGTCTAATGATAAACCGTCGACATTAATAGGCTCATCGATGCCTTGAGGGTTTGTTCGACGTAGCACAGCTTTCAGTCTGGCAACCAATTCTTTAGGCGAAAAGGGCTTAGTAATATAATCATCAGCGCCCATTTCGAGCCCTTGGATTTTATTGCTTTCTTCGCTTTTAGCAGTGAGCATGATGATAGGTATTTCTGCTGTAATAGCATCTTTTTTCAGACGACGAGTCAATTCAATACCGCTGCCATTGGGCATCATCCAATCTACGAGTACCAAATCTGGGCGGCTATCCACGATTACCTCGTAGCCTTCTCTGCTATTGCTTGCCTCTAAGCATTCATAACCTGCCATTTCCAGAGCAACAGCAATCATTTCTCGAATAGAGGATTCATCATCGATAATTAATACTTTTTTACTAGTCACAGGAATTCTCCTTACTTGGTAATAAAAGCAATTAAAGCGACCAAATGTTACATTTCTATGAATTTGTCATATAAACTCTAGTTTATATGATGAAATATTGGCTTGCTAAGCCTAGAAAAATACATAACCCAACACGATTATTGTCTAAAAAAGATTTAAAGCATTGATTCCTATCGCGTGTTTTTGCCTGCCAAAGCTGCTGTAAAAAGAGTAACCCACAAATACATAAACTTACATAATACGGCCAAGAAAAATCGAGAATAATGCCGATCCACATCAATAACGAGAGTGTCATGCCTTGCAAGAAGAGGATAATGACTAAGTCAAAAGCACCAAAAAGTATTGCTGTTGATTTAATATTGGCGACCTTATCGTCTTCTCGATCAACCATGGCGTAGTAAGTGTCGTAAGCGACTGTCCAAAATGCATTGGCGACAAATAACATCCACAATTGAATATCCAAGATTTCGCCACCTTGAGCACTATATGCCATAGGTATAGACCATGAAAAGGCTAGCCCTAAAAATACCTGCGGTAGGTTGGTATATCGCTTCATAAAAGGATAAATCACTGCTAGAGCAAGGCCAACAAAAGACAGAAGAATAGTTTGCAGATCGGTTAAAAGTACGAGAATGAAACCAATAACGCATAATGCAGTGAAAAACAGCAGGGCTTCTTTTTCACTGACACGCCCAGACGGTAGGGGACGATTACGGGTGCGTTCCACCAATCCGTCAACATTGCGATCAGCATAGTCGTTAATGACACACCCAGCAGAACGCATTATCAAGACACCCATTAAAAAAATAACGATTAGGTGGTAATCTGGTATGCCACCTTTCGCCAGCCATAAAGCCCATAACGTAGGCCACATTAGTAGAAAAGAGCCAATTGGCTTGTTAAAGCGAGCGAGCTCTAAGTACGCGTGAATTTTTTCCATATTCATGGCCGTTAAAAAAGAGTAATTGTAGGGAAAAACGCTTCGTTCACTAGTACGCCGTGCCCGTAGCGTGAGAAAACGGACCTTCTGGCCCAGACAGCTTCCTCAAGGTGAGGGAATGACTCCGCAGGCAATTTGGTTATTTCTATATTACCTCGGCACATATGCCCATTCTTAAAAAGAAAGTTTCCTAGTGGTCTATCACCAATGTTGGTTAATCGACGCCATTGACCTTTTAGTACAGTGGCAGGAATGATAGAGCGGGCATAAATAACAGGTGTGCCGTTGAGCCGTAAAATGACCTCTCGGACTCTAACTCTAGTGTGGGTGTCCAGTTTAAGTTTTTTACGTTCTTTTGGTGTGGCTTTATCCCAGCGATCAAACAGTACTTCGACGGTAAGTGCACCTAATTTTTTTAACCTCGTGGTAATTGAGCCAGTTTCGCTTAACCAAGATTGTATATTGAGTGGAATTTCTTTTCTGTTAGCTTGTTGCAATGGTGACCATTGGTAATGCATTCGGCGGGTTGCTGAGAAATTGTAGGTAATGGTCTGAGGGGTGTGCATCATAAAATAATCATTTTTTCTGGTTGCGAAGAACGTCATGTTAACGATTATCGTTGCATTAATTTAGCCATGCTCCTCAAGTCATCTACCGTATGGTTTACTTGTTCAAAGGCTCTGTTGAGTGTTTCTGATGACATTTGTAACTTCGCTAAACATTGCTCAGATACAAGCTCGTCGTTCATCAGACACTGACAAATTCTTAACATGGTCGCAAGGGTGTAACCGTCACCCTCATAGTTTACTTTTTTACTGTAGCGGATGCCATTACAGATCGCATCAGGTAGCGCCCAGTGGCGTAATAACCATGTCCCCATTTGTTCACTTGTGAAGCGCAAAAGTTGCATTTCTACAATGTTTGCCGGTAAGTGGGTGTTCGCTTCAAGGTAACGGGCTAGAACAGAAAAATGCGAGGGAAGAATAGCACTGATTGCTAGGTAACCAAAATTATGGAGTAAACCGGTTAAATAGGCTTGACCGGTGGAGGGTCTAATATCATAAGGGAGTTGTTGGGTAATAGCTTCCATTAAGCTGGCACAGTACACAGCGCTAAACCAATAATCATTATAATGCTTTGGGCCATTTTTGGGGATTTCTAATACTTTCCCCATAGAAAGCCCTAATGCTAGATTCATGACTAAATCAAAACCTAGTACTCGAATAATAGCATCTTCTACTGATTTAATTTCGCCAGGGGCTCCATAGTAAGGTGAACTGGCCCAGCTAACTACTTGGGCCGATAAACTGGGGTCAAGGTTTATAATTTTACACAGTTCTTCTGTACTAGAGTGGTCATTAGTGTTTAACGACAAGATGCGTTGAGAGGATACAGGTAGAGGTGGCAACTCTAAGGTTTGCTCTAATCGTTGGCGTACACGTATTGACTGAAAGCGCCCTAATGCTTTTAGCATCTGCCCTTCATCATTGAGATGATCATTCATTTCAGTAGGGATTTCGGCTGTCGAAACTGAAATGCTAGAAAAGTTAGAGAAATTGCTAAAAAATATATCGTCGAGTTTGTCGCCTTGTATGTGTTCGATGTTATCTGGCCTTTGACAAAAAAGCAGATTTTCAGTGTGACGTAATGTTTTATCTATGTAAGTTGGGATAGACCTAGGGTTCAGTAAAACACTGCGATTGGTTTCACGAATAGGAATTGGCTTCAAGCGTCGTTTTGTAATACGAGCAATAGCTGAAACATCCAGCATTGCATCTTCTGGAAAGATGGCTTGAACCATTCCCTCAATATCACTGAGGTGAACAATTCTTGCTTTGGCAATGACTGTCGCTCGGGCTTGTTCTTTCATATAATTTGCTATCATCAAAAATATCACTTTCCTTATAATGCAATTTATCAGATAGCAGAGGACAAAAAAGCCCCGACAGGGGCTTTTTTTGTTGCTATTCCGTAAACGTTCTACATTAATGATTGAGTATCTGGCTTAAGAACAGTTGTGTACGATCATGTTGAGGGTTGTCAAAAAACTCATGTGGTCTATTGGCTTCAACGATCTCACCCGCATCCATGAATACTACTCGGTCAGCGACGGTTTTTGCAAATCCCATCTCGTGTGTTACACAAACCATGGTCATACCTTCTTCCGCTAACTGAATCATGACATCCAGTACTTCTTTGATCATTTCTGGGTCAAGGGCAGAGGTAGGCTCATCGAACAGCATTATACGTGGTTTCATGCAAAGCCCACGAGCGATTGCCACACGTTGCTGTTGCCCACCAGAAAGCTGTCCTGGGTATTTCGCAGCCTGATTTGCAATCTTAACTCGTTCAAGATAATGCATGGCCATCTCTTCTGCTTCTTTCTTAGGTGTTTTACGTACCCAGATTGGCGCTAGAGTTAGATTCTCTAAAATAGTTAGGTGCGGAAATAGATTGAAGTGCTGGAAGACCATACCTACATCTTTGCGAATGGCTTCAATGTTTTTGAGGTTATCGTTCATTTCGATACCGTCGACAATGATTGAGCCTTTTTGGTGTTCTTCTAAACGGTTAATACAGCGCGTCATGGTTGATTTGCCTGAACCAGAGGGACCACAAACAACAATACGCTCGCCTTTTTTGATACTAAAGTTGATGTTTTTTAAGACATGGAAATCCCCATACCATTTGTTTACATCACTAAATTCAATGATTGGGCTCTCACCAGCTTCTAGTTGGGCAAGTGCCATATTATGATCTGTCATATTAATAGGCCTCAAAAATACTAATTTCTTTTATGTCCGGTTTCTAATCTGCGCTCGACCGCCATACTGTATCGAGACATAGCAAAACAAATTGCCCAGTATAAGAAGCCTGAGAAGGCGTAACCTTCTATTGTGGTTCCTAGCCAATTAGGGCTATGGCTGGCAAGCTGAATCATGCCTAATAAGTCAAACATACCAACGATATAAACCAGAGTGGTGTCTTTAAACAAACCGATAAAGGTGTTCACAATACCTGGTATAACGAGTTTAAGTGCCTGCGGCAAAATGACGAGAATCATAGATTGCCAGTAGGTTAAACCCATTGCATCAGCCGCTTCATATTGGCCTTTTGGTATTGCTTGCAAACCACCACGGATAACCTCAGCCATATAAGCTGCTGAGAAAAGTGTTATCCCGATAAGAACACGAAGTAACTTATTGAAATTTAATCCATCTGGTAAAAACAGAGGAATCATTACCGAAGCCATAAAGAGGATTGTGATTAATGGCACGGCCCGCACGGTCTCAATAAAGATAATACAGACCGACTTAACAATGGGCATGTTTGAACGGCGCCCAAGTGCCAGCAATACTCCCAATGGGAAAGAGGCAATAATACCAATCATTCCTAATAGAATAGTTAGGAATAATCCGCCCCATAATTCGGTTTCTACTCTTTGTAGGCCAAATACATCGCCAGCAAACAAAATGTAAGCAATGACTGGGTAAACTAGCAAGATGCCTGCTGTGAGCATGGTTTTATTAACCGCTTTAACGGCATACATACCAACGAGAACAATCAGCATGATCGCACTTAGATTAACACGCCAATATTCTTCAATAGGATAACGGCCATACATAAATTGGTCGAATCGAACTCTAATAAAGGCCCAGCAAGCACCACCGGCGGTACATTCTGCTTTTGATTCACCACTCCATGTTGCATCGATAATGCCCCAGTTGATAACCGGCACAACAAGTAAGTAAATGATGTAGAGACTCAACAGCGTCAAAATTGTATTGGCAGGGGTTGAGAAAAGGTTTTGTTTCACCCAAGCAACAGGGCCAACAGAATTAACTGGTGGCGGTAGGCTTGGAGAAGGTTGAAATACTTTCGTCATACGTGCCTCCTATCGCTCAGTTAATGACATTTTCTTGTTATACCAGTTCATAAAAAATGAAATGGATAAACTTAATGAACCATATACCAGCATACATAAACCAATGGTCTCAATTGCTTGACCTGTCTGGTTTAAGGTTGTTCCCATAACAACAGCGACTAACTCAGGGTAGGCAATTGCCGCACCTAGTGAAGAGTTTTTAGCAAGGTTGAGGAATTGGCTGGTAAGAGGAGGAATAATGACTCGCAATGCTTGAGGCAAAACGATTAATCGCTGAGTCAAGCCATCAGGTAAACCTAGAGAGCGTGACGCTTCAGTCTGTCCCCAGTTCACGGATAAGATGCCTGCTCGCACGATTTCGGCAATAAACGCACCAGTATAGGTTGATAGTGCCACAAGCACAGCAACAAATTCTGGCGGTAATACCATCCCCCCCCTAATGTTAAAGCGGCCCAGCTCTGGCACATTAAATTCAACTGGAAAACCAGTAAAAACAAGGGCTAGGAACGTAGTGGCAATGATGACTCCTAAAGAAGCCCAGTAAGCAGGGAACCAGTCACCGGTTTGACTTTGGCGTTTTTTCGCCCAGATGATCAGAGCAATAGAAGCAGCCACACCAACGAAAAAACCAAATATAACAAAGCCAAACCCATCTTGAAATAAGGGTTCGGGCGAGTAAATTCCGCGCTTATTCAGCATGAAGTCACCTAGAATAAAACTGTTTCTAGGCCCTGGTAGAGCTGCCAAAACGGCAAAGTACCAGAAGAACATTTGCAGTAGGAGAGGAATGTTACGTAAGGTCTCTATGTATACGGTGGCAAGTCGGGCAATTAACCAGTTATTAGATAATCGAGCTAGACCCATCAATACACCGATAATGGTTGCCAATACGATACCGAGTAAAGAAATGACAAAGGTATTAATTAAAGCAACTAAAAAAGCTCTGCCATAGCTGTTTGCTTCTGTGTATTCGATTAAGTGAAGTAGGATAGGAAAACCGGCTGGTTGGTTTAAAAAGGTAAAACCAGTTGAAATACCTTGCTTATCTAAATTCGCCTGTAGGTTACTAAATAAGTAATAGCCCACGAAAACTACCAATCCCAGTAGTAAAGCTTGAAAGATTAGAGCACGGTTTCCTGCGTCATTGAGAAAACTAGTATTAGTAGTTGAGTTATTCTTGCTCATTGTTATTTTCAGGCAAAAAGTTTGCTCGTCTGTATAAAGGGGAGAAAAATTAACCCAGTGTATAAAAATACGACTGGGTTAATTAAGGTTGTGCTTAAACCAATATTAACGAACTGGTGGCGCGTACATTACACCGCCTTCTGTCCATAGGTTGTTTACACCACGTGGTAAACCTACAGGTGTTTTTGGACCGATGTTAGTCTCAAATACTTCACCATAGTTACCAACTAGAGAAATAATGTTGTAAGCCCAGTCAGCACTTAAGCCTAATTGCTCACCCATATTACCTTCAGAGCCTAGTAGACGATTGATACCTGGATCTTTAGAGTCTTTTTTCACTTTCGCAACATTGCTTGATGAAATACCTAGCTCTTCTGCGTTTACTTGAACAAATAGAGACCAAGTTACAATGTCTTTCCACTGGTTGTCACCGTGACGAACAGCAGGTCCAAGAGGCTCTTTTGAGATAGTTTCAGGCAAAATCACGTGATCACTTGGCGTACCAAGTTTCGAACGGTGAGCAGCAAGACCTGATTTATCTGTTGTGAAAACGTCACAACGACCTGAATCATAAGCAGCAACAGCTTCGTCTGCTTTTTGTACTACAACTGGAACGTATTCCATTTGGTGCTTACGGAAGAAGTCAGCCATATTTAATTCAGTGGTTGTACCTTGCTCAGTACATACTGTTGCGCCACCAAGTTCAAGGGCAGAGTTAACACCTAGGTCTTTACGAACCATAAAACCTTGACCGTCATAGAAGTTAACGGCAGTGAAGTCGATACCCAAAGAAGAGTCACGAGTATAAGTCCAAGTTGTATTACGAGATAGAATGTCGATTTCACCAGATTGTAGAGCGGTAAAACGTTCTTTAGCAGAAAGCGGTGTGAATTTTACTTTTTGAGCATCACCGAATACCGCGGCTGCAACAGCGCGACATGCGTCAACGTCAATACCTGTCCAGTTACCTTTATCATCAACGTTTGAGAAGCCTGGAACCCCCTGACTCACGCCACACTGAATAAAGCCTTTGGATTTAACATCATCAAGCGTACCAGCAACAGCTCCGGCACTAACCGTCATTGCAACTGCAGCAGTAGAGATTAACTTGCTTACATTTTTTTTCATTATATCTAGCCTCCAGGCGTTTGGTTTTTTATATATCAATAATGGATTGTCGCTATCACATATCGATAGTTTTTTATCTTTTGCAATAGTTGGGCCAATATCAACTTATTATTTTCAACTGGAAAACAGTTAATCCTTCCCTAGAAGACTACTAGATTTCAGCCCTTCTTACTTACTTCTGCTCAGTAAGCATAGTCGCTAAAACCTGTATTAACAGTCCAAAAAAAGAGAGAATAAAGAAGAAGTTTCATACGTAAGTTTATGTAAACATCGGCGTGAAAAAATCTTTAATAATCAGTCTGTTCCATTTTCTTTCTTAGCCTTTCATTTTCCGTAAAAAATCCACGCTATCATTGTGAAAATGGTTTGCAAAATAGGAAATAAAAAAATACCTTTTTTGCTCATACTGCACCATTATGGCGTATATTTACGCCGAAAATGTCTCTTTTTGGTGCTTTAACCTTAATGATTGTGAAAATTAAAGTAAAGCCTTTTTGGTACCAGTTTTTATACTTGGTTGAGGCCATGATAGACTTATACCGATTATTTTTTTAAGTGGAGATTCAACTCTGATGGATAATTCGTCCAAGCCGCTGGACCGTTTAGATCGTAAAATATTGCGTGAATTACAAATGAATGGCCGTTTATCAAATGTCGAATTGGCAAGCCGTGTAGGCTTGAGTGCGACCCCTTGTTTAGAACGAGTACGTCGTTTAGAACGTAATGGTTACATCACCGGTTACTGTGCGTTAGTTGATCCACGAAAAGTAGAAGCCAGTTTATTGGTCTTTGTTGAAATTCGTCTTAAATCAACTTTGCCGGAAGGTTTTAATGAATTTAAAGCTGCCGTTGCGGATATCCCCGAAGTGCTTGAATGCCATTTGATCGCCGGAGATTTTGAATATTTACTGAAGGCTCGGGTACCAGATATGGATGCCTACCGAAAACTGCTTGGTGAGACCTTATTAGTGTTGCCTCATGTGCGAGAATCTCGCACTTATGTTGCTATGGAAGAAGTAAAAAATACGACGGTAGTTCACATCCCTTAAACATTTAAATAGCAAGGTATTTAAATCTTTAAACGCTTAGATAGTGTTCTATATTTGGCAGCCATCTGGCTAACAGAGGTGATATCGCTTCTGGGTGATGGTGGTAAAGCTGTTCAGCAGCGACTTGCACTTGCTCAAGTAAGGCTTTGTCTCTTTGTAAATCGGCCACTTTAAATTCCATCATCCCTGTTTGTCTAGCACCCAATAGCTCCCCAGGGCCTCTTAACTCTAGGTCTTTTTCAGCGATTTTAAACCCATCTGCGGTTTCTCGCATAGTGGATAGACGGGCTTTACCCTGTTGCCCTAAAGGCGTTTTGTACAATAACACACAGTGGCTGACTGCTTGCCCTCGACCTACTCGTCCTCTTAGCTGGTGCAATTGGGCTAACCCTAAACGCTCGGGGTTTTCAATCACCATCAAACTGGCATTAGGAACATCGACACCGACCTCGATTACGGTTGTCGCGACAAGTAATTGAATTTCACCTTGTTTAAAGTGATTCATTATGTCGGCTTTTTCTTGCGCCTTTAAGCGACCATGCACCAAACCAATTTTCAGGCCTGCAAGCTGCTCTTGCAGCATGATGGCGGTGTCTTCTGCGGCCTGACACTGCAATGCTTCGGATTCTTCAATTAAGGTGCAAACCCAATAAGCTTGCTGACCAGATTCACATGCGACTTTGACCCGATCAATCACTTCTTCACGGCGTTGGTCTGACACGACAATTGTGGTGACAGGCGTTCTGCCTGGTGGGAGCTCATCAATGATCGAGCAATCAAGATCGGCATAGGCCGACATGGCTAATGTCCTTGGAATAGGGGTCGCGGTCATAATGAGCTGGTGGGGGAGCTGCGCACCATGTATGCCTTTTTCCCTGAGCGCCATACGTTGATGCACACCAAAGCGATGTTGCTCATCAATAATGGCCAAGGCAAGTTTATGAAACTGAACACTTTCCTGAAATAATGCATGAGTTCCTACTACAATTGCTGCATGTCCTGAGGCAATTTTCTCTGCTTCATGGTCACGGCTTTTGCCCTTTAATTTGCCTGTCATCCACGCAACATCGATACCCAATGGTGTAAACCAATTAGAAAAATTAATGTAATGCTGCTCGGCAAGAATTTCTGTTGGCGCCATGATCGCCACTTGAAAACCTTGATGAATAACGCTCGCAGTTGCCATGGCCGCAACCAAGGTTTTTCCTGATCCTACATCACCTTGCACCAAGCGCATCATCGGGTGTCCACTTTGTAAATCTGTGAAAATATCTTGATACACTTTTGTTTGTGCGCCAGTAGGGGAAAAGGGCAAGTTATTCAATAATTTGTTATATAAAGGGCCAACGGCAGGGATACGAACAGCTTGGTCTTTTTGTTGGGCAAATTTTTTGCCAATCATGCTGAGTTGATGAGCTAACAGTTCCTCAAAAGCGAGACGGTATTGTGCGGGATTGACTCCTGCTTTTAGCTCTTCAAGATTGGCCGTATTTGGCGGTTGATGAAGGTACGTGACTGCATCGTATAGAGCGGGAAGTTGGAATTGTTCTCGCAGGTTGTCAGGTAACCATTCTTGCAAATTGTAAGGCGATAAATAATCTAGTGCTTGCTCACATAGTTGACGAATTTTATTTTGTGTTAAGCCCTCAGTAAGAGGGTATATTGGGGTAAGAGCGTTATCTGGCACTTGCCACTCACCATCAATGAGTTGGTATTCTGGATGGTACATTTCCAACCCAGTGCTACCGCGTCTCACTTCACCAAAGCAACGTATTTTTTTGCCTGCTTCTAACTGTTTTTTCTGGCTGGCATTAAAATGAAAAAAACGCAGTGCAAGCGAACCTGAATCATCCCTCAAACGGCACACTAGGCTGCGCCGTCTCCCCATTTGTACATCACAACTCGTTATTTGCCCTTCGATCACAGCTTCATCGCCAAACGCTAATTGGCCAATAGGGTAAATGCGAGTTCTGTCCTGATAGCGAATTGGCAGATGAAACAATAGGTCTTGTAAGGTTTCTATATGCAGTTTTTTCAGTTTTTCTGCTAAGGCATTACCAACCCCTTTAAGGTCAGTCACAGAAATGGTACTCAAGTTATCCATAGAGTTATTCTAATGTACTGGCCTGCCAAATATTGCAGGCTAATTTTGGGCAATTAAATAAAAAACTTGTCGTGAGCATTGCGAATGGCCAAATTTAAAGCATCGATTGCTTTCGGTCTAGGAAAGCTGGCGCGCCATGCTAATGCAACAGTTCGCTTAGGTGCAGGGGTGGCAAAAGGACGGACTGTAAGCAAATTTGGGTCAATATTATTTGTTGCAGACTTAGGTAATACTGTAACACCTAGACCAGATGACACCATGTAGCGAATCGTTTCTAAGGAACTACCATTCACGATTGTTTGTGTCTCGCTGTACTCTCCTTCACTTAAAATAGGGCAAGCTTCCCGTATTTGATCGCTGAAGCAGTGCCCCTTCCCTAAAATCAATAAATTATCTGTACTTAATTGACTGGTTTTGATGTGATCAAGCTCGTTCCAAGGATGGTTTTTAGGCATGAGAACCACAAACTCTTCTTCATAAATCGGCTGGGTTACCACATCGGGCTCAGTAAACGGTAGGGCAATTACAATGGCATCAAGTGTGCCATCACGCAATTTAGGACGTAAGTTTTCCGTTAAATTTTCCTCTATTACTAAAGACATATCAGGGGACGATTGATGTAAAAAGGGAATCATATGAGGGAAAAGGTAAGGAGCAATTGTATATATAGCGCCAATTTTTATAGGGCTATTAAGTTGGTTTTTTCCAGCGGCTGCTAATTCTTTGATGACCCTAGCTTGATCCAATACGTTTTGTGCCTGAGCGATGATCTTGTGTCCCACAGGGGTGACATAAACTGAGTTTTTACTGCGCTCAAAAATAGCGGTTCCCAATTCTGACTCGAGCTTTTTTATAGCCACACTTAAGGTCGGTTGAGAAACGTGACAGGCATCGGCTGCACGACCAAAGTGCTGTTCTTTCGCTAACATGATAATGTACTTGAGTTCAGTTAATGTCATATGTTGTCCGAAGAAGTTGTATAAGAGAATAAATAACAGAATCAGCTTAACAGGATAAAACCAATACTGTGACAATATACCATTTAACCAAGATCAAAAAGGAAAAAAAATGGCAGATGTGCTTATTGTTGGGTGTGGCGATTTAGGCTCTGGTTTGGCTAAACAGTTAGTACAAAAAGGGCATAATGTAACAGCAATTCGTCGTACAGGTCTTGAATTTCCTGCCAACGTGACAGGCGTTACTGGTGATGTACTTTTTCTTACTGATGACGTGCTCCCTGAAGTGGAAATGATTTTTTTAATTACAACCCCATCAGGGCGTACGGAAGAAGCTTATGAACAGGCGTATTTGCTACCAGCTCAACGCTTAGTTGAACGTTATCGCCAGCAAAATGTGCCGCCCAAGCTGTTTTTCATTTCTAGCACCAGTGTATACGGGCAAAATAATGGTGAGTTTTTAACAGAAAAAAGTGCTGCGATACCAGAGACACCCACCGCCAGTGTATTAAGGATAACAGAGCAAACATTGCAGCAAAATTTACCAACCACTGTTATACGATTTTCTGGTATTTATGGTGCTAATCGCTTTCGTTTAATTGAAGATGTGTTGCAAGGCAAAGTATGGACGGCCAATAAATGGACGAATCGGATTCACCGTGATGATTGCGTTGCAGTGCTTGCTTTCTTAGCACAATGTCATTGGCAAAATACACTGCTGGATACCTTATATATCGCCACAGACAATCAGCCAGTCAGTATTTGGGAAGTAAAACTTTGGTTGGCAACAGTAGTGGGTGTCCTGCCAAATTTGTCTGGTTTAGCGGTAGACAACTTTATTCCAAATAGCGGCAAACGTCTTTCTAATAAGGCACTGCGTGATCTTGGTTTTGAGTTTCAATATCCAAACTATGTTGCTGGCTACACGGATTTGCTACAAAAATATCAGGCGATGACTGACGCATAAGTCGCCCTTTACCGTTCTCAAAGTAGGAAAAAGTCGTTTACTTCATTGGGCTAATGTCTATACTGGAAAAGCAATAGAATCGATAAAATGGCATTGTCGATCTTTTTTTATATGCAATATGTAACCGTTTTCATAAACGAAAAAATAAACGCTAATAACAATAATTATGTGAGGTTGCTACCATGAAAGCCGTAAAAGGTCCTGCGTTATTTCTTGCTCAATTTGTGGGGGATGAAGCCCCATTCAACTCCTTAGAAAATATTGTTCGATGGGCTTCAAATCTTGGATTCAAAGGTGTTCAAATTCCCACTTGGGATGACCGTTTGTTCGATTTAGAGCGGGCTGCAACTGACCTAGCCTATTGTGAAAAAATACAACAACTATTGGCTCAGCACGATATGGTGATTACTGAACTATCAACGCACTTACAAGGTCAGTTGGTTGCCGTTCACCCAGCATATGATGATATGTTTGACGGCTTTGCGCCAGAATCCGTAAGAGGCAACCCAGAAGCTCGACAGCAATGGGCGGTGGATCAACTATTTAAAGCGGCACAAGCTTCGAAGAACCTCGGTTTAAAAAATCATGCTTCTTTCTCTGGTGCATTACTCTGGCCTTATTTATACCCTTGGCCACAACGACCAGCAGGCTTGGTTGAAACAGGCTTTAAAGAGTTGGCTGAACGCTGGTTACCTATTTTAGATGAATTTGATCGCTGTGACGTCAATGTATGTTATGAAATACATCCAGGTGAAGATTTACATGATGGCGCAACATTTGATTTGTTTTTAGCTGCGACCAATTATCACCCACGAGCCGCCATTTTGTTTGACCCTTCGCATTTTGTGTTACAACAGCTTGATTACCTAGCTTTTATCGATCTCTATCATGAGCGCATAAAAATGTTCCATGTAAAAGATGCAGAGTTTAATCCAACAGGTAAGCAGGGAGTTTATGGCGGTTATCAAAGTTGGATTGAGCGTGCTGGACGCTTTCGTTCTCTTGGTGATGGGCAGGTCAATTTTAAAGGTATTTTCTCAAAATTAACGCAATATGACTTCGATGGCTGGGCCGTAATTGAATGGGAATGTTGCATGAAACACCCAGAAGCAGGTGCAGCAGAAGGGGTGAAATTTGTTAATGATCATTTAATTCGTATCACTGAACGAGCGTTTGACGATTTTGCCAGCAGTGGTACTGATGAAGCCATGAATCGCCGTATTTTAGGCCTTAAATAGTAGGAGGTCTGGATAGAATGAAACAACGTATTCGTATTGGTATGGTTGGTGGCGGTGAAGGTGCATTCATCGGAGCGGTTCATCGCATTGCGGCACGCATTGATGATCGTTTTGAGCTGGTCGCAGGGGCGTTGTCATCGGATGTTGAGCGCTCAAAACAATCAGCGCTGGCATTAGGTATTGATATTGATCGAGCGTATGACACCTTTACTGCTATGGCAGTACAAGAAAAGCAGCGTACTGACGGTATTCAAGCAGTGATTATTGTTACGCCAAATCACATGCACTTCCCTGTAGCACAAGCGTTTTTACAACAAGGCATACACGTAATCTGTGATAAACCTGTCACCAGAACATTAGAAGAAGCACTAGCGTTGGAGCAACAAGTGCGTGAATCTGGAGCGTTATTTGCACTCACTCACAATTACACCGGCTACCCTCTGGTACGCCACGCACAACATTTAGTGCAAACCGGCGTGCTGGGTACTTTACGCACTATTCAAGTTGAGTATGCTCAAGATTGGTTGACGCAGAAGATTGAAGATACTGGCAATAAACAAGCTCAATGGCGTACAGATCCAAGTAAGTCAGGTTTAGCAGGTTGTCTTGGCGATATAGGCACTCACGCATTTAATTTGGCGTGTTTTATTTCAGGGCAAGATGTAGAAGAAGTCGCGGCAGATTTGACAGCTTTTGTTCTAGGGAGACAACTTGATGACAATGTTCATACCATGCTGCGCTTTTCTGGTGGTGCAAAGGGCATGCTTTGGGCCAGTCAGGTAGCACCGGGTAATGAAAATAGCCTAAAAATTCGTCTCTATGGTGATAAAGGCGGATTAGAATGGGCGCAAGAATCACCGAATGAATTGTGGCTTTCTGCCTTTGGAGAACCAACTCAGCGTCTTACCCGAGCTGGGGCGACTATGTCTCCTGTGGCTAATGCCGCTTCTCGTATTCCTGCTGGTCATCCTGAAGGGTACCTTGAAGGTTTTGCCACTTTGTATCTGGATATTGCTAACGCCATTGATGCTCTTGAAAAGGGGGCCGATATAAACTCTGTACAGGGCCTAATTCCTAGTATCAGTGATGGAGTTGTAGGCATGAAGTTTATTCAGGCGGTATTAAAATCATCAGAACAAAACAGCGCGTGGCAAAAAGTAGCGCCTTAACCTTGTGTTGTTTACCCACCTTTTTTAAGTCCTTGCAACCGTATAACGATACTCGAAACGTTATTTATACAAATAGCGTTTCGATTTCAATCCAATATAAGCAATACAAGGACACTCACTTTAAAAATCAACCAAATAATAGATTAAGAAGAATTAAATGGGTGTCTCTATAGCAATCGCAACTTATAATAGTCCTTAAATATTATAAGGACACCCAACGAAATATTATAAGGACACCCAACGAAATATTATAAGGACACCCAACTATTTATGGATGCGTTAACTCTTAGAAATCACGCTCCAATTGGTATTTTTGACTCCGGTGTCGGGGGGGGTAACAATCGCCCAATGCGTTGAGCAACATTTGCCGAATGAGCATTTGTTGTATTTTGCTGATACTTTGCATGCTCCCTATGGCAATAAAAGCCCCGATTTTATTCAGCAACGCGTTAATGCCATTGCAGATTATTTTCTTGCGCAACAGACCAAAGCCATTGTGATTGCTTGTAATACCGCGACAGTAAACGCGATCGAAACACTGCGTCAGCGCATATCCATTCCTATTATCGGGGTTGAGCCAGCAATTAAGCCAGCGGTACAAGCCAGTAGCAGTAAGAAAGTCGGGCTGTTGGTAACGTTATCGACCGCTAAAAACCCTCACTTTTTAGCCTTAGTAGACCAGTGCAAACAAGAGAGTGAGGTGTATATTCAGCCTTGTCCCGGTTTAGTGGAATTGGTTGAACAAGGTGAAGAGAACAGCAGACAGACTTATGATTTGCTGCAACAGTATTTACATCCATTATTGAAGCAAAACATTGATCATTTGGTGTTGGGGTGCACACATTACCCGATGTTAAAACAGCAAATATGTGCGATTGTTGGTAACCAAGTTACCTTGCTAGATACAGCATTGCCAGTTACCAAGCAGCTTATTAAGCAATTAACGCAGCATGATCTGTTAAACGCCGATACCGCTCAGACTGTTAGTGTATCGCAATGGATGAGCAACCAAATCAGGTACTGTCCCAAAAAGTGTGTCTGTCTTCTCATTAAACAACTTTCCCTCCTGTTATTCAAACAAGTGGCTTTTCTGAAAACGACTCACCGGGTATTGATAAGTGCTGCTATTCATATCAATGGCTACTTTGCTTAAAAGCGTTAATACTGATTCCACACTGGGCATGGCATTTCGAATTTTTAACGTGCGTTTAAACGACTTGTTCAGCC
>NHNK02000098.1 GCA_002173415.2 Marinomonas agarivorans
AGATGCTACTGTTAATAAGTTTAAAGCCCCAATGCTTTTAGAGAAATTCTCTTACGACCTTCATCTACCTCAAGTACTTCTACTTGAATGATCTGACCAACGCTAACAAAATCGGCTGGATTCTTAACAAACCTATCGGCTAATTGCGATATATGAATCAGCCCATCTTGATGCACGCCAATATCAACAAACACACCCAACGCTGCAATGTTAGTAGCAACCCCTTCTAAGGTCATACCTACTTGTAAGTCGATTATTGTTGTAACGCTTTTATCAAAATTGACATAGGTAAAATCAGGGCGAGGGTCTCGGCCAG
>NHNK02000099.1 GCA_002173415.2 Marinomonas agarivorans
ACGAGGACCACTGAAACTGTTCATGGCCCTGGTGGCATTCCTTCGTTTCCTAACAATCCCGCCAACAGCAGGGATATTAAAAAGATGGGGAACAATCAAAAAATCAAAGGCTATCAATGTCTTGAGAGGGTTCAGGAAAGAGATTGGAAGGATGCTGAACATCTTGAACAGGAGACGCAGAACCGCAGGTATAATTATTATGATGATCCCAACAGTGATGGCGTTCCATTTAACCACACGCAATGGAGAACCACACATGATCGTCAGTAGACAAGAGAAAGGGAAAAGTCTTCTGTTTAAAACAGAGAACGGTGT
>NHNK02000100.1 GCA_002173415.2 Marinomonas agarivorans
CGTAGACCTCGTCGTCGCCGACCGCGGTCTCGAAGATCGTGGCGATCGGCAGCGGCACGCCGAGCAGTCCAGCCATCGCCTCGTCGGTCGACTCGACCGCGAGCGCCAGCGCGCTGGTGAAGACCGGATTCGCCATGA
The DNA here is from genome assembly GCA_002173415.2 of Marinomonas agarivorans. Classification (GTDB taxonomy): domain Bacteria; phylum Pseudomonadota; class Gammaproteobacteria; order Pseudomonadales; family Marinomonadaceae; genus Marinomonas; species Marinomonas agarivorans. Next base: position 139 of record NHNK02000100.1, read on the forward strand.
GCATCTCGCCAGCACGCTCCCAGAACGCGGAGGTGTCCGCCAGGAAGCGCTCGACATCGATCCCCGTCTGCCGCGCCTGCGTCGTCACGCGCTCGAGCACGTCCGGGTGGGTCAGCAGCAGCCTCGCCGCCAGCGGCACGGCGACCAGCCCGATCGCGACCGCCCAGGGCGCTGCC
>NHNK02000101.1 GCA_002173415.2 Marinomonas agarivorans
CCGCCAGATACAACCTACTTTATTGCAACTACAATCGCGCATAGATGGCCAAATTACTTCTCAACTAAACGATTTAGATAGCCTAAATCAAAACACCACACGATTTGATTTTGATATTCAAGTACTAAAAGAAAAACTCAAGCGACTAGAAAATACAACAAAAGAAGATTGGAAACTTGCCGAAGCTGAGTACTTGATTCGTTTAGCCAACCAAAGATTGCTAATGGAGAAGGATGTCATTGGGGCTAAGAACATGCTCCTAAATGCAGTTGACATTCTTGAGCAGTTAGACGACCCTTTACTTTTCGATGTTC
>NHNK02000102.1 GCA_002173415.2 Marinomonas agarivorans
GATTGATTGGGACCTCTTGGATGACAAACTGGTGGTGCATTTCGCAACTGTTGGCGCCGCTGCCTTACCCACTCGCCTTATGGCAGGCTTGTTGTTTTTACAACACATGCATAACCTGTCTGACGAAATGGTACTAGAGCAATGGATTGAATCGCCTTACTACCAATATTTTTGCGGTGAAACCTTTTTTCAACACGACTTCCCATGCCATCCAACCAGTCTGGTTAAATGGAGCAAACGCCTAGGAGAAGAAGGCTGTGAGTGGCTGCTTACCCAGACAATACAAGCAGGGCTGAAACTCAAAATCATCAAA
>NHNK02000103.1 GCA_002173415.2 Marinomonas agarivorans
GGGTAGGCGCTCTGGGGTAATAGGGTTGTAAGGCGTACCGTAATGGATGTTTTGCCCATTTAAGCTGTAAGCCAATTCGTCAGTGATGGTTTTCCCCACAAATTCGGCGCCATGATCTCGTAGTTGTGTTACGCAGAATGCGGTTGTAGTTGGAATATCGTGGGTGTCCAGCCAAGTTGGATTGCCAGCGCTGGGGGGTAGACCTGCCATATGAAATAAGTCTTTTACTGCTAATCGCATGCCTGAGAGAGCGTTTGAGCCTGTTTGTGAGGCATGTTTGTCGATACTGTGCTGAGTTATCGACAGCGGCATA
>NHNK02000104.1 GCA_002173415.2 Marinomonas agarivorans
GTCGTTGATGCGGTAACCGATCAAGACCTGATCGAAACAACCTATGGTGCAGCGGATATGACTCTTCTGACAGGAGGCGCCGCATTGGCTCAAGGTTTACCTGCACTGTATCGAGACCGGCAATGGACAGAACAAAATGCGACCAAGCAAACGGTTTCTATTCCTGCCGGAAATGCCTTAGTGCTAGCAGGCAGTTGCTCAACGGCAACACGAGGTCAAGTTGAGGCTTTCGTGGCGCATTACCCTGGGACCAGTGTTGACCCTCTAGCACTTGCTAAAGATGAGGGCGACCAGCAAAGGCTGTTAAATTTTA
>NHNK02000105.1 GCA_002173415.2 Marinomonas agarivorans
TGAACAGGTTATGACGAATGTCGGATTGGACAGAACGGGGGCGTTTTGACTCTAGATACCCTTCGCCAAATACTTCCGATGGGTCTAATGCCGCAGAACTGTCTTGCGGTTGATCAGAGAAGGCCACACCCGTGATAGTATTCGTGTCGTCCATACGTGCATTGTCTAACCCTGTTGCCCAATATAAATGACCTTCTGGATCAACAAACCTCCAACGGCCTTTATATTTCTCAACACGGAAATACCCCGTCGCAGTCAACTTAGGTGCATCTTTTGCCGCATAGCCGCCGAATTTAGAGCGATCTGGCAATG
>NHNK02000106.1 GCA_002173415.2 Marinomonas agarivorans
ACTCAGACAACCGATGCAACTTAAACCACTCATAACCTGTTTTAGTTACGCCTAGCCAATCGAAAAAAGGCTTTATATTTTTTTTTCGGTGGGTATATATAGTTGAAATTTTAATACCTTCATCACTAGTTATTCTCCCGTGCCTAATTTCTCTTGCAATATGATCATGTATCTTTTGATAGCCTACACGATTTAATTTTAGTAAATCATGAAAGTGATAATATACAGAACTACCTGCTCTCTCATATATATCAAATGAAGACATATTAGCTTCGGGTATAAACCCATATTTTAATATATCTTTATTCTGAG
>NHNK02000107.1 GCA_002173415.2 Marinomonas agarivorans
CGCCTTGCTGACACCCAATGTAAAATGGCCAAATTAGAAGCAACCTATTTAGAATGGATCGATGTATCACACCTTAATCTTGAGGACACTGAAGCCTACTTCTTAGCCCAGAAAGTCTCAATTTCACCTGGAAAGCAATTTGGAAACAGTCAATTTATTCGACTAAACTTTGGTTGTTCCCATCAATTACTTGAACAGGCTTTAGTGAGACTACTGCCTGACTTATAACCTTGCTTCTTAACTGACATAAGGTTACTCATAAAACAGAAGCAAGACACAAAAAAATGAAAACGAAAGAGAATAGATAGAACA
>NHNK02000011.1 GCA_002173415.2 Marinomonas agarivorans
TTGATATGAATAGCAGCACTTATCAATACCCGGTGAGTCGTTTTCAGAAAAGCCACTTGTTTGAATAACAGGAGGGAAAGTTGTTTAATGAGAAGACAGACACACTTTTTGGGACAGTACCCTACTTTTATTAATGAACAGCGAACTCTCAGTTCTCCCCCTTAACAAGGGGGAGTTAGAGGGGGTTACACACACAAGACATCGTTTACAAGGAGTTAACTTCAACAGACAGACTAAAAAACCACCCTAGCCCTCCCCCTTGACTCTTTTTTTCAAAAAAGGGGAGGGAATAGAATACGGCCTACTCCACTTTTACTAATGAACGGCGAACTCTCAGTTCTCCCCCTTAACAAGGGGGAGTTAGAGGGGGTTAAAGCCTTTCGCTAATCGCAAATAAAACCCCTTCTATATTCTGCATAACATCCAAGTTTGTAAAACGAACAACCTGTATATCAAGCGATTTGATGTATTCGTCGCGGGCTGAATCATAACTAAGACCAGCTTTCGAAAAGTGACTATCACCATCAACCTCAATAACTAATCGTTTTTCAGGGCAGTAAAAATCCACAATATACCGACCTATTCCAAACTGACGTCGGAATTTAACGCCTAACTGCTTATTTCTAAGCCGATACCATAACCTTTGTTCTGGTTCTGTCATCGCCTTTCTTAGTTCTGAGCGCAACACTGCATTGTGCTTAGTATTAAAAAGTTTTGTCATCCATGACCTCTCTACAATTATAACCCCATCCTAGCCTTCCCCTTATTAAGGGGAAGGAACAAGTAGTATCGTAACTTACTCTGCCGAAGGTAGAAATCTCCTCCCCCTTACCAAGGGAGAGGCTGGGAGGGGGTTAACTTCAACAACCAAACTAAAACCCCACCCTAGCTCTTCCCTTACTAAGGGGAGGGAACAAGTAGTATCGTAACCTACTCTGCGGAAGGTAGAAATCTCCTCCCCCTTACCAAGGGGGAGGCTGGAGGGTTATGTCTCTCACTAGTCGCAACCAGTTTACACTGCAAATACCACCCACCCCTTATTAAGAGATGGGCACGTGGAATTGACCAATCTATTTCAAACTCGACTTACGTTTTTATTGAATCTGAGCAACGTATTTTATTTAACCCTTCACGGCCGTTAAGAAGTACATCAAGGTCGACCGCCGTGGTTATCCCGTTGACTTTCCCACTTTCGCTATACTGCCAAAGTTCTAAATTTTGCACTTGGGCAGGGGCATCCATTGTGGTTGCATATTCTGCCAACCAAAAAACGTAATCATCAAAACTCGGCCCAATATTCTGCTCCCAAAAGCTTTTATTAGAATAAATAATGGGTAAGCAACCTGTGCTTGACTGAACGGCATCTAAAAAGGTTTGCAATCGTTTTTGGATGACTTGTGGTGGCTGACTTTTTGTCACTTCCACATCCACCATAGGGGCAAGCGTAAAGGCGTATTTCGATAGTTGAGTAATAAAATTATTGGCTTGCTTTAGGGGATCGTCCTCCGCCTCAAAAAAGTGATACGCCCCATACAACAATTTTTTTTGCTTATTAAGGGCCGACATATTGGCATCATATTGTGGGTCTGTGTAGGTCATGCCATCGGTCGCTTTGACGTAAACGAATGTCACATCCGTTGCCCCAACCTCTGTCCAATCAATCGTTTCTTGGTAATAAGACACGTCGATACCATGGAGGTACTCCTCATTACTGCCTGAGTGCTTGGCATATTGGTTTGCCAGACTTTCCCCACTACTGCCCCCACCACTGAATGATGCCGTTACTTGAATTAGTATCAATGCCCCAAGGGCCAGTAAGCTCCCCACTAAAAGCACTATTTTCTTGCTCATTTCCAACTTCATTGCTAGATCTCCTGTAGAAAATCTCTGTTATATGAGCTTTCTAATTTACCGACTCACATATCGCAAAAATTGGAATAAATGCTCTTTCTCTTGGGGGTTTTTGTTAGCCTTATGGTTTTTGATCTGATCCAAAACTCATAATTTTATTTGTTTCCTATAGCTAGAACTTCGTCTGCTGTTATCTCTTTGTTGTAGTTTGAGATCTCAGTTTCCTGTCCTAGCATTAGTTTTGCGGCTTCCTCGCTTATTTTTTGGTGCCAATCATTTCCGCTACCTATCCAACGGAGTAGGGTCGATTTATTTGGCACTGGTTTTAGGGTATCAGCGTTATTCGTACTCAGAGTCTTTAAAGTGTTACTCACCTCATCCAGAGGAATTGATTTAACCATGCATATTTCGTTGTCCGCTGTGTAGCCACTTTGTATAGCACCATTCATTCTTTTAGCTAGTTCATCTATATCCCCTTTATAAAGAAAATATGTATGACTATAGCGATATCCCTTATCTGATTGTATTTTCGTATCGAGTAACTTAAAGTTATTATTCGCCACATTGACAGCGGCCTCAGCAAGTAGTTCTGAACACGCTATATTTGTAAAATCAGAGTCCTTCGGCACATTACCGCCTGGTAGTCCTAATGTTAATGGTCCTCTCATCTCTACTCCTACGCCTTCAATTGGAACTTGTGGCTTCCTTACACCATCATTTGTTGTCCAGTTATTAATAAGTGTTTTTTTAGCTAGGATTAACTTGTTTTTTCCGTTTGACCATCCGCATATCACTCCGTATGCACTACCTTCAGACCCTTCACTCTTTCCATTCAATGACAATTTAAGTCTTTTGGTGCGGTCTGAATTCCATTTAGCCGCCTGTTCAGATGTAGGGGGAGCAATGAACTGCTCCATATTAGGTTCGAGTATTACCCCCTCAGTAAATGTATACGACACCATTTTCTTCAATGTTTCGGGGTTTATTGAGGGGTTGTTAGTTGTTAAAGGTTTTTTGGTTTGTGGCGTCTGATCTACTTTTTGCATTACGCTTCGTGTTTTATTTTTTTTAGGTTTAATTTGATACATAAATTTCTCCGTAAGTATTTTAAAAGTTATCTAGACACCCTTACCTTCTATTTTTGTAGAAAAAGCCCTTTATTTACTGTCTTGCTTATTATGGTTGCTGCTGCCAAACCAGAAGCTGAGTATTTGCGGGATAGCAGCAGTTAGCACACCCAATACCGTGGTAAAAACGCCCATAATGCCTCGTTCTTTACTTAGGGTGTCTGGGTTCTCAATCAAAAAGAAAAGTACCAAGAAATACCCAATCACAAATACCGCTGACAATGAGATTTGCGGCCAAGTCGATATTTTGTATAACTGACGCGCCCCTGCTCTATCCTGATTACTGAGTTTTGACTCATCAATGTTTAACTTTTGCATGGCTAACTTAAATTGCTCATCCATCTCTTTCAGCTTCGCTAACTGTTCTGGTGAGGCCTTTTCGATCGCCTGCTGAACTTCGCTCTCATCCGCATCGGGATTGCCTAACAGCTTATCGGCAATAAATTTTGTGGCCGCGCCCGCCAATGGCCCACCTAATGCTGTCCCTAAAACGGGGGCAACACTCTGTACAATATTTTTCCACGTATCCATAAATTATTTCCCTCTTCTCTCATTGGTTTATCAGAATTAGAGTGTTGGGGGCAGATCAAAAACTTGATAAACATTGTCATATAATGACAATGAGGGTTAGTCAGTTAAGAGTCATCTGACAACCATCTTGATTGGTTTTTAATCCCCAAACTCCGTGTCACGTTAAATTGCTGCTTATGGAATACCATAATCTATAGTTAACGTTCCTTGATATTCAGACACATAGAGAATTTTTTTCCTTTTACCCCCAACATAAATGATCGCCCCTTCTGATATATCAACTGAAGAAGGTATTTGATCACGCCTAATTCGTAATCCTCCAGCTCCTAAAGTTCCATCTAAATATGTGGCACCAGGTAGACTATCTCTCTCAGCTTCCGGAGTGTGTGCACGCACAATCCTATATCTTTCTGTTCCGTCTTTGTTTCTAGGCCATTTATCAAAATATTTCAGACCACTCGTATGTCCTGTTTCATTTTCTACTTTATTGCTAAAGTCTATTTCCATTAGTTTTGTAGCGCCTGATCCTGGAAATCCTCTATTAGTAACTTCGCTACCCCATGATTCTTTCGGTTTTACAAGTCCCATATCAATGTCACTTCTCGTATCTTCCTTAGGTCTATAAGAACTCTTTTTTGGGTAGCTTTTGTCTCTAAACGGTCTCGTACCATCAGCGGATTGTCCCGTTACACTACTTCCAGTCACTACCAAAGTGGCATCTCTATTCGCCTCTGCCAAAGGCCTCGTTGTATCTCTGAAATGTTTTTCATCCCTAAAGCCAAGGGGGTATTTCCAATGTGTTTCCTTAACTCGTTCAAATCCGTTTTCTGTTTCAACTACTTCATACCAGCCCCTCGGGATAGGTTGAACATCGTCAAAATCTACGATTTCATTGGTCTCAAAATTTTTAATCTTAATTGGTGCTCGTTGAATTACTTTCTGCCTTACACACTGTAAAATAGTCCCGAAACTGCTTATTCTATTGTCATCCATTCGAAGTAACATTCGTGCACTGCTGAGTGTTCGATTATCAACAACCCCAACACTTTTCTTATCATTCCTCGTCTCCTGAACAACAGAATTAGTAGTCACCGCTGAATTAGAATTTAGTTTGCGTTTATTATCTTTTTTTACTCTTTTTATAGATAAATACATAATTTTCTCCTTATTATTTCACCCAGAGGGTTTTATATTTACCTCTGCCACACCATACTGATACAGCCGCAAGGTTTGCCAACTTTGTTATGTTCCGTCTCTGCTACTGCTTTAAACCCTTGTTTCCCATACCAACCCTCTGCCGACTTAGCTGAATCCACCTTTAATCGCCCATTTGTTCTTGCTCTGGCAATGTCTTTGGCTTTTGCAATCAAGGCGCTGCCGCCGCCTTTCTTCGTTGGGCTACCAAGTAACCAGCGAATGTAGGTGTATTCACCACCTTCATCCGTTCTGGTTTCTAGCTCCATAATGGCGATCGGCTGTGTTTTGTCATTTTCGTAATAGGCTAAAAACGCTTCTGTATCTTTAACCCCTGCCTCTTGTGTTGGTTTTAGATAGTTAGGATTCGACATGCCTTCACCAACATCATAGCCTTCGTGTATTAGCGTCCAATCTTTGCCTGAGCATTCAAATGTTTTCTTCTCAGGAGGGTTCGCGCCCCCTAGTTTTGCGTACTCTGTTTGTATATGTTTTGCTGCGTCCGTTATTTTGGGATCGCAGTATGCCACTTTGACTAGTTCTATTTTCTGCCTCTCTGGTTGCTTATCGACACGTTGAAGCAACCTTTGTTGGGAGAGGCCATTAGCAAAGAAATTATCAAGACTCCTATGATGAAAGTTATAGAAAGTATCAAGACACCCATAATTAATTTGTTTGGGAAAAGCCTTGTGTCCCCTATGTTTTCGTTGAGAGATTTGTGTGTACATCGCCACTTACTCCTTGCTTAATTACTTAATCCTTACTTAGGCTCTCAACTATTAGCAACCAAGTTTCATGGCTCGGTTGCCTAATTCAGTCGCATGGTGTTCCAGTTTCGGATCATCATTAATCGCAACACCATTAACAACCTTGGTGGGTTGCACCATATTTAAGGCTTGCTGGACGATATGACCCAGTTCATGTGGTAAGTGATGTTCTTGCCCTGGAGCGAGATAGATATTTTGCCCTTGGGCATAGGCATGTGCTTGCACCTGTGCTGGTTTGTCAGAGTTATAGTGCACTCGCACTTTTTGTAAATTCACACCGGTGAGTTTTTCCATCCCTCGTTGCAGACAAGCTGGTAATGACTTTATTGTTTTTGCCAGCTTATTTTTAGCTCTCCTATTTTTAGCCTCTTTATTTCTAGTAACGTTATTTCTAGTAACGTTTTGCATCACTGAATGGTGGGTCGAACAATGGGTGTCCTTTGTTTCTTTTGTTTCTGGTATTGCTTGTGACTGCTCTTTTGTTTGTAACGGATGATGTCTATTTCGTGCTTGAGCTGCTTTTATTTGGGTAAATAGTAAATATTGTCGTGTTTCCATTTGAGGCCTCATTCAATTTCGTCTTAATCCTCGCAATCACTAATACGGATTAAGCAATCACCCACACGGATTAAGTAAGCAATTAAGTTGATGGTTTCACTATAAATACTTGAGCATAACGTCGCTTGGTAAAAGCTAAGAAAGGATTGGCAAAAATTCGGGAAGACGGATAAAAGGACGAATAAAACGACGGATAAAACGACGGATAAAACGACGGATAAAAGGAAGGCTATTTCAAGCAAAAAAACAACCCATCAGGATTGTTTTTCGTGTGATGCAGTTTTGTGCAGGAAATAACAAATTAGTATTCTGTTGCTGCAACGGCCTCAGTAGCTTGTTGCTCAGCCATTTGTGGTGTTTGCCCCTCTCCGCCTAGCGTTTGCTCTGCCGTCGCGTTAACCGCTGCTTCCACGGCTGATCTGGCGACTTGCTCTGCTTCTTCAGGTGTATAAGCAGCATAACCTGTTGCTTGCTCTGCAACAGTAACATCAGCGTTTGCTACTGCATCCGTTGCCATTTGCTCTTGTTGATCCGCGTTGTTTTCGGCTGCCAGTTCTTGATTTTCTTGGCTCATGATAGTGCTCCTTTTTTGTTGTGTTTCGTCATATTGGTTAATTATGTTTGATTGTATTTTTCATTTTTTAACACTGGTGTTGTTGCTTGTGCTGATAAGCGAAACAAGCAAACTCTGCATTTAAGCCGTTAAGGCGGGATATGCCCCTTCGACCCAAATATCGTTATTGGCAAACAGTTCTACCAATTCTTGCGGTCGAGAACTTGCCAGTTCTAAAAAAGAGGCTTCCCATATATTACGATGGGAGTGCACCTTGATCAGATTGTGACTGTCTCGTTGCCAGTTAATGGGCAAAAACACACATTTTTCTTTAGGTTTTTCACCATAAAGACGATCTCGACCTGATAGGTAAACCAAACGCCTTTTGTTCGTTTGTTGCAGTTCGGATTCGCTCACCAAATACACTAAACAGGATCGGAACCAAACAGGAAACTCCGTTCGAATATCCGACTGAGCGTTACTGTAGACGTTAGCATCTATCACTTCTACGTCATTCCCTTCTATTCCAGCAATTGGCTGTGATACAAGCTGGTCTTTTGAATCAGCCAAATTATCAGGTGACTGAATAGATGACTTAGTAGATAACTGAGCAGATGTTTCAGTAGATTGCTGACTAGATAGTTGGGCATGCCATGTGGCAAACGCATCTACTGCCAAACTGCGATAAGCATTCACCGGCAAACAATCTGTAGACTGTGGTGGCTCGTTAATCCATGCATTTTCATGGCGCAATTGTCTCAAGGTATCAAGGCGCGATAACACTAATGCCACACGATTCAAACCCAAGGTGTCGATTGTCACTTGCCCTCTGCTTTGCCATAAGCTTTGCTCTATTGTTTGATGCGCTTTCTTTTGTTCTTGCAACCAATCTTGATAGTTCTGATCAACGTCTTGGGCGGTAATACTCAGCCCTTGGCTATTTCTCTGGTTCGGAATCGCACTGGGTTGCTGCCAAAGCAATGTTTCTATCTCTTGTTTAGAGAGCTGTGTTGTTGCTTGATAAAACGCACAAACATGGTCGTATGCATAGGCTTGACCATTGACCGGGTTAAAACGAATAAAGTCTCTAGGATTTTCATGGTAAGGGTGGATAAGCAGAGGTTGTTCTTGCTCAACACTCACCTCTGGGTAACGTTTGCCTACTACTGGAAATAACCCAGCTTTGTATTTTTCATCGCAGGCGCGACAACTATAAACTAAGTTATTTTGCTGATAAGCAAATGAAAAATAAGGCGAGCACTGCTGGCCACCATCAACATTATTTGAGGTACCGTTATTTAAATTTAAGCTATCGCTATCCAATAACTGCACTGGACGATAATGGCTAATCACACCGCCATCTGTTGGTGTTAAAAAGCTTTCACAAAAGCAGCAACATCCTATACTGACTGTTTCAAAATGCTCTTTAATAATCGAATTGGCATAGAGTGCAGGATCAAATGCCGCATAAGTAAAGCCAATCATGATGTTGTCATCCTGCCGTGATGTCGGCACGCCTTGGTTTTGGGTCATCACAATCAAGTTGTCTACCAAATCAGGGGCATAACCGTCTTTTTTAAGACGCTGGCGATCATTTTTTGTCAGAGTATGATACTTAGGCGCCACTTTGAGTAACTCTACCAACTGCGCCATCTGCTTTTCAGCAGCAGCTTGCTTAACATCAAGATCTGGCGTTAAAGCAGTATGTGAAAAGGTTAACGCTCTCATTGTTTGGCTCCCTGCGGTATGGTTGAAGTGGCTTTTTTCTCTGCGGTATTTTCCTCTGTAGCTTTTTCCTCTGTGGTTTTTTCTTCTTTAGAAAGCTCTGTTATGGCACTGTTTATCTCTGCATTATTTATCTCTGCATTATTTATCTCTGCACTGTTTATTTCTGCATAACTTGTTGCCATATTGGCATCAAGTGCTTTTTGTTCTTCTTTAAATTCTTCTTTAGCTTCTCCACTATAGAGTGCTTTTTGTGCCTGCTGACTGGTTGATAGCACACCGTTTTCATAGTTTTTTTGCTGATCTATTAGTTTGTGTGCAATCGATTCAACTTCTTGATTAATCGTGGCTTTCGTATTGCCTACCGTTGTCTGTACTTTATTTTGCAGCATCAACGCTTCTTGCTGAAATTCTTGCTGTTTTTTTTCAAAGCTTTTCTGATAGGCGCCTGCCAGTAATGGCGGTTCTAACTTTTGCAGTTCGTCATAGGCTGGCTGCTCATCATACGCTTGTTGTAAACTTGGGTGATCTTGCAATAAACGCTGTCTAGCCGTATCGACTTGCTGAAATGACTGCTGTAATGAGGCATTAATATGCTGCATCGCATCTGCTAATACTTCATCTACGGATACCAACATAGTGTTTACATCGGTTGGCATAGATAACGCTGCCAATTTCTGCATTGAAGGTGCTTGAGGTGAATCACTTTTCATTGGCTGATTGGGTGCTTTAGATGACTCATTATTATTCATGACATCTCTCCTTTAACGGTTTTCCTGCACTATGTTGATCATTGATTAACGTGGTGCTTTATGTGATTGTTTTTACCCATTCTCACGGACTAGGTGCAGTATTATTTGCAGAATCTGCCGCTTTAGGCCTGTCGACACAAAGGCTCAAACAGCCAATACTGTCCACATTTAACATGGTCGCTTTATTCGGTAAGGCAAAAATGTAGTGCCGATATTGTCCTGCCTGATCAATAAAGCTGTCTGTAGCAAGGTGATCACTTAACTGCTGCTGCAATTGGCGAATATACTCTTCTGCTTGCTGTTTAATTTGATCAATTTGAGTCAGATCAATGTTGAGAATCAAATTAAGTAACCCTGCACTATAACTAGTAAAACCCAATGTTTTTCCTGCATCGCTCCATTGCGTTATCGCGTCATGCAGTGTTCTCTGATCTAATTCAAATGTCACCAAAGGACAGTCAAGATTATCCAGTACGAGGGGCGATAATAGTGCCAGAACGTCTTCAATTGGCTGTAACCGCTCATTAGTATTGCTCACCCAAGCTAAGTAAAAGCAGTAGTAGTGCGCTAATTCACCCAATGTTTGAGCTTTGCCATTTGCCCATTTAAGTGCTTGTTGCTTTATATTTTGCCCAACTTGAAAGCGCGATTCGCAATACTGCAATGTGTCATAGAAGATAATGTTATCGCCTAGTGAAGCACTCCAATTTAGTGATGAATTGGGGACTTGCTGTTGCTGAAAAAATTGAGAAATCGACGTAAAGTCATCATCACTTACTATGCCATATTTTTCTAATAATTGACTGCTCGCTCGCTTTTGATTGGCCCCTTGATCTGCCGTAATTTCATTAGAGAAGTGAGACATATCACGTAAGTCACTTGCACTCATTTCTAGCAACTTTTTCACATCAACAGTGACGTTGATGTTATCAAAATACAGTAATGACGTTCCCCTCAAACCAACATTAAGCTGTGTAATAAAGGCATCCATAGAAGGAAAGCTAACAGAGTTCTTCTTGTCGTCGATCATAATTTGAACCCACTGTGAACTGTTTGGAATCATAGTGAGCAATGTCTGAATATTTTCAGGCAGTTGCTCTATCGACTCGAGTTCTGCTTGATTGATCCGTATCGTCATATCCGCCTCTTTTTACCTATTTTTTCAGCCTATTTTTTATTGATTTTCTAACTGTGTTTCATACAGTCACTAGCTCGTGAATAGCAATCTCACTAATTGATTACTCTATTAGCCAGCAGGAAACTCATTCACTAACTGACTTGCACCAGCACCCACTGCGGTAAAGTTCGATGTACTTGCCGCAACCATTTTGTTTGCCTGTTCTATAACTGCACTGTATTGCTCAGCATTGCCTGTTGCTAACATTTGAGCTAGAGCGACACCCATCGCTGTCGTCGCCATCGTATTAATATTACGTAGATTATCTGTCGCGTCTTGAACGGCTATTGCCGAAGACTGAGAGATAGATTGGTAGGCTTTACCCGCTCCTGAAAGCTTGATCACATTATTGCTCAAGGCCGAACTTTGCATTGCCCCTACCGTACTGACGATTTGAGAGTTCACTTGACTGTTGTCAGACATAATCATTCACCTCTTCTGTTCATTATTGACTCAACTAGCTAGGGTCTAACTTTTATCAGAAGAAAAAAGCTTCTTAATACTTGCTTCAAACGACGTCATAGCAGCCTTAAATAAAGGCAATTCAGTCGTAGGGAGCTTACTTTTCACCAACCCTTTTGCACTGCTTGCAGCAGCATCTACCGTTGTTGCATTGACTGCACCACTGTTGCTTTTGCTAAGTTCTTGTATGGTGGTTAGCGCCATCTCCGTAATGATTTGTTGCTCGGTTAAATTGGCTTTTAGCAAAGCGGATTCCAATGCGGCTTTTGACTTGGTATCAATAGGTTCTGGCGCCAGTATTTCGGTTCTGAGCATTTTGGCGCAACTTGCTGTCGTCGCGGCCGAAGCCGATGTTTGAGCATTTTGTTGTGCCGTAATGGCATTAAACATTCCCATCCCAATTGTTTCGGTACCAGTGACATCCAACATTCCCATGGCTTGCGATGGTGCACCGCCTGTTAATAACGCATTCATTTGACTTACTGCATCTGTAACTTGATCATTTACTTTAGTCATTACTTATTCTCCTGATACTCTTTACAGCCCTTTCGATGCGCCAGCGGCACCTGCGGCTAACATAAGCACACAACACTGGCTCACCGATGCATTTTGAATCGATTGCGATTGGCTTTCATTATTCACGGCGTTTTCCATTAATATGCCAATCGAATTGGCCATACTGACTGATGCAGCTGCGACTGAAAAAGCAGGTGCTGCTGCAATATTGGCTTCATACAATGGACCATTGCTCATTAATAAATACCGCCTGTAGACTGAATCATTAAGTGAACAGTATTCACGCTAATAAGTGTGAATACTGTTCATGGGCCATCTTAACGATAGATCGCTCTGCTCGCTCTTCCTGTCGATGCTGTATCAATACAATACAAAGTACTAACACCTTGAGTGAGTGCTGCTTGCGCCGTTACAGAGCTATTTTGCTGCCCTGTTGTGGCGTTATGAGCGGCATTCGAAAGCGCCTGACTCGTTGCGATCATAAAATTACCAGTTGCTACTGCAGGTGCATCACCAAGAACTTTGGTATTAACCTGAGAAACTGAATCCGTGATTTGGCTGTTTACTGCGGTTGGAAATGCCATAATATTTTCCTTTTTTTAGTTAATTTTGGTTAACTTGACGTTAACGCTTTTCTTTCACTTTTCTTTAGTAAAGTGATACAACCCTATGAGATTGCATCGTTGTCCGATCACTGCAACACGCTCTCCACATAAGACGTTTTACTTCGTAAACGCATTAAGCAAAGATTTTTTGTGTTGCAACGGCCGTGGACGCGGTATCAACGGAGTAAAGCAAATTTACTCCCATTGTTGTGACTGCTTGCGCAGTAACATTGGTTTGTTGCTGTGCCGAAGTCGCATTGTGCGCTGCATTCGACAGAGCTTGTGATGTCGCTTGAAACAAGTTTCCCATCGCTATAGAGGGCGCTGCTCCTAACGTTTGTACATTCGCTTGTGTGACTGAGTCAGTTATTTGGCTATTAACTGCGGTTGGAAATGCCATCTTACTTCTCCCTTCTTATGTCAGAAAAAGACATCTGTTGAACTTAGCCTTATCAATATACGCTCTGTTCCAACGGGCTTTTATAACAATTGAACTGCAACCAAAATGGCAATTTAAACAGCAACTTAGACAGGCTTTGACCTGAAAGCAGCCACCTACATCACCATTCAGTTACACCCCTAATTCCCTAGTGCTTAGTAATTCATGTACTAAATGATTCTTCGTAATTAATGATTAGCTACCTAATATTTCTTTGGTTGCCACACCTGTACTTGCCGTATCAATCGAGTACAAAGTGGTGACACCCATTGTTGTTGCTGCCTGAGCGGTAATTGCAGTCTGCTGCTGTGCGGTTGTTGCATTGTGTGCTGCATTTGCTAATGCCTGTGATGTTGCTTGAAATAAATTGCCCATCGACATAGCAGGTGCATCGCCCAATACTTTCACATTCGCTTGGGTGACTGAGTCGGTGATTTGATCATTTACTGCGGTTGGAAATGCCATATTGCTATCCTTTTTTCTATGAAATATGCGTTTTTTACGATTTAGCCATCGTTCAAAACAGACGTTTAAGATAAGTACCTTTTACTTAGCTACCTAAACCAGCAACTTTTGTACTCGGCGTTAAAATACTTTTGGTTGCTACTCCTGTACTCGCGGTATCAATCGAGTACAGAGTGGTGACACCCATGGTGGTTGCTGCTTGCGCAGTAACAGCGTTTTGCTGCTGAGCGGATGTTGCATTGTGCGCCGCATTACCTAATGCTTGCGACGTTGCCTGAAACAAATTACCCATCGACAATGCTGGTGCATCACCTAATACTTTCACATTAGCTTGGGTAACAGAATCCGTAATTTGGTCATTGACCGCGGTTGGAAATGCCATAATAAAAACCTCATTTTTTCAAAAGTGAATTAGTTATTTCTTATTGCTATACATCCGGTTCAAAACTCAACTCCCATTGCGTTATCTCAAACCTTGTACACAGTGTAAAAAAGAAAAAGTATTAAAAATTGGCAGGAATTCGTTTGCTGTTGGCATAAATTAGTGACAAGTTGGTAGAATTACGATTCTTGGCTAGAATCGTGAGAAAGTCTGACTCCGCATACCTTATTTTTACAAAGACACCCTCTTCTATTTTACAAAGACACCCACTCCAAAGTTGACACAGCAAAATAATACTGTATAAGTAAACAGTGTTATTTGATTTTCAAAGTTAGTTTACTTCTCAAGGAAAGAGGAACCACCTATGCCGACTCCAAGGCGTCAACAAATCAGCTTGGCTGATACTCCTTACTATCACTGTGTTTCACGCTGTGTACGTCGTGCTTTTCTCTGTGGTGAAGACGATCTTACAGGCAAAAACTTCGAACACCGTCGTGGCTGGATTGAAGATCGACTGCTCTTTCTAGCAAGTGTATTTTCGATCGATGTCTGTGCTTACGCCATCATGAGCAATCACCTCCATGTGGTGTTACATATCAATCAGAGTCAAGCACTGAACTGGTCGATGGAAGAAGTACTTGAACGCTGGCATCGTATTCATCAAGGTACCATTTTCACTCAACAATTTATCAATGGCGAAACATTACCAAAGCATGCCATGGCGTTTGTAAAAGCATCGGCTGAAACCTACCGTCAACGTTTGATGGATATCAGTTGGTTCATGAGAGAGTTAAACGAACCCATTGCCAGAATGGCCAATCAAGAAGACGAATGCACTGGGCGGTTTTGGGAAGGGCGATTCAAGTCACAGGCACTATTAAATGAGTCGGCTTTGCTTGCTTGTATGGCCTATGTTGATCTCAACCCAGTTCGAGCCTGCCTAGCTCAAAAAACAGCTAAGATAGTAGCCTCAGCACCAGAAAACTCAGATTACACAAGCATCAAAAAGCGTGTTATTCATGCTAAAAAATACCAAACACAACCAGCCAATTTATTGCCCTTTTTAGGTTATGAAAAAGAAGAAACAAAAGAGCAACAAAGCATCTCAGGCTTACCATTTCGATTAACGGATTACCTTGAATTAGTAGATGTAACAGGACGAGTTATTCAAGAAGAGAAACGAGGAAGTATTGACCTATCACTAGCGCCAATCCTACAAAGAATCGGTCTAACGTCTTCACAATGGCTGACGATCACCACGCAGTTTGAAGAGCAATTTCATACGGCCATTGGCAGTGAAGAGGAATTAACTAGTTTTAGCCTTAACACTAAGCGGCAACGACGGCCTAGTCTATCGAACTGTAAACACTTATTAGTGTTAACCTCACCTCAAAATCGATACTAGAGCCAGCAATTCAAAACGACAGAATCAGCCTAGATTTGCTAGGTTGCTGCTTAAACTCGTCTGGAAAACCTTAAAAACGTTACTCTTTTCTTTAGTTTATCAAGCAGCCACAAAGCATTGAAACTTTTTGGATTTTATCCAGTAGTCCGATTTGTTATTTCTATGATTAAAAATGGGTGTCTTTTTAGTTTGTTTTTAGTTTTTTGCTGCTGGCATAAATTAGTGACAAGTTGGTAAAACTGTCACTAATTGATAAACAGCTAGAAATGCAGACTGACTGAACATAAGCCATTATGTGAAATATGGGAAAATTCCACCTTCCCAGCAACATAAAACTACCTTCAAAATTGGTACAAGTTTGTATGTAGCAAACACAAACTCGTACCTAATTAGTATAAAGCCAAAGTTATCTGCTTTAGTGTCTAACCGGTAATTGCTGTAACGATGTTGCTAATACTTCTTCAACTGCCAGCAGTTCAGGGCTCACTTTTACTTTCCCATAATGGTCACGATAAACACCTGGACTCATACCAACAATGGCTTTGAACTTGCGCACAAAAAAGCTCAGGTCCGAAAAACCAACATCATCACACACTTGTGTCACTTGTCGAGTTGGGTTTTCAACTAATAATTTCATTGCTTCCATAATACGCAGTTGCAACAAAGTCTGTTTAAACGATGAGCCTAGGTAGTGTTTAAATAAATACGATAAATGAGAAGAGCTAACACAGGCTTGACTGGCAAGTTCATCCATGCAGATTGGTTCCCTAAAGTTATTATATAGATACACAACAGCCCGATCTAAAGCTGGATGACGTACCGCAGTTGGGCTAGTTCTATATTGTTCGTCATCGGGCAACTTAATAATGTTAGGGACTGTGTCAATACCTCCTCTTCTTGCATATTGGTGAATGTTATTGCCGACTGTTGTTTTTATAATTCTCTTTTGCTCTTTTTCTTTAGTTTTATACGCCATATGAGGAAAACACTTAAATAGCGTCTCTTTACTGATCATAGAAGACTGAGTTTGCATTGTTAGAATATCAAGACATTGGGTTAACTCCTTCGTATTGCCTGGCCATGAATAATTTCTAAACACTTCCCAAGCGCTTGACTGAAAATGCAGATTAGCAGTAATAAGGTCATGTTTTTGGTAAGTTGATACTAGGTTTTCTATGTCTTCCACCCTATTGGCTAAGGTAGGTAGTTCAATCGTAAGGCAACGATGGTGGAGCCAATCAAGAAAATGATGTTCGTTTTTAACAAATTCAGACTCTATTAGCTTTATCGCACTACTGAGTATAAGCCTTGTTTTTTGTGCTTCAATTGCTTTACTTTTCAACAAGAAAGCCTGTAAAAGCGATGCTTCACTATCGCTCAAACTCTCTATATGACGAACAAATAAACTACCACCTTCCGCATTATTTAATCCCTCTTTGATTCGCGTAAGTAAGTTACCTGTTTTTCTTTTTTTACAGCAGATGTCTACAAACGGAGACTGCTCACCTTTAGCGTGATTATGCAACGTACGAGCTGCGATTAATTTGCCTGTTCCAGACTTCCCATAAATTAGTACAGGCAAATTGCTGTTCGCCATGGATTGTAGTCTGTATTTTGTCAGCTCAATCATCGGGCTACTACCAACCCAAAGTTCATTCTCTAAAGTTAATTCCGTTGTTTGCTCAAGTGATAACTGGCTCATAGTTTTTTCCTTCATATGCAAAATAAGAAACAAGCCATGTAAATAAAACGTTTTCACATATTCAAAAGTGAAAAATACATAGCTCAACGAAGGAAAAAGTAACGAATTACCTATCTAAAAATGGGATCACTTACGGATCACTTATTCGATAAGTTGGCTCAATATCAATGCTCTGTTCTGCATGGATATCTTGAGTAAACGTATACCATTGTTGTCGTTCTTTACGGTTGACTTGTTCCATTACAATTTCTCGAATGAAAAAATGGCGGAAGCAATAACCATCAGATACAGGGTAGAGAAAGCCGACACTAACTAGGTTGTGCAAATGAGCAACTCTTTTGAGCAACATTTTCGATATGAGTAAATCAACTAGGGTTATGTTGAAAAACATACCAATAAGAGCCAATAGTTTTAACAATTGTTGCTGCTCCGAAGAAAGAGTATTGAGAGAAAGCTGAATTGTATTGCAAAAACCATTAGGCAAATTTGCTGTAAATGGTTTTGCCACTAATAGCTCTTCTAAGATTCCTGGATGCCCTTTAGCACGCGCTATTGCTGTCTCTTTTTCTTTTTGCCATTGCGCAGAGGAACATGTTTGCATGCCAACAAAGCTATCAGCGAGCATGCTTGTGGCAGTAAAATTCAATGGCTTTAGATGAATTTTATGCGTAAGAGCAAGCCAACTGGGAAGGAAAGTAAACTGTTTAACATTTGTTATGCCTAGTAACAGTAAGAAAGGCAAACATACATGATTAACAAGGGTTTTGATAAAGCTAAGTTCATGAGCCTGACTATAATGTATGTCGTCAATAGCGATAATTGAAATATTCCTGTTTATACAAGATTGTACCAGTGCAATAGCAACTGCTTTTTCAATTTCTTGGGTACGCTTTGAGTTTAACGAGTCAAGAATGTTTTTTTCCGCCGTATTTAAAGGGACGTCTAATAAAGCTAACAAGTAGAAGAAGGACAACGGAGAATTTGTTAGTGCTTTAACTTGATGGCGTATAACATCATCGCCAGTATCCGTAGTAACACCAAGCATCTTTCGAATTAACAAAGGTAACGTGTTAATGGATGGTGCGATATTAATATAAAGTGCTTGTTTTTTTGAAAAGTTCATCTGTGACAGAAAGTGAGTAATAAGGTGCGTCTTACCTAATCCCTGCATGCCTATCACACAAACAGTTTGTTGTGAGTTGTTAGATAAATGGTAAAGTTGTTGTAGTTGGTTTACTTCCCAATCACGCCCAATACAGAATTTAGTGTCACCAGATTGGCCTGCTGTATATTGCAATAGTGAAAAAGGTGTTTCATCAAGTAATTCATTTACGACTATATTAAAAAAGAAGGCAAGATTTGCTACTGTGCGGTATAAGACATTTTTACCTGCTTCGGCTCGCTTGATAGATGCAATAGAAACTGGCAATCGTAATTCTGCACACTTCTCAGCTAGCTGCTCCTGACTTAACCCTTTTTTTTTCTCAATAACTTTAATGTATTGGCATTAATAGAAATACGCCCATGCGATATTTGTTTCATAATGGTTTCCCTACACAAAGGTAACTATTGTGAACGTCTGCATCCGGTATTTTTTAGTGATATTTAGCGGTACAAGAACATTCTCTCTTAATGCAAAAATGAAGATGTTGAAAACGTCATATATTTTTTCATTAACCTATCCATCTCTTTGCACTCGCTAAAAACTGTAGCTCAACGAATAAAGATCAGTTATTACAGAGGATTACAGTAATTTTTTGCACAAATATAGTGAGCGATAGAACATTCACCTATGGCGAGATAGTTACATCAGACAAGAAAAATAAAAAAGTTGAAAATGGCAAAAAGTGTACTAGCATGAATAGCTAATAATACAAAAGAAACTGCTCAATATTTGCCGTAGCATCAGAGCAACTTAAGCTAAGTTATTGGAATTATTACCTCTTTCAGGCAAAAAAGTTAGTCAATAAATAGTAGTAGGTAAGAAGTTTGTCTTCTCTTAGACAAGCGACTACCAAGGAGAAATGTAGCATGACTAGCACTAGAAAAGTGATATCACATTATTCTAAGAATAATATAGCGTTACAAAAACCCACTTTCACGCCTGTTGCGGGCACTCTTCTTTCTTCTTCAGGTCACTATATTCCATTACGTCAGTATCATACGGTAGGACGTTCATCTGACTGCCACACACATATCTCTAATGACGATGTTTCTCGTATCCACGCAATTATTTTTTGGCAAGATACTAAGTGGCATATAGAAGATAAAAGCACAAATGGTGTTTGGGTAAATGGCCAAAAAATCCTTAAGGCTCAAACGTACAGTTTACAAGTAAATGATAGAATAGCCCTCTCCTCCAAGGCGGGTGAAAGTTTTAAAATTATTAATAACAATGCCCCTTGCGATATTTTACTTAGCATGGATCTTAAAAAGCCATCCATCTATCTGAGTGACACTGAAATCTCCATAGACGAAGACATTCACCTCGTAAACAAAAATGGATACTGGTATACAACCTATGCAGCTGCGCATAAAAAGAGTAAACAAATCCAAGATGGCAGCTTACTTCGAGTAAAAAACAATCTGTATCGTTTGCAAACCAATCAAGTAGAGCATCACACGCTTGAAAATAAACCCATTGCTAGCTCCATTAATGATCTAACATTTCGATTTGAAGTATCTGAAGACGAAGAAGATATTCGACTATTTATTAGTGATCTCAAAAGCACCTCTGTAATAAAAGGTTCCCGCATTCAAGGCCTGTTGTATTTGTTACTTTGTTTGGCACGCCAATCTAGCATCGATCTGACACATGGCTATTCAAAATCTCACTATGGCTGGATATCGGTAGACAATCTATCCATATCTCTAGGAATTGAGCCAGACAATACGAGAATCCGCCTACACCGTTTACGGGACAGAATTCGAAATGCCGTCAGTTTTAATGATGCCGATGCTGATGTGCGTCAATTACTGCAATTACAAAATAACGAAGTCAGATTGAACACAACGAATATTGTGATTGTAAAAGGAAGTAAAACAGAAACAGCCCTAAGCTATCATTAACTAACTACGAGAGTTCTAATGCTTCAAGATGAACTAGCAATACGTCACTTCTCTTCCGATGACTACGAGTTAAAACACAAAATTGGTCAAGGTGGATTTAGCTCTGTTTTCAAAGCCATTCATACGAAAACAAATCAGCCGGTTGCTATTAAGTTCTTGCAATTATGTGAGAGCACAGACCCTCATCGTCGGCAACAACAGCTTGCTCGCTTTGAGCGTGAAAGTGATTTCGTTAGTCAGCTATCTCACCCAAATATCGTACGTTTGCTTGATAAGGGCAACATAGGCAATACCAGTATTTACAATGTGTTTGAGTATGTTGAAGGTATTTCACTTAGTGATCATCTCAAACAACATGGTGTACTAAGTGTTGAAGAAACCCATAGAATTATGTTGCAAATACTCGATGCACTTGTTCATGCTCATCAACAGGGGATCATTCATAGAGACATTAAACCCTCTAATATTATGCTCACCAAAACAGGCGCAAAATATCATGTAAAATTACTGGACTTTGGCATTAGCACGCTGACTTTAGGCCAACAGCAAAGAGGTTATCAATCTCTTACCATGACGCAGGAGTCTGTTGGTACACCAAACTATTGTACACCTGAACAATTACGGGGTGAGCTTACTACCTTCAGTTCAGATTTATACATGTGGGGGTTAGTGTTTATTGAATGCTTGACAGGCACGCCAGCTATTGCTGGCGCTAGTATTGCCGAAACCTATCATCAACATTTAAATGATGTTCCTATTTTTATTCCTGCGCCACTTTACACACACCCTCTCGGACAACTACTCAAGAAAGTATTAAAGAAAAAAGAAAGTGAGCGATTTCGGAACGCGCAAACCCTTTATGATGAATTAAACGAGTTGGTGGTGACCAACTTAGAAGGACAATTTCCGCTTACTCAACATCAGCATAACTCAGTTAAAGAAACACGTTTACTACGGCAAGATGACCCAGATCATCCGTTACCAACAGATCAATATCTGACAGAAAGAAAGCAAATTACTTGTTTGGCATTGCAAATTCGTATTCAAAGTAGAAACGGAAATACAACCAATACAGACGTTGTAGAAACCATTTTTCAGTCGATTCGCAGTCAATCTATTGATATCGCGAATCGATATGGTGGCTTCCATGTTGGTAATCTGACTCATTTTTCTCTCTTCTACTTTGGCTACCCTATTGCTAGCGATCACGATGCTCGCCTAGCAGCACGAACAGCACTTGAAATAGCCAGCTTAGCCAAGAAACAAAGCTCTTATGTGGGATTGCAACAGTATAATGAAGTAACCATTAATATTGGCATTCACTCTGGCATTCTATTAAAGCAAGGAAACCTTGTGCCAGACGGCATTGAAAGCCACTACGCCTGTGATCTGGCATTGCAAGGCCAAGGCATTATTTGTTCATTAAATACCAAAGCGATTTTAGAAAGTTATTATCAGTTTGTTCCACATCAAAGCGATCAAACAGCTTATGCAAAACTCATCTCAGAGCGTGTTATTGAAGCCTTTGGTTTTACTCGTGGTATTCGCAATGATCATGCCTTGATTGGCCGTTCGAAGGTGTTGGAACAGGTGAGAAGTTGCATAAAAAATCTCAAACATGCCCATCAGTCTGTCCACTTACATGGCGAAGCTGGAATAGGAAAATCGAGGCTTATTCATGAATTAAGGCAGCTAGAGGCAGCAAAAAGTCAGCTGGTCTTTCAATGCTTACCAGAATATCAAAACAATGCCTTGTATCCTGTACTTACCGTTGCCAAGCATCTATTAACTCGTCTTTTTGAACACAAAGAAGCCATCAAAAACGGGCTTGTTAAATTAATAACAACAAAAGAGTTAACAGGCTACACAACAGAAATAATCACCGTGCTATCTACTTGGTTAGATATTGATAGTGCCAAAAGTACCGGCCTATCAAAATTTGATCTCTCTCTGCAAAGAGCATTGTTATTTGATGGCCTTACCCACATTTTTATGGCGGCAAACGAAGGCTTCACAGTTGATAAAGGCGACAAGCAATCCCTTTATATCTTTGAAGACATTCATTGGGCAGACGCCATGACAGTGGACTTTATTGCTCATTTAAAAAAACAGGTAGCAAGATCTTCTTTTAAAAAACAGGTAATACCCTCTCCTTCTAAACAAGGTCAATCCATTTCGTTGATTACCACATCACGTCAGGCAGCGCCCAAGGCATTACTTGATAATGCCTTTGATTCCATTCAACTAACGCCTCTTTCTCTTCAAGCAACAGAACAGTTCATTACCAGTTTGTTTGATGGCGCTGAGGTCACAGCAGAAATAATGACAGAACTGGTTAATCGATCTGATGGCATTCCTCTTTTTATCGAAGAACTCGTGTTTATGTTAAAACAAAGCCGTATGACATATCTTAACCAAGGTGTCATTTGTTTAACCAACTCACAGCAAATACAGCAACTACCAAGCAATATACGAGAGTCGATACAAAATAAAATAGACACGCTTATCTATGCAAAAGAAACCTTGCAACTTGCTGCAATCATAGGACGGGAGTTTCATTATTCACTACTGATCGCTGCATCGCATTTTAGTCCATTACAAGTACAAAATGATCTAACCGAATTACTCGAAAAAAACCTTATTATTCGACAGCGTAATGTTAATGGCGACCAATACTTGTTTAAACATGCACTAATACAAGAGGTGGTATATGACAGTATCGACAATAAACAACGACCACAATTGCATGAGTTAATCGCAATATCCATTCAAAAAGCACATTCAACTTATGATCGCTCCGTAGCGGAAATCCTTGCCAAACATTATCAATATGCCCAACGATTCAATGAATCAACTCAATGGTATTACCACGCGGCCAAAGAAGCCCAAGCAACCTTTGCTATGACAGATGCCATTTGGTTATTTCAAAACGCACTTAACAACTATCAACAAAGTCTGGCAGTAGAAAGAACATCAGAAACAAGCTTATTGTTTACTCATATACTAAAAGGGTTGTCTGATTGCTTGATAAGAGATGGTCAACATCAAAATGCCAGACCGATTCTTCAGCAGCATAATCAACTTTTACAAGACAAAGAGGCGTTTGAAACTCTGGCTGCTAACCAAATGGCATTGGGAAAAACCTATGAAGTTGTCCATCAACACGATGAGGCACTACATCATTATCAAACAGCCTATGCGTCACTATTAAAAGCGCCTCATTCTAATGTTGTCAGTAACAACGCTTGGTGGAAAACTTGGTTAGCAATCAAAAATTCCATATTAGATATCTATTATTGGCGCAGTAATATTCAGCAAATGCAGCTTATCCTCAAACAAGTTGAGCCTGTTTTGCATGCCATAAATGACAATCACCTTCTGATAAGGCACTACGAAAGCCAGTTACAGTTTTCCGTCAGAAATAAACGTTATCTTCTTGGTGTTGATGAACTCGCTCTTGCTGAAAAAGCCGTGGAAGTGGCGACTCTTTCTAA
Organism: Marinomonas agarivorans; assembly: GCA_002173415.2. Taxonomy (GTDB): domain Bacteria; phylum Pseudomonadota; class Gammaproteobacteria; order Pseudomonadales; family Marinomonadaceae; genus Marinomonas; species Marinomonas agarivorans. The sequence continues at coordinate 22,775 of NHNK02000011.1, forward strand.
AGATCAACGATTACTGGCCAATACCCTATTTATGCAGGGGTTTTGTTGTCTATTGTGCAATAAAAATGATGAGGCAAAAGAGAGCTTAACGTCTTCTTTTGAATTGGCTTCTCACTATAAAGATAAAGAGCTGCAAACTCGATGTGGCACTTACCTCAGCACAGCTTACCGTCGCTTAAAAGACACCCAAAAAACAAAAGAATGCGCAGAACAATCGCTGACATTAGCGAAAGAAACAAAAATGAATGACTATATTGCCGTGTCATTAAGCAATATTGCGTGGAGTTATTTTACTGAAGAAGATTATAAACAAGCGGGACATTATCTGGAGCAAAGTCTCAATTATTGGGATAAGGTCACAAACTTATTTCAATACCCTTTTCTGCTCTTATCTTATTTGCCTGCCATTGCCTTATGCGTGAACAATAAAGAGTTTGCAGAGAAATATCATAAACGAATACCCAGTTTTGCTAAAACCTTACTGGATCATCAGCAAGTGCCTTTACCCAATAACATTTGCCATATATTGGCTCAACTATTAGAAATACCGCCATCAGACACAATGAGCGACCTACAATCACTTAAATTGATAGAAAAAATGCAAACTATAGCCACCGAGCAAAACTTACTTTAATGAATAGGTACTTTAACGAATACGAACTTTAACCAACGCTCTTTAACTAATGAAAGGGAAACTATATGAAAGATCAAAACGGAAAAGCCGCTCAAATTCCAACACCAAGTCTTCCAATTGAAAACTCCAGTCAAGATATTTACATCATGCTTGCAAGCGGAGAAATTGCTTATCTCCCCCATGAATTTTACTCTGATAGCTCTAGAATTATTGAGCAGGTAGAACAAGATGGCACCTTCAAATACCGCTTTTTTCTAAATGAAGAAGGACAATATCCAATGAACTTTGCAGGCTCCACAGTCACAAAAGTCATTAATTGGAACCTTTCAAATCCAGACGGTAGTCCAAAAACCTTCCCGAACAATCCTTCGACAACACCAGAAACAGGTTATTTTATTGATCTGCGCACTCTGGAAATGAATCGTTTAAATATGCATCAGTCTATCCAAATTCCATTAGGTGCGGACACACCAATTGACCAGAGCAAGCTGCCTGAATATCATGGATCTTATGTCCCAGTTCCTGAAGACAAATTAAAAGAATTAACACACATTCCTGAAAACGCTAATCTCTATATTGCCTTCTTCCAGAAGCCTGCCAAGACTCATGAAAACAGTAAATGCTACAGCTATTGTGTCAGCTACATCCCGTTTGATGAGCTAAAAAGCTATTTTATTATCACTCCTCGCCCAGAACAGGAGGAACAGGAACAGAGTAGGCCAATGTTACCAAGTCATAAAGACTCTGAAGAAGCGGTTGAATTACTAAAAACCTATTATGGTATTCCGCAAGTACAAGCAGGCGCGATTTATCCTCCCTCACCTTTAGTGAGCGCTCGTGGGTTGACCTGCTATGTCGCAAACCTAAGTACGTTTAAAAAGTAATACACAGAGAGGAGTTAATAACCATGATGTAGAGGTTATTAACTCCATAAACGTGCTTCTACTTCAAACAAAAAATAGCCAAATTATCTTACAAAAGCCATACATAATAAGGAAATTGAGGATGAAGAACTATCGACTTGGCACACACCGAGCAGTCCCTCCACAAGAAACACTTGATAGAGTTTTGCCACATCTCCCAGCAATGGGGATCACACGCCTTGCCAATATCACAGGCTTGGATGAAATAGGCATTCCCGTCATGACCGCTTGTCGCCCTAACTCAAAATCCATTTCCGTCTCCCAAGGCAAAGGCGTATCTTTAGCAGCAGCGAAAGTATCCGCGACAATGGAAGCAATTGAAATTTTTCACGCGGAAAACATTCACTTACCCGTTCAATTCACCAGTCTTACTGAGCTTAAAAAGTTACATGACGTGGTCGATATCACTCAACTTCCCAGTATGGATGTTTCCCCCTTTTCAGCTCACGAACGTCGGTTGTGGATTGAGGGACGTGCATTAGCAACCAATAATGCTATTTATGTCCCTTACGACTTAGTGCACTGTGATTTTACCATTCCCCTACCACCAGCGAGCGGCTACTTTCAATTAAGCACCAACGGATTAGCATCAGGTAATACTCAGGAAGAAGCCATTTGTCATGGGTTATGTGAGCTGATTGAACGTGACGCCATGACCCTATGGTCTTTATTACCAGTCCTGCAGAAAAATGCCAAAAAAGTTGATTTATCAAGCATTAGCGACACCTCAATACAGACCTTAATCGCACAAATCACCAAGGCAAAAGTCATGATTAGCGTCTGGAATATAACCTCTGATCTCGGTATACCAACCTTTTTCTGCACCATTATGAATGAGCAAGATAGTCCACATCGGCCACTTTATCCTTCATCTGGCTGCGGTACCCATCCAAGCAAAACCGTGGCGCTCTCACGCGCCATTACGGAAGCAGCACAGACTCGTTTAACCCTTATTTCAGGCTCCCGAGATGACGCAAGCATAGAACTGTATAAGCAGTTGCAGGATTCAAATTATCAACAAGTCATCAAAGATACTGTTTTTGCTCCTCCCCCTAATCTGGACTTTAACAGTATAAAAAGCTGGGAGCATGTCACCATCGACGAAGATTTATCTCTGCTGCTAAACCAACTTGTAAAAGTTGGTTTAGACAACCCCATCGTAGTCGATTTAACCAAGGCAGAATTTAACATTCCTGTTGTACGAGTCATTGCCCCAGGATTGGAAGGCATACATGACGTACCCGGTTATGCATTTGGTCAACGTGCTCAATGCCTTCAACAAAAACAAAACTGTAAGAAAGAACGCCAGACAACCTCACTGGCTGAACACAAGCAAGAAGGAACAACACTATGAGCATCATCATTTTTGTAGGGCCTTCTATTAGTAGAGAAAAGGTGCTTGAAATAGCACCGAATGCCAACATTCAACCACCAGCCAAACAAGGTGATATCTATCTGGCTACCTTACAAAAGCCACAAATCATTATCCTGATCGATGGTGTTTTTGAATCTGTGCCTGCTGTGTGGCACAAAGAAATCCTTTATGCCATATCTCTTGGTATTCATGTTTATGGCTGCTCTAGCATGGGTGCACTAAGAGCCGCTGAACTGGATACATTTGGCATGGTTGGCGTTGGTGACATTTTTCAGAGTTTTCTAAACAGTAACTACGATACTAGCTCTGAAGATTATCACGCAGACGACGATGAGGTGGCTCTTGTACATGGACCAAAAGAACTTAACTACCTCTCTGTTTCCCGAGCAATGGTTGATCTACGCTACGATTTAAAAAGCGCTTGCGAACATCACATTTTAACCCAAGAGCAAGCCAACTTAATTGCTCAGCAACTGAAAAAGCTCTGGTATCCTCGCCGAACTCAGACACAATTATGCCTTTTTGCCGAACCTATTCTGAGCAAAGACGCACACAAAAAATTAAGCGTTTTTTTGTCCCAAGAAAGTCTTTCTTTAAAAGAGCAAGACGCACTCGCCTTACTCTCAGACATTGCCAAAATCGATTTAACAACACTCGCAAGAAAACAGGTCGATTACGTATTACAGGAAAACGATGCTTGGCACACACTACTTAACGATGTGAATAAGCAGCAAACTGTAGCAGCAAGAATCGACCTGCCTATTAGCCTATCTAAAGGTCAAACGGCATTAGCAACAAAGCTAAGGGCACAGGCATTAAAGCATGCTCAAGAGTTGGGAATAGACTTTACACCATGGATTCAACCGGCGTTTCACAATATTGCCATAAAGTGGCAATGTGTTTTACCTGACGGCAGTGTGGATTTTGAAAGCGTTAGTAGAAAAATACAGGCGTTCTCGCTAAGCACAACACAGTTTCACCAATGGGTCGAAAGAGAGGCGCTCTTACTGGCTTATGGCGAGCAAGTTCAATTGCAAGAAGAACATTATTTAGATGAACGTCTTATGCACCAAGGTTATATATGAAAGGTTAAAATGCGAAAAAGCCCAAATTATTAAAAGTACCCAATCTAGGTTTTTAACTCATGTCGTATTACTAATACGATGCCATATTACTAGCGCGATTCCATATTACTAACGTGATAAATAGCCGCGGCGACCTATTAAAACAATTACAACTTTACGCCAAGAATATATTCAACAATCACGCCTTTTAACACAAAACCAAGTACACCTAAGCCTAACCCGCCAAAAATCACAAACATACCAAATTTACCAGCATTTGATTTGCGGGCTAGGTCATACATAATAAAGGCCATAAACAAACAAATACCGGTGAGACACACGGTTAACATGATGGATTCTATTTCTTCTATTTCCATAACGACTGCCTTAAAATAGCGCGGTAAAAACTGAAACGGTAATATACACCAATATACGCCAACAGTAGATATTAACGATCACTAACTAGTGTACAAACTAGTGCACAAGATACCGAATACGCAAGACACTCACAGTAAACAGAAAGAAAAACACAGACACTCATGGCTAAATCCTCCTCTGATCGCAGTACAATTGATTTATTTTCTAAAACACGAGGTCGACCTCGTACTCACTTGCTTTCCCGTCAGGAGCAACTTAAAGCCAGTAAAAAAGTGCAGCGCATTAAACAAAAACAGCAAGGCCTGAAACGTATGGAAGTAGTGCTAGACAACAGCACCCTCGAAAAGCTGGATTTAATGTGCACTATAGCCGATATAAAACGTGCAGATTGGATTAGTGAAATAATTGAAAAGCAATTTGCTAGCGTGAAAACACAAAAAAGATTGCAGGCCACTCATATAACCACCAGTATGACCAAGCAGGAGGCAGAGCAAGGAACAGAGCAGGAAGAGCAAATCACTGAGGAATCATAACAAAATCAAGTATCTCACTTCCTCCTATCTCTAGAGATATTTGTTATACTCCCGCTTTGTTTTTGACTCTTTCCCAACATAACGGCAATCAGATAACAATAACAATCAGACAATAGCGACGATCAAATATGGCCAAACTGTACTTCTACTATTCCGCAATGAATGCTGGTAAATCGACTGTATTGCTACAATCTGCATACAATTACCGCGAACAAGGTATGCAACCTCTTCTATTCACAGCCGCTATTGATGATCGTTTTGAACAAGGCAAAATCGCATCTCGTATTGGTATTAATGCTCAGGCAGAAACCTTTACCAAACAAACAAATTTATTCGATATTATTAGCAAGGCTCGTTCAAATACAAACCTTGACTGTATTCTCCTTGATGAAGCACAATTTTTAACCGAAAAACAAGTGTATGAGTTATCCGAAGTAGTCGATAAGCTCTCTATACCTGTGTTGGCGTTTGGGATTCGTACCGATTTTAAAGGGCAGCTTTTCGAAGGCAGTAAAGCACTCTTAGCATGGGCAGACAAACTCATCGAATTAAAAACGGTTTGTCATTGTGGCAGTAAAGCGACTATGGTCATACGTATAGATGAACAAGGTAACCCGATACGTGAAGGTGAACAAATCGTTATTGGAGGCAACAGCAGTTATATGTCTGTTTGTCGCAAACATTTTAAAGAGGCCGTGATAGATTAATTATGTGGTTTACAAATATTCAATTTTTTCAACTGACCGATACCAGTGTTATCGATACGAATGAACTTATCCACAAGCTACCCGATTTTCAACTTAGAGAGTGCGGCACCCAAGAGGAATTTACCTTCGGGTGGCTCCCCTTGATTCGTAACAGTGAGCAATGGAGTTTGGGCAGTAATCAGTGCCTTTTGCTCAGAGCAGGCAAAGAGGAAAAAGTCTTACCTGCCTCTGTTGTTCGAGAACAATTAGAAAGTAAAGTAGCCGAAATTGAGCTGCTTGAAGGACGCAAAGTCGGTCGTAAGGAACAGTCCGATATCAAAGAAGAACTCATCTTTAACCTACGCCCCAGAGCCTTTTCTAAACGTACCGATATTTGGGCTTATATTGATATGAAGGCCAAATTGTTAGTGGTTAATAGTACCAATGCAGGTCTAACCGAACTCTTGTTCAAGCAGCTTCAAACAACAATCGGCCGCTTTCCTATGACACCATTAATGGCGCAAGAGTCACCCGCAGCAGTGATGAGTAATTGGTTACTAAACAATGACTTACCGGCCAGCTTAACTACGAATGACGAGTGTGAGATCCAAGACAATTCCGAAGAAAAAACGCAAATTCGTTTTAAGGCCTTAGAACCTTTATCGGAAGACGTCACTCGCCATATCGATCAAGGGATGAGAATAAAATCATTAGCACTGAGATGGGTTGATAAACTAAGCTTCACACTACACGAAGATCTAACGGTTCGCAGATTGAAGTTTGATGACACCATTAAAGATCAAGCATTCAATGATTCTCAAGGCGGAGGTTTATCTGACTTGGACGCTAATTTTGCCTTGATGTCTTTAGAGCTAAGAGAGTTTTATCAATCTTACTCAAGCTGGTTCTCGATTGACGAAAGTAACTAGGTAATTAACGACAATAAAATACGTTTTTTTGTGACTGCTTTCCCCCATATCGTTGTCCACAGATTAGGTGGATAACTTGGGGGAAAACATTGTAAGAGTAGACAGAATGGGGCCTTTCTATCTTGCAAGTTTTTTTTCATATTTTTTTCATTTTTTTTGTTAGCGCAATCTTTCTGAAATAGAGAGAAATTACACTAACTTATTCACCCTACTACTTACTCTTTATCCTTACTCTCCTTCACCTCAATTCAATCGAACAAATCCCCCATATCCGATTTCTCTTGTGCAATTTTGTCTTGTTCACTTGTACTTTGTTCACTTCTACCTTGTTTAGCGGAAGAGTCTGTCCCTTGCAAAGGTGATTTTTCTATACTGTCTGTTTTTTCAAGCGCCGTTGCCTTTTCTATTTGAGGCATGTCGGCATTCGCCTTGGTAAGGTGCTTATCCTCAATTTGTTTACTGGTTTTAGCGCCCATAATTTTTAGTTTTTCTGCTTTACTGACTAAACTGCCTCGCCCTGTGTGCAATTTATTCACTGCACCTTGGTAACTACGATTTGCTTGCTCTAAACGTTGGCCTACATCATCCATATCACCAATAAAGCTGACAAACTTGTCATACATAGCACCAGCTTGTTTGGCAATTTCAATCGCATTTTGACTTTGTTTTTCATTGCGCCAGATATTTTGAATGGTACGTAATGTTGCCAATAAGTTAGAAGGACCGGCGATAATAATATTTTTATCGAATGCTTCACTGAATAAACTATTGTCCGTTTGAATTGCTAACCCAAAAGCGGCCTCAACGGGAATAAATAACAAGACAAAATCCAAAGATTTAATACCTGGCAATTCTGCATAAGATTTAGCACTTAGTTCTTTAATATGGCGTTTGATGGCATCAAGGTGTTGCTTTAATGCTCGAGTTTTATCTTCTTCGGTTTCGGCTTCAACATAAGCTAAATAGCTAACGAGCACCATTTTGGAATCGATAATAATCTGCTTACCTTCTGGCAGATTAACTACAACATCAGGCTGTAATCGTCGACCATCCTCAGTAACGTAAGAGCCTTGTACTTCATACTCTCGCCCTTTTTCTAGCCCTGATCGTTCGAGAATGCGTTCCAAGATGACCTCGCCCCAGCCACCTTGCAATTTGTTTTGACCTTTAAGAGCATGGGTTAAATTGACAGCATCATCACTAATTTTTTGGTTTAATTGTTGTAGGTTTTTAATTTCTTTTACTAATGAGAAGCGCTCTTTGGATTCTTCCTGATAACTGCGCTCAACTTTGTCTTGGAACTGTTTGATTTGATTACCTAAGGGCGTTAAAAGCGTGCCAAGTTGTTTCTCATTTTCTTGCGCCAGTTTTTGCTGCTGTTGCCCCATGATGTCTTGGGCTAGCTGCTTAAATTCGTTTTCCATTTGCGTTTTCTGTGCTCTCAGTAGATTGTCCTTTTCCTGCCACACTGTTTGAGCGGTAGTAAATTGTTGCTCCAGTAAAAGCGCTTCTTTTTCCAAAGTGTGAATCAACTCATTTTTTTGCTCTAAACTCTGCTTTACTGCCATTAATTCGGTATCTTTTTGAACCTCTACTTGCTCCCATTTTAAGCGCATTTTTTTAATCAAATTACTGCTAATCAAGGCACAAATTATTGCACCGATAAAGCAACCAACGATAGAAAACGCGATAGGCATCAAAAAATCCGTCATGAATTATTTACTCATTAATAGTTAAATTACAGATTGGGCTGTATCTGACTTTCACTTAGTCAGTAAGCGCAGTATTATTTTGCTTTCGATATGACCTAATAAGTTTACATGGATTACTTTCTTAGCCCAACCAAGCCGCAACGATTTGACCTTGAAATCAAGAGAAGTCTGTTTATTACCCAAGTTTTCCCCACTCAGGGAAAAGACGAAGTAAAAAAAGTGTTACAACAAACACGTGCTCAGTTCCCTGACGCCAACCACCATTGTTGGGCGTGTGTGGCAGGCCATCCAAATAATGTACATCAATGGGATCAAAGTGATGATGGCGAACCCAAAGGCACCGCAGGCAAACCCATGCTCAATGTATTGCAACATTCTGATTTTGGTGAGGTGACGGTCATCACAACCCGTTATTTTGGAGGCATCAAGTTAGGCGCTGGGGGGCTGGTTAGAGCCTACAGTCAAGCGGTACAAGAGGCACTGAGCCAAACAGAAAGCCACGCTATTTATCCTAGACATAACGTTACTTTGACCCTTTCTTATAGTCTCGTTGGTAAGGTGGAATACTGGCTAGAAAACAGTGACATTGAAATTCAAGATAAGCAATTTGCTCAAGACATCACATTTGCTTTAGGGGTTATCCCAACGTCTTGGCCTCAACAAAAGCAGGCGTTACTAAATTTATGCCAAGGTCAGGCTGTTTTAAAAGAGCACTAGTTACTTTTAAGCACTAGTCACTTTTAAGCACTAGTCACTTTTAAGCACTAGTCACTTTTAAAACGACTTTTTTATAGCACCTTTTATAAAGCGCCTTTATAAGAACAAAGATAAAATAAAAGACGAATAACAAAAGCGAGTAACGTTTCAGGCTTACTCATCAGCCAGTAATCTCTCTAGTAAGCGTCTTTTATCTTCACTATAATGTGCACATATTTTTACTGATGTAGCAAAACAGAAGTCAATTCAAACAACCTATCCCATAATTTTTATTTCTTTCATTAGCCATTATTAGACAAAAGCGGAATTAACATTACATGTATCAACTCGGACAACGCTGGAGCAGTCGCAACGAAGCAGATTTAGGCGTCGGCATTATCACCAAATTGGAAGCAAAATCCTTCACCTTATATTTTATCGATGCTGAAATTGAGCGCCAGTATGCAGACACTCAGACAAGTTTAGTGCGCCGAACTCTCACCCAAGGTGACGAACTTTATTTCCAAGATGACGCTTTTCAGGTCAAGGCCATTAGAGAAGTCGATGGTTTAATAGAATATCAAATTGAAGATAAATGGCTGAAAGAGTCGGTAATTCAATTCCCTCGTAATGATAAGAATGAATTGGATGCGCTTTTGTCGTTATCGCCTGCTAAGCGTATGTGGTTTGATTTACGCCGCCAAACATTAGAGTACAAATCCAAACTCGCCACCTCAGACGTTCGAGGGTTAATGGGATTAAAAGCTGAACTCTTACCACACCAAATTTATTTGGCCAATGAAATTGCCAACCGCCCTACCGCCAGAGCCTTACTTTGCGATGAAGTTGGTATGGGTAAAACGCTAGAAGCTGGGTTAATTCTGCATCACAGAATGCTCAATGGCCTTTGTAAAAGAGCCTTAATCCTTACCCCAACTAATTTACAGCACCAGTGGTTGGTCGAAATGCTGCGTCGCTTTCATCAACACTTTTCTCTGATTAATGAATCAGCTTACGATGAACAATGGGAAGAGGAAGAAAACCTATTTGAAGATCAGCCATTAGTCATAGCGCCGATCGATTGGCTGGCAAACACGCCAAAAGCCGCAGAAGATATGCTCTCAGCGGAATGGGACTTAGTCATTATTGATGAAGCTCATCATCTAAGTTGGCACCCTGAAGCCCCAAGCAATGCCTATCAAATTGCGGCAGCATTGGCAGCCAAAAGCGAATCTCTCCTGCTACTTAGTGCCACGCCAGAACAAACCGGCGAGCAGGAGCATTTTTCGCGTTTACAACTCTTGGATCCAGAAAGTTATCACAATTTTGAACGCTACCAAGAGCAACAAGCGGAGTTTCAACAAGCTGCCGACCTTGCCGAGCTTTTATTGCCTTTAACAGAAAACACTGCTCATCTTGATGTTAGCAAGCAGGATTGGCAGACACTCTTTGCCCCTTACCATGATCAGGTGCAAGCAAAAGATTGGTATCAAGATTTACTCAATGGCGCAGAGAAAAATCTCACTACAACAGCACAAGATGCCATCAACTGGCTAATTGATCGTCATGGCACCGGACGAGAAGTGTTTCGCAATACTCGTGCCGCCATTGGTGGTTTCCCCAAACGAATATTGACTGAATACCCATTGGCGTCCAACGAGGTATTTGATCAGTTGCAAAATACGGCGTTTCCACAACACGCGGTGACACAAGCTCAATGGGGACAAGATCCGCGCTGGGAATGGCTAAAAGAGTTTCTTGAATGTCAGGCCGATAAAGTCCTCGTCATCTGCCATGATTCTGACATGGCACAATGGTTGAGTGAAAAATTGACCTTTGCGGGTTTTCAAAGTGCCGATTTCCACGAACAAATGACCTTGATACAACGGGACCGAGCAGCGGCCTATTTCGCTGACCCAGATGGCGCTCAAGTACTGGTTTGCTCCGAAATTGGCAGTGAAGGACGCAATTTTCAGTTTAGTCATAATTTAGTTATGTACGACTTGCCAGAACACCCAGATTTATTAGAACAACGCATTGGCCGTTTAGATCGCCTAGGCCAAGCTCACGATGTACTTATCCATGTTCCTTACATTAAAAATAGTAAACAGGAACGCCTGTTCCATTGGTATCACAAAGCCCTTAACGCTTTCTGCCATACCACCCCTTGTGGCGATAACGTTAACCATACTTTTAAAGACTCTTTACACAGTTTCTTGCATGGCAATGATGAGGATAGCGCCCTACTCGATGAAGCCAAAGCCTATCATCAAGCCTTATTGGCCCAGTTAGATGAGGGGCGAAATCGTTTACTGGAGTTAAGCTCTTGCCGACCAGAACAAGCTAAAACCTTGATAGAAAAAATTGAAAATACGGCCAACGAAGGGTTAAGCGATTATATCGAAAAGGTGACCCATGCTTTTAACATTCATACGGATCGAGTAGAAAAAGAAGGCGATGACAGTGAGTGGTTTATCCGCCCATCGACCGACATGATGCTAGAAGCCTTACCTGGTATTGAAGAAGAAGGCAAAACCTTAGTATTGGATAGACGCAAAGCCAGCCAGAGAGAAGATGTAGCCTTTGCCACGTGGGAGCATCCCCTTATTACTATGCTGATGGACGAAGTGCAAACCTTTGACTCTAGCCGTTTGACCGCTTCAACATTACCCATCGCCGCGTTACCTGAAGGCACAGTACTAATCGAAAGCATGTTTGTGATTGAGGCCAATGCTCAACCCCGTTTGCGACTAAAACAATCTCTGCCGATGATACCTATTTGGCAACTGTCCGATACCAATGGTAAGTTTTTGCATGCGCAATTTACTCCAGATAAATGGGCAGAGAAACTAAATAGCGTCCCAAATCGTGTTGCCGAACAATGGGTAGCCGCGCTACGTCAGGACTTAATTCGTGTCCTGCAAGAGCACCAGCTCAATGCCTACGAACAAGCTCGCCCTATTATTCAAAATGCCAAACAGCACTACCAGCACAAATGGCAAGGAGAGTTAGATCGTTTATTAGAGCTGAAAAAGCAAAATCGACACATCAAAGAAAGCGAAATAGATCGTCTTACGACGAACCTTCAAGAAGGATTAGCTCGGATGGATGATTGCCAAATACGTTTAGATGCCATTCGATTAATACTTACCACTAAGCCAGAAGCTTAAACAAGCACTAGCAATAGATTGAGGTAAGATACGTACCATGCTTTCTTCTAAACTGCTTTCTTCTGAACCGTCTTCTTTTGAAAAAGAACGAAACAGCGCAAGGAACGCGCTAGATATTCTATACGAAGACGAATGGTTTGCTGTAATCAACAAAGCAGCGAACTTTTTATCTGTGCCAGGTAAAGGCGCAGATAAACAAGATTGCGTTATTCACCGTGCTGTCGCACTTCTTGACGAAGCTTACACCGTACACAGACTCGACTATGCCACCTCTGGCCTATTGTTGATTGCCAAACAAATGGACACCCAACGCCGATTGTCTGAGCAGTTTCAACAGAGAAGCATTAAAAAAGAATACCGCGCAATTGTTCAAGGTCATATAAAAGGTAGCCACGGGCAAATATGCAAGCCATTGATCTGCGACTGGCCCAATCGGCCGAAACAAATTGTGCATATGGAATGGGGGAAAACCGCCATTACCCAATGGCAATGCCTAGCGCACGAAACAACGCCCAACGGCAAAGCACAAAGTCGATTAGCGCTTTACCCTGTCACTGGGCGCTCTCACCAATTGCGAGTGCACATGCAGAGTATTCATCATGCCATTATTGGTGACGAGTTTTATCAGCTCGATTACGTGAATAATGAAAAAGACGATGAAAATAATAAAAAAAGAAATAAAAAAGACACCCATAGCAAAAAAGACACTGCTGATCGTCTGCTATTGCATGCGTACCGATTAGAGTTTTCTCATCCTGTTACTAAGGCATGGGTTACCTTTATTGCGCCTTGTCCTTTTTAGCTCTTTTTTAGTCTCTTTGCTAATTCGATTTTTAGCCCTTTTTTTAGTCCGCTTTTTAGAGAGTACCAGCATGATAAAACCAACCATTTTCCTTTTTATGTCGCTATTACTCATAGGATGTGATCAATCATCGTGGCAAACACCAACAGAAAATACCGCACCTGACAGTACTGTACAGGGAAATACTGCACAGCCATTCACATTACTTGCTAGTGTGCCCGCAGTATTGGCCAAGGCGGATTACGAGGGGAAAATTGTTACCCAACGACAATGGCGGGATGCCAACGGAGAAAACCTTGTTTTATTCACGCAGCAGCATGTCAATTATCAACAAGACAAGCAGCCAGAAAGCGCTATTTTTGCTTACCATTATGTATTGCAGCATGGTCAAGTAACACTTTTACGACGTGTGTATGATTTTGTGCCCACGTGCTCATCAGACCTAACGATCGAATTTATCGAACCCATTATTAGCGTGACAGATTTAGACAATAACCAACTCGGGGAAATCACGTTCGCCTACCAAAAAGCCTGTATTTCAGATCTTTCACCACTGGAACTCAAATTGCTGATTTTAGAGAATGGCCATAAGCACATCATACGTGGCACAACCACCATTACTACGAAAAGTGGCCGTATAAAGGGTAAGAAACAGATTGATGAAGGCTCTTTTGCTACCGCGCCAGCCGCCTTTCTCTCTCATGCCAATGCCTTGTGGGACACATTAACAAACTAGTATTCTTTACCATCGAATAGCGTATTCGGTAAATAAAACGCCGAGAAAGGCAATGAAAGCTGAAAAAGTAGTAAAACCAAGAAAGACAGTAAGAGAGGAAAGCAATAAAATGGCTGTTTCCCCAAATCAGGTATGATTTTCTTCTGCCATTTGCTCGATGATCCATTTTTGAAAGGCTTTCATCGCCGAGGAAACAGCATGGTCATTAGGATAAACCAGATAGAAGGCACTCTCGGTAATTAGGTGTTGATTAAAAAGCACCCTAAGAGAGCCTTGGTGTATTTCGCTGGCAATAAAACTTGGGTCTACCAGAGCAATCCCTAAACCTTGCACAGCGGCTGAAGCCGTTAACGCACCGTTAGAAAACATTAATCCCCGCAGAAACTGCTTTGGGTTATAGCCATTTTGGGTTAACCACTCGTTCCATTCATGTTTTCGTTTTGCCACATGCAATAAGGGATAAAAACGCATGTCATCGGGTGTTCTGATCGGCTGATTGGGTTTGAGTAAAGATGGATTACAAACCGGCGCTAATGAGGCATTACGCAAAAAGTGTTTCTCCAATCCGGGCCAATCACCATCACCAAAGTAAACAGCCATATCAATTTGCGTCGCATCAAAATCAACATTGGTGGTCGATTCTATTATTTCAATTTGTACATCTGGGTATTGATCTTGAAAGCTCTCCATACGGGGCATAAGCCAACGGGAAAGAAACGCTGGCGCAACACTCAGTTTTAATACTCCGCCTGAATTTTTCTTATCCATTAATTCCGTTGTTGCTTCTTCAAGCTGAGTAAAAATAGCACTAATAGGCGCAAGATATTCTTTACCCGCATCACTCAGTGTCACTCGACGTTTACTGCGAAAAAATAACGCCACCCCAAGAAAGCTTTCGAGGGATTTAATTTGGTGACTAACAGCTGAGGGCGTTACAGAAAGCTCATTAGCAGCTTTTATAAAACTGCCATGACGAGCCGCCGCTTCAAAACAACGCAATGTATTTAATGGGGGTAATCGCTTAATAATCCTTTCTCCAAATTGTTTCCATTAACCTTATTCACTGTCATCAAGTGGAATACCTGTTGCTTTTCTTTTCGGCATCTTGAAAGCCTCAAAACCATCTTGATTGTTGTTGTGAAATTGTTTTTTACGTTTTTTTGGGTTTTTCTTAACCTTTTCAAGTACCACGTCTGGCGTTGTGTTTTTATTTTTTACTTTTGTTGGCGCCACTTTTTTGGGTTTTAGCCCTTTAAAGCTAGGCTCTAGTCCTTCAAGTACATCAAATTCAAACTTACGCTCCAATAAGTTTTCAATGGCAACAAAGTTGTACCAGTCTTTCGGCCCTACTAACGAATAGGCATTGCCTTGAAAACCTGCGCGTCCGGTTCGACCTGTTCGATGAATGAATTCTTCAGCTTGCTTTGGAATATCAAAATTAATGACGTGCGAAACCGAGCCAATATCAATGCCACGTGCAGCAAGGTCCGTGCTCACTAACACATGAAACAAGCCTTTCATAAAGTCATTCATGACTTTATTGCGGGCTGATTGTGATAAGTCACCATTCAGAGCGGCAGCGCTATAACCTTGATCATTTAGAAGTTGAGCTAGTCGTACCGTATCCGCTTTGGTTGCGGTAAAGACAATCACTTGCTTGATACTTTTTTGTTCAATCAAGCGTAAAAAAACAGCCTCTTTGTGATCTAAATGATCACAGAGATACACCTGTTGTTGAATATCTGTGTGCAAATCAGTACTTGCGCCAATGGCAACACGATAAGGTTCTTTAAGTAAACGCTGTGCCAACTCGTTGATTTCGGCTTTATCTAACGTGGCTGAAAAAAACAACGTCTGCCTTAGGCGGTGACTGGCGGCATCATCTACGAATTTCAATTCGTCTGCGAAACCAAGGTCTAACATGCGATCGGCTTCATCTAAAATCAGTAATTCCAAGCCATCTAAAAACAGATTTCGCTGCTTCAAATGATCAACTAGTCTACCGGGAGTCGCGACAATAAATTGCGGATTTTTCTGTAGGTTTTTTTGTTGTTCGTTAAAGTTTTCACCACCAAGAATGATTGTTGCTCGCAATTTGCTACCTGCAATAAAAAGACGTAGTTGCGCGAAAACTTGTTTTGCCAATTCTCGAGTCGGTAGCAGAATCAATACTCTGGCATCACGATTTGACAGTGCTTTAACACGATAAACACGGTGTAGTGCGGGTATAAGATAGGCAAGTGTTTTACCTGACCCTGTTTTGGATGACACCAACAGATCTCTACCAGCCATTGCTTCTGGTATGGCCCTATTTTGCACTTCTGTGGCGTCTTCAAAACCTAAGTGGTGAATTGCTTTTAAAATTCTTGCATCAAACCCAAAATCCGTAAATTGCAAACAGTATCCCCTTGGATGAAATTCATTTTTTGTCTAATTGAAAACGTTATTGTACCGTAAAAGCGATCGGTAAGAGTGATTTAGCTCTTGTCTGTTAATTTAATTGTCGTCTGTTAATGCCCCTAGGCTAAAAAATGCTTCTCCACTTTGCAAACACAGGTGCGGTATGTCGTTAATTTCTTTTTCAATGCCTAATTCGACTAACTCATAGTAAATGTTTCTATGTACTAATGCTTTCATACCATAACGTACTGACACATAAGGCTTACTGTTTTCCAACCATAAGTTGTGATCATTTTGCCCAAGAATCAGGCAGTCATCGGTATTGGTGTAAAAAGCCACAAAGGGGTGACCATCGTCCTGCTCAATGAAGCGAAAACCAGTAATTAAAAAAGGGGCATCTTCCACTTGAATACGTACTTTTTCTACCGGTGTTACTAAAAAATATTCGTTGTTTTCTAACCAAAGAATCCGGCTAAAGAGTTTAACTAGCGCCGGACGGTTTATTTTTTCTCCCTGATGAATCCACTCGCCATTGGCTTTGATCAGCAAATCCATATCACCACAAAATTCTGGTTTCCATAAGTGAACAGGAGGCAAGGTATCTTGCTTATCTTGAGGAATAAAAGAAA
The DNA here is from genome assembly GCA_002173415.2 of Marinomonas agarivorans. Classification (GTDB taxonomy): domain Bacteria; phylum Pseudomonadota; class Gammaproteobacteria; order Pseudomonadales; family Marinomonadaceae; genus Marinomonas; species Marinomonas agarivorans. The sequence goes on from NHNK02000011.1 coordinate 39,442, forward strand.
GGTCGATCACAGCTGTTCCTTTGTAGAGAAGTTAGGAATAGACCAAGTATAACGTACTCTGCTTTTCTCAATTAGCCCTTTTCACTTCAACTTAAATATTATTCAAATCGAAAAAGAAGACCTAGAATTCCATTCACTGTTAAAATAGCTGAATATTTTGCAATAAACCGTGACATTTGATTTCAATTTGTTCATAAACAACCAACCGCTTCGTTCGGGAAAAGGTTTAAAAAGTACTCGATTATGCATCCCCTTACACAAGCTATTACGCAAGAAAAGTTAAGCAGTAAATTTCAAGACGCAAATTCTGGCGTTTACTTTATTGGCACTACACCACCAAAATCTTCGGTTGCTGAAGAGCAGTTGATTGAAATTTCAGATAAATTAATTCAACGAACAAAGCACCTTGAATTAGACGGGTTTATTGTTTATGACATTCAGGATGAAAGTAGTCGCACTAACTTACCTCGACCTTTCCCGTTTATGTCGACCCATGATCCAAGGTCTTGGTCTCAACGTTTGCAAAAAAGCACTCAACTACCTGTTATCACGTACAAAAGTGTGTCTGCTCGATCACAAGACGAGTTTACACAATGGCTAGCAGAATCATGGCAAGATTACGGCATTCAAAACATTGTTTTAGTGGGATCACCTTCGTCCAATAATCAGATTAAGTTGCCATTAAATCAGGCCTATAAACATATTGCCGCCATGGAGCATGAGTTTCACCTTGGTGGCGTCACAATCGCCGAACGCCATGCTACTAAAGGGGATGAGCATGTAAGGATTATGAATAAATCCGCGGCTGGTTGTGACTTTTTCATCACTCAAGCAGTTTATAACGCCCAAGCCACCATCGACATGCTAAGTAGTTATGCTCGTACTTGCAAAGAAGAAGGTGTACAGCCTAAACGCCTAGTTCTGACCTTTACGCCTTGCGGCAGCCAAAAAACACTAGAGTTTATTGAGTGGCTAGGCATATCGGTACCAGAAGCAACTAAACACCGAATTTTAGATGCCAAAAACCCATTAGCCGAATCCATTAAAATTTGCCGTAATATTCTTGAGCAAATCATCGAAGCCGTGCTGCATTTAGACATTCCTCTTGGGTTAAACATTGAGAGTTTGACGAACCGCAAAGATGAAATAGATGCATCGATCCGTCTCTATAAGTTACTAAAAGCCACCCTTGATTTAAAACTGGCCGAGAAGAATTTAATGGAGTAATGGTTACACTTTCTTACAATCTAGTCTGCAGTTCAAAAAACCATTGCTTTTGCTGGTTTTTTTTAATAAAACACTCTAGCAGAAACATTATTTAACAGAGTGGTAAATTCAATGAACAGTGCCTCATTAAGCGATTATGCCAATATTATTAGTGCCTTAGTTGCAGCATTATCTTTGCTTGCTCCTGTCCTTTATACATGGCTCTCACAACGAGCTCGTCTTGGGAATACAGAAGATTATGTTGAGTCTTTGAAACTCAACAGTGAACTAAAAACCCTACTCACCAAGTACACAGCGAAACAAGATCCTCTTGTTCACGCTCGTTTAAAAAGCATGATCGAAGAGTTAGAAGTGGATATAAAGAAACGTTCGCGTACTCAACTTTCTTTGAAGCCTTTTAACATCATTCTTTTCTTTGAAATTTTAATCATGATGAGTCTATGGCTCAGTGGCTCATCTCAATCACTGACAACCTTCTTTGAAGCACGTTCTTCTGAGTCTGGTATTGGTTTTTTTGAAGGCGTGCTACAGGCTCCAGAAATGCGATTGATGATTATTATCCTAAATGTCCTATCGGCCGCATTTATTAATCGTCATTTTATTCGAAAATTACAGCCAAGATTTGTATCCAGCTTCTCTTTTAATGCAATGGCAGTAGTTATTTTCCATATCGTGATGGTGGCGGTATTAGGCTTTACTTATCTATTGCTTTCAACGTTAGATAATTATTTGTCTGTTTTTTAACGGCTTTATTTCTTATCTAATCTGAGTGTTGCTACGGATTTATGAACAGCTCGGCAACACTCAATCTCTTATCATCAGTATTGCCATTTTCTGTTCATTTTTACACTTCTCTTTATCTTTCCGTAAAGTCGATTAATTTAGCAATGACATCTTCCACTTGAATAGCATCCATAGCATTTTCATCATGTACGCGCGCAGCCCAAGGAATCTCTTCGATAGGTTTGCCATATTCTTTTTCAGCCAACTCGCTATAAACACTGACCATAAGATCTTTTGACAAATAAGGCCCTGTTCGTTCAGGGTTTGACAAGGCATACAGCCCCAGTACAGGCGTTCCCACCATGGTACCAATATGAGCAGGTCCAGTATCAGGACTAACAATCAGTTTTGCTTTTGCAATGACGCTGGTAAGTAAATGTAAATCGGTTTTGCCAACCAAGTTAATAACAGATAAGCCATTGGCAATTTCGGTAGCAAAACTTATTTCTTGTTCAGAAGGGCCGCCAGTTAGAACGACATGTTGTCCGTGACGAATAAGAAATTCAATAACCTGACGATAGCCAGCTAATGTCCAATTACGTATTGGTTTTGATGCGCTAGGATTAATGACAATGTAATCTGAAGGTAAGGAGAGCTTTTCATCTGCTAATGCAAATATGGCAGGCTTTAACATCCAAAATGGTGGTTCGTTCGGTACATCAATGGCCAATGCCATTGACATAAGAGCGTCGAGTACATGTTTTCCACTTGGCTCTGGTGCCAAATGGTTAACAAACCAATGTTGTTTTTCTCTTGAGTAGCGGCGACAAAAACCAATCCGAGTTTTCGCTTTTATCATCAAACTTAACACACTGGCACGAATCGACCACTGCATATGCAAAAGCACATCAAAGGCGTACTTTTTCATTTGACGTCTTAACGCCAACATCCCCTTAATGCCGGTTTTTTTATCGTATATAACAACATTCACATTTGGCATCATACTCACGAGTTGTGCTTCATGTTTACCTGTTATCCAAGTGATCTTGGTGTGCGGGTAACGTTTCTGAATGGCACTCACCACTGAGATAACATGGGTCACATCCCCTAATGCGGACAAACGAAGAACGGCAATATGGGCATTATCGGGTAATTTCATGTTTTGCTACTTTTTAAAGTTAATTCTTGTTTCTAATAATAATTTTTTACAACAGAGGTGCCGATCTTTACTGCGCCTGACACTGACTTATTATAAAATACAGCATATCAAAAGTACGATTTTATCGATACCAAGTAGGAAGTAATGCAGGAACATCAAACAGATAACCCGAACACTCACTTATTTGTCAGTGATCTAACTATCCCAGTAACCAACACATGGTTTACTCCCGACTTTTGGGCGCAACATCAAGACGAAGCAATGCCTGCCTCAGGCAGAGGTAGTGTTAATTTTGTAAAAACGCAGAATGGACGCTTTGTGATCAGGCAGTACCTTCGCGGTGGCCTCGTAAGCAAATTTAGCCATGATCGTTTTTTCTTTATGGGAGCAAAACGTTCTCGCCCCTATCGTGAATTAGCACTACTCAATTATATGCAAGATCAAAAATTACCTGCTCCGATACCTGTGGCTGGTATTTACCATAGGCAAGGTTTAAGCTACACAGCAAGCATCATGACACATCTGATTCCCAATGCTAAAGAGTTGTTCCATTTTTTAATGCCAACAGAATTTGATTGTCGAGAATGGCCTAAAATTAACTGGCATGCCATAGGTTCAACGATTCGTCGCTTCCATGATGCAGGTATCGATCACGTTGATTTAAATTGCCACAACATTATGCTCGATAAAGATAATCGCATATGGTTAATAGACTTTGATAAATGCCAAAAAAGACCCCCAAACAAACACTGGCAACGCAGAAATCTCAACCGCTTACAGCGTTCTTTCAACAAAGAAGCGCTAAAGCACAGCACGTTTCAATACGACGAACAAGACTGGAATACGTTATTAGAAGGTTATAATGGCTAACACAAAACACAATAAAAAGGACTCATTTCGCTCTCTTCTAAAGCCTAGTCTATGGCCAAGTTGGGCTTTTATGGGGGTTGCTTGGCTAATTGGCCAATTACCGTGGAAGATACAGCAAACAACCGGGCGAGCTTTTGGTCGTTTTTTATACCATGTTGCGCCCAGACGTCTGAGCATCTGTATGACAAACTTAGCCATTTGTTACCCAGAAATGTCGGAGAAGGAACGCAAACAACTGGCTAAAAAGCATTTTCAAAGCATTGGTGTTGGTTTTTTTGAAGCTTTTACAAGTTGGTTCCATACTGCGGATCAACTGACAATGGATGTTGAATTCGATAGTCAGCAAGTTATTGATGACGCACTGGCTCTAGGTCGTGGTTGTATCTACATTGGCGGTCACTTTTCGTCAATCGATATTTGTGGCAATTTGATGTCCCGTTACAACAATGTGCATCCTATTTATAAAAAGCAAAAAAACCCTGTTTTCAATTACATCATGGAACGACAAAGAGAACGTATTTTCGAAAAGCATATTGAACGCAGCAACATGCGAGAAGTGGCACGTTCCTTAAAAGATAACAAGACAATCTGGTATGCCGTTGACCAAGATTACGGTAGAGATAAATCTGTTTTTGCCCCTTTTTTCAATCGTGAATGCTCAACCATTGCCCATATTGGCCGCATTGCTAGCATTACTAATGCTCCCGTATTACTTTACGATTACGGCCGCACAGAAACAGGTTATAAAATGTCGCTCACTCGCTTAGAAAATTTCCCAACTGGGGATGATGTCGAGAACGCCATCATTATGAACAAGTGTATGGAAGAATTAGTGAATAGTAAGAAAGAGCAATATTATTGGACTCATCGACGTTTTAAAACACAAAAAAATCCAGAAGATCCGTCACCATACTAGTTTCCCATGGTGATTTTTTGACTCTCTACCATAAAAAAAACGCCTAATATGGCGTTTTTTTTTATGGTAAAACCAATAATGAAGTCACAAATTTTTATTCTGCATTTTCATATTCGTTATGCAGTTCATAAGCGTCATCCCCCATGTCTTCATTGACAAGCAACAATGCCTCTTCATACGCGCCACCGAATTCAATTCGAGTAATATCGTAAAGATCGTATTCGTAAGTTTCATCAAACCAACGAGCGTCAGAACCGATTTCTTCTAACTCAAAACTAACATCATCAACTTTTAGTACTCGGCCTATTTCACAACTGTCATCTTCTTGCTCTTCTCTGTGTAATGTTACTAGACCGTACTCTTCGGTAATATCCAGCAGAAGATCACCTAACTCTGTTAAGCGCACATTGGGCTGTCTTACAGTTTCATTGCGTAAAGAGAGAACGCGTTTTTGAAAATCGTTAAAAGGGGAAGGATGTACAAAATCACTGATATCTTCTAAAAACAAAACTTGGTAGCCATTCAAGCGAATACTGTCATCCACTAGCTGTAGCAATACCATTTCTTCATTTGCTTCTAAAACAAAACCATCATACCAACTATCAATTCCATCTAGTTCTTCACGAAAAATCCGCACTAAATTATTACGGGATTTGGCCTTTTCTAACTCAATTAGCATGTTATTTTCCTAAAGCATTGGTAGCAATTCGACGTTAGTGTAAACCTAGCCTTTATGAGGAACAAGATTAATATAGTATGTTATGCCAATTTTCCAACATAGTGGTTAGGTCTTCCAAACCACATTCTGCACGAATCCCTTCTGTTGAGGCTTGATAAAAGTCACTTTGGCTATCAAAAATAGCATGAATTTCATCCCCAGCTTCTGACAAATCAATTTGCCGATTAACCTGTATTCCATCCGTATTTATGGTTACATGATAGCTGCCGTACTGAACTGAGTTTGATTCAGTTTGTGCTGTGGCCAAGTTAATTTTTTGCAATACTTTTTGAATTGCTTCGCGTTCTTTAAGATGTTCACTGACCCAATCAGCAATAGCAGAGAATTGATAATCTGTTACAACTCGATAAGACTGCTCTGCTTCATCGAATACAATTTCATAATCCATAAATCACCCTATAAAACTCATGTGTACATAATATTCTTATTTGTACAATTAATAGCACACCTAATGATCTTGCGTTCTTTCAGTACGGTTTTGTTTCTGTTGCCGCTGGGGAATCGCTGCCGCTAATCTAGCCTGTCGAGCAGCTTCTTTTTCCGCTTTCACAAGGGCAACATTTTTTTCTTCCTCAACAATCATAATAGGTGTTTCCATAACAAATTGCCCAATAACACCACTACGAACATCGTGTAAAAATACTTCTGCGGCCTTGTGCATGTCGACCTTGCCTTTCGCTCGCAAGGCCCCTCTCTTACTGCCAATAAGGCGTAAGGTCTCATCACTTGTGCCAATCTCGTCTTTTATTTTATAGCGAGCAATTAACAAGCTAGGATACTGTTCAATAAAAAACTCAAGTCCAGCGATCGCAACATCTTGATAATCAATCGCTGTATCTCGCACAGCCCCAGTAACAGCAAGGCGATAACTGGCCTTAGGATTTTCGATTTTTGGCCATAAAATGCCAGGTGTATCAAGTAAAACAAACTCAGGGGTTACTTTTAATTTTTGCTGTGCTTTGGTGACGGCAGGCTCATCCCCTACTTTGGCAATACGACGTCCTAGCAAGGCATTCATCAAACTTGATTTCCCAACATTGGGAATACCGGCAATCATGGCCCGAATTGGTTTTTCTGCAGTGCCTCTGTGCGGCACTAACTCGGCGACCCATTTTTTTACACTGGCTAAGTCTTGTTTGTCTAATGTCGAAAAGGGTTTCGCTGTGATTGATTCTTGTTCTTGCCAGTGGGTAAGCCAGTGTTGCACTATTTTTTCATCGGCCAAATCTTTTTTATTTAATAGGCGTAATACCGGAACCTCGCCTCTTAGTTGCGTTAGCATCGGATTCTGGCTGGAGTCTGGTATTCTGGCATCCAGCACTTCGATCACAACATCCACTTGTGTCATAACCTTTTCAATTTCACGGCGGGCTTTATTCATATGCCCAGGGAACCATTGCACGCTCACACACGTCACCTTTTGGTAAGTTTATCTTGTTAAGTTGCTATTTATTTTTAAGTTAACAGCATCGCATTCTAACATATTCATCAAAGTGAAGCCTGAAGGAAGGTATGATTAAGTCTCCCTTAACCTGATGACCTCTCGTCTTTTATCATTATTATTCTTGTGGTGCTTTCGCTGCCACCATTAAATCTGGATAAACCTGATCAAATGTTGTTTCTGCCATTGTTAATAGTAATGGCAAGTCCTCATAGAAAGGTTGTAGATGGTGACCATAACGCCAACGACGCATAATGGATTGAAGGGCTTTTTCTACGCCTGACAACTGCCCTAAATCGGCCAACCAGCGTTTATGATCTAAAGACGTTATTAGCCCTTGTAAACGGGGAGGACACAAATCATGATAGCGATGTAAGTCAGGCAAAAAGTCATCATAAAATGCGTCTAATGGAGTGGAATTAAACTGCTGCCATTTATTTACTAGCCAGTAATCCAATAAGATATCTAACACGATACCAACAAAGCGCCGACGTCCTATGGTTTGATTCTCTCGAAATGAAAAACTACCAGTATGACTATCAATTGTTTTATCAATGTGCTGATGCATTTTGATGCCAAGCACAACCTCTTTTGGTAATTTACTCCTGTCAAGCTCACTGGCAAAGTCACCAAGTAAGTTGCCACAATAAGATGTACCAGATACTTTTGCTAAATGCAGATGGGCTAGATAGTTCATAACTCAATTTGTGCCAATGAGGTATTAACACAGTAAGGGTTAATACGGCGATCTTCAATACACTACAAAAAGATATTTTCTGGTAATTCCACAACAATGGAGTAGTATAATGCGCTTATATTTTTTGACGTATGTAATTAATACACAATGAACGGTTGTAGATGTATAACTTGACCAGATAAGGAAACAAAGAACGTGAAAGGCTTATATTTTGTTCTTACTCTGATGCTAGCCACTGTTGTCTCATCTTATACAATGGCCACACATGCAACGACAATAAACACACAAACAATAAGCACCAAGGCAACAAGTGCTAAGACAATAAAAATCGCCCTTGATCATGACCCTATTTCTTTAGATCCTCATGAGCAATTGACAGAGAAAACGTTACAAACCTCACATCTACTTTTCGATCCGCTACTGCGTTGGACGCAAGACAATACCCTTGAAGCACGACTTGCCACACACTGGCGTAATCTTGATGCACATACAACCCGATTTTTCTTGCGCGATAATGTGACCTTTCATTCGGGTAATCCACTTACCGTTGACGATGTTGTATTTACTATTGAGCGCTTGAAAAAATCACCTGATTTCAAAGCCTTGTTTGACAACATTCTTACAGTGAAAAAAGTTGACCGACTTACCTTCGATATTGTTACTAAGAAACCAACGCCTTTATTATTAAATCTGATGACCTATGTTTTTCCTATGGATCATCAGTTTTATCAAGATAAAGATAGAGTTTTAAAATTTGGTAAAAGTTTCGCTTCATATAACGTCTCAGGTACAGGCCCTTTTATCGTCACCAAGCGTGAACAGGGCAAACAAATCGACTTTATTCGTAACCCCAATTACTGGGATACATCATCCAAAGGCAATATCGGCAGGATAGAACTAACGCCCATAAAATCAAATTCAACACGTTTAGCGGCTTTACTTTCTGATGATGTTGATTTTATTCACCCTGTTGCACCACTCGATACTAAACGCCTTGAGAATACGGCAAATATTGATCTAATTACCCTGCTCAGTAGTCGGGTGCTCTTGCTGCAATTGAATCAAACTAAGCGAGCTGAATTTCAAGATATTCGAGTTCGCAAGGCAATCAACCTTGCGATAAATCAACAATTAATTGTCGATAAAGTACTTAAGGGGCTAAGTAAAGCAGCGGGACAGTTGAGTCATGAACAATTTATGGGGCATGTTGAAGAGTTACAACCGCTATACAACCTAGACCAAGCTCGCCAGCTTATGCAAGAAGCGGGTTATGCAAGTGGGTTTCGCGTTAGTATGATTACTTCTTATGGCATTAATGCTCAAGTTGCTCAAGCAATCGAAAGCATGCTTGCCAAGATCAATATCCAAATTGATCTTAAAGCCGTTCCAGCCGCACAATATTTACGGGCTATAGATGAGAGAAGTACCGACTTACTACTGATGAGTTGGTTGTCGGACACTCAGGATTCAAATAATTTATTCGAGTTTTTAATTGCTTGTACGGATGAAAAAACAGGCTTTGGCGCATTCAACACTCACGGTTATTGTAATCCCGCTATCGACAATATGATCAATGCCGCTAATGAAGAGTTGGATCAAACCAAGCGTCGTGATCTTTTACAAACGATCGAAAAACAGTTAGCTGCGGATGCTGTTTTTGTTCCTATTGCGTGGTTGCATTTATCTTGGGCGGCAAAGCGTCATATCAATTTACACACCATAGTCAACAATCAAAACCTATACTATCTAGGAGATACAGTTGTTAGTGATTAAGCCTCATTGCATGCCTCGTTTTACTTTGGCACAGCAGACCTTTTGGAATTAGGGAGCAAGTAACCCTATGTTTGTGTTTTTACTTCGACGCCTTCTACAAGCCTGTATTGTCATGCTCATTATTAGTCTGCTGAGCTTTGTCATTCAGGGTAATTTAGGTGACCCTGTACGCCAAATGGTTGGTCAGAGTGTTACCAGTGAAGAAGTAGAAAAAATACGCCAAGAACAAGGCCTGAATGACAGTTTTTTCCAACAATACGGACGCTATATAAAAAATGCACTGCATGGCGATTTTGGCGAATCCTATTTCTACAAAGAGCCAGCATTTCACGTCATTATGGCAAAACTGCCTGCAACTATTGAACTTACGTTAGCCGCTATTATATTAACCATTGTTATTGCGATCCCTTGCGGCGTTTTTACCGCCATAAGGCCAAAAAACCTTGCCTCACATGGCATAATGTTTTTTAGTACGATAGGCTTATCTACTCCTATTTTCATTACCGCTATTCTACTGTTGTATGTGTTTTCGGCATTATTACAATGGACACCCAGTTTCGGTCGGGGGGAAACAGTTAGTATTATGGGGCTATGGGAGAGTGGCTTCTTCAGTCTGGATGGTTTGTACCATCTTATTTTGCCTAGCATTTCCTTATCCTTTATTCTTGCGCCGCTCTTTATTCGATTAATTCGCTCTGAGATGCTGGAAATTATGGAGTCCGAATACATTAAATACGCAAAAGCCAAAGGACTTTCATCGGCCAGAGTGTATTTCATCCATGCGTTAAAAAACATCATGCTACCTATTATCACGATTGGCGGTATTCAGATTGGCAACATCATTGCCTACACCATTTTAACTGAGACGGTTTTTCAATGGCCCGGTATGGGGAGCCTGTTTATTGACTCGATCAATCGGGTCGATACCCCCGTTATTTCGGCCTATCTTATGGTTGTCGGCGTTATTTTTGTCTTTACCAATACCTTAGTGGATTTGGTGTATGGTTTATTCAATCCAACAGTAAAATTAGCGGTTAAAGACGTATGAGTTATCCCGTTAGAGAAATTACATTTTCAATATCACCGCGACGCTGGAAACATATTTGGGCGGGCTTTCTTAGTGACAAGTTAGCAGTATTGGCATTTTCAATTTTTGTTTTTTATTGCTTAATCGCTATGGCAGCCCCTTTGATTGCACCATTTGATCCTTACGATACGGCTTTAATTGATCTCCTCAATGCTGAAATTGCACCCAGTTGGATTAGCGGCGATGAGCGTTTCCTTTTAGGCACCGATGCCCAAGGCAGAGATTTGTTATCCGCCATAGTCTATGGCACGCGAACGTCTCTCAGCATTGGCTTATTGGCAGTTTTGATGCAAGCCAGTATTGGGATTTGCTTAGGTCTTATTTCCGGTTATTTTGGCGGCTTATTAGATACCTTGTTGATGCGCTGTGCGGATATTCAACTTTCCTTTTCCAACATTCTGATTGCGATCGTCTTATTGGCCGCAATACAAAGTATTTTCGGCCTTGCTTATTATCAAGACCACGCCATGATCATGCTGGTTTTTATCCTTGGTTTAGCCGAATGGCCAATTTTTGCCCGAACGGTACGGGCATCGGTATTAGCAGAAAAGCAAAAAGAGTATGTGGATGCGGCTTATTTAATGGGAATCAGCCAAATACGCATTATTTTTAAACACATCTTGCCGAATACCATTTCGCCTTTGTTTGTTATTTTTACTATTCAAATTGCCAATGTCATTGTCGCCGAAGCAGCATTATCATTTTTAGGGTTGGGCATGCCGATATCACAACCCTCTCTTGGGTCGCTAATCTCAATTGGTTTTGATTATTTATTCTCTGGCATTTGGTGGATATCCGTCGTTCCATGCGCAGTGCTGATGTTGCTTATTCTGGTAATCAATTTATTAGGTGATGTACTTAAAAATCATCTAAACCCAAGGCACTACAAGGATTAATATGGCATTACTGGAAGTCAAAAATCTCAATGTCAGCTTTGGCGCAAAGCACAATGCTGTTCCAGTGTTATTTGATATTAGCTTTATTTTGCATCGAAGGGAGCGAATAGCCATTGTTGGAGAATCCGGCGCGGGAAAATCAACCCTAGGCTTCGCTCTGGTAAATCTATTAAGCAAACCTGGCCATATACACTCAGGCACAGTCAAATTAGACGGCACCAATTTAACAACATTAACCAGCCCACAAATGCAAAAAATTCGTGGCAAGCGTATCGCCATGATTTTTCAAGACCCAATGGTAACACTCAATCCAGTCATTACGATTGGTAAGCAAATGGTCGAGGCAATTCGAGCGCATACCTCTATTAATCGTCACGACGCCAAAAAAATTGTTTTAGAAAAGCTCGCCCAAGTACAAATACCCGCACCTGATATTCGTTTCGATCAATATCCCCATGAACTATCAGGGGGAATGCGTCAACGGGTTATTATCGCCACGGCCCTGCTCTTAACACCAGACATCATTATTGCCGATGAGCCAACAACCGCTCTGGATGTAACAATTCAGGCTGAAATACTAGAATTATTAAAGTCCATGTGTGAAGAAAATAACGTGGCGTTAATTCTTATTACTCATGACCTTGGTGTTGTGTCTCGAGTTGCTGAACGTACTATGGTGATGTATGCAGGTCGTATTGTCGAAGAAGGGCCAACGCTTGAAATCATTAACGATCCTCAGCACCCTTACACTCAAGGGTTACTTAATGCCTTGCCACAGATGACACTGGCGGGTCATAAGTTAAATCAAATTCCTGGTTCCATGCCTTCTTTGTCTGATCGTCCTAATGGTTGTGCTTTTCATCCACGCTGCCAATATGCCATAGAAAAGTGTCAGATCAAGCAGCCAAATTACATCTATTCAGGCATATCAACGGTGGCCTGTCATGTGCTTGAAGACATGATCAGTGAAACATCGTCAAGCGATTCTGCATTCCTGAATGACGGTAAGGATGTATTATGAAACCAACCCCTTTCATCCAAATTTGCGATTTAGAAAAATCTTTTCCTCTTAAACGAGGGCTATTTGCCCACCTATATCAACAGCAAGGCTATAAAAACCCCCACGTTCATGCCCTCAATGGTATAAACCTGTCTATCGAAAAAGGCGAGGCATTGTGTGTGGTTGGCGAAACAGGTTGCGGCAAATCAACCTTAGCTAGAGTTTTAATGGGGCTAATTGCACCAAGCAAGGGGCAAATTTATTATCAGGGACAACGGATCGACAACCTTACACATAATGAACGCATGCCCTTTCGTAAAAGCATGCAAATGATTTTTCAAAATCCGTATACATCCCTAAATCCGAGAATGACGATCTTTCAAACCTTGTCAGAGCCCGTGTCATTCCATAATGCGAAACTTACTAAAGAACAAGTCGATGACAAAGTCGCTGAACTCATGTTATCCGTCGATTTAAACCCAGATTTAAGCGATGCGTATCCCCATGAATTCTCAGGTGGTCAACGTCAACGAATCAGTATTGCCAGAGCTTTATCGGTCGATCCAGATTTTATTGTCGCCGATGAACCCTTAGCGTCACTCGATGTGTCCGTGCAAGCTCAAGTCCTTAACTTGATGAAAGACAAACAACAGCAGCACAATCTGACATATCTATTCATTACCCACGACTTAACCGTTGTTAAACATTTTGCTAATCGCGTTGTGGTGATGTATTTAGGGCAAGTCTGTGAGATAGCCGACGCCAACACCTTATTCACACAAGCAAAACACCCTTATACTCAGGCACTGATTTCTGCAATTCCCCGCTTAGATAATAATGCTATTACACCAATTAAGCTTGCTGGTGAAGTTCCAACACCTTTGCACAAACCTACAGGCTGTGCCTTTCAGGCTCGCTGCCACTATGCCAATGATCGTTGTCGAAATGAAGTACCAATACCGATGCAAATAGATGTTTCTACCTTAATAGCCTGCCATGCAGTAGAAGAGGAACGTCTATGACTCAGCTAAAATTAATAATGATAAAAAGCGAGGCATGGCGATGGAAATAAGATGGCTCGAAGACTTCATTGCCTTGGCAAAAACTCGGCACTTTTCCCGTGCCGCAGATGAACAGAATGTAACACAACCTACATTCAGTCGGCGTATTAAGTTACTAGAAGACGAAATGAAGGTGACATTAATTGATCGTAATACACTGCCTTTATCTCTTACTCCAGCAGGTGAGGTATTTTTGCAAAGCGCCGAACTGATTACTCGTCAATTAAAAGAAGCGAAAATTAAATGCGCCGATATTAAGCAGCAGGAAGAATCACAAATTAGTTTTGTTGCTACCCAAACACTCTTCCTTAGTTTCTACAAAGAATGGGTTGAGCCACTTTGTCAAAGTATCAATATAGATATGGACATTAATATGCAATCCAGCTCATGGTCAGGGGCCGAATTTGTCGATGCGTTAACACAACAGAAATGCGACCTAATGCTATGTTACTGGCATCCAGCCATTAACTTTGTGCGTGACCTTGATAGTGAAACCTACGAACACATTACTATTGCCACAGAGACACTCATTCCTTACAGCACTAAAAGTGAAGATGGTACAGCAAAGTACCAACTACCAGGCTCGAAGAGACGCTCTATTCCCTTCGTTAGCTATACCGAAGGTTCATTTTTACAGCCTGTTATTAATCATCACGTACAAAGACAAAGACAAGTAGCACACTTACAGACGCTGAGCGAAAACTTACACTCTGTAAGTATTAAAGCCATGATTAAAGAAGGGTTTGGTGTCGGTTGGTTACCTGCCAGATTAATGGCGGACAACCTTGAGTATGGTAAGGTGGCAATTGCAGGAAGTGAAGAATGGCACATTCCACTTGAGATTCGACTTTATAAATCAAAGTTTAATCAGTCAGCCAATGTCATGACGCTCTGGCAACATTTGCAACTACAATCTAAGAAACCAATGTAGACAATAAAAGTTCATTTTACTTAATTTCTTTAGTAAGTAAGTCTTCTATCGTATCTGCATGGTTTGATAATTGGTCCGCATGAAAAGCTTCGCCAAATAAAAAGCCTTGGCCAATATCGCACCCTAATGAGCGCAAATGTACTAATTGCTCTTGTGTTGTAATCCCTTCTGCCACGACTTGTAATTTCAAACTCTGCCCCATTTTTATGATGGCATCGGTTAAGGCGGCATGGCTCTCATCTTCCATAATGTCATGCACAAAGGCCTGATCAATTTTAATGCAGTCAAATGGCAAATCACGTAAGTAACTGAGACTAGAATAACCGGTACCAAAGTCATCAATGGTTATTTTCATCCCTAAATTACTCACTTGGCGTAACAGACTTGAACAGGTTTCTGGGTCTTCTATCAAGATCGACTCGGTAACTTCTAATTCTACCTGTGGCGGTAAAACATTAAAGTCATGCAAACTATTTAATAACTTAGGCAAAAAGTCGTGTCGGCGTAATTGCGCGGCAGAACAGTTAATGGCAATAGGTGGAACCTTTAATCCCTTTTCTTGCCATTGTGAAATTTGGCGACAACTTTGCTCAATCACCCAATCGCCTAACGGTAAAATAATGCCTGATCGCTCTGCGATTGGAATAAATTCAGCCGGTGAAACAACGCCTAATTCATGATCTTCCCAACGTAATAACGCTTCTAACCCAACACACTCTAGCGTCGTTAAATCCACTTTAGGTTGAAAATAAA
The DNA here is from genome assembly GCA_002173415.2 of Marinomonas agarivorans. Lineage (GTDB taxonomy): Bacteria > Pseudomonadota > Gammaproteobacteria > Pseudomonadales > Marinomonadaceae > Marinomonas > Marinomonas agarivorans. Next base: position 54,715 of record NHNK02000011.1, read on the forward strand.
TCTGTAACTCGTCATGCTGCATAGCCAAACGCAATCTGGTTTCTACTTTCGCATTACGAGCTAATTGATCACCAATACTACCGTCATAAAAATGGTATGTTGCTCTGCCAGCACCTTTGGCTTTGTACATAGCCATATCCGCGTTTTTTACTAAGGTCACCGCATCAGAGCCACTTTCAGGAAAGAGGACAAGCCCAATACTGCAACCAACTGTTAACATACGATTATCAATAAAATAGCTTTGACTGACTTGGGTAATCACTTCGTCACAAAGGGATTTGATATTTTCCTGCGTGAAGGTGTTATCAAACTCAAAATACACCAAAAACTCATCACCACCGAGTCGACCAACAATGGCGTTATCTGGTACAACCGACAACAATCTTTGCGCCACTTTAATAAGCATTTTATCGCCTACATCATGATTAAACGCATCATTAATGGTTTTAAAGTGATCCAAATCAAGACACATAACTAACAGCTTACTTTGCTCACTTTTTGCTTGCAGCAGGCTCGTTTTCAGTTTTTCATAAATAAAATAGCGAGAATATAAGCCCGTTAATGGATCTATTTCTGCCTGTTTATTTGTAGCAACCAATGCTTTCTTATAGGCGTAACTGGTTCTCAACAAATAAAGATGTAATAAAAAACCAATTGATAACAATAATGACACAGGCACTATAACAAGACTCCAATTTAATAATTGCGAATCATTGCTGCGAAAACGTGTATCTAATACCCACTCCCTACCGTTAATTCGAATGTGGCCTCGGTGAATAGCCTCGCTAGACCAAGCCTCTGCCCCAGACAAAGAAGATTGATAAAAGAAATTCATTGCCATGTTATCAGGCGATAAAGATTTGCTTGGGATCGTGCCGACATCTGCTACTCGAAATAAAATCTGGTGAAAGTCACTTAAATTCATATTTTCAAGCACATCATCAAATTTAAAGGCTATCCCAATCACTCCCCAAACACTTTCATTAATATTCTTAATCATACCTTCTTCAAAATGCACTGGTTTTGATAACAGTAACAAGAAGTCGTTTCTTTCATCATGCAAATCGTCTTCATGTGCGCCATCTTTATGGGGCTTTTGTGTCGTTGTAGCGTGAAAGGTGAGTGGCTTTGATAAAATGGCTTTTTTGTTTTTCAACAATATTGTGGCGTTTTTCTCATAATAATTCGTAATGACCTTTTTGGCGTTTGAGGAATTTGCCAATTTAGGGACGGAATAGATTTCAAAAAATGGCGTATCTTTTTCACTTTGGTGATGTGTGCTTTGGTTAGATGTATTTTGCTGATGAACTTCTTGGGGGGGCGTTTCTTGCTGATGTTGATAAGGTGCAAAAAAAGTATATTCAATGGCCGGTTGACTCGTTGCCGTAAAACTTAATGCAACGCGATTAAAGTCACTAAGGTTGTCAATTTTTTTCGCTTTTAGTAACGCAATAAATTCGGTTAATTCTGCTTCATATGCCTTGACAGAAGAGCTAATTACTTTTTGCAGTCGTTCTGCTACTGCTTGTCGTTCTTGAGCAATGCGGCGATATTCACCTTTAAGTAAGCTATGACAGGTAATTAACAGGCACAGTGTAACAAAAATTGCGATAACACCATGTACCATTTTTAAATGTCGTTGACTAAACACAATGGCAACCCTACTCCATTTTTATTTTCTACTACCTAAATTAATGCCCCCCAGTATAAATTAAATCCTCAAGATAAAGTACTTATATCTCTAATCTGCTATGATCACCCTACTCCCAAACACTAACCGCCTATATTTAGGTATATTTAGGTTCATTTAGGTATATTGTGACGCATTTTTCCCACCAGCTTGATATCCAACTTCCTGCAAAACTAACGCATTTATTATCCGATCTAGGCTTTGAAACATTTACGCCAGTTCAAGCAGCGACCCTGCCAGCGATTTTGGCGAAACAAGACGTACTTGCCCAAGCTCAAACAGGCAGTGGCAAAACATTAGCCTTCGCTATCGGTATGCTATTAAAAATCAACCCTCGTTATTTTGGCGTTCAAGCTCTGGTGATTTGCCCTACTCGAGAATTGGCAGATCAAGTCAGTAAGGAAACACGAAAAGTGGCGCGTTTTCTGCAAAATATAAAAGTGCTCAGTTTGTGTGGTGGCATGCCTTTTGGACCACAAATTTCATCGCTAGAACATGGGGCGCATATTGTTGTTGGCACACCGGGGCGGCTGTTAGAACATGTACGAAAAGGCACCCTGCAACTCAATAATTTGCAAACGCTAGTACTCGATGAAGCCGATAGAATGCTAGATATGGGGTTTATAGATTCCATTCGCACCTTAGTAAAAGAAACACCAAACAACCGACAAACCTTATTGTTCTCAGCAACCTACCCTGACAGCATTCAATCAATCAGTCAGGAATTACAAAATACCCCCGCCAATATTTTGATTGAAACAACCGAGACAACAAGGCCGGATATTCAGCAATATTTTGTTAAAACATCAAAAGAGGAAAAGCTCGACAGCCTCTTAAAAACGTTGCAACACATTGCACCACGACAAGCGGTCGTATTTTGCAATACAAAAGCCGAATGCCAAACCGTTGCCGACTTTTTAGACCAACATAAGGTCAGTGCCAAAGCACTGCATGGCGATTTAGAACAAAAAATGCGAGACCTCGTCTTAGTCCAGTTTAGTAATGCAAGTTGTCGCTTACTGATTGCCACGGATGTCGCTGCTAGAGGCATCGATGTCAAAGACGTTGATGCGGTGATTAACTTTGATACAACACGTGATATTGATGTACACACCCATCGTATTGGCCGTACTGGACGAGCAGGAAGCAAAGGCATCGCCGTAAACCTCGTGACAGAAAAAGACAACTACAAGGTACAAGAAATCGAAAAACGCTTTGCCATAACAGCCGACTACTTACAGCTAAATACCCAGTTAGACCTTGACTTCCGTTTGCTACCCACTATGGCAACTATTGGGTTTGATGCGGGCAGAAAAGACAAACTGCGCCCTGGCGATATTGTTGGCGCCTTAACTGCTGGTATTGGATTGCAAAAAGAAGAAATTGGTAAAATCCATGTATTTGATCGCAAGGCTTATGTTGCGATCAACAATCAACAGGCGCGTTCTATCTTGCAAAAATTACAGCAAAATAAAATCAAAGGGCGCGCAATCAAGGTTCGCATCGTAAGATGATCTAAATACATTTAAAGGTCTTCTATCCTAGATTAACGGTATTAGTGCAGATAAGACCTATCAATATGTTTGATAGGCCTTGATAAGATGAGTATTACCAAACAACAGGCATAAAGACTGTCATCTCTGCGGTTCCACGGTTACTCCATGCATAATAAGGCACCAGTTTGGTGGTCAGTTTTTCCCACTCTGGTTTGCTTACTGAACGATACATATCATCCTTTGGGACGGGTCTTAGTAACAGGTCTGCTTCAAGTGTAGTAACACCACCCAAGAAAGCGTTGTCATGTTTTGCCACTAACTCGGTATTACCATCGATATAAACATCCAATATTTCAGTACCGTCTGGTAGATCAGGTGACTCGATGCAGTACACGATCGGGCCACGCTTAACTGCAACTTGGTTACGTACTTCTTCTATTCTTGGGTGTCCTTCGATAAAGGTAGGCGTCATAGGCAGATCAAGAACAATAACATCCCCTGCTTTCCAATTGCGGTTGACCATAGCATAAGTACCTGGCCTAGTAGCGACATCTACTGGCTCACCATTAACGCTTAATCCTGCTGAAGTCGCCCAATTCGGAATACGTAACGCAATATCAAATGCTTCACTCTTACACTCATCAATCGTGAGTTTGATGGTGCCTTTCCAAGGGTATTGTGTCTCTTGAGTCAGTTTGATGCTGGAACCATCAACTTGCTGGGTTGCTAACTGATTACTGCCGTACAAATTAACATAGACACCATTGTCAGCAAGGCTGTAGGCCCAGCCAGACAGGTTAGCAATGGTGCGAACAATGTTAGGCGGGCAGCAAAAACACGCCAAATAACCTTCTCGGTTTGGCGTTTCGGTAACATCGGCGTGTGAGTCATAATCACGCGTACCGTGGATCATTCGTAGTGGATTAGCATAAAAGTATTCCGTGCCAGATAGGCTGATACCAGACAATGCACTGTTATACATAACCAATTCGATAATATCAGCGTATTTGGCCTGACCATGAATGCCTAATAAACGGAAACTAAACATGGCATTGCATAAGTTAGCGCACGTTTCGTTATAAGCCGTTAGGTTTGGCATCATATAATCGTCGATAAAACCTTCTTCGATCATATCTCGATTTACCGACGCCCCATAATGGGTTTGCCCTACTGCACCAGTGGCATACATTTTTTTCTGCGTCACGCTTTCCCACAAACGGTCAAGAGCGGTAATAAGGGCTTTTTCACCTGTTTCTGCATACACATCCGCCGCCCCAGCATAATAATAAAGCGCCAATACGGCATGACCTACTGGGTTCGTTTCTTCTCGCAATGGCGTACGCTCTTGCACCATGTCACCAATTGGATAACCCACTGTGGTTGAGTCATGCTCAATTTCATAGGTGCCACGGCGATCGATAAATTTTTGTGCCAGTTCTAAATACTTTTTATCTCCTATCGCTCTATATAGCTCAACTAAGCCCATGATTTGAGTTTGGTTAAAGCCAAAGCGTTGGTAATGCTTCGTATCAGGAAAGAAGATGGTATAAAGCAGGTCCGCATGTTTGATGGCTAAATCAAGCAGGTTGCGTTGACCGGTTATGCGGTAGTGCAAACAGGACGTAATAAGTAAATGCCCAGTATTGTACATTTCATGGTATTTTCGATTGGCGTATCGTTCTGCGCCTTCTTCTACGTTAAGTTGTATTTGAGTTTGCAGATAACCATCTGGCTCTTGTGCTTGCGCTAAAATAGCGATGTATTCGTCTAGCTCATGTAATAGAGCTTCATCTTTTGTTAGACCGTAAGCATAAATTTTTGCTTCCATGAACTTATAAAAGTCACCATCGTGCCAATACATGCCTTGGTGTTTGCCGGTTTTCAGTCCAGCGGCTATTTTGAAATTATTTAATGCATGACCCACATCGCCACATAAAACATTGCCCATATAGGGAATCATTGTCTTAATCGCGGTATTCGTTTTGTCAGCCCAAAATCCTTCTGTCCACTGGCAATCGCCAAAGTTTGTAGCTTTGAGTTTGACATGGGGGCTGTTCGAATTTGCGAGAATAGCTCTGTCCTTTATATCGTTTTCACGCATTACATTACCTCTTACTGGTTAGATTTTTTGTTATTTCAGCATCATATCAAACATATTATGTTTAATATGATTCCATGTCTAGGCACTCCCTATTTTTATCGCTGCGTTCTCTATTTTTATCACTGCCCAACCATACGAAACAGCAGTCATACGAAAAATAAGTAAGAAGAAAGGTAAACGAAGCAACAAAAGAAAAAGTGATGGAGGGCCAAATAACGCATAAAATAACAACCGTTGAGCGATAAGCCTCTCTGCAAGACAAAACCCGATCTTAGATTTCTTTCAGCAAAGCGGTTAAAGAGGCTGTCACCTGCTCACCAAGTGCTTCATAGTCCACATTGTTAACCTGTCCATTGTTAACCACCTCTTTGCCAGCAATAAACATGTTTTTGATTGTTGCGGGTTCACCAGCAACAATAGGAGCGACTAAAAGATCATGGCAGCCTCGGTAGCGTAAGGAAGACACATCCCATAAAACCAAATCTGCGTTTTTCCCGACGGCAATACTGCCACTATTAAAACCAAAGAATTCCGCACCATTTTGGCTACCCCAGCGTATAATTTCGTCAACCGAGGTAGCAGTGGCATCGCCCTGTCCTCGATGCAGTAGCCAAGCAAGATTAAGCTCTTGCAACATGGAGGCATTTTCACTACTGGCGGAACCATCAACGCCAATAGTAATGTTCACGCCTTGTTGTTGCATGGCCAATACAGGCGCAATACCACTGCCTAAACGTAAGTTTGAGGTTGAACAATGGCTCATCGTACACCGAGCTTGACCAAGCTGAGCAATGCCTGTGTCGTTACTTTGAACAAGATGTGCAAAACTCACCTCCTCATCCAACCAACCGATAGACTCAACATAATCGATCGCGGACATGCCATATTTGATTTGACTCTGTTGTTCATCAAACCCTACTTCCAGTAAATGAGAATGGCGCTTTAGTTGGTGTTGTTTAGCAAATGCCGCTAACTCTATAAGTTGATCTGGTGTTTGGCTGTGAATGAGGCTTGTCGGCGCAACTACTAATTTTCGATAGGCATCACCACCATCTTGATGATAATGCGCTTTTGTTGCCTGTAAACGAGAGAGGGTTACATCCAAGGTTTCTGGCTCAATTCCCATATTTCTCATGCCTTTGTGGGAACCAATAATATTCGCGCCACCGCGACATAAAACCAAACGAATACCCAACTCATCTGCCGCTTGCCAGATGGCTTGTTCAACCGCAGATGATGAATGCAAATGGTACAAATAATGGTGATCCGCACAGATACTAACGCCTGAACGTAGCATATCAATCAAGCCCATTTTTGCTGCTAAATAGACCAACTCTGCTGGCATTTTTGGCCAAAATCGATAAGGCACCGATTGCAACCATTCTCCCAATCCTTGATTTAATCCCGTTGGCACCGCTTTTAAAACAGACTGAGCAAGGTGATGATGAGTATTACAAAATGCAGGGTAAATGACACACCCTTTCGCATCAACAATGGTTTCACTGGCAAGCGCTTCATTGCTGCAATCAAGTGGTGTTAGGTTCGTCCCTATTTCTGTGATAATGCCATTGTGAATACGAATATCCGTAACAGGGTTGTTTACAGAATGAGTCTCACCCGTAAAAACAGCATCAGCCTGTTTAATTAACCAATTTCTAGACATATCGGTCACAACAAAAAGTGAATGATTTTTTAGCATACCCGATTAAAGAAAAACGTCTAGCACTGGGAACTAGCCACTGATCGACCACCATTCTCATTCATCAAACACATTGCTAAGCCTTTGCACTTTAATAACCCTTGGTGCCTTTTGTTTTATGCCTTGTTCAAGTTTTAACAGCCCTGTATCAACCTAATAAATCTGGCAGCAAAGCCACTCACAAAAAAGAAAAGCATTCAAAAAAATAAAGCCATGCACAAAAAGCGAGCAGAGCATAAAGCATTCCACCAAAACGGTGCCAATCCATTTCGCAGTCTATTTAATTTAGCTAACCTAAACTCAGGTAAAAAGCTTATCCCTGCCTGTTTTTTTGCATTGGCATACAGATTGCTCGTTAAATGATAAACACAGTAACAATATGTTTTACCTTATTGAGTAGAAGCTGACAGGTTCTCACCGGGTCATTGCTCACAGGAATACCGTTAATGGTAGCCTTGTGACGCAAGGCACCAAATTTCATGATAAATGGAGAGCCTTATGCCAAAACGTTCGTCTTTACCTTCCCTACTTTTTAGTATGGCGGCCTTATTTACCGCATCCTTGTCTCTTGCTGCCGACAAAGTAAATTTTCAACTAGACTGGCTACCTGGTGGCGATAAATCCCCGATTTATGTGGGTATCGATCAGGGATTCTTTGCTGAAGTGGATATTGAAGTCCGAATTAACCAAGGCCGAGGTTCAACAGAAGCCATTACCCGAATCGCAACCGGCACCAGCGATATCGGCATTGCTGATATCGTAGCCTTATTGCAAGCAAGAGCCGCAGACAATGTGCCAGTAAAAGCGGTGTATTCTCTCTTATCCCAAGCGCCACATGCCTTTGTTGTTAAAAAAGAAGCGGGAATACAGTCTGTTGCCGATGTTAAAGGAAAAAAAGTTGCTACCTCACCTTTCACCTCGTCAAACATTTTTCTCCCTCTGTTGTTAGAGAAAAATGGGCTAAAAGAAAGTGACATTACCCTAGTTAAAACTGACCCAGGTGCTCTTGGCCCCATGTTAATCACCGACGCCACCGACGTTGTGATTTCATGGTTAACCAGTGTTGATCGTTATCGTAGCCAAGCAAAGCAAGCGGGAACGGAATTGGATGTCATCCCTTGGTATGATGCAGGCTTAGAATTCTATGCTACTAGCGTAATTGCCTCAGAGCGCTTCCTAAAAGAGCGACCAGATGTAGCAAAGCGCTTCCTCAGTGCATTTCATAAAAGCGTTGAATTTGCTTTTGCCAATCCCGACATGGCCGCAAAAGCCGTGAACAAAAAAGTCCCTGAAGCCGATATCCCAACTGCCATTACTACCATTAATTCCATGCGAACCTTGGTTTACAACTCAGTTAGTGAAAAAGATGGGATTGGAACCATTACCCCAGAGCGATTGCAACTTACTTGGCAAGCAACCGCCAAAGCCCAAAATCTCAATGTTACAGACTTTGACCCAGAGTCGGTCGTTGATCGTCGTTTTTACATGGAGCAATAACCTATGAAACCCTTTGTTTGCTTCAACAAAGTGAGTCACCAATACCAATCGAACACCACTCATAAGGTACAAGCATTAACAGACATAAACTTTCACATTAACAAACACGAGTTTGTTGCCGTTGTTGGGCCATCTGGTTGTGGAAAAAGCACCCTTCTTAAGCTAATCACTGGGCTGATGTCGCCCAGTGAAGGCTCAGTAGAAATCTTTGGTAAAACCATGCACGAACCGAGAAACGAAGTAGGTATCGTGTTTCAAAAACCAACCCTACTGCCTTGGTTATCCGTCTTAGATAATGTGACATTTCCACTCAAACACCAACATGGCAAAGTAGCATCAGAAGCAAAACAATACGCTATGACGTTACTGAAACTGGTTGGCTTGGAGCAATTTGCTCACCAACGTCCAGCACAACTGAGCGGAGGCATGCAACAGCGGGTAGGCATTGCCCGCGCCCTTATACTAAAGCCCGAAATTTTAATTATGGATGAGCCATTTTCTGCTCTAGATGCCTTAAGTCGAGAAATCATGGGCTTTGAATTACTGCGCATTTGGGAGGAAGAACCAAAAACCGTGTTATTTATTACCCACTCAATCAATGAAGCGGTTTTACTGGCTGACAAGGTGCTTGTTATGAGTCCACGCCCAGGAACTGTCGTCGAAGAATTGCCAATAGATCTGCCACGGCCTCGCAATAACACCACCTTAAAACATGAGAAATTTGCCTACTACGCCGATATTTTGCGAGATCATATTTTTCAAAAACACGCAGCACTTAACGAATAAAACTGTGCCAATGACACAGCATTTATATTCCAACTAGGATGATCACATGAACAAGGCTCTACATCGTTATTTACCCATATTGGCCCTATTAGCTCTTATTCCGCTGTGGGAACTTATTTGCTATTTAGCCAATGTACCAAATTACATATTGCCACGCCCCAGTGTTATTTATGATGCCTTTATTAACGTAGATAAAATGCGTTGGTTAGAACACCTCTGGGCCACTGTACGTGTTGCCGTACTAGGTTTTTTACTGTCGATTTTCATTAGTTTGCCGCTTGCGGTGTTAATGGTGCAATCGTCTTTTTTAAATCGCACCCTATTCCCTCTGTTAGTTATTATTCAAAGCACGCCTGTGGTTGCCATTGCACCACTGTTGATTGTAATTTTAGGGGCTGGTGAAGCCCCGCGGTTAGCCATTACTTGCTTGATCACCTTCTTTCCTATTGTTGTCTCCACTACGACTGGTATGCTCTCAACACCTAGTGAACTCATTGACTTATCTCGTTCTTTAAAAGGCAGCGTATTCCGACAAATCTGGCAAATACGTTTCCCGTTTGCCATCCCTCATATTTTCAGTGGTTTAAAAGTGGGCATTACACTCGCCATTATTGGCGCGGTTATTTCAGAGTTTGTTGCCGCAGAAAAAGGCCTTGGCTATTTTGTACAATTTTCCACCTCTTACTTTAAAATTCCGCAAGCCTTTGCGGCCTTATTGTTTTTATCCATCATAAGTTTACTGCTGTTTCAAACCATTCGTTGGATTCAAGCCATATTTTTTGCTTGGTCCCTTCCAGCAGAGGAGCAAAAATAAACACACTTAAAACAACGGAGTAGAAGCGGCAAACAGCCTAATAAAACTGTTCGGCATTGCTCCATTTTCAATATAACAAATGCCTATTTGTTTTATTAATTTGGAGGCTATTATGCAAAAACCTTATTCCCTCAATGAACTCAATGTCGAAAGCACCATTGGCGGTGTTGGCCATGAAAACAACAACCGTGATATACCTATTATTGATTTTTCGCACTTTACCGCTAGACGAGAAGAGATCAAAGAACAACTATGGCGAGCGGCCACAGAAGTCGGCTTTTTCCAAATTGCCAACCACGCAATCAGCCTCGACGACATTCAACATGCGTTTCATTTAACAGAACAGTTTTTTCATTTACCACAACACATAAAGCAGCAATTTCCGCTCAAAAAAGGACTCAATGCAGGCTGGGAGTTTCGTGAACAAATTCGCCCTTCCACGAAAACGGCTGACGAAAAAGAGTCTTACCAAATCACCCTTCCCCATATGGAAAACCTCTGGCCCACGCAACAACTGGCAAATTTTCGTACTACCATGCTCGATTTTGAGCAAAAAGCATGGCAACTCAATATGGATATTCTCAGTTGTTTTGCCGAAAAACTGGGCTTTGCTGCCGACTTTTTTACTCAAGCTCATGACCGCACAAGTGCGCATTATCAAAGCACATTACGATTACTGCACTACTTACCGGTAAAAGATGGATCAAACTCAAAGACTCGTTGGCGAGCTGGCGCCCATACGGATTTTGATTGCCTGACGATGGTTTTTCAGCAAGACAACCAAGGTGGATTGCAAGTCTGCCCTGGTAAAGACATAGTGAATGATGAGAAAAATCATCAACAGGTAGGCCAAAAAAAAGCGGGCTCTCAAAATACGACTCAACAAAATATGGCTCAACAAAAGCCTCCCCAGCAAAAGACCGCCAGTTGGACCGATGTAAAACCCGTTACCGGCATTATCACCTGCAATATTGGCGATATGTTAATGCGTTGGAGCGACGATCAACTGCGCTCGACACTGCATCGAGTAAGAATGCCAACACCCGAAGAATCGCAACAATCACGCTACTCCATGGCTTTTTTTGCTCAAGCTAATAAAGACATCCTCATCCAAGGCCGAGAAAAAAAATATGCTCCCATCACGGCCGACGACTACTTACAAATGCGTATTGCTGCCAACTTTGTTAGTCAATCACCATAAGGATATGCAATTTTATCGGCAAATAAACGCCTAGTAAGAACCACAATATCAATACAATCAGCCCAAACCGATGGTTCTGTGTTTACCCAATTAATGATTTCAGTAATAAAAAAACAACAATTGATCATTTTTTGTACAATTGTTCAAAATATGAACTACTCTATACAGGGTAAGATCACACTTTTTCCATAAAACAAAAATAAAAAATGGAGGCTGCGAGGACAACCTCAAAAAGCAGCCAAGAGAGTCTCATCATGATTACCCTAAAATATTTCTTAAGATTAACCTTATTGATCAACCTCATGGCACATGGAGCATATGCACAAAATGAAGGCAATTTTTTTACCCCTAGCCCTAGCGGCATCACAAAAAATCTGCGAACGGATTATGGCGTAGACAATAGTTTTTCCACTGACGATAGCCAAAAGCTACAACGCGCTATTAACGACATAAGTAATGTGGGTGGTGGCACCATTGTTATTCCTAAAGGAAATTACTCATTTGCAAAAATCGCCATGAAATCCAACATTCGCTTGGCAATTGACGCTGGAGTAACCATTCGCCCGACATCAGTAGCTTCAGGCAATTACACTATTTTTGATATGGGAAACCATCAGAAATCTACTATCAAAAATGTCAGTATCGAGGGAGTAAATGGGCAATTTAAAGTGGATTTACGCCATGTAACAAACAATAGAGTGTTTGTATTTACCTTTAGTCGAGTACATAACTTTAAGGTATCTAACTTTTATATTTATGATAAGAATACCCTTTTCCAATCTCTCGGTTTTGGCCATACGACGGTTAATGGCATTCACTATGTTCCCAATAAAGGATTAATTAAAAATGGGCATGCCCATAACACGCATTACGGATACGGCCTAGTGCAAGTGCAAGCTGGTAAGAATATTCTGTTTAAAAATATTTCTGGCTCCGGAGGCGTCGCATTACGGTTAGAAAGTGGTTGGTCTGTCATGAACAAAATACAACCCGCTTCACTTACCCCTAAGATTAATAATATTTACGGTCAAAATGTTCGATGCACCAATGGTCAAGCAGCTGTATTCCTGATGCCTCATACTATTGATCAAGGCTACATAAATGTGGATAACGTCACTAGTCATGCCTGTGAATATGCCGTTAAGACAGAAAAAGGCTGGGTAAATCAAAACCTCTACGCAGGCTTAGGCTTAACAGAAGGCAGTTTCTCCAGCCAGTCAATCATCTCCAACATTAGGGCAACTTATGGCAATACAGCCGAAGTAAGAGCCATAATGCAACGTTTTATTCCTTGCGGCTTACGCTCTCAAATCGGCCCGACGGGGGATGGTGGCGAAATGAATATTGCGCCAGCAATTGCCCCTGTTGGTGATTTTGCTGCCGGTCTATGGCGAGGAGACCAACCTAATGATCGAGGTTCTTATACCATCCGATACTCCAATATCCAATCAGTAGGCTTTTTAAATGGCGTGCCCGATGTCATGGATGGAGATTATTGTGACTACGAACACTGCCCGATCAATGTTTGGGTACCTAGTGATGCAAGGGGAACCATTGGCCAATGTGGTACCACTTCAAACGTTTTCTAAAACGCCCTAGTTTTGATCTATAATTTGTATGGCGTGTTTACAGCGCCATACGTGACTTTGTGGTTGTATTAAGAGTCTTGCAAAAATAGTCAACATTGTTTACCATTTTTGCAGGTTAATCACTTTTTCAAAAAATGATTTATAAAAGACACTCCATAAAAGGTAATAGCATGATAGTTATTCGAGTAAGATTAAACGTTAGCCCAGAACACGAAACGCAATTCGTTAATAATGTACAAAGCGAAGTTGAAAACAACAAAACCCTCGCTGGTTGTTTAACCTATTCCCTATACAAGGATATGTCGCAAGACAATCACTTTCTTATCTATGAAGAATGGGACAGCATGGCCTCATTCGATGCCTACAAGAACTCCGACGGATTTCGGACCATTATGGCAGCCTTGGGGCCGCTATTAGCAGGAAAACCTGATTCAATGTATTTTGATGCTGAGGTTGTTGGCCCTTAATACGGCCCATAACCCACGAATAAAAGAGGTGGCGGATCGTGTTATTTAATCAATTTAAGCCAAACTATAAAGACATAAATGCGCTCAACAAGCTGTATGCAAGGTTTGCAGAAAAGTGGCATTCTGCCGTGCTTAAACTTGGTTATCTCGATGCTTACCGCTTTCTTGTCCAGCACTATCAAGAAAGAAGTTTGCCAGTTACCAATCATGTTTTGGATGTAGGTACTGGCACAGGGGCTCTGGCGATGGCCTTCACAGAAGCCTTCCCTGCCACAAAACAACTGTCCTTATTAGATGCTTCGCCTGAAATGCTTAAAGAGGCTCAAACGAATCTGTCCCATATAACGTGTAGATTAACGACAATTGAAGGATTGATCGGCACAGAAAAAATTAATACCGCTTCTGTCGATACATTACTCTGCGCCCATGTTATAGAACACACACCAGATCCACTTGCCAGCCTTGAGTGGTTTCACCAAGTATTGAAACCTAATGGCATCTTGCTACTTTCCGCCAGTAAACCACATTGGTGTACCGCCCTAGTTCGTTGGCGCTGGGGGCACAAAGCCTTTGCACCCAATCAAGTATGCGACATGTTGATTCAAGCTGGTTTCACCGATGTCACACCAATTTCCTACCGTTCAGGTCCCGCTAGCAGAATGAGCAGTGGGTTTTATGCCAGAAAACAGCAATAACGTTCAATAATTTGCCGCACGGTTTATTTATCCTCCTTAAGAAATCAGTAATCGGAGGAAATTATGACTGCGACACTTGTTTCTATGATGTTATTTGCTTTTACTGGCGCAGTTTCACCAGGGCCAGTGAATATTATTGCCGCTAGTGCTGGTGCAAACTTTGGCTTTTATAAAGCCCTGCCCCATGTGCTTGGCGCAACTGTTGCTTATACCCTTGTGGTGTTAATTGCTGGCTCTCTACTAAATCAAATGGCAATTTATATGCCTAATATTGCCGCACTTTTGCGGTATGTTGGTGCAGTTTTTTTACTGTATATGTCGTACAAAATTGCCACCGCATTTTCTGAAGTTCAAGACGATTCTCACTCACAAAGTACCCCTAATTTTTTGCATGGCGCTGTCCCGTCCACACGTTAAAGATAAATAAAACATCGCCAAACGTGTTTCAAATTTTTGGGAATATGTAGCGAAAAATCGAGTACTGTGTGGAACGCGAATAAATTTAAAAAAGTTCTTTAACAATACAAAATAAAAAACCACTGGGGTTGTCGTAAGGTCGGCAACGCCAGTGGTTTGATTGCTTGGCTTACTTACCGATTTTCTTCCTCATCCAGCAGCAATTTACCGCTTTTGTGTTTTAGCTGTTCGATCACCTCATTGACCCAATAGGGGTTAATATCGTGTTCGGGTTTAAGGTAAAGATCGGCGATAGTTTGGTATTGGCGAATCGCCTTGATCAGGTTAATCACGTCGATGGTTGGGATAACCATGACGTTTTCCCCCACTCTAATGGACTCGGCTAACTGGTTGAGTTGCTTCACTTTTTTATCCAGTTTGTCGCCGTAAGTTTTGCGCAAGTCCTGCTTGGTTAACTCCTGCTCAAAGTTAATAAAGTGATAACGCGCCTCTCGGCCTTGGGCGGTGCGTTCCAGCCTCGCCAGTTCTTTTGCCATGTTTAAACTGAGGGAAAAGTCAGGTGATCTTCTAGTGTCTTGCTCTGCTAAGAGTACAAAATCATACCCCGCCTCAAAACCGTAATACATGACTCTATGATCAATCCAACGCCCATAGGGCATCGGTGCTTGTTTTAACGTTGGACTGGGTGGAAGGGGCAATAAGAATTGATACAGTTCTTTTGCGCTAACGGCATATTGAAAGTGATCGGATGCATAAATGCGGGGTAATTTTGCTAGAGAATTTGATAAATTAGCCATCCAAGGCCTCCTTTTCTGTGAAATATTTTATACCTACCTCAAGGTCAATTAAGGTGGGCAAGTTGCGCAGGTTGACCTTACCAGTCACAGAGCTGGCGCGCACGAATGCGCCCCACACAACTTACCCCTAACAACAGAAAAGTTATGTTTCAGACACGAAAAAGCCGCATAACGCGGCATTTGTATCCGCTGTGAAAACAGGAGGTCAATCCTGACTCCAGATTTTGCTGGAGTACGAACAAGGTTAGAGATATGGGAGAAAATCGTCAAGTAAGAAATCGCGCAAAATTTTGTACGCTATGGATTACAAAAACCTTGGCGAACTTGGGAGAAGTGCTAGGAGGCTAGAGACTTTGCAAACTCTACTCCTTCCTATTAACCGTGTTTTTAAGATGGCGAACTAGGGAAACTGGCTAGGCAACTACATCAATAACATGAGCTATTTTAAATTATCCTTATTGTTATATTTTGGCTGTTTTCGTACAATCGAGTTTTCGTTGCGCTTTATGCTAAAAAAAGGATTTCCCCATGTTGCGTTTTTTTGCCATTTCCCCTTCCTCCTCTTGGCATGTTCTTTTTCTCGTCAGGCTGCTGTTAGTTAATTTACTTTTTACCTTTGCAACACCCGCGCAAGCCAAACTCTCTAACGAAATGTCCCGTCCACACGTTAAAGACAAATAAAACGTCGCCAAACGTGCATCGATTTTTCGGAATTTTGTAACGAGAAGTCGAGTACTGTGTGGAAATGGTATAAATCGACAGGTTGACTGAATTCTCTCGTTCAGCGGGTTAATTTAATTCCCTAATTAGGAAAGACCACTTAACCGATCATGACTTTATGATTGGCTAAGTGGTTTTTTTTGGGAGTTGGTCTTCCCACATATTCCTAAACAGCTTTATCCATAGACTGCATAAACCACTGGGTTTTATCTCGCTGCTGCCATAGGGTGAGCGCTTGTTGGTAGTGGCTTTGGTGGTTGCTTAGGTCGGCCGTGTCCGCTTGCATGGCAAGGATACACGCAAGAGTGTTGAGGATGGCAAGTTCACCGAATGGGTCCACTATTTCCCCAGACCAGTGTTGTTGTAGGCGTTTTACGTCAAGATTACTTTTTTGTCGTAGATGTTGTTTTGTGGCTTGGGGCCAGTCTTGCCAATAGGTCGCTGTTTGCGTGCTATTGTTTTTGTATAACCCTAGGGTGATTTGTCGTTCTGGGTTTACTTCGGCTTCGCCATTACCGCCACAAAATACCAATACAGAGGGGTCTTTAAGTTGTTGTGCTGCGCCAATATGCAGGGTGTCATACCCTTTGTGGAAAACGCCATGCACACTGTGTTTGGCGTTTGTTGGATTCATCAGACGTACAACGGTATTCACGGGAGATCGTAGCCCTAGTAGGCGTTTTAAGTTCATCAGTTCGGCCAATTTGGGGGCAAACAAGGTGAGCGGTAAATAAGTAAAGTTGTTCTGGGCTAATTGCTGTTTTGCTGCATTTATGCTGTCTGCTATTGGCAAGTTTAAGGCCCGCATGACTTGATCAAGGTAAATGCGTTCGTCTTCCACAAACTCGTGACCGTGCATGGCGACTTTGATGCCTGTCTGTGCCAAGGCTAAGGCGGCCAGTAAAAACCACGGCAGTTCATTGCGTTTGCCAGCATAAGCAGGCCAATCGAGGTCTGCTTGTAACTCACTAACTTGTTGTGTTCGTAAGTAGTGACGGGTGGCTTGGGTAAAGCCTGTCGCTTCGTCTATGGTTTCTTCCCGCACACGGATGAGCATCCAGAAGGCGCCCATTTGTTCTGGGGCAATATCGCCATTTAAAATTAAGGTCATGGCGTTTTGCGCTTCTGTTACGGTTAGACTGCGCGAGCCTTGACGACCACGGGCTAAAATTTTGATGTAATCAATAAATGGGGTTGTCATCTTGCTCATAAGTTTATTTACACTGAATAAGCTGGGCTAGGGTTAAAGCGGCTGTTAATTTAAGCCACGTCTACTTTAAACCACGTCTTGTAAATTACACCGCATCCTGCATTTTCATGGTCTCTGTCTGGCTTTTCGCTTGAGTTTGGCTGAGTAAATTGCCGATTTCAGGCAAACAGGAACCACAGTTGGTGCCGCATTTAAGCTGTTGCCCTAGTGCGGTGGCGGTATTATAGCCGTTGGCAATGGCAGAGCGAATTTGTTTCTCCCCAACATTAAAGCAAGAGCAAATGGTTGCGCCTTTATCGACCGTTGCGCTGGCTCTTCCCATTAGGAGTGCCAGTCGATCAGCAGGTGTCAGTACGTTATTGGTCGCCATTAAGCTGGCTAGCCAGTTTTTTGCTGGCAAATCTGGGTTAGGTGAAAAGTACCAAATGGCATTGAGCTTACCTTCATGCAGGTAGGCAATTCTATGGTGTCCATTTACGGGGTTTTTGTATTCTATCCACTCACTCTTTTCACTTTCTTCACTCAGGCAATGAGTTTGATTGAGGTGTGTTTTTACTAACGCACTTGGTGTTGTTTCACTCATGCAAATTGCAAAGTCATAGCTGTGACTATTTTTATTGCCTTCATTACCCTGACCGCCTTGATCAATGGGA
Source organism: Marinomonas agarivorans (assembly GCA_002173415.2). Taxonomy (GTDB): domain Bacteria; phylum Pseudomonadota; class Gammaproteobacteria; order Pseudomonadales; family Marinomonadaceae; genus Marinomonas; species Marinomonas agarivorans. The sequence continues at coordinate 72,547 of NHNK02000011.1, forward strand.
GTTCGACACCAATAAAGCCATTCTTCCGGTATGATCGCTTGTTTTGTCAGGGCAAAACCATAGGTAAGATTGGCAATTTTCTCAATACTTACACGGGCATTTTTTGATTCTGGCTGGCCTGACAGTGGGTCAACAATTTGTGGAATAAGGCTTGATACCACGGCGGCACTGGCAAATTGGCTAGTCCAATGAATGGGAATAAAAACTTGCCCTTGGCGTTGATTTTCACTGATTTTAACGGGAAGTACGACCTGCCCTAGTTCCGAATTAACTCGCACTAACTGCCCTTCTCGCACGTTAAGTTGCGTGGCATCTTGAGAACAGAGTTCCAGATATGGTTGACTAGTATGGTCGAGCAGTTTCGCCGCTTTGCCTGTACGTGTCATGGTATGCCATTGGTCTCTGACTCGACCTGTATTAAGCAAGTAGGGAAAATCCGCATTGGCTTTAACGATGGGGAGTTGCGGCGCAATGGGAATAAATCGCGCCTTACCAGTGGGGGTAAAAAAGTGACCGTCACTGAACATTCGCGCCGTCCCTTGGGGTCGTTCTTTTGTCACTGGCCATTGTATTGGCACAAGGGCGTCGTAGTCCGTTTGTTGGATATCGGCAAAGTAGCTGATGTCAAAATCCCGTTTTCCTTTATTTTCAAAACCTGATAACGCCGCATGTTCGGCAAAAATTTCATGGACGGATTGGTAGTCAAAGGCGTGGTGATAGCCCATTTTTTTGGCCACATCACAAATAGCTTGCCAATCATGGCGTGCATTTCCTGCTGGCGGTAGTAGGCCACGTTGTCGTGAGATACGGCGCTCTGAGTTGGTAACCGTGCCATTTTTTTCACTCCAGCCTGTAGCGGGCAATAGGATATCCGCAAAGCGGCTGGTATCGGTATTGGCTTGACAATCACTCACAATAACCAGTCCACACTGCTCTAATGCCCGTTGTATTTGCTGGGTGTCAGGCAGGCTCACCATCGGATTGGTTGACATAATCCACACAACTTTTACCTTGCCGGCTTCAATCGCTTGAAATAAGTCAACGGCTTTTAGGCCATTTTCTTGCGCCATATTAGGTGCTTGCCAGAAGCGCTGCACTAAGTCGATCGCCCCTGATGTAGCAAAGTCCATATGTGCCGCAAGTTGATTCGCTAATCCGCCCACTTCACGGCCACCCATTGCATTTGGTTGCCCTGTAATGGAAAACGGCCCCATGCCTTCACGACCGATACGACCTGTTGCCAAATGGCAATTAATGATGGCGTTGGATTTATCCACACCAGTTGTCGATTGGTTAACCCCTTGGGAATAAAAGGTGATGGTTTTTTCTGTATCGCACCACCAGTCTGCTAACTGTTGCAGTTGCAGCGTGCTAATTTGACAGAATTGCGCGACAAATTCCGCATTCCCAGTAAACACTTGGGCTTGGCTAAATGTGTCGGCGAATCCTTCGGTATGGGTGTCTATGTAATCTTGGTTCAATTGCTGACGACGGGCGGTTTCCACCAGCAGATAAGAAAAAATGGCGGCATCACTCCCTGGGGCAATGGCAAGGTGCAAATCGGCAATATCACAGGTGGCGGTTTTACGGGGGTCGATCACCACTATTTTCATATGAGGCCGTGCTATTTTGGCCGCTTGAATTCGTTGATAGAGCACTGGGTGTGTCCATGCGGCATTTGAGCCAACCATGATTAATAGGTCGCAGCATTCTAAATCTTCATAGTTGCAGGGTACTGTGTCTGAGCCAAACGCGCGTTTATAGCCGACAACCGCAGAGGCCATACAAAGTCGGGAGTTGGTATCCACATTGGCGGTGCCGATAAAGCCCTTCGCCAGCTTATTAGCGACATAGTAGTCTTCGGTGAGTATTTGCCCTGATAAGTAAAACGCAAAAGCATCTGGCCCATGTTCAGACACAATGCGTTTAATGCGATCAGCAATGGTTTGCGTGGCATCTTGCCAACTTGTTTCTTGACCATCGACAATGGGTTGCAATAAACGCCCTTCGGGGGTGAGTGTGTCGGCAAGGTGGCTGCCTTTCACACATAAGCGACCATAATTGGCGGGGTGGCATTTGTCACCTATGACAGGGCCAGTTAGATGTGTTCCCTCTGCTGCCAAAGGTAAAACAACACCACAACCTACACCGCAATAAGGGCAGGTGGTTTTTGTGTTTTGAACCGCTTTGTCTGCATTATCCATATGGTGATCGCTCCTTAACATTCCCTGTTTTCGTGGCTCGCCAGTTCGACCTTGCCATCGACCAATCTGGCTGCCCAGCAGGGTACGCTGACATTCTCTTCCAAACATTGGCCTGTTTGCAGGTCAAAATGTTGTTTGTACAAAGGGCTAGCTACCACTAGTTTATTGCCCAAGTTCCCCAGTAAGCCTCGGGATAAGACATTGGCTTTGCTGCATGGGTCCCAGTTGCCAAGGGCAAAGACTTTTTGTTCTGTTTTTGGCAGGTAGAAAATGGCCACTTGTTGTTCTTCAAATATGGCGGCGACACCCACATCGGGAATTAAATCTTCTTGCTTACAAACCGTTTGCCACTGCATGCTATTTCTCCCTTATTTTTGTACTGTTACGGTATTCTTTTGGCGTACTTTTTGATTCTTTCTTGGCTTTTTGGGCACGCTTTTTTGTTTTCTTTTCGCTTAGCTATTTACCAAGAGCGTGTGTTTTTCTTGCTCTGTGGCTGGCCTTATTTGATCTCGCTCTTCAACAAAAATGATGTTGTTATCGCTTCTGTCATCATTCACAAAAGGCTTGAAGGCTTTGAGCTTTTGCGGGTCTTGCAGGGTGGTCTTCCATTCGCATTGGAAGGTATCGACCAAGTGCGCCATTTGCGCTTCCAGTTCTTGAGCTAGGCCCAGTTTGTCATGGATGACGACGGCTTTGAGGTAGGCTAGCCCTCCCTCAAGGTTGTCCATCCAGACGGAGGTACGTTGCAGGCGATCTGCTGTTTTGACATAAAACATAAGGATGCGATCTATGTATTGAATGAGTGTTTTATCGTCTAGGTCGGTGGCAAATAGGTCTGCATGTCGAGGCTTCATACCGCCATTGCCGCACACATAAAGGTTCCAACCACCCTCTGTGGCAATCACGCCGATATCTTTGCTTTGAGCTTCAGCACATTCGCGGGTGCAGCCAGAAACAGCAAACTTTAATTTGTGGGGGGCACGCAAGCCTTTGTAGCGGTTTTCGATATCAATCGCCATTTTCATGCTGTCATTGACGCCAAAACGACACCATGTGCTGCCCACACAGGATTTTACCGTGCGAACGGATTTGCCATAGGCTTGGCCAGTTTCGAACCCTGCTTCAATAAGCGTTTGCCAGATAGCAGGCAGTTGTTCTTGACGGGCGCCAAATAAGTCAATTCGCTGACCGCCAGTTATCTTGGTATACAGATGGTATTTTTTGGCAACTTCACCAATAACAATCAATTTTTCTGGCGTTATTTCCCCACCCGGTATACGTGGTACCACTGAATAGGTGCCGTCTTTTTGCATGTTGGCAAGGTATCTGTCATTGGTGTCTTGTAGGGAAACATGCGGTTCTGCCAAGACGTATTCGTTCCAAATACTGGCGAGCATGCTACCAACCAATGGTCGACAGACCATACAGCCATAACCACGACCATGTTTACTGATCAATTCATCAAAGGTTTTTATCTCCCCTATTTTGATCAGGTCATAAAGTGCTTGACGAGTATAGGCAAAGTGCTCACACACATCGGTACTGACCTCAACGCCCAAGGCTAACAGCTCGTTATCCACAACTTTTTTCAGTAACGCGGCGCAGCCACCGCACCCTGTGCTGGCCTTTGTAGCACTTTTTACGTCCGCTACGGATAAGGCTCCGTTGGCAACCGCTGTGCTGATATCACCTTTGGTAACATTTAAGCAACTGCAAATGGAGGCGCTTGCTGGCAAGGCGTCCACACCTAAGGCGGGGGATTCTGAGGTAGTGGGTAGAATTAAACTCTCTGGCTGTTCAGGTAAATCAATGCCATTTAGGTAGTATTGCAAGAGCGTATCGTACTGGCTGTTGTCGCCGACAAGAACGGCACCTAACAGTTTTTTCGCATCGGCCGACACAACGATTTTGCGATAACAGCCTGCGATATCGTCTTGATAAAAAAAGGTTTTCGCGCCCGCTGTGGTCGCATGGGCATCACCAATGGAGCCAACATCGCACCCCAGAAGTTTGAGTTTGGTACTCATGTCTGCCCCTGTAAAAGCATTACCTCCCGTAGAAAACAAATGCGCTACGGCGGCTTTTGCCATGCTGTAACCCGGTGCCACTAGCCCATAAATGCGCCCTTGCCATAAAGCGCACTCCCCTATGGCGTAGATGTCTGGATGGCTGGTCAAACAATGGTTGTTGATCGTTATTCCTCCACGGTCCCCTACTTCTAAGCCGCTCTCTCGTGCTAATTGATCGTATGGGCGAATGCCTGCGGAAAAGAGGATTAGATCGGTTTCAAGATACGAGTCTTGTTCTTTCCCTTCTTGATTTGCAAACACCATACGATGCACGGCGTTATCACCATCAATGATCTTCTGGGTTGCGGTCGCGGTATAAACACGCACTCCTAAGCTTTCGATCATACTTTTAAGCTGCGCTCCGCCGGCTTCATCTAGCTGCACTGGCATTAATCGAGGCGCAAATTCCACCACACTGGTTTCAAGCCCGAGGTTTTTTAAGGCATTGGCAGCTTCTAAGCCCAATAAGCCGCCTCCTACCACTGTGCCTGTTTTGGCGGTTTCAGCGCAGGCTTTGATCGCATCTAAATCCTCTAAGGTACGATAAACAAAGGTGTTTTTACGATCATGCCCAGTAATCGGCGGCACAAAAGGGTAAGAACCTGTTGCCAGCACCAGTTTGTCGTACCTGAGGTTTTCCCCTGAATCTAGGGTTACGGTGTGAGCGTCTGGGTTAAGGCTCACGACTTTTGTTGAGGTACGATATTGAATACCATTACGGTTGTATAAGGTACCATTAGTAAATGCCAGTTCGGCGGCACTTTTGCCATTAAAGTAGTCACTTAAATGAACTCGGTCATAGGCTAGGTTTGCTTCTGCGCCAATCACGGTAATTTGATAGTGTTCATGGCCAGAATGCGTTAGACACTCTTCAATAAAGTGGTGACCGACCATTCCATTGCCCACAACAACCAGTTGTGGTTTGTGTTGCTGTGTTTGGGTCATATTCTCTCTCCTACCTTGGTATTTTTTCTGACAGTGATAAGCACTGTGCAACTGAATATTTATCTTGTGTTTCGACGGTTATCTTTAGGGCGTTTCTGATGCGAAAAAGCGTCTAACCCTAGAGCGCTTTCGAACATAATCACCTTAGGCAAGTCAGCTATGACTTGCCTTTTTTTCTGGCGTTGCTGCTTTTGTCTTTATGTTTTCATTCTGTCTGTTTGCTGACGTTATTTTTTCTAATAAATCTTGGTTATACACTTCACCAAAAATTAGGGTATCAAGTGATTCGGTCAGCAATTTTTCACTTTGCAACAGGCTAAAAAACCAATTGCCATCACTGACATCACCATAGAGAATAATACCCACCAACTTATCCTCTTCTAGGATCAACCTACGGTAGTGCCGTTGGCCTTTATCTAATAAGGTAATGTTCTGATACAGTTGTGCTGTCGTTGAGTTTTCATCGTTATCATGTTCCGTTAACCTACTGATATCCCCCACTGAAAAGAGTTGAATACCAGATACTTTTAGTCTGGTGGGTATGGGTTCTAACTGAAATGTGGGTTGTATTTTTGTTAGGGCGTGATTTCGCGTTTGGGGATTTTTCAAATACGTCTGACAAGCCTTTTTTGAATCTAACATGGTTTGAGTATCATCTTTTAATTTGGCGACTAAGCAGTCAAGTTGTTGCCAAATTGGGGCAATTAAACCAAAGGTGGTGGCCTGAAATTCACAACATTCCCCTAAGGCATAAATGTCTGCTTGCGATGTTTCCATATAGCCGTTAACAACAATGGCACGGTTTACCTCAAGGCCAGCTTGTTTTGCCAAACTGACCTCTGGCGTAATGCCCGTTGCCATCACCACAAGGGTGGTCGCAATCTCATCACCTGAGCTAAGTTGGACACGATTGACTAATGGCTCAGCCAGTTCGACTTGAGCGTGCTTTTCTGCTTGCACCCATAAGAGTTTTTCAGGGCGAACCCCTAATCGAAACTCAATCCCTATTTCTACGAGCTTTGCTTGCAGCATTTCGGCGGCAGCAGCGTCTAATTGTCGGTTCAAAATTGAGGATGCCCGATGCACTACTGTGACTTTGTGCCCTCGTTTTGTTAAGCCAACTGCCGCTTCTAGTCCTAGTAAACCGGCACCAATAACACAAACAGAGCTGTTCTCTGGCAATGCCGACAAGCGCTCAACATCTTGCCAATTACGAAAACACATGACATTGGTGGCATCGGTCCCTTCAATGGGTAAACGCGTTGCGGTTGAGCCAGTGGCAAAAATCAGTTTGTCGTAGGCTATTTGGCGTCCGCTTTGTAATGACAGGGATTTTGTTTCTGTTATGACATCAACAACAGGATCGCCAGTAATGGTGTCAACACCTGCTCGTCGCAGCGCTGTCATATCAACCAGTGACATTTGTGTCACATCGATATCTTGTGCCAGTAAAGATGACAACATAATACGGTTGTAGCCAGCACGTTTTTCCGCTCCGATCAGCACAATGCGATAATGAAATCTCTTATCTTCAGCAAGCACACTGGCTAGTTTGCTACCCGCCATACCAGCTCCAATAATGGCAAGCGTTCTGGTTTTCTGCCGGTGCACTGATTTTTTTCGATGGTTCATGATCCGTCTGCTCTTTTATCGTTCTCTTTTATGGTTATCTATTGTCATTATTGCTCTGCCAACAACGTCTCTCCCTTCGTTTAAGATGCTTGCTGTTGGGTTGGTTTCCCCTGTTGTTTGCTATTTTTTTTAGCCTGATCAATGGCCTCTACTTTGCGCTGCTTTTCATATAAGAAGGTTAACACCTGTGTACGATAATCCACGTACTGTGCGTCATTGGCTAACGCTAATCGATCCCGTGGTCGCGGTAAATTTACGGTCAGAATTTCTCCTACAGTGGCCGCAGGCCCATTGGTCATCATGACAATACGATCGGAAAGTAACACTGCTTCATCCACATCATGGGTAATCATGATGACCGTATTATTGAGTGTTTTTTGGATATCCATTAGAGAATCCTGTAAGTGTGCTCGTGTTAACGCATCTAATGCCCCAAAAGGTTCATCCATCAGCAAAACACTCGGTTCCATTGCCAACGCTCTGGCAATCCCAACCCGTTGCTTCATACCGCCAGATATTTCGTCGGGGCGTTTGTCTTTGGCGTGGCTCATGTGCACCAATTCCAGATTGTGTTCGATCCACTCAGTCATTTCTCGTTTGCTTTTTTTACCACCAAATACCTGCTTTACCGCGAGTTCCACATTCTGATATGCGGTTAGCCAAGGGAGCAGTGAGTGGTTTTGAAATACCACTGCTCGCTCTGGTCCTGGAGCCTTTATTTCTTTGCCGTCTAGAATGACACCACCTGAAGTCGCGCCATAAAGACCCGCTACAATATTGAGCACAGTGGACTTACCGCAGCCTGAATGGCCAATCAAAGAGACAAACTCCCCTTTTTCAATTTTTAGAGAAACATTATCTAATGCTTTGAATGGCCCTTTGGGGGTCGGAAACTCAATAGCAATTTGACTGATTTCTAAATGCGTGCTCATGATTCTTCCTCGTAATCTGATATTATTTTGTCGCATTTCAAATGATTTACTTCACTCTTTCTATCTCAAGATGACCGACTTATCCCAAGACACATGACGTTGCAGCATGAGCATAATTCGATCCAACACAAAGCCAATAAAACCAATCATTAGTACTGCCACCATAATTCGCCCGAGTGAGTTCGAACTGCCATTTTGGAACTCATCCCACACGAACTTCCCAAGGCCTGGATTCTGCGCCAGCATTTCAGCGGCAATCAGTACCATCCACGCGATACCCAATGACAGACGCAAACCAGTGAACATCATGGGAATGGCCGAAGGAATAACGATTTTGACCGTGTGAGTAATCCATTTAAGGCGCAGCACTTTAGAGACATTCAATAAATCTTTATCAATGGTTGCCACGCCAACCGCCGTATTCACTAAAGTTGGCCACATACAACATAAGGTGACGGTGAACATAGAGGTTAAAAAGGATTTCGAAAACATAGGGTCTTTGCTCACATAAACGGCACTCACAACCATAGTCACAAGGGGTAACCATGCCAGCGGTGAGATAGGCTTAAAGAGTTGAATAATAGGATTAAGCGCACTGTAGACCGCTTTATTAAGACCAATAATGATGCCAACGGGAATGGCAATAACTGAGGCCAATATGAACCCAGCCAGTACCGTGTATAAACTGGTAATGATTTGATCAAAAAATGTTGGTTTCCCCGTATAGGTTCGTACTTTCGCCACATAATTTGGGTCTTGAGCCAGTTTTTTTGCATTGCGTTTTTCTTGCCGTTCATAAAAAGCTTGCTCTTTTTTTCGCTCTCGCTGGTGCTCTGCAACCAGCCCTTGCCATTGCTGGTACACAATCACAGGGCCAGGAAACACGCCCAGCGAGGTATTTACCCGTGCCGCACCAATGTGCCATAGCAAGAGAAAAATGACGCTCCCAATCAGTGGCAATAAAATGGCTTTCATCCACCTTGCCAAGGATTCTTTTGTGAGTGGCTGTAATGCCACGGTTTTTAATTGCTTCACACCCAGTGTAATTAAGCGCGCCATGACACATATTCCTTACATTTCTGTTGCTCAAATATAGAGTTCTGAGATAGAGATTCTCTAATCGACAAAAATAACGCTGAATAAACCGACATTAGGGCACCTCCTTATTTTTTAGCCCGATGGCAAAACTATTCAAATATTGGTTTGGGTAACGACCGTCGTAGGTCACTTGATCAAGAAAGTCATTCGTTGCGGGTTTGAAACCTGATTCATTGGCAAAATCGGGGAACTGATCAGCGCTAATATGCCCTTCAGCAATTAGCTCTTTTGCTGCCAGTTCATAAATATCGGGGCGATAAACCTGTTTGGCGATATCCATGTACCAAGAGTCAGGTTTGTACTCACTGATTTGCCCCCAGCGTCGCATTTGGGTTAAATACCAAATGGCATCACTGTAGTAAGGATAGGTGGCGTTATGGCGGAAGAATACGTTGAAATCAGGCGCTGGGCGCTTATCTCCTTTTTCGTATTCAAATGTGCCTGTCATGCTGTTGGCAATAACCTTGAAATCCGCGCCGACGTATTCGCTTCTTGCTAGGATTTCCACCCCTTCTTTACGATTGGCGTTGTTGTTTTCATCCAACCATTTGGCTGCGCGAATCAAGGCTTTAACAAGACGAATATGTGTATTGGGGTATTTCTCTGCCCACGTTTTGTTCACACCAAACACTTTCTCAGGATTGTTTTTCCAGATGTCATAATCCGTGATGACAGGAACACCTATACCTTTAAAAACGGCTTGCTGATTCCAAGGTTCACCAACACAATAACCATCAATCGTACCCGCTTCCATTGTTGATGGCATTTGCGGTGGCGGTGTGACAGACAACAACACATCGGCGGCAAGTTGTCCGCTAGTATCTCCTTTTTGAGGTGCGTAAAAACCAGGGTGAATACCGCCGGCAGCGAGCCAATATCTCAACTCATAATTATGAGTAGAAACAGGAAAAACCATTCCCATGTTAAATGGCTTACCCTCTTCTTGATAAGCTGCAATCACGGGTTTTAATGCATTGGCGTTAATGGGATGGATAGGTTTACCATCTGGCGATTTAGGAATATGAGGTTTCATATTCTCCCAAACGGAATTAGAAACCGTAATGGCATTACCATTTAAGTCCATACTAAACGCGGTAATGATATGCGCTTGGGTGCCATAACCAATAGTGGCGGCTAGGGGTTGACCTGCCAACATATGCGCTCCATCGAGCTGGCCGTCAATCACACGGTCAAGCAGGACTTTCCAGTTTGCCTGCGCTTCTAGGGTGACATATAGGTCTTCATCTTCAAAATAGCCATTTTCATAAGCAATCGCCAAGGGTGCCATATCGGTGAGCTTGATAAAACCAAAGGTTAACTCTTCTTTTTCTGGCGGACCAACTTCTGCTTGTAGAATACTCGCCATTCCTGATAAGCAGACGATTAACAGCACCACCAAAAAGCGGCTTTTCCCACTCTGCCTGAGTACTAGAAAATTCATACAGACTCTCTCCATTATATGTTTCAACGTAAACCATGTGCTTCGGCGTAAACTATATGTCTCTGTCTAAAATGTTCCTTCGCTTAAAATGAGCTTTCGCCTAACTAAACTATTCCTTCGTTTAAAGTTCCTTCGTTTAAAGTTCCTTCGTTTCAAACGTCAGGATAAAAAAACAAAAAAGGCGCCTGAGGACAGAACGTATGCTCTGTCCTCAGGCGCCTTTGCCATTTGTCTCAGTATAATCTGAGGGTATTGTATTTTAGTATGTTGCTATCTTTATGTTCTTTTATCTGTCTTTGTGTTCTTTGATCTGTCGTAAAAATCAGTGTTAGCACTGATAAAACTAACGCTTGGTCAGTTTGTCGATCAAGACAAAAGGAAAACAGACTGCCTTAGCCTGCTTTCATCACATTTATTTATAGCAACTCTTACTTATAGTCACATATATCGTTGAGAAAGCATTTATCATGCCATGAAACAGCATCCCTTGTTTTATAAGCCCTACCTCATTTTTATTCTATTTTATCTATCATACCATTGTGATAAAGCGTCAAATATAGTGCATTACAAACACCATAACGCACCAACTTTTACCACAAAAACCAATTATTAGTTCAACCCCTAATTGTTATCCAAAATAAGGATCAATCTAAGATCAGTCCATCAATCACACCATTTGGATGCGGTTTTACCCGCCCTTCGATTGCCCCTTGCAGCCATACGCTTTCATCAAAGTTCGCACTTTTTATAAAACTGGGAATATCCTCTACCGACAGCCCAAGTGCCTGACAGTAAAGATCTTGTCGATAAACTTGATTAATCACATCAACAACACGAATAGGTCGAGCTAAATCTTGCCAACGCCACATTTGACTCATGATCCACAAGGCATAGTTGGGTGATGGGTGATTAATACGTCTACCCGAAAAACGTTGCTGTGCTGCTTTGGCAATAATGTCATCATCGGGGCCATTACTCAGTTGCTCCGGTGTACAGTTTAAATAATCAGGTTCACTTAATAGAGCAAACAATTCTATGCGGTTTTCAGCTGCTTGAACCCATCGACAGGCTTGGTCTAATGCGCGAATCACACTTTGGTGAGCCTCTGGGTTTTGATTTGCCCACTGACTATTTATACCCAACACTTTTTCTGGCGTGCTGCCCCAAATTTCATATCCGGTAGTCAACATATGACCAAGACCTTGACGCACAGCCAAGGTGTTCCAAGGCTCGCCAACACAATAGCCCTGAATTTCACCCTGTTGCAGGTAATCGATCATTTGCGTGGGCGGCACGACAATGATTTGCATGTCTGTATCCGGATCAATACCCGCACTGGCAAGCCAATCCCTCAGCTGGTAATTATGGGAAGAGTACGGGTAAACAATGGCAAAACGTACCGCTTCGTTTTTTTCACTTTCTAGTAAGCGCTTCAATGCCACAGCATTATGCAAATCTTGTGGCGAATCAGCATACCGTTGCATTCGCTCATAAAGGGCATTGCTCACAGTAATGCCATTACCATTATGACTGACTGTAAAACTGGTTTGCATAGCACTCCTTACCGTACCAACGCCCAAAGTTGCCGCCAGTGGCATCGATGCCAACATGTGGGCACCATCCAGTAGGTTAAAAGCCACTTTATCGCGAATGCTGGACCAAGACGCTTCCTTGCTTAGTTCAACATCAAGACCTTCCGCCTGAAAGAAACCTTTTTCTTTCGCCACCACAAAAGGCGCGCAGTCTAATAATGGAATGAAACCCAGTTTGACATGGGAGTGATTGTGGCATGATGAATGATGAATGTTCATTGCTTATCTCCCATTAATTCCATAACACTGATCACACTGGTTGCCACTTCGATAATACGCTGACTGCGATCCATAGCGAGTTTGCGTAATGCAGTATACGCTGCCGCTTCGTCACAGTGCTGATGCTTCATGATTAACCCCTTGGCTTTTTCGATGGTCTTTCTCTCTTCTAACTGAGATTTCACCGTGTTTAATTCACTACGCAACGCTTGGAATTCTCTAAATCGTGCGACGGCAACCTGTAAAATGGGTTTAACTCGGCTCGATTGCATCCCATCAACAATATAAGCACTGACACCAGCACGAATTGCCGCTTCAATATGGGAACTGTCATCTTCTTCGGCAAACATGACAATGGGCCTTGGATTGTCTTTTGAAAGGCGAGACATATTTTCCAACATATCTCGATCCGGTGATTCAATATCAATAATGACAATATCAGGTTGGCTTTGGGCGACCTCTTGCGTTAAATGCTTAGTGGTTTCCAAACGACGAATCACACGATAACCATTATCGCGCATCGCCTGTTCAACAATGGCTGCTCTTGCTGCTTCATTGTCGACTAACATAACTGTCAATTCCGACACAGACATCCCCTTATTCTTTGCCATACAATCATACTGAATATCGCAAGCACATTAATATGATGTGCAAGTTATGGTGTCATTGTTACCTCATTCTGTCCAGAAATGCTCCAAAACATCCGTCTGCACCTAACATAAATTGAAGCTTAGATTGGCAAAGACTAGCAAATCAGCCTAACCTAACTGACTAAAAAACAAACAAAGCAGGAGTTGTTTATGTTGTTATTCTCTCGATATATGTATTTGTTGATCGCCACACTTCTCAGCCAAATAGCCTATGCCATTGACTACAGCTCACTTGATTGCCCTGTCAATAAAGATTTTTTCTCTCACACACTGATTCATGATGAAGATTTGAGAGCAATTATTCCGCTGGGTGAAATTGGCCCATCAAGTCACACACTGCCGGTACATCATAATTATTTTAATCTGATTCCGTTAGACGAAAGCGACTATTCAAAAGGCAGTATTGCCGCCAATGTGATGGCTCCTTTTGACGGTGAAGTGGTTGCTGTTGAATGGAATACAGAAAAGAATGATTGGGCTCTACATCTACGACCTTGCGAAGATATTAAGATGTATTTGCTACACCTTCGTTGGTTAAGCCCAACTCTTATGAATGCTATTGGCTCTTTAGAACCAGAAGATACCGCCCTGTTTGATGGTGACCCTACCCGATTTAAAAAAGTCGATATTGATGTTTCAGCAGGCGATATTCTAGGTGTAGCAGGCGGACCAGGTATTACCTCTTTTGATTTGGGACTGATGGACTATAGTGAACCTGCTAATAACTATGTGCGGCCTGACCACTACGACATTGATGCCTTTATTGCGGATTTGGTTTTCTTCGGTAATTGGACTGAAGAGCTAGTACGTGCCGTTATTCCAGATAGGTTACAACAAGTATGTGGTTTGGATTATTTCGCCCCACCGATACAAGCAGATTTAAAAAACAAACTAGGCTCTTTTATGTTTCAGGAACCCGCTGTCGGTTTACCACCTTGTCAGCACCATATGCGTGATGTTGCTGGCACCATGGCAGGAAACTGGTTTTTGGCCCCTGACCAATCTTGGCTAACCACACATGAAGAATCCACCTTATCTGCCACTGTCTACAACGTAGACCCTTCTCTTAGTGTCATCGGATTAAACCAATTCCTATTTCCTGATTTGCCTTTCGATGCCGATTGGTACTTTACGCCACAGCCAACCGGCTTGATTAACCGAGCATTTGAAGTGATGACCAGTGACCTGCGTGTCTTTTGCTATTCTGGGTTGAAAAAAGCAGATAACGTGCTTGATGGCGCGATTTTGGCAGTACTTTCTGGAGCAGACAAAGAAGAGTTAATTGTTGAATTTGTACCGGCAACCACTTGTCAGGAATTAGATTTTCCATTTGCCTTTCAGGGGAACCAGATCACTTTATTTAGATAAGAAAGATTTAGATGAGAAAGTTTAGATAAGAATGTACGAAGGCATATTTCAAAAAATCGTTAGATCGTTAATCTGTATAGGAACCTATGATTAACGTCGGCGAGGCCGAAATTACAAGGCAAAAAATTGCGAAAAAGCGGAGTTTATACAAATTAAAATCAAATGCTTTTTCTCTTATGCCAGTAGCAATAAACTCATAGTTATTTAAAACCATTAAAATTGCCTTTGTTTCATCTGACCTTGCATGCTCTTTGGCAGCAAATTTTGTGATATTTTGACTATGAATAAGAGGGTTGACAATTTGATTTGATGTCTTCAAATCTTCATCATTTTTTTGATGCAGAACCAAATCAACGGTAGCTCGTCTGCGATTAATCGTCGTATTTCTGTGAATTGAATATAATGCAGATATGGCAGAAGCTGCTAAGACACAAGTCTTAACATCTATCTGGCTTAGATATGAGTAAAGGTTTTCCATTAACATTCCTTGTTAATAACGTATTATCTGTCTTCCCACGAATCCTGAATATACATATTTTTCTCCATTATTTTTGCGATAAGATAATATTAGTTTTTATAGTCTGTCGTTTTGTAATAAAAGCGACCTAGTCAAAAAAAATAATCGAAAAATTTAAAACAATCAATTCTTTTCATTATCATCCTTGAAAAGAATAGTATGCCTACCTAAGGTTCGTGATTAAACAGGTTTATTTTTTGCAAACTGCGCCAATTGTTCTTTACTCGCTTCTTTTTGATACTTGGCTTTCCAATCATTATACGGTTCACCATAAACGCGCTCTCGTGCTTTATCGTAATCCATCGTAATACCTTGTGTTTCACACTCGGCTAAATACCACTTACTCAAGCAATTACGGCAAAACCCTGCGAGGTTCATTAAATCAATATTTTGTGCATCTTTGCGTTCATCAAGATGCGCTAATAAACGTCGAAAAACGGCAGCCTCTACCTTTGTTAATGACTTTTCTTGTTCGGTTAATGGCATTTCTTGCTCAGTTAATGACTTTTCTTGCATAAATACTACTCCACTAAGCTAAACGGGTTAAATAGGCGCTGATGGCTTGATTCCAACCCATTTGCAAGGCTTCGACAGTTAAAGCATGGCCGATGGATACTTCTGTAATTAAGCCAGAAGCACATAACTCTGCCACATTATCCAAATCAAGATCATGACCTGCATTAACCGCTAAACCATGATTTACTGCTGTTTGCGCTGCTTCCATATATTGAGCAAGCACGGCATCTTTTTCTGTGGTAGGCCACGCATTCGCGTAGGCTTCAGTATAAAGTTCAATACGCTCAGCACCCGTATCTTTTACCAGAGCAATTGCTTCTGGATCAGGGTCCATAAACAAACTCACACGAATACCTGCTGCCTGTAATTTATTAATCACAGGGATCAAAGCATCACGATCGCGGTTCAAATTCCAACCGTGGTCTGAGGTGAGCTGATTTGGATCGTCTGGCACCAGAGTGCATTGATGAGGTTGGGTTTCTAACACAATATTTAAGAATTCATCACTTGGAAAACCTTCTACATTAAGCTCTCGATCTGGGTATTGTGTTAGCAAAGCTTTTAAATCGCGAACGTCTTGATAAGTTGCATGACGTTGATCTGGTCGTGGGTGAATCGTAATACCAAAAACACCCTGCTCCAATGTTTGTTTAGCGATTTGCACCATATTCGGGAAATCACGCCCACGAGAGTTACGCAACAAACCAATTTTATTTAAATTCACACTTAAATGAGTCACAAAATTTGCCTTAATGTTATTACGCTAAGCAGAAATACGTATTGTTAGTTTTATTCGAGAGGGTAAAAATAAAGACCAAACTCAGAACAACTATTCGTACCAACTCCAGAAAAAGCCATGCTATTATCTGGCCTGTTGTTGATGATTGCAATGCACTTTAAAAGGCACACAGCAATAATTATGTTCCCACCTAATACAAGGTTAAAGCACTCTTATGGCGCCTGTTATTAACTTCTTTTTGCTTACCTTCAAAGAAATTTTTCGCATTAATATCAGTTTATTTAAAGTGATGATTCCTGCGGTTATCATCGTCAAAATATTAGAAGAACTCGGTGCGATAAAGTACATTTCTTTTGCTCTGGCCCCACTAATGCAATTGGTCGGCCTACCAGAAGAAGCAGCCATTGTCTGGGCTGGAACTATTTTAACAACCACTTATACCGGCATGGTACTTTTCTTTGATGCATTTAAAGACAACCCCTTAACCATTGCTCAAACTACCGTATTAACCACCATGATGCTCTTTGCACACGGGCTGCCCATAGAATTGGCCATCACTCGCAAAGCAGGCCTAAAAATATTGTACGGTTTTGTTATTCGATTTGGTTTTGGCTTACTTGCTGGTTTTTTACTGCACCATCTTTATAGACACTTTCAACTTCTACAAGCAGATACCCCCTTATTATGGCAACCCAACCCTGAAGAAGGCGGATTAATTGGCTGGACACTAGGGCAACTGCAATCCTTTCTTTACATCATAATGATTATTAGTGCGCTCGTTTTTGGCTTAAAAATCTTGCGTATAATCGGTATTGAAACCTTACTTATTTGGTTGCTAACCCCTTTCTTAAAACTCATCGGCATCAGTAAAAATGCCGCCAGTTTCACACTGGTTGGCGTTACACTAGGCGTATCATTTGGTGGTGGATTATTGATTGACGAGGCTAAAAAAGGTTTGATCGACAAAAAAGACATGTTCCTAAGCCTGTCTTTACTCTGTTTGTGCCACAGCCTCATTGAAGACACACTATTGATGATGGTACTAGGTGGAGACTTAACAGGTCTCTTATTATTTAGACTGCTATTCTCCTTTGTCATCATGCTTATTATCGCTCGTTTATACGACATTTTATCCGCTGCCAATAGAGAGAAATATCTCATTACTTCAGTAACAGACTCCATCGTTGAGAAACAAAAATAAGAAGCTGTTCCTTTTTAGGCTAGCAAGCAAATTAAGAAAGCGTCCTCATCACTGTACAAATCGTAAAAGAGGTCGCTATTCTTATTTCTATTACTTGAAATGAGTAAGTTTTTATTGCAATTCACTTTTCCATGCTAAGTCGGCTTCGATTTGGTACTGCTGCCAATCCCCATTTAACCAACGCTGACGCCCTCTTTCTGCGTAGAATAAATACAGTTCATCACCAAAAAACTCCCAAACACTGCCATCCGTAGGAATAAGCCCTTCTCCCAAACTCAATGCATTTGCACAATGACCATTATAACGAGGAACATACCCTTCAGGATTAGCCCTAAATTTATCAGCAGAAGCTTGGCTCGCAAAACGCCAATCAGCGCCTTGCCAAACAACAGTATAAGCTTTCTGACCTTTTGCGACCGCGGTGCTACCAACTAACCCTTTTTCATAATAGGCCAAAGTATCATGGCCACCAATCGCCGTATTATTCCAAAACCCCGTACTAACAGGCTCATAAGCATAAACAGGAGCAATAAAGAAAAAACTGATCATAACTGACCACAAAAAACTCATAATACGTTTCATAAAACCGCCTTTTATAAATGGTGAATAGTCTTTTCTATGAACACAAATTATAGAAAAGATTGCATATTGTTTAACATTACATTAATTGCCAATACCATTCATTTTTAAATAACCAACACAAATTTAAGAGACTCCTGACGTTACAATTAGAGTTTATAAACCCATCACACATCACACATCACACATCACACTGTATACGGTAATATCGCAGCATAAATTTTCAAAAAACGAAACACGTTTAGCGACGTTTTATTTATTTTTAACGTGTGGAAGGGACACCTCTGGTTTTACGGACTTTTTAGTTAGTCAGGTCGGATAGTGATGATGGAAAAAATTTATTGCTTGATAAACTTAGGTAACCAATGCAAACAATAGAATGGTATGTTATTAGTCAGTAATATGTTGTTATTGATGAAAAATCATTTGGTATATCAAAAAAAGAACAAAAGGATGAACTTTGTTCCTGTGAATAAAGTCAGACTGGTTATTCATTAAAAACAGGGTCATAAATTCTATGATGTTTGCTAAAATACCGTCTTACTCTTTCATTAAACCCCGATATCATTCTATGAAGTTTATTTTTATTTTTGGTACTTTTCTTACCTTAACGGCGTGTTCTGTGAATAAAGAAATTAAAAATAATCAAGTCATCGCTCAACGGGTTAATAATACACCCGGAGTCATTGAACACCATGTGATAGAGCAACCAGACCATCAGTTGCATTATGTGTCAGCACTTCCCTTCGCACCTGAGAAAAGCAAAACCAGTGTGCTATTTGTTCATGGTACACCTGGTGATTGGGGAACATTTGCTCGTTATTTTGAAGATGATGCTTTAAAGGCAGACTTTCACCTTAATTCTGTCGATCGTCCCGGTTGGGGTAAGTCTGGTTACCCTGGAGACGACTTCCCTGTTTATTTAAGTTCTCAATCTGCTTTACTTGCTCCGGTTTTAGAGGATATATGGCAAAAAAACCAGCAGCAAAAAATCATTGTAGTCGGTCATTCATTAGGTGGATCTTTAGTACCAAAACTTGCTGCTGACTACCCGCATTTTATTAAAGGCGTTGTTGTGTTAGCTGGCGATCTTGATCCTGAGTTATCAGAGTCTAGGTGGTTTAATAAAGTGCTTGATTGGACACCAGATTTTTTATTACCTGATATGTGGAACAATTCAAATAACGAGGTAATTGCTATTCGCCCAAGTTTAGAGAGTTTACAAGCAGAGTTTGCCACCATAAAAATGCCGATTACTGTAGTGCAAGGTACGGATGACGGTTTAGTGAGGCCTGGTAGCGCAACAAAAGCGCCTGTTATTTTTTCTTCTGCAAAGGTAGATGTTTTTTTTATTGAAGGCGCTGGTCATATTATTGATTTAACCCATGTTGAAGACGTAAAGAAGGCCATTTATAACGTCGAGAACAGATTTACTCCTTAATTTATTTAGCCTATTTTAACATGATGAAATACGAAGCATTCGAAACCATTTATCAACGCGCAGCAAAGCGTCATCAAGGTGAGCAAGCTTTAGAAAAACTGCTTCCTACTCCTCTTTCTACTTCTGAATTGGCTTTAGTTGATGATTCGCGGTGGTTAGCTGCATTCACCCAAAAAGTCTTTCAGTCTGGTATCAGTTGGCAAGTGGTACGGAATAAATGGCCCAACTTTGAAGAGATTTTCTTTCAATTTGATATTGAAAAGATGCTTCTTCTCAGTGAAGAACAGTGGGCTGAAAAAGCCCAAGACAAGCGTATTATTCGTAATTTCAATAAAGTAAAAACCATTGCCTTAAACGCATTGATGATTGATGAAGCCAGCCATAGACATGGCAGCTTTGCCAAAATGATTGCTGATTGGCCCAGCGAGGACATTGTCGGCCTGTGGGCCTATTTAAAACAACACGGCGCTAGATTAGGTGGTAACACTGGCCCTTACACGCTAAGAGTGATGGGAAAAGATACGTTCTTACTAACTCGTGATGTTGAAGGGTATCTGCGTAATAGAGAAATTATTACGACTGGCAGAGATACAAAGGCGGCATTACAGGCTACACAAACAGCATTTAATCACTGGCAACAAACGTCTGGCCGCTCTTTATGCGAAATCAGTCAGGTCATTGCTATGAGTGTGAATCGTTAAGGAAGGGACGAATACGTCTTCTTTAAGCACTCACAGAGGCAGTCTTCGCAAGATATAAGACACACTTGACCTTCATCCTATTGGGCTCTATATTCGGCACTCGATTTTACAACCTCTTTTTTGCATGGAGTTTTTGTGGCCGATTTTCGTATTGATATCATCACTGATGTAGTTTGTCCGTTAGGGTATTTAGGTTATACCCGTTTGAAACAAGCAATGGAACATTTGGGTGACGACTATCGTTTCGATGTGTATTGGCAGCCACTCGAATTGCATGACAATATTCCTGTCGACGGCGTTGACAGAATGACATATCTCTCGCAACGGTTTGGCAGCGAAGAACGCTTAAATGAAACGGATCATGCTTTGCAACAGGTTGGAGCAGAAGCAGGGATTGAATTTAATTTTAATGATAAAACAGTTTTACCTAACACCCGTTTAGCACATCAGCTTGTGCAAGTGGCAAATAAAAAGCAACAAAGCACTAACCTCATGTTGGCGCTTTATCACAATTATTTTACCGAATTAAAAGATGTAGGTAACAAAGCCACATTGCAGGATATTGCCTTACAGGTAGGACTAACACAGGAAGATATTGATAGCGCCTTCTCTGACAAAATGGCTAAACAAGTAATCCAAAAAATTGAACACTTCAAGCGTCTAGAAATTGAAACCTCTCCAACTTACGTTTTTAACGATAAGTTTGTGATTCATGGCCCTCATCAAGCAGAAGATTTTGCCAAAGTCATTGTTGATATCGCCAATAAATCTACTTAATCATTCCCTACGCCAGCATGTTGTATCCAACGAAAATGACAGCATGCTGTTGCAAATAGTTCCCCTTCCAGAGCCGCCATCGATCCTGTTCTCATCATAAAATCAGGGGGTAACGGCTCATCTGCTAACAAATCAACTAATTGAGTGGCAAAAGGTTGATGCGTCACGAGCAAAATAGAATCTGCCTGTTGTTGTGAAAGCCATACCGCCACGTCCATTGGGTCACCACTTGGTGTAATTATGTCCAATGTTTCTCGTCTATCCACTTCTTGTTGGCCCAAAGCCGATAAAGTAGTAAGGAAGTAGTCAGCTGTTTCTTGCGCACGGCGATAAGGGCTAACATACACTTGCTGTAACCCTTCTTGCTGACGACAAAATTGCGCAGCAATACGCTGTACTTCCTCAATACCTTTGGGGGTGAGACGCCTTGCTGGATCATTTGAAAAATTATGTTGTTCCGCATTACCGTGACGAAGAATGTATAAACGTTTGTTTGACATCTAGATGTCCTTGCTCTCGTTTTCCGGTGTTTCTGGCCAATCCTGAAAAGGAAAGGGCTTTTCTTCTGTCTGAAAAGAAAGAAAGTCAAATATTTGTCCAATAAAACGTGCCGTTGTGGATACCACACTGTTCAGGAGCGGAAATTCGTACTGAGAACCAAAGCGAATAATGGTCAATATCAATAATGCAATACCAAAAATAGACATTGCAATATTAAGTACTGCCCAAAACACAATCATAAAAATTAGTCGAATCCAAAAATCTTGGTCAGCATAGCCTGGTTTATTCATTGTTCACCTCTTAGGTTTTCGTTATTTTAAGGTAGAAAATTCCACATCCCATTTTAACTCTCCACTCATAAGTCCAGTTATCAAACTGTCTAATTGTGCGCCATTAAAGATAAGTTGATAAAGGCCAAACGCGAGTGGCATATAAAGGTCATATTTTTTTGCTTCTGTGACCACCATTTTTAGAGTATTAACGCCTTCAGCGACTTGACCAATTCCGCCAATTGCCTCATCTAATTTTTTGCCAGAGCCAATCGCAAAACCCACTTGATAATTACGGCTAAGTGGAGAGCTACAAGTGGCGATGAGATCACCCATGCCAGCCAGTCCTAGAAAGGTCATTGGATTAGCGCCAAAGTGGACGGCAAAACGGCTCATTTCAGCGAGACTACGTGTCATAATCATTGCCATAGTGTTTTCACCCACTTGCATGGCTTTTGCTAAGCCACACACTATGGCATAAATATTTTTTAGAGCTCCGGCTAATTCAACGCCTTTAATGTCTTTGTTTTCATAAACACGAAACGTAGGTGATTTAAGCAGTTCAACCGTATTTAAACGTACTTCAGTTATTGCACTGGCGATTACCGAACCTGTGAGCTGGCCATCGGCAATTTCTTTTGCCAAGTTCGGTCCACTTAGTACCCCTATTTTTTCTGTGACTGTTTGACGACGTAAAATATCGCTCATCAATTCAAAACAATTAGGATTAAAGCCTTTTGTGGTACTAATTAGTACTTTGTCAGCCGTTAAAAACGGCGTAATACGCTCAACAACTTGTGCGAATGACTTGGAGGGAATAGAGATAAATATCGTGTTACTTTCTTGAATTGCAGCTTCAAGATCCGTTGTTGCCAATAACTCCTCGCTGAGTGAAGCTTGAGGCAAGTAACGACTGTTAACACCAGTTAGATTAATTTCTTCTACTTGCTTAGAGTCACGCATCCACTGACTTACTTGATGGCCATTATTCGCCATAATATTCGCCAATGCCGTTCCAAAGCTACCGCCCCCAAGCACACATACGGATTTCACCGACATTGTTGCCTTCCTTTCTTTTTCATTAAATTCACAACACTCATATATGTATTAAGAGGAGCAGCTTATTGATAAATCTCGACTCCAGTCTGGTGGCAATTGCGCAAAATGTTGAAACTCTGGTTGCTCATCATAAGGGCGCTGTAACACTTGCAATAATTGTTGGAAGTAAACGTAGTCACCTTGTTCAGCCCTTGCAATTGCCGTTTGGGCCAAATAATTTCTCAAAATAAATTTGGGGTTACTTTGTTGCATTTCAAGGCTGGTTGTTTGCCAGTCTGTATGCTCTTGTTCTCGTTTACTTTGGTATCGACCCAACCACTGTGTTAGCAATTCACTTTCTCCCAATACATCGACCATCAATGCATTGCCATCTGTTCTTGGCATCTGACTGAGAGTTCGGAAAAACAAGGTGTGATCTAGTTGCTCTTTGTCTAGTAAAGTAAACAGCTCTGCAATTAGGCTGTTGTCAGTTTCACTGTTGAGGCTAATACCTAACTTGGCTTCTATTTCCTGTTGGTAATACTCTTGTAACTTTTCTTCATAGGTTGACAGAATTGCCACGAGTTGTGGTCTTTCCAAGTGGTTAGAAAAGCAGCGTAGTAGGCAGTTTAAATTCCATAAAGCGACACCTGGTTGACGCTCAAAAACATAACGCCCTTCATAATCGGAGTGATTAAATATTTTCTTAGGTTGGTAAATGTCCATGAATTCATAGGGGCCATAATCCATTGTTTCCCCCCATAAGGACATATTATCGGTATTCATCACTCCATGTTGGAAACCAATGGCCTGCCATTTGGCAATCATTAATGCTGTACGATCGACCACGTGCTCTAACATTGATACGAGAGGCTGTTGCATTTGCAAGCATTCTGGAAAGTAAGTATTCAGGCAGTAATCGATTAACTGATCAAGCTCTTTTTGCTGCTTGCGGTAGAAGAAGAATTCGAAATGCCCAAATCGAATGTGTGTTCTGGCGGTTCTGAGCAACATAGCGCCCTTTTCAATCTGCTCTCGATACACAGGTTCTTGGCTATCGTACAATGCTAGGGCTCTTGAAGAGGCTATATTCAAAGCGGCCATTGCTTCGCTAGCAAGGTACTCTCTCATACAAGAGCGCAATACCGCCCGACCATCTCCTTGTCGTGAATAAGGTGTCAAGCCAGCGCCTTTCATATGCAGATCATACAACAGGCCATTTTGGCTTTTTAACTCTCCCAATAACACGCCACGACCATCGCCTAATTGCGGTGAAAAACCACCAAATTGGTGGCCTGCATAAACCATGCTGAGACTATTCTCGATACTGCTGTTCCCTGACAGAATGGCCTGCGTTGCAGGATCAGAAAAGTCAATACCAAGCTCTTGGGCAAGGGGTTGATTATAGTGAACGAGCTGTTGCTCTGCTAAAGGCTGAATAGAAGTAAAACTAAAAAACGGTTGGCCCAAAGCAGCGAAATTATGTTGTAAATGCAATTTAGTTGCTCCTTTTTACCGCCTTTTAGTTTTTTGTATTTTAGTCCTTGGGAGTTATTGCTAAAAGGCATTCCGCTTGCCTGTTTGATAATTTAAATTCCTTACATTGCCTACCAAAAAGTCGTAGAAAAATTAGTCCTGAACGACATACTCACAACGAATTTTTTCGCCAATAACTTGCTCAATTTCTGGGATGAGAAATGCATCGTCTTCGCTAGCAAAACTAACAGAGTGGCCAGACTCGCCACCTCGACCTGTGCGTCCAATACGGTGTACATAATCTTCAGGGTCTTCAGGTAACGAATAATTAACCACCAATTCTACGCCATCCACATGAATACCGCGCCCAGCCACATCGGTTGCCACTAACACTTGAATACGACCATTTTTAAAGCCATTCAGTGTTTTGACACGTTTGTCCTGCGCAACTTCGCCTGACAGCATTGCACAATTAATGTCTGCATCTTTTAAACGTTCATAAAGGTCACGTGTTTCATCACGACGATTAGCAAAAATAATTGTGCGTTGATTTTCTTTTGCTTTTACAAGTTGCTCCAAGATTGGCCACTTTTGATCTGCTTCGACGGTATAAATGACTTGTTCTATATTCTTGTTTGTTGTTTCTTCTGGCACAACAGACACTTCTTTCGGGAAGTAAGTCCATTGTCGAGCAAGAGCTTGAATATCTTTTGGGAATGTCGCACTAAATAAAACCGTCTGCCTTTGTTCTTTGTGAGGCGTCATGCGGATGATGCTTTTCACATCTGGAATAAAGCCCATAGATAGCATACGATCCGCTTCATCCAGAACCAGTATTTCTACTTTATTGAGCAACACTTTTTTACTGCGAGCAAAATCCAATAAACGACCTGGTGTGGCCACAACAATGTCGGCTCGTTCTGTTTCTAATATGTGTTTTTGTTTGTCATAGTTCAGCCCACCGACCAAAGAAACGACATTTAAATGGCTGTTGGCTGTCAGCTTGATAGCATCATCTGCTATTTGTAACGCCAATTCACGGGTTGGTGCGATGATAAGACCACGAGCTAAACGAGGGTTACGATCCGTTTCTATTGGGTAATCCAAGAAGTCACTAATCATGGCGATGAGAAAGGCGGCAGTTTTACCTGTACCCGTTTGTGCCTGACCAATCACATCATAGCCTTGTAGTGTTTCAGGTAAGGTTGCCGCTTGAATCTCACTGCAATATTCAAACTGCATTTCAGCGATGGATTTAAGTAAGCGATCAGGCAGATTTAAATCATGAAAACGCACTTTGCCTTCAACTTCTGGTACAGAAAAATCCTCAATAGACCAAAGACGATCTGGTTGATCGTTTGTATTTTGGCTTACTGGCGCTGAGCTTTCAGCTGAAGAATCAACAACCTCATTCACTGTGTCTTGGTGCGTTGATTTGGTTTTACGGTTATATCGTCTAGGAGATTTTTTCTTTGGAGCAGCGGTTGAGTTTTGGTTTTCCATATTGGAATCTACGTCTTCTTAATATCAGTTGAATACAAAATAAATCGCGCTAAAACCCGTAATAAACGGATTAAAACGAAGTGTACCTAAATCCTTTAAGATTAAATACCTTTTCATGTTTTAAAGGAGGTAGTCCAAAAAAGGCAGTCCAATAAAAGTTCCCTGCTTTTAAACGACTAGTTTACTGCGTCCATCACTGTGGTTCCAGTTGTCGAGCATAAGGCGGTAAACTATTCAGTAAATTACTGCCATAACGCTTGGTAATCAGTCTTTTATCTAAAATAGAAATTTTGCCTGTGTCTTTTTCACTGCGTAATAAACGTCCTGTGGCTTGAACCAGTTTTAGAGACGCATCAGGAATAGATATTTCCATAAATGGATTACCTCCTCGCTTTTGAATCCATTCGGATAATGTCGCATCCACTGGATCATCTGGCACCGAAAAAGGTATTTTGGCAATAATAACATGGGTTAAGTATTTACCAGGTAAATCCACGCCTTCTGCAAAACTCGCCAATCCCATCAACAAACTGCCCTGATTCGCGTCTATTTTCTCTTTGTGAGAATCGAGAATAACCCGTTTTGACTGTTCGCCTTGTACTAACAATATTGCCTGCAATTTACTATTTAGTGCTTCAGCAACCGCTTCCATTTGGCGACGCGATGAAAATAGAACCAAACTACCAGCCTGCAAATTAACATTGTCGTTCAGGTAGCTAATAATTTCTTGAGTATGCTGCTCTACTTGAGTGGGTTCAAAGGTTAGCGTTGGAATATTTAGCACGGCATTTTCAGCGAAATTAAATGGGCTCATTACCCGTAAATATTCAGACTCTCTTGGCACACCACTGCGCATATTGAAACGATGAAACTGATTGAGCGCTGTTAGAGTTGCAGACGTAACCACTGCACCAAAACATTTGTTCCACAACTGCATTCGCAATGTATGCGCAGCTAAAATTGGTGAGCCGCCTAGCTCAATATCCTGATCAACGCCTTGGCCTGTTACTGTTAACCAACGTGCATTGGGTGGGTAGTTCAGGTCATCTTGCAACGAATACAAGGTCCATAACGATTGAGCTTGCTCCAAACGTCCTAAAATAACCCCTAGTACTGGCATCCAAGTATCGGCAGTCTCAGAAGTAACGCCCATACCTTCATTTTGCTTTACCTTCTTGCACTCATCATAAATACTCTCAATGGCAGCGAACAATTTTTGATAAGAGGTTTGCAAGCTGTAAGCCAATTGGCGTAATTCATCTGGCACAATACCAAATTCAAAACGATGCTGAGGATCGTTTTCACCACTTTCGAGTGTATTAATAAAAGGGGCAAGCCCTTGCTGCGCATATTGAATAAAATTAACAATCGTTTGAATCATTTGCGGAATTTTAAACAGCAGATTACCAGTAACACTGACTTCATCGGTTAGCTCTTGCTTCAAACCTAAAAGGTTTTTTTCTAGCTGGCGTAACCACTGAATGCTTTGCTGTAAACGAACTTCATGGCGAAAATGGTTAATGGCTTTTTCAGGCAAATGGTGGCCTTCGTCGAAAACATATACTGTTTCGGCAGGAGGCGTAAGGATCGCACCACCACCAAGAGAAAGATCAGCCAACACAAGATCGTGATTGGCAATTATAATATCCGCCACTTCTATTTCAGCACGGGATTTAAAAAAGGGGCAGGCGGTAAAATTGGCACAGTTACGATTCGTACACTGTTGGTGATCTGTGGTCATACGCGACCAGTCTTGCTCTCTTAAAATGCCCTCCCAGTTATCTTTGTCACCGTCCCAAGTACCTGCTTGCAACGCTTCATCCATTTCTTTGTAAAGTGCTATGTTGACATCGTCTGCCTGTAGATGTTGTTGAAACAGCTCAGCAAACATATCCTCGGTTGCCTCTGCATCACTGTCTAAATGATTCTGTAAGTTATTTAAGCACAGATAACGGCCTCTTCCTTTCGCCAAGGAATACTTAAAACTGTAGTCCGTATGTTTTAAGAGTTCGGGTAGCTCCTTATGTAAGATTTGTTCTTGCAAGGCGACGGTGGCAGTCGAAATGACGAGGGTTTTCCCTCGTGCTTTAGCAATAGGAATAGCGGACAAACAATAGGATAGCGTTTTACCTGTACCTGTTCCCGCCTCAATCACGCTAACATGTTGTTCACCTAGACGTTCATTGTTGTCATCAACCGGAATATTGCCTAGTGTTCTAGCAATGGTTGCAATCATTTGTCGCTGCCCAGCCCTTGGTTTATGGCCTTTAGCAGCAAGAATGGCTCGATAGGCATCCTGAATATTAGATTTTAATTCGTCTGAAAGCATGTATTCTATTGAGTATTTATTAAAAGGCTGTATATAATAACAGTTACTGTACAAACAACCAGATGCCTTATGATTAAATTAACACAAAGACAATCCGAAGTAATGGAAACCATTCGTGAGTTTATCGACGAAACAGGTTTCCCTCCTACACGGGCAGAAATTGCAACTAAGCTAGGTTTCCGCTCGCCTAACGCTGCCGAGGAGCATCTAAAAGCCCTTTGTAAAAAAGGCGCTATCGAAATGCTACCCGGTGCATCCCGAGGCATTCGTATATTGGATGATGCTGCCGAAGATGCAAATACCGAATTAGGTATCCCAATCATTGGTAAAGTTGCTGCCGGTTGCCCCATTCTGGCTCAAGAAAACATTGATACCCACGTGCAAGTACCTGCCAGTATGTTTTCACCTCAGGCGGATTACTTCCTTTCCGTCAATGGCATGAGTATGAAAGATGTCGGTATTTTAGATGGTGACCTTTTAGCAGTTCACAAAACAACCGCCATTCGCAATGGACAAATTGTTGTTGCTCGTATTAACGACGAGGTGACAGTAAAACGCTTCGAGAAAAAAGGCAATATTATTCGTTTGATTGCAGAAAATGATGACTTTAATGACATCATAGTTGATCTTGAAAGCGAAGAATTTGCTATTGAAGGGTTATCTGTCGGAGTCATTCGTCAGTCTGTTTAAGAGACACAGAACGAACCTATTGCACGACAACAACACAACAAGCTATATAAATAGTTTTTATATAAAAAAAGCCACATACTGTATTTATATGTGGCTTGTTCTGTTTTATGTTATTTCAATAGTTCATATAACTTAAAGTGCTATATAACTTAAAGTACCTGACCTAAAGCCCCTAATCTAAAGTACAGTGTCGATGTAATAGTTATATTAATGCTTAAAATGCCGATGTAGGAAATTAGGAGGCCTAATGGACAATTCTATCTGGGTCCTCTAGCTCATCATCAAACTCAAAAGTATCAGCATCTTCAAAACCATGCTCTCTAGTAGTTTGATCTGAGTAGATATAATCAATGCCAGCACCAAACATATGCTTGGCTAATTCAAAGTAGTTGTCTTTTAAATAAGATTTTGTTGTTTTGGATAACTTCAATACAACAAGAGGCTCTGCCTCTTTATCATCATCCAAAGTCACTGGACGCAATACAATTTCGCCATTATCCAGCTCAACAATTTCTAAGTACGACTCATTCATAATTGTCTAATACTCTACTGATTCTTCTCTAAAACGTACAATGATATCACTTAATGCCCTTAAATAACTAAGATTGATTTCTTTATTACTGTTCGAGATAGAAATTAGATTACTACTTCTATGAGTCAACGTACTTGTCTGACAGGATAAATTAACGCTATACGCTGAATTCATACTATTTAGCCAACTAGTAGATTCGTCCGTCAGTTCCGCTAATTCAGTTAGCACAGGCGAGCTAAGAGACTGTTTTTTTGCTGCTACTAATAATGCATCTAGTTCAGCAAAGCAATTAAGCGAGTAAAGCTGCTTTATCTCCTGCAACAAACCCACTAAAGCACTTTGTAGATGAAAAAGAGCCGCATTTTCATAAGCCATTTCCATCCAAGTTTCTTCTACTTCCATGTTTAAAAAACGTCGTGCAGCATCAAGCCTTTGGTTGGTTAAGCTTACTTGGCTACTCATTTGCTTTTCGTTTTCTTTTTAGCCGCTTCAACAACCCACTTGTTATCAACATAAAATGCCTTCCATCCGGTAGGTTTGCCATTTTCTTCTGTCATAACATATTGCTCTTTGGTCTTGCGACTGTAACGGATAATGGCAGGTCGACCTTCATCATCTGTTGCTGGCGCGCTCTTAAAGAAATGATATTTAGGATCAATTTGCTCCATGTAAGGCAATAATTCCGACACTAAAGGCGCTCTTGTTTCACGTTTGCGAGGAAATTGACTCGCCGCAAGAAATAAACCTGTTGCACCATCACGTAATACATAATGATCCTCAACATTTAAACAAGCAAGATCAGGCATGGAAACAGGGTCCATTTTCGGTGGTGCAGCTTCGCCATTTTTCAGCAATTTACGTGTGTTTTTACAAGTTTCACTTGTGCAACCAAAGTACTTACCAAAACGACCTGTTTTAAGTTGCATATCCGAACCGCATTTATCACATTCTAATAGCGGCCCATCATAACCTTTGATCTTAAAGGTGCCTGCTTCGACTTCAAAACCATCACAAGATGGATTATTGCCACATACGTGCAATTTTCGTTTTTCGTCGACCAGATAACTGTCCATTGCCGAACCACACTTCTGACAACGACGCTTATTAATGAGTGCTTTTGATTCGGCTTCATCATCATTATCAACTTGCACCACTTCATCGCCGCTAACCAAATTAATGGTTGCTTTACAACGTTCTTTAGGAGGTAATGCATAACCTGAGCAAGATAAGAATACCCCTGTGCTCGCAGTTCTAATCTGCATAGGTCGGCCACAGGTAGGACATTCAATATCTGTTGCTGTAGGAGCATTAGGCTCCATACCCGTTTCTGGATGCTCGGCTTTACTCAATACCTCACTGAAATCTGCATAAAAAGCATTTAATGCTTTGATCCAGTCTTCCCTGCCTTCTGCGATATTATCAAGGCGTTCTTCCATATCCGCGGTGAAGCTAAAGTTCATTAATGTCTGGAAGTTGTTGACCAAGCGATCAGTTACAATATCACCCATTTTTTCAGCATAGAAACGACGTGTTTCAACACGAACATACCCACGCTCTTGAATGGTTGAGATAATTGAAGCATAAGTAGAAGGTCGACCAATTCCACGTTTTTCTAACTCTTTTACCAAACTCGCTTCCGTGTAACGCGCAGGTGGCTTTGTGAAGTGCTGTTCAGGCAGCAATTCGTTCAGTGATAGTGTTTGGCCTTCTGAAACATCAGGTAAAATCGTATCCTCACCTTTTTTACCAAGTTGCGTCATAACTCTGGTATAACCGTCGAAACGTAAAATGCGACCTTTCGCTCTTAACTCATAATCATCAACTAGGCAGGTAATAGTTGTAGAGGTGTATTGAGCGGGTGTCATTTGACAGGCCATAAATTGATTGCGAATGAGTTCGTAGAGGCGATGAGAGTCTTTCTCCATGCCAGACAAAAACTCTGGCAATAGATTAACATCCGAAGGACGTATTGCTTCGTGCGCTTCCTGAGCGCCTTCTTTACTAGAGTAACGCACAGGTTCTTTTGGCAAATATTCCGCACCAAAGTTACTGAGAATATAGTCTCGCAACGACTCGACCGCTTCTGTACTCAAATTGGTCGAATCCGTTCTCATATAAGTAATATAGCCCGCTTCATAAAGACGCTGGGCCAACATCATGGTTTTCTTAACCCCAAACCCAAGTCGAGTACTAGCGGCTTGTTGTAGTGTTGAGGTAATAAAAGGCGCACTTGGTTTGCTGCTCGTGGGCTTATCTTCTCTTTTGCTCACCAAATAGTGCGCTTTTTGTAATACAGCGAGATGAGTATCAGACTCCGACTGATTAACAGGGCGGTACTCTTTGTCTTGATATTTACTAACGGCAAACTTAATGACTTTTTGTTCAGGCGTGGCAAGTAGTGCATCCATTTCCCAATATTCATCAGGGTTAAATGCTCGAATTTCTTTTTCACGATCAACAACAAGACGTACAGCAACAGACTGTACACGACCAGCAGACAAGCCTCTGGCTACTTTTGCCCATAAGAGTGGCGACACCATGAAGCCAACAACTCGATCAAGAAAACGACGAGCTTGTTGTGCATTAACACGATCAAGGTCTAATTCGGCTGGCAGTTCAAATGCCTCACTAATGGCTTTTTTGGTAATCTCGTTAAAGACAACACGCTTGTAGCGAGAGTCGTCTCCGCCAATTGCTTCGCGTAAGTGCCACGCAATTGCCTCTCCCTCTCTATCCAAATCGGTTGCGAGATAAATAGTATCTGCGTTTTTGGCTAAACGTTTCAGCTCATCAACAACTTTCTCTTTACCTGGTAAGATTTCATAATGGGCCTGCCAATTGTTTTCTGGATCAACCCCCATACGTTTAATGAGCTGTTGACGGGCTTTACGACTTTTATAAGTAATTTTTTCTTCCGCTGACATCTTACGAGTTAGCGCAGCTTGTTTAGCTCTTTCTTTCGGTGTTGAGGTAGAAGTAGCACCTGTTGGTAAATCTCGAATATGCCCAACACTGGATTTGACGATGTAATCACTTCCTAAATATTTATTTATTGTTTTTGCTTTGGCAGGTGATTCTACAATAACTAGTGATTTTCCCATCTTCTGCTATTTGGCCTTATATAAAATACATCTTAAAATCGATATTGTATGCGTAGTAAGCGTTGTCGAAGGCGTGATATTAAGCAAAGCCCTTTTATATGACAAGCGATCACGGTATTGTTTAAACATAAATACCTTTTAAAAACAAAATAAATTGTTATTCAAAGAGCAGCAAATAAGTCCGCTTGCGTACATTAAAAGCCTTACACTGACTCGCATTATCTTGAATAACTGAATATCTAGTAATTTGGGACAAAAACGTGACATTACAAATAGTTACTATTTTATTTTTATTTTTCATTGTGGTTCTTTCCGTCATTATCGGTACCCGAGCACATCAAAAAGAGCGAGAAGAAACCGAAAAACGCTTTTTGCAACTAAAATTAACAAACCGCGCAGATAGAGTTTATAGTCAGATAAAAGGCATAGCGCAAATTAATACCGACCCAATTGTTACCGATGTACTGTATGATTTTTATGTCGATACTTTAAAAGAAATGCTTAATAGCTCTGACAATATTGATGAATTAGAAGAACGAATCGCTAAAGTCGACGAGGAACGGGAATCCGAGTTAGCCACGTTTGAAACACGACCTGAATTATTAAGTTTTCCAGAAAAATCAAGGTTCAAAGAAAAACTCACTAAATTGGCCAAAATGATTCTTTATCTGCGTAGAAAAGGTCGCATCAGCCCTGCACATTACCAAGCCTGTTATGACTATTTACGTTGGCTAAATTTATGTTTGCAAATCAACCGTCAATTGGTTCAGGCAAACAACAACGCAGAAAAAGGCGACACTCGTGTTGCAAAAACTCTGTATGGCGTAATTTTATCCCATTTAGGGTCAGTTTCGGTTGATCGTCCAGAAAAGCAAGAACTAGAAGATTTCGTAAAAGAACAAATTAGAATCATTTATGAACCGGAAATGGAAGCAATAGAAAACGCTGAAACACCAGAAGAAGCAGCCGCTTTAATTGAAGACATGACTGCTAACCAAGCAGAAATCGAAGCCAAAGCTCGAGCAGAAATTCAGAGCTTTGATCAGGATATCGCGCCGAATTCAGACACTCCAGCTTAACTTATAAAACGTTTTTAATAGAATACCTAACAACGCTTTAATCCGGTAATACAGATGGCTAATTTATCTGTGTTGCCGTGTTAGCCATATTCCCTTAACTTTTTTGTTATTCTTACAGCTCAAGCGCTTCTAATTCAGTTAACAAGTCACTAATCTCTTGCACTGTTGCTTCACTTCCCTTTTCATTCCAAAACAAAGAAACACAATCAAATTCAATTTTAACGGCGCTAAAACGACTATGATTCTGATCGAGTATATTTTTGGCTGTCGAAGAGAGAGGCAAAGCATGGCTGGCATACCAATCACCCGTAATATGATGATGTTTCCAGACTTCGAATGGATACAAGTAAATTGGCTCAGCAAGAGAGGTTGCCTTCTTTGTTCTAAATTTATGGTAGGCCGTGACTTTTTTTTGATTTTTTGATTTATCCCATTTGTCAGGTAGACCAATATGTGTAAACTGAATAGACAGGTGTTTTTTTCGAGCCACTGAACGTAAACGCATTTGCAAGCGTTCAGTGTTTGAAGGGCGAATCCATAGGACAGAGCCAAGTAAGGACGCAACAATGAGAATAATAATAAAAGTAGCCATGTATTGTTACTCTAAATAAATGTTCGTTGTTTTTATCAATTAATAGAAAAGCATAATGACCATTACTGGAGGTAAATATGCCATATAAAAATATTCTACTGGCAGCCGATCTAACAGAAGAGAATCTACAAGTTGCCGAAAAGGCCGTTCGTTTATCTAAAACCTACCAAGCGAAACTCACCATTTTACACGTTATAGAATCCCTTAATTATGCTTATGGTGGCGACGTTCCCATTGATATTACTGACATACAACAGCAATTACAGGCCGCAGCAAAAGAAAAAATGGATGCTTTATCAGCACAATTAGATTGTGAAATCAAAGACGCCATTTTGACTCAAGGTGGTATTGAAAGCGAATTACATCGGGTTGCTAAAGAGCAAGATATTGACCTTATTGTTGTTGGTAGCCACGGTCGACATGGGCTCGCTCTTTTATTAGGCTCCACCGCAAATGGTGTATTACATGGCGCTCCTTGCGACGTATTAGCGGTTCGCGTGCATGACAACGATTAGCACCGCTAGTGTCAAAGTAATAGTATAGCGAGGCAATAGTATAGCGAGGTATAATAAGCTCGCACTGAATTTTCGCTTTTCATTAAATTTTCGCTTTTCATTAAATTTTCGCTTTTCATTAAATTTTCGCTTTTCATTAAAAGTACGCCGCTAATACAACAATTATGATTAGCGGCGTATTTTTGACCTTGGACAATTAACCTTCAACGATTTTGTCCATCAGCTTCGCGTCCAGCTTGTTCCTTCTCTACTGTCTAACAAGGTGATCCCTTGCTCTAATAGCTGATCACGAATCTCATCGCCAAGGGCAAAGTTTTTCTCTAAACGCGCTTGTTTTCTCTGCTCAATAAGACGCTCTATATCTTCTTCAGACAAACCCGTTATTTTCACACTGTGTTTGAGAAAATAATCAGGCGTCTGTTGTAAAATACCCAGCAAACCGCCTAGTTCCAATAACTCTTTGGCAAGACGTTGAGCTTGTGCCTCGTCTGTCTTTTTGGCTTTATTTAACTCTCGAACCAAGTCAAACAAAACCGCAATGGCGCCAGAGGTATTAAAGTTATCATTCATGGCCGCTTTATAGCGCTGAGTAAATTCACTATCAGCAGCAACGCTGTCTGCCATAGGCTGATCACGTAATGCCGTATACAAACGTTCTAGGCCAACTTTCGCATCCAACAATGCCTGTTCAGAGTAATCAATTGGGCTACGATATTGGCTAGAAATCATTAAAAAGCGGATAATTTCCGGATTGTATTTTTCTGTCACATCACGCACAGTAAAAAAGTTGCCCAATGATTTGGACATTTTTTCCTTACCCATACGTACAGCACCACAGTGCATCCAGTAGTTGACATACTCTTTGCCATTCGCCGCTTCTGATTGGGCTATTTCATTTTCATGATGCGGGAATTTTAAATCTGGTCCACCACCATGAATATCGAAATGCGGCCCTAGGCACTTGTTGGCCATAGCAGAACATTCAATGTGCCAACCAGGACGACCTTTACCCCAAGGCGAATCCCAAGAAATTTCGCCCTCTTTAGCGGATTTCCATAACACAAAATCCGCAGCATGATGCTTAGCCTCTTCCACATCGATACGGGCGCCGGCTAACATATCTTCCAATTTACGATTATTGAGCTTGCCATAAGCAGCAAAGTGCTCAACACGGAAGTACACATCGCCATTTTCACCTTGGTAGGCAAAGTCCTTGTCGATCAAGGTTTGCACCATAACGATAATTTCGTCGATAAATTCCGTGGCTCTTGGCTCTTGATCTGGCAGGATGTTACCCAACTTTTGCTCGTCTTCCCGTTGCGCGGCAATCATTCGCTCAGTTAATTGATCTGGCGTTTCATTGTTTTCTGCCGCTCGTTTGATGATTTTGTCATCAACATCAGTGAAGTTGCGCACATAGGTCAGGTCAAAACCAAGATAGCGCAAATGACGAGCAATAATATCAAAAGCGATCATGGCCCGAGCATGGCCTAAATGGCAATAGTCATACACGGTATTACCACAGACATACATGCCAACTTTGTTTGGCTCAATAGGTACAAATTCTTCTTTTTTGCCTGTTAATGTATTGTGTATTTTTAGCATGCGTTATTTGCCTTTTGCTTCGATTTTTGCCCATGAATCTCTTAGTGTTACCGTGCGGTTGAAAACCAAATCTTCCTTGGTGAGATCACGACAAAAATACCCTTCACGCTCAAATTGGAAACTTTGACCTTTTGCCACATTACCTAAAGAAGGCTCCAATCTGGCATTGGATAATACGGTTAATGATTCCGGATTTATGAAGTCCAAAAAAGTTTTGCTCTCATGGTTAGCATCTGGAGCCTCTTCGTTAAATAAACGATCATATAGGCGCACTTCTGCTGGGACAGCATGCTCAGCACTTACCCAATGAATGACGCCACTTGGCTTGTAACCCTCAGGGTTTTTGCCCAAGGTGTTTTCGTCATAGTGACAACGCAGTTCTGCGACTTTTCCTTCTGCGTCATAAATCACTTCATCACAGGTGATGACATAACTACCACGCAGACGAACAGCGCCATTTAAAGAAAGTCGTTTCCACTTTTTCGGTGGCACTTCAGCAAAATCCGCTTCATCAATATAAAGTGTTCTTGCGAAAGGCACTTCACGCTTACCAGCGGCTTCGTTTTTCGGATGATTGGCAATCGAGAGAATTTCTTCTTTGTCTTCAGGATAATTCGTTAACGTCACTTTAATGGGTCTTAATACTGCCATAGCACGATTTGCATTCGCGTCTAAGTCCTCACGAATCGCATGCTCTAACATGCCAACATCTACAACTGAATCGGATTTTGTAACGCCAATACGTTCACAAAAATTACGAATCGATGCTGGTGTGTAGCCACGACGACGCATACCAGAAATTGTCGACATACGTGGATCATCCCAGCCTTCCACATACTTATCGTCCACTAGTTGCTTGAGTTTGCGTTTACTGGTTACGGTATAGTTTAAATTTAAACGGGCAAACTCAATTTGTTGCGGATGAGCCGTACCTAGTGTGTCTAACACCCAATCGTATAAAGGCCTGTGATCTTGAAACTCTAAAGTACAAACAGAATGGGTAATATTTTCTAACGCATCGGATAGGCAATGGGTAAAGTCATACATTGGATAGACACACCATGTATTACCTGTTTGATGATGGTGAACATGACGCACCCGATAAATAATTGGGTCACGTAAGTTAATATTAGGGCTTGCCATATCAATCTTGGCACGTAGAACCACTTCTCCGTCTTTGTACTTGCCTTCTTTCATGGCAGTAAAAAGCTGTAAATTTTCCTCAACGGTACGATCACGGTAAGGGCTGTTTTTACCAGGTTCTGTTAAAGTGCCACGATATTCTCGCATTTCGTCGGGTGTTAGTTCACAAACATAAGCCTTACCTAATTTGATCAATTGCACAGCAAAATCGTATAGTTGATCAAAATAGTCAGAGGCAAATTTTGGCTCTTCATGCCAATCAAAACCCAACCAACTAATGTCTTCTTTGATGGAATTAATGTATTCAACGCTCTCTTTTTCTGGATTAGTATCATCAAAACGCAGATTACACTGACCCTGATAACGCTGTGCTAAACCAAAATTAAGACAAATAGATTTTGCATGTCCTATGTGTAAGTAGCCATTTGGTTCGGGTGGAAAACGAGTCATAACTCGACCTGCGTGTTTACCACTTTCGTTATCTTTATCAATGATTTGGGTGATAAAATTACCCGTTTTGAGCGATTCTGACCCTGTTTTAAGCGTTTCCGACATAGTGTCCTTAGCCTTAGAATTGTTTATCTTGAATTGCTATTTTCTAACATTGCTATCGTTAATACGTTTTCATAGCAAGAAGCGATTATATCCGATTTATAGCAATGAATAACCAATAGAGATGCAAACTAAGTAAAAATATTTTATGACGCTAATAATTTGACCAGATAAAAACCAATTACCCCTACAGCAATTGTTAAAAGCTGATTTTGTCGCCATAATCCAACAACAAATGCTAATAAGGCCCCAACAAACCAAGGATTATCAAGGCTAATATTCACCCTATCATCTTGCATAAAAATCATTGGCGCGATAATAGCCGACAAAACAGAAATCGGCACAAACACTAAGGCTTCATCAAACCACTGTGGCAAAACAACTTTATGTGCTCGAGCATAAAGGCAAAACCGTATACCAAAAGTCACCACAAACATTCCTAAAATAATCAAAACGCCTTCTAGTATTGTCATGCTACTTCTCCCAACCAAATACGTGCCAGCAATTTATGCGTGACAAAACCCACTAACACGCCAAGCAAGGCAGCAACCAATAGCCCTAAGTTATTGGGTAATTCCGTGAGCAACAAAGATGAAATAGAAGCGACCGCAAGAGCAAGCCAATAAGGGAATCTCATCAGGTAGCGTGCGGTTTTTTGCGTTAGCTGTTTGCCATCACGTGCATGAAGATAAGGCGTAATAATCCCTATAAAGGTCGCTACCATGGCAAACTCCATACCCCACTCGCTCAATGAAGGGAAAAGTTCTCCAGCAACAATGCCAATGACAGTACACATTTGCCACATAAGATAAAAAGAAAGGAAAGAGCCCAAGTAAGCATAGTGACCGTTCGATTCATTGATACTACCATTGCCATACATGGGCCTTATTGCGGCATAGGTTTCATCCACCAAACCAAAGCCAAGTATAAAACGCCACTTTATAGGCAGATGTTTAATAAACTTCACCAGATCAGCGGCATAGAGAATATGCCTAAGATTGACGATAAAGGTTGTTGAAACAATCACCCATAAAGGTGCATCCGCATAAATTAACCCTAATGCCACAAATTGAGCAGAACCGGCAAACACAATCGCCGACATTGCCACCGCAAACCAAGGGCTCAAGTCATAACTCATGGCAAGCGAACCAAATAAAATTCCAAATGGGATACCGCCAACAATCATTGGCGTACTGGCAACAGCCCCTTGTAAAAATACCTTGTTATGTGCTCTAAAACTCATTCTAAAACGACTCCGGAAAATACAGTTCCATATACAAATCTGCCCTTGAAACCGAATAACCATTAGCTGGTTTTTGTTCAGAAAAACCTAAACGCTGGTATAAATGTAACGCTGGCTTCAAGTTTTTATTCGTTTCGAGGGTTATTTTTTGCGCTCCTTTTATTCGCGCTTGTTCAATACACTTCAACATCAAACGCATGCCAATACCCCTGCCTTGATATTTCTCACTCACCGCTAGTTTGATAATTTCATAGGCATTTTCTGACTGAGTTGGTACTAACGCACAGGTTCCTATAACTTCTCCTGCTTGCTTGGCAAACCAAATATACCCCCCTTTTGCCAGAATCTCTGACTGAGGATGAGACAAAACCAAACGATCTTTTTCATAAATTTCATTAGGAAATATAGACTCCAGCCACGCCATATTCAGAGTCTTAAATGCATTCCTGTATGTTTCTTCCCAAGGCACAATCTCTAACGGCGCTTGCTGTCTTTCCATCGCTGATAAGGTTTCAGCCTTGAAACTAAACGACAACAGCCGCTGCTCAAACTGGGCGAAAGAATCTAAAAAACGAGAATCGATACGAAACGCCTCTTCTTCCAACACCGCCTGCATTGCTGACCACGCTGGCGCCGCTTTATTAAGCTCTTGCAAGGCTTTATCGGAAAGGTGAATTAAAGAGCGACGCTGATCACTTTCATCCAGCACCTTCACCACCAGCTCGTCTTTTAATAATTTATTAATTTGCTTACTCACCGCAGGGTGGCTGATACCTAAGGCTTCTGCAATTTCAACCACAGACAAAGAATGACGCTGCTGCAACAAACGCAACACAGGGAAATGAGTCGATGAAATATCAATTCCTAACTGCTTATAAAGCGCTTCTACTTCACTCACCAGCGAATCTCTTAATCGTTTTAATCGACTCCCTAGGGCCAATACCCCAAATTGTTTCATGGTGTTTTTTCCTCTTCTGCAAAAGTAAGTTTATGCTCCAAAAAAACCAATTACGTAACCAGTTACATAATAATCTATAAACACATTTAGTCAATCGGTTTCATAAAATTTCAACAATACTGGCGGGTTGAGTTTTTTGCCTTTATGTAGGATGTTTATTTACAATCCATTTTTTACTCTCTCATAACTTTTTATTTTTTTACCTTTTACTTTTAAGGACAGCAGATGACGAAAAAAATTGTCGTTGTGTATTCTGGCGGTATGGATTCTTACACTGTGTTGCATAAAGCGATTGCGACGGGCGCTGAGGTTTATGCGATTTCATTCAATTATGGGCAGAAGCACAGTAAGGAGTTGCTCGTTGCTGCGAAGGTTTGTCAACAACTTGGCCTAGTTCACAAGGTCGTTGATATTAGGATGATTAACGAGTTGATGGTCGGATCGTCTTTACTGGCTGGCGGTAGTGAGATTCCTGAAGGGCATTACGAAGGTGACAATATGAAGTCTACTGTGGTGCCGAATCGAAATATGATTTTGCTTTCTATGGCGATTGCCTATGCGGTTTCCCTCGAAGCATCACAAGTATTTTATGGCGCCCATTCTGGCGATCATCATATTTATCCTGATTGTCGCCCTGAGTTTGTTCAAGCTATGAATGCCGTATCCATGATTGCCAATTATCAGTCTGTTGAAATTATTGCGCCTTTTTTAAATGATTCAAAAAACGACATTTTGGCAGCAGGTTTAGCCATGGGATTAGACTACAAGAACACATGGACCTGTTATAATGGTCGTGACAAAGCGTGCGGCAAATGCGGCGCTTGCAATGAGCGCTTAGAAGCGTTTGCAGAGAATGACACTGTAGACCCTCTTGAGTATGAAGGTTAAGTTACTGGTTACTTTTTATAGTAGCACCCACAGCAGCCCCTATTCTCTGTCAGGCTTTTCTGGAAAAAATTCGCTCAAGAGCTTGAAAATTAAGGTTCTGTACCCACTTAGCCAGTTAATTAAATTGGTTTCATTAAAAGGAAAACAACATGATCGTATTACACACCAACCATGGCAACATCACTCTGGAGTTAGACCACGAGAACGCTCCAATCACGGCAAAAAACTTCGAGCAGTATGTGAAAGAGGGTTTTTATGACGGTGTTATTTTTCATCGAGTCATCAATAATTTTATGATCCAAGGTGGCGGTTTTGAGCCTGGCATGCAATCGAAAGAAACCAGAGCACCGATCGAAAATGAAGCGGATAATGGTTTGAAGAACGAAATTGGTACAGTGGCAATGGCTCGTACTATGGACCCACACTCTGCTTCGGCACAGTTCTTTATTAACGTGGCTGACAACGAATTCCTTAATCATACGCAAAAAACAGCTCAAGGCTGGGGTTATGCTGTTTTTGGTAAAGTTACGGCTGGTATGGATATTGTCAATACAATCAAGGAAGCTGCAACGACAACCAAAGCAGGACATCAAGATGTACCTGTCGAAGACATCATCATTGAAACAGCTGAAATAGTGGAAGAGTAAACCCACTTTATGACGCGTTATTTCATTGCGGATTTACACCTTAGTAACGAGCGCCCAGATTTACTTCGGGCGTTTGATCTTTTGGTTGATTATTTAATCAAACAAAGTGTTAAAAAAGAGTCTATAGAGCTGTATATACTCGGCGACTTTTATGAACGCTGGATTGGTGATGATGAGCAATCTCTCTGGCAACAAAGTATCGAAAGTGCTTTTGAGAAACTCCTTCATAACAAAATTAAGATTATTGTTTTTCATGGTAATCGAGACTTTTTACTTGATCAAACATGGGCAAAACGCATCGGTGTCATTTTAATTGAAAATCAACTTGTTATTGAGGATAGCGGCTGCCGAATCTTACTTTCTCATGGTGATGAAGCCTGCTTAGACGATACTCAATATCAAGAATTCCGCACTATGGTAAGAAATCCGAAATGGCAACGGGACTTTCTGGCTCGCCCTTTAACAGAACGAATCGCGCTTACAACACAGCTTAGAACGCAAAGCAAAGCTGTTAAAAAAGAAAAAGCGGCTGATATCATGGATGTTAGTCCAGATGAAATTACTAGGCTCATGCAACAACATCAAACGAGTATTATGATTCATGGACACACTCATCGACCAGCGTTGCATGCTGAAGTTGAGGGTCATCGTCTTGTTTTGGGGGACTGGCATAATCATGTTTGGTTAGGATGTCTGGAAAATGGATGCTTTACCCAGATAAAAATGGAATTAAGTCAACTATTAGCAACACATAAACCAGAAGACTATATTCAACAAAGCCCTATCGAACACAGACTTAAACTAGATAATTAACTACGGTTTCTTGCCCTGGGAAAGTCCATAAAAGCTCCATTGAACTGCTACCTGTGTAATAGCTCTCTTACCCAATCAGTACGATCATAGCGTCTGGAGTTTTCATATTCTTTATTGCGTTTATTTAAAGCAGAAATGGCGCGAAAAAAAGCATTATTAATTATCATAGGGGACAAATCCACGTCGTAATTTGTCCACCAATGATGACGAGCTTTGCTGGTGAGCACCTGATAAAGGTAGTCCAGTTCTACTGACCCTTGATATAGGCGCGTTAAATCAACAGGAGGCTCACTCCTTGCTATCTGCAATGTCAGCCAGTACGTGACATCCGATAATTGATCATTCATAGCAAACGCTCCTACACCTGATAATAAGCTTTTAAAAAGCTCAAGTAGCAAGACAGTACTTATTTACTTTTAAGTGTAGCAGCCTTTTTACGTTACATTATTTGCCTATAAACAGATTTGCTATGAGTTGAGTACATATTTTACAGACTTGTGGAATGCTAACGGTTTGCAGAAGTGGGCGGACCGCTATGAATACGAAATTCTGTGTCGGGCTCTTCAATGAGTTTTTGCTCTATTTCACGAAAAAATTGAATACGGTCATCAATGTTTTCGCCGGCATATTCTTGGGCGAGTGCCAAGTAATCTTCGAAATGTCGCGCTTCTGATTTGAGTAGTGATAAATAAAATTTCTTCAATTCATCGTCTAAGTGAGGTGCTAGTACAGCAAAACGCTCGCAGGAACGGGCTTCAACAAATGCCCCTATGATTAAAATGTCGATCAGACGGGCTGGCTCATGGGTACGAATATGTTTACGCAAACCATCCGCATAGCGTGATGCCCCTAGATGATCATAAGTAATACCGCGATTACGCATGATTTTATGCACTTGCTCAAAATGCAGTAGCTCTTCTCGCGCTAATTGAGACATCTTATGCAGCAAGGCATCTCTATCAACATAACGGTACAACAGATTCATTGCCGTTGAGGCGGCTTTTTTCTCGCAATGGGCATGATCAATTAACATGAGTGTTTGATTCTCTAGTGCCCAATCCACCCATGCTTGAGGGGATTTACAGGGTAAAAAATTCTCTAATTCGGGGAATTGAGATAACATTGCCTCTACCTTTTTAACGAAAAAAACGCGATTATACGCTAATTGCTTTATAAATCGCAGCCATGTATCGAGTTGGGTATTATTATCAATAATGAATAGAGTGTTTAAACCAGAACAGTTAAGAATTGGGCAAAGCGTTGGGGTTGAACTGGAGCCTTATGTTCTTAATTATGCGCTTGATAAAAAAAAGACTAATTGGATTGCTGATCAAACTGGACGCCCATTTTCTCTACGTTTCTATGAAGAAAACCGTGGCAGTACTAAAGACTTTTTAGCCAATGCCCGCAAACATGCAGGTTTAAAGCACCCTGCAATTACACCTATTTATCCTCCTTTTTCTTCTCCTTTTTGGGTTTTCTCAATCTCAGCGGTTTGTGGTGGAGAAAAGCTCTACAGTTTTTTAGGCAAATACCCAGACGGCGCTCCGCTTAATGTTATTTTAGGCTTATTTGATTCGATGGCTCAGGCGCTAGATAAGGTCCATAAAAATCAATTAAGCCACGGACATTTAGATTTAAACTCCATTCAAGTCGTCAATGGTAGTTGCGTTATGGTCGACTTTGGTTGTCATAACTGGCTAACGGCCATTACCGCAGATGATATGGATTTACGCTTTGCACCACCTGAATATTTACGGGAAAGCCATAATTTTACACCGGCAGCGGATCGCTTTGCATTTATGCGCTTACTCATTGC
Organism: Marinomonas agarivorans; assembly: GCA_002173415.2. Lineage (GTDB taxonomy): Bacteria > Pseudomonadota > Gammaproteobacteria > Pseudomonadales > Marinomonadaceae > Marinomonas > Marinomonas agarivorans. The sequence continues at coordinate 116,464 of NHNK02000011.1, forward strand.
GGCATTATTAGGCGAATCTGCTATTGATAAGTACATTGCTAGCAAAAAACTGCCTGATACTGCGGCGCAATTGTCTCAATCTACTTGGAAAAAAATTAAACTATGGAGCCGTCCTGCTCTACGTCATCGTCCAAAATCCCTTGTTGAAGTCATTCGTGTTTTAAGAGCCGACATGTATGCTAACGCTAATGGCAACCGTTCAGAGCGAGAAAACACAGAAGACGATATTCGTAAAAAAGCACTTTATGTCACTGGTGCTTTAGCTGGCATGGTTCTCGTTACCCTATTGACTATTTGGGGATTATCCTCGACACCGAATATCGAAGAAAGCGAGCCGCCTACAACCACCCTTGTTAATGAAACCAAATCCGAGGAAAAAGCAGTTGAAGAAGTTCAACAGGCCAAATTCGAAGCTCTGCCAAAAACATTAAGCGAGCCTTTGAAAGCTGGCGGCGAAGCGCCTGTTGTAGAAAAATTACCTCCTGCTAATTTCATGATGGGTGATCAACAGGGTATTGGGGACGACAATGAAAAACCCGCTCATTTGGTGAAAATACCAACAGGGTTTTATCTCAGTCGCTATGAGGTAACATTTGAACAATACGATCTTTTTGCGAGTGCCACGGGACGACCTCTTCCCTTAGACAACGGTTGGGGACGAGGAAATCGTCCCGTTATGAATGTCAGTTGGTATGATGCCAAAGCCTACACAATTTGGTTAACCGAACAAACAGGACAACATTATCGTTTACCAACGGAAATTGAGTGGGAATACTCTATTCGAGCAGGCTCTGACCTCTCCTATTGGTATGGTAATGAAGTAAAAGCAGGTTATAGCGTTTGTGACGAATGCGGGAGTGAATGGGATGGGATATCTACCGCACCTGTCGGTAGTCAGATTAGCAATCCATTCGGCCTATTTGATATGCATGGTAATGTGGCTGAATGGGTGGAAGACTGTTACCACGACACATACCACAATGCACCAAAAGAAAATATTATTTGGTTTGCAAGCCCCTGTGATAAACGCGTATTACGTGGCGGTTCTTGGTTTGACATTCCCAGAGTTGGGCGCAGTTCTACTCGTTACCCAGCATCTCCAGAGTTAAAAGCCAGTAATTGGGGCTTTCGAGTAGTAAGGGTTATTCCCAAAGAATTATAGACTTTACAATGATGATAACCTGCGGAAATACCCCTTATTTTGTATCCTTATGGCTATCATCAAGTTTTCTTGCTCAGAATCCTATAAAATAAGATTCGGTTTTATAGCATATTTATTGCCATTAAGAGCTATCCTTAATAGCAATAAATAGATTCAGATATTAATTCTATATAATTAGTATCGATTATTGAGGGAGAAGATCCATGTTAGAAGCATACCGTAAGCATGTTGAAGAACGTGCATCCCAAGGCATTCCGCCAACACCTTTAGATGCAGAGCAAACCTCTGCACTTGTTGAATTATTAAAAAATCCACCAGCTGGTGAAGAAGACTTTATTGTTGATCTTATCACTAACCGCGTACCTGCTGGTGTGGACCAAGCAGCTTACGTCAAAGCAGGATTTTTAGCTGCCATTACTACTGGTGAAACTTCCTCACCACTTATTTCGGCAGAACTAGCTACAGAGCTACTTGGCACTATGCTTGGTGGCTATAACATTGAACCTCTTATTGCTTGCCTAGACAATGATGCTCTTGCTCCTATTGCTGCAAAAGCGTTATCCCATACTTTGCTAATGTTCGATGCATTTCACGATGTTGAAGCCAAAGCTAAAGCGGGCAATACGCATGCGCAATCTATTCTAGAATCTTGGGCAGCAGGTGAATGGTTTACTTCAAAACCTGCCGCAGCAGAAAAAATCACTGTCAAAGTATTTAAAGTAACAGGTGAAACCAATACGGATGATCTTTCACCAGCACCCGATGCATGGTCTCGTCCAGATATTCCTTTACACGCCAACGCCATGTTAAAGATTGCTCGTGAAGGCATTACTCCTGATGACGATGGCACAATTGGCCCTATCAAGCAGATCAATCAATTAAAAGAAGATAACATCCCGCTAGCTTATGTGGGTGATGTTGTTGGAACAGGTTCTAGCCGTAAATCAGCAACTAACTCTGTACTATGGCATATGGGTGACGATATTCCTTATATTCCAAATAAGCGTGCCGGTGGTATTTGTATCGGTGGAAAAATCGCACCTATTTTCTTCAATACCATGGAAGATGCTGGCGCTCTGCCTATCGAAGCAGCGGTTGATAACCTGAATATGGGCGATGTAATCGATGTTTACCCATACGAAGGCGTCATCAAAAAAGCTGGCACAGATGAAGTGGTTACGGACTTTAGCCTAAAAACTGACGTTATTCTCGATGAAGTTCGTGCTGGCGGTCGTATTCCTCTAATCATTGGCCGCGGTTTAACGGCGAAAGCTCGTGCATCGCTTGGTTTAGGCGAAACAGACCTATTCAAAAAACCAGCACCAACAGAAGATTCTGGTAAAGGTTTTACACTGGCACAGAAAATGGTTGGCAAGGCATGTGGCGTTGAAGGCATCCGTCCAGGCACCTATTGTGAGCCTAAGATGACTACGGTTGGTTCTCAGGATACCACTGGTCCTATGACTCGTGACGAGTTGAAAGATTTAGCGTGTCTAGGTTTCTCTGCTGACCTTGTAATGCAGTCTTTCTGCCATACAGCGGCCTACCCTAAGCCTGTTGATGTGACAACACACCACACCTTGCCAGACTTTATTATGACTCGTGGCGGTGTTTCTCTACGCCCAGGTGATGGCATTATCCACTCTTGGTTAAACCGTATGTTGTTGCCTGACACAGTGGGTACTGGTGGTGACTCTCATACTCGTTTCCCATTAGGTATTTCATTCCCAGCAGGTTCTGGTCTTGTTGCTTTCGCAGCAGCAACCGGTGTGATGCCGCTTGATATGCCTGAGTCTGTCCTTGTTCGTTTTAAAGGTGAAATGCAACCTGGTATCACATTACGAGACCTTGTGCACGCGATTCCTTACCAAGCTATTCAAGATGGTCATTTGACGGTTGAGAAAAAAGGTAAGAAAAACGTTTTCTCTGGCCGCATTCTAGAAATCGAAGGGTTAGAGAACTTAACGGCTGAGCAAGCATTCGAATTATCTGATGCGTCTGCGGAGCGTTCTGCTGCGGGTTGTACTATCAACTTATCAGAAGAATCTGTTGCAGATTATCTACGTTCTAACATTGTTATGTTACGTTGGATGATTGCTGAAGGTTACGGTGACGCTCGTACACTAGAACGTCGCGCTAAAGAAATGGAACACTGGTTAGCCAATCCACAACTGATGCGTGCCGATGCTGATGCGGAATACCACACCATCATTGAGATCGATTTGAATGACATCAAAGAGCCTATTCTATGTGCGCCAAACGACCCAGATGATGCTCGCTTATTGTCAGAAGTCACAGGTGAGAAAATTGACGAAGTCTTCATTGGTTCTTGTATGACAAATATCGGTCACTTCCGTGCAGCAGGTAAACTACTCGATGCAGCTGGCAAAGTGGTACCAACTCGCCTTTGGGTCGCTCCACCAACAAAAATGGACGCGCAGCAATTAACGGAAGAAGGCTATTACAGCATCTTCGGTAAAGCCGGTGCTCGTATGGAAATGCCAGGTTGTTCTTTATGTATGGGTAACCAAGCACGGGTAGCAGAGAAGTCTACCGTTGTTTCTACTTCAACTCGTAACTTCCCTAACCGTTTAGGCAATGGCGCGGATGTGTATCTCGCTTCGGCTGAGCTTGCTTCTGTTGCTTCCCTAATTGGTAAGTTGCCAACACCTGCTGAGTATTTAGAATATGCAGACAAGATCAACAGTATGTCTTCAGAAATCTATACTTACTTAAATTTTGATCAAATGGGTGATTTCGTCAAAAAAGCCTCTTCTGTTATTGCAACAGATGCTAGTGCTTAACGTTTAATTTAACGAACACTCTAAAACACAAAGGCCACTTCAGTTTGAAGTGGCCTTTTCCGTTTTAGATTCATTAAAATCGTATCTTGCAGTAAATGTTGGTCGAAATTACGCCTGCAAAACTCTTAACTAAATCGTGCTGTATCAAACCGCATTACGGTCTGCTAAGGCATTAAATTCTGCTTGTTTTTCCTTTTCAGATAATGTCTCCATATCGTTTACATTCAACTTATGGACTTTGCCTTTGCCAGTTGTCTGTTTAGATTTGTATTTAATCAATTGCTTTTCAAGCTTGCTACATAGTAAGTCTAGTGCAGCTGAGAGCTGTTTGTCTGTTCTAGCGGTGGCAAAAATATCATGCCCCGGTATATGGACTGTTGCTTCAACAATCAGTTGATTCTTCTCATGCTTTTCGGAATTTAAAATAACATTAATGGCCGTAATCTGCTGATTAACTCGACTCAAATGATCCATTTTCTCTTTAATCAGATCCTGCACTTCTGCACCACTTTGTACATGGTGACCGCTGATATTTAATGTATACATAAGTAGACCTTCCTATTTTCATTGTTTCAACAAGTTAATATTGTAAATACGTCTTAATTTCCTCTTTAACCATGCTTATTAAAATACCTATAGGCAGTTTATTTTAATTTCAAGCCAACCTTTACCAAATTGTTAAATAAATATGAATTTACTGTAACTAAAGGCTTATTTTTTCGTTTTTCTTTTGAACTCAATATATTGTTGCTAGTCTTAAATTCGACAAAATAAAAAGGTCATCTGTATATGACCACTGACAACCAGTCCAACTAGGAACAACCAATGACCAAATCAAAACTATTGATTCTTGTTTTATTTGCTGCCTTGATTACGCTCTTTTTTGTGTATGACTTACAGCAATATTTAAGCTTAGAAGCCTTAAAGCAACAGCAAGGTGAATTCGCCGCCTTAAAAGCAGAAAAAGCCTTACTTGTCACCGCATCCTTTTTTATTATTTACATCTTAGTTACCGCACTTTCATTACCAGGCGCAGCCATTCTTACCTTAGCCGCTGGCGCTTTATTTGGATTATTTGAAGGCCTGCTGCTCGTTTCTTTTGCTAGCACCATTGGGGCAACACTCGCTTTTCTTGCTTCACGACACTTGTTCAGAGATACCGTACAAGCAAAGTTTGGTCAGCAACTGCGTTCATTCAATAAAGGCATCGAAAAAGATGGTGCTTTATACCTCTTCACTTTACGTCTAGTTCCTGCCGTTCCTTTTTTCGTCGTTAACTTACTTATGGGGTTAACCACTATAAAAACCATAACTTATTATTGGGTTAGCCAAATCGGCATGTTGGCTGGAACTGTCGTCTTTGTGAATGCTGGAACGCAATTAGCAAAAATAAATAGTTTGTCAGAAGTGTTATCACTTGAACTTATTCTGTCTTTCGCTCTATTGGGAGTTTTCCCTATTGTCGCTAAAAAAATGTTGGAGGCGTTTAAGGTGAAAAAATCCCTGTCTAAGTTTAAAAAACCGAAAAAATTTGACTACAACCTAATGGCCATCGGCGCCGGCTCTGGTGGCTTAGTTACCTCTTATATTGGTGCCGTAGTTAAAGCGAAAGTGGCTCTGGTTGAGCGTCATAAAATGGGGGGAGATTGCTTAAATACGGGCTGTGTTCCTAGTAAGGCGTTAATTCGTTCAGCGCATGCCGCTCATGATATGCGTAACAATGCGCCATTAGGCATTAAAGCTGTTGAGCCAGAAGTGGATTTTGCAGCAGTGTTTGAAGGGGTGCAAAGCGTTATCAAAGATGTTGAGCCTCATGATTCCATTGAGCGTTATGAAGGCTTAGGCGTTGAGTGCATTACAGGGGAAGCCAAGATATTATCGCCTTATGAAGTGGAAGTAGATGGCAAGGTTTACACCACCAAAAATATTGTTATTGCCACAGGCGCTCGCCCATTTGTTCCACCAATTAAAGGTTTGGATCAGATCACCTATCACACCAGTGACACCATCTGGTCATTGAGAGAAAACCCTGGCCGTTTAATCATTCTTGGTGGCGGCCCTATTGGTAGTGAACTTACCCAATCTTTCGCTCGACTTGGTGCCCAAGTCACGCAAATAGAGCAAGGTAAACGCATCATGCCAAGAGAAGATGCCGATGCCGCTCAGTGGGTAACCAATAACTTTTTAGCAGAAGGCGTTAATTTACTGACCGAACACCAAGCGATGGAAGTTGTGGTGAAAGATGGTGAAAAGATCATGGTATGTCAGCATAATGGCGAAGAAGTAACCGTACCATTTGATAATTTGCTCGTTGCTGTAGGACGCACACCAAATGCTCGCGGTCTAGGCCTAGAAGAAATTGGTGTTGAAATTAATGAACGTGGCGCGCTAGTTGTCGACGAATACTTACGTACCAATATTCCGAATATTTTCGGTGTGGGTGATGTAATTGGTTCTTATCAATTTACTCATACAGCCGCTCACCAAGCTTGGTATGCAGCAGTAAATGCTCTGTTCGGAAAACTTAAACGTTTTGCGGTTGATTACCGAGTTATTCCTTGGGCAACCTTTACTGACCCAGAAGTGGCTCGAGTTGGTTTAAGTGAAGATGAAGCGAATGCGCAAGATATTCCTTACGAAGTCACAAAGTTTGAAATTGACGAGCTGGACCGTGCCATTGCCGATCGCGCCACCGCAGGTTTTATCAAAGTATTAACCGTACCAGGTAAAGATAAAATTCTTGGTGTGACGATTGTTGGGCAGCACGCTGGCGACCTTATCGCCGAATACGTTCAAGCGATGAAGTACAACATTGGTCTAAACAAAGTATTGGGTACCATTCATATTTACCCAACTATGGCAGAGCTGAATAAGTATGCTGCTGGTGAATGGAAAAAAGCTCACACGCCAGAAAAGCTATTAGGCTGGGTGAAAAAACTTCACGATTGGAGTCGTGGCTAGTATGGGACGTGGTTAATATAGGACGTAGTTGTACTAGTTCAGACTTGATCTGACAGTTGCCCGTTTTTCAATCGGTGACTGTCAGTTTAGATTTGAGCTAAATTCTTTTCAGCCCAGATCGACTTTCCATCAAGCAATGTTTCTAGTGGTGTTCTGCCACAGCACATTTTCCCCTGATGAGTTCGGTCATTATTGTAATATTTCATCCATTCGTCCAGATCCTTCTGTAACTCCTCTAATGAGCCATACAACTTCTTACGGA
>NHNK02000108.1 GCA_002173415.2 Marinomonas agarivorans
GGCTTCGGTATTACTGGCTTTAAAATAGGTTAGTTGTGTCCATGATGTGCCTGTACGCTCGAATAAATAAGCATCGCCTGAACGTAACGCGCTATTATCCAATAGATCGCCATTTATACCTGTTGCACTGCTGCTTTCACCTGGTGCTCCCACTACTAGGCGATTTCCGTCATTACTTAAACTTAGCGAGTAGACAAAATCGTCCCTATGCCCCATATTGCTCGGTTTAATATAAGACTGTTGCGACCAGACTCCATCTGTCTGGGTAAAAACATACACCGCACCATAACCATACGCTTGATCAATAGTTTG
>NHNK02000109.1 GCA_002173415.2 Marinomonas agarivorans
AGACGGTTGATTTCTACTGCAAGCGAAATTTCTACTCGTGCAATCCAACCTGAGGGACTAACCGCTGCGGAAGTGCTTGATGAAGCAGAGCGTAAAATTTTTCAAATTGCTGAAGGTGGGAGTCAGCAAGGTGCACCAAGAATTGTCTCCGATATTCTGAACACAACCGTTGATAAAATCGATGAGTTATACCACACAGATGGTGCCATTACCGGACTAAGTACAGGTTTTACCGACTTAGATGATATGACTTCTGGTCTGCAAGCATCAGATTTGGTTATCGTCGCAGTGCGCCCTTCCATGGGTAAAACA
>NHNK02000110.1 GCA_002173415.2 Marinomonas agarivorans
GGGAGCGGATACGCGGCAGCGCCTCGCGCAGCGTCGCGGCTCCGGGTCTGCCGCCCCAGCGATCGACCATCGCCTGCAGCGCGCCCGGCGTCGCGAGCGGGCCGGGCAGGCGTCGCTCGGGGTAGTTGTCGGCGGCGGTCACGATCGCGTCGCCGATCCGGACGAGCTCGCGCACGGTGCAGCGCCTCGCCATCAGCGCGAACGCGAGCGCCGGGGATGCCACTCGGATGCCCTCCACGTCGCGTATCTCGGCCAGCGAGCCCATGATCCGCTCGACGCGCACACCCTCGCGGTGCGGGTGCCCGCGCCCC
>NHNK02000111.1 GCA_002173415.2 Marinomonas agarivorans
CATCCGCGACGAGGCCGGTGTGCTCGACGGCGTCGACCTCATCGGCAGCGGCCCGGTGCTGTCGCGGGTGTGGGCGAAGCCGGCCATCACCATCACGGGCGTCGACGCGCCCAGCGTGCCCGACGCATCCAACACCATCCTGCCGACGGTGCGGTTCCGCGTCTCCGCTCGCATCGCGCCGGGCCAGACGGCCGCCGACGCGTTCGCCGCGTTCCAGCGGCACATCGAGCAGCACACCCCGTTCGGCGCCGCGGTCGAGTACGACAGCATCGACCTCGGCGACCCCTTCCTCGTCGACACGAGCGGCTGGG
>NHNK02000112.1 GCA_002173415.2 Marinomonas agarivorans
AGTGAACTGTATTGAGTGAATTGTGTTAGTGAACTCAACGAATATACAGACAACTTTTCAATGTTATTTTTCTCTTAGTGCTTCGAACTGTGCCCATGCATGTTGAAAAGATGCAAAATCAAAGTTAGGTTGTTTCGCAGCATCAAGCACTATTTGTTCTCTTGCTACCATTTTCTTTATGGCTTCAAGTATGCCGGCTTGAGCGTCAGTTGGAATAATCACAGCGCCATGTTTGTCGGCATGATCTATGTCGCCTGGGGTAATGGTTAAATCAAATACTCGTACAGGCGTATTATCTTCCTCTACCCGAA
>NHNK02000113.1 GCA_002173415.2 Marinomonas agarivorans
TGGGTTAGTGCTAACTATGGCAAAATAACTGAGAAATTGAAGTCGCTATAGGGCTGTTGTAGACTTAAACAGTCTCTGTAGTTTTAGGGCGAAATTCGTCTAGTCGGGTGTTTAGCCAGACTCTAACTTATTGAACGACTTTATGGTTGCGATATGTGCGCAACCATTACTCGTTCCTCATGATGGTTGCGCACATATCGCGGACTCTAGTAAAGAGCTAAGCCCAAAAACGATGTTTTTGGGCTTTTATTTACAGGTTGACAAATGAGCCTAATTAAGAAACTCGCAAAAAAGTTAGAAAAAAGTGAAG
>NHNK02000114.1 GCA_002173415.2 Marinomonas agarivorans
TGCTGGATTCAGATCAGTAAGCTGTAATGTATCTATTCCTTCTGACGCCTCTCCAGAGATAGTATCGTTGCCATCGCCTAGATCATAGATGTAGGTATCATTACCCTCACCACCATTAAGCGTATCGTCTCCTTTATTCCCTATAATTCTTTCATCACCTGCTGTACCAACAATCGTATCATCACCATCGGTTCCACGAACCAGCACACGTGATTCAATATCTTGTAGAGTCCATTCAGAACCCTCCGCAAAACGAATAAGGTCGACTGGGGCATTCTCATTATTAGGGAAGTTAGTGTAGTCAATAAAA
>NHNK02000115.1 GCA_002173415.2 Marinomonas agarivorans
TGCTAATTTACGGCCAGTATATAGATCTTCCTGCGCTGGATTGCATTCGCTAATATTGGCGCCTTGCTGCTGGGCATCATCAATAAGGTCAAGCAAACGACGATACTGTTGTGTGTTGATAATCGCAGTATAGTCATCGTTGTTTGCCAAGGTCGGATACATACTTTTAAAAGCGAACTTATAGGCGGTAACAAACTCCGCAGCTTGTTCTTTACCTACCAGCACATAATCTGGCGCGACACAGGTTTGCCCTGCATTTAAGGATTTTCCGTAGCAAATCCGTCTTGCTGCTTCTGTGATTGATGTATA
>NHNK02000116.1 GCA_002173415.2 Marinomonas agarivorans
AGTTTCTCAGCGTTTTCCCTCAACGCACAGCGGAAGAAAAAGCGGCATTTGCCTTGTTGCAAAAGGCGTAGGTGAGCGCTCGCTATCAGCCCAGCTTTCGCATTACCGAAAACGAACTGGCTTGGCTCGCTGAACGAGCGGCGCATTTGCAATCCCTCACGGAGCAGCTTTGCCACGCCAGAATTGCGAGTTATTCATAAGTTGTTATTGCTAGTCTGTTATGTGTAAGGAGCGCGACCTTACGGTCTACTCGTTTTTAGCGACAGGGTTGGTTTTAGCGAAAGAGTTAGTGGTAAAGAGCTGAGCTTT
>NHNK02000117.1 GCA_002173415.2 Marinomonas agarivorans
TAGTGGAAAACTGGCTGAATAATAATACCCAATTTTGCATAAAGGTTCTTAATCCATATATGCCTTCAGTTATAGAAAAAATGGAAGCGCTACAAAGGAAATACGGAGGAGCTTTGGTGAGGAATCCACTCTCACGAAATTCCACACACGAGATGTACTGGGTATCCAATGCTTCCGGGAACATAGTGTCATCAGTGAACATGATTTCAAGAATGTTGATTAACAGATTCACAATGAGATACAAGAAGGCCACATACGAGCCGGATGTTGATCTCGGAAGTGGAACCCGCAACATCGGAATTGAAAGT
>NHNK02000012.1:0-13484 GCA_002173415.2 Marinomonas agarivorans
GAACATGTACTTCTTAATCATGCCCTGTCAGTGGACGCGTATAATACTCCCAACAGTTTTTTACGCAAGTACTTTTCTCACTTTTTATGCTTTTTTTTAATAACACCCAAAAAATTCAAAACCCCCTTCTCCGCAAACTCCCTAAATGCAAAAAGCCCTTCTCAAAGTGAAGGGCTTTACGTTTAAAAAACGGACAAATAGGGACTAGAGAAGAAATTGCCCTTCACCCATTGATTGTCGGATTTTTTTCATTGCATTTTTTTCGAGCTGCCGAATACGCTCAGCAGACACACCATATTCATCAGCCAAGTCATGCAATGTAGACTTAGAGTCTGAAAGCCAACGCTGGACCAATATGTTGCGGCTTCTTTCATCCAAAACAGACATCGCTTCCTCAAGACGTCTATTAGAGTCACTCTCCCAATCCCCTTCTTCAAGTAAAGCGGCGGGATCATACCTATGATCCTCTAAATAATTGGCAGGAGATTTAAAAGCACTTTCATCATCTTCATCTGTTGGCGCATCAAATACAGCGTCAGTCGAACTCATACGACCTTCCATTTGACGCACTACAGCAGGCGAAACACCTAAATCCTGCGCCACTGACTCCACTTCGTCATTACTGAACCATGACAGACTTTTCTTAGCACTACGTAAATTAAAGAACATTTTACGCTGTGCTTTAGTGGTCGCTATTTTGACAATACGCCAATTTTTTAAGATAAACTCATGAATTTCTGCTTTTATCCAGTGCACAGCAAATGAAACAAGCCTCACGCCAACTTCAGGATTAAAACGCTTCACAGCTTTCATGAGACCTACATTACCTTCTTGAATCAAATCACCTTGATTTAACCCATAGCCTGAGTAACTTTTTGCGATATGCACCACAAAACGGAGATGAGACATAACTAACTGTCTAGCAGCTTCTAAGTCTTCTTCATAATAAAGACGTTCTGCTAGCTTCTGTTCTTCTTCCGCTGTCAGAATTGGAATTGTGCTTACTGCTTGAACATATGACTCTAGGTTTTGGCCAGGAATCATCATATCAACTGGTTGCAGAGCTTTACCCATCTTTATAAATACCTCTATTTCAGGTTGATTAATTATTAAATAGTATCAGCAAAACTATAGATGCAAAATAATAAAATGTGCATCGAATATGTATTTCATTGTAAATCTATAGCAGCAATATGCTGATTAACGGCAATCCATGAACCAATAACGCCAATAGCAGAACTGACCAACAAGCACATAAAAAATTCCTTAAAACTTAAAAAGACAAGCTCAAAGTTACTGTGATATAGATCAATTAAATCTGCCGCAGAGCTCCCTACCCAATAACTAACAGCGATGATAAACAATATCGCTATACTGCCACCAAGAATGCCAAACCAGAGCCCCATATATAGAAAAGGCCTGCGAATATAGCCGTCTGTCGCACCAATCATTTTCATTACTGTTATCTCATCTCGCCTACTTTCTACAGCAGAGCGTATTGTATTACCCACAATGAGAAAAACAGCAACAATTAAAAGCAAAGAGAGTGCATACACAAATTGCCTACCGAAGTTTAGAAAACTTGCTAGACGTTGCAACCATTGCGCATCAAGTTCAGCATATTCAACCGCATTTAGCGCTTCTAATGCCACTCTTTGACGCTCAAGCACATCTAATGAGCTAAGACTGACACCTTGTGTAGGTGTCACCTTTAATACGATTGGCAATGGATTTTCTGGCAAAGAAGACAAGATATGCTCATAACCACTTACTTGCTCAAAACTTCTCAGCCCCTCTTCTTTAGAAACATAACTGACTGATTCAACATCTGACCTTGCCGATAGCTCATGAGACAAAGCAAGTGCTTCTGTATCTTCAAGCTCAGCAAATAGATAGAGACTTATTATGGATTGTTGCTCCCATTGACTGGTAACCGATTGTACATTTTTCAACATAACATACAGGCCACCTGGCAAAGATAGCGCCACTGCAATAACCATTAGCGTCATAAAACTCGATAAGGGAGAAACCAAAAGCCTTGAGAGACTCTTCAAAAAAATTTCTCTATGCTGACGGAAGAACAACGACATAACAAATGATGACGTTACATTTGCTTTGATACGTGTTTTTTTTGAGTTCTTCAGAGTAACATTTTGCCTTGTCGCTCCTTTTTGATTGACTGATGAAGACCGTTTATACATTTAGTTAAACCCTCCATCATTCACAATGCGACCTTGATTCAAGGTCAATACTCGATGACGCATACGAGCAATTAATGCCAAATCATGGCTCGCCACCAGCACGGTTGTCCCTACATGATTAAATTCTTGGAAAAGGTTCATAATTTCGGCCGACAATTTCGGGTCAAGATTACCTGTCGGTTCATCCGCAAGCAGCAACTGTGGCTTATTTACCACCGCTCTAGCAATACCGACACGCTGTTGTTCACCGCCAGAAAGCGCCATAGGATTGTATTTTTCTTTCCCCAAAAGCCCGACTTTATCTAGTGCTGCTCGGACTCGTTTGCCGATTTGAGCACTATCTGCACCAGTTACTTGCAATGGCAAGGCCACATTATCAAAAACACTACGATCAAAAAGCAGTTGGTGATTTTGAAAGACAACACCAATTCTACGTCGATGCAGAGGAATTAAGGATTTCCCCATAGCCAATAGGTCTGTTCCATCAACGATAATGCGACCTGAGCTCTGTCGCTCTATCATCATCATCAACTTGAGCAAGGTACTTTTTCCTGCACCAGAATGCCCAGTTAAAAATGCCATTTCTCCCTGTTGTAAATGAAAACTTACTTGAGCAAGCGCCTCTTGCCCACTTTCATATTTCTTTCCAACATTTTGAAACTCAATTTCCACAAACAGTTCCTACAAATCGATTATTTTTATAATGCTAATATGTGGTTCTTTGCCTATTACGAACATTATTTTTTAGTCAAACAGTGCGTCGACAAACTCTTCTGCATTAAATGGACGCAAGTCATTAATTTGTTCGCCAACACCAATATAACGGATAGGAATATTTAACTCTCTGGCAATAGCAAAAATAACACCGCCTTTCGCTGTTCCATCTAATTTTGTCAAGGTGATTCCAGAAACGGCAACAGCTTCTTTAAATAATGTTGCCTGACTAATGGCATTTTGCCCTGTTCCTGCATCAAGCACTAACATCACCTCATGAGGTGCGGCAACATCCAACTTTTTCATAACACGAACGACTTTCTCTAGCTCTGTCATCAAGTTGCTTTTATTTTGTAGGCGCCCTGCTGTATCAGCAATAACAACATCAACGCCCTTTGATTTAGCAGATTCAATAGCATCAAAAATAACAGAAGCCGAGTCTGCACCGGTTTCTTGCGCAACAACTGGGACATTATTTCGTTCGCCCCACACTTGCAGTTGCTCTACCGCAGCTGCTCTGAATGTGTCACCCGCGGCCAACATAACTTTCTTGCCTTCCGCCTGAAATTTTTTCGCCAATTTTCCGATTGTTGTGGTTTTACCGACGCCATTCACTCCAACCATTAAGATGACATAAGGAGTATGGCTTGCATCAATACTAAAAGGCGTTGCCGATGACGCCAGCATAGTTTTAAGTTCATGTTTAAGCGAGGTTAATAGCGCGTCAGGGTCTTTTAGTTCTTTGCGGTTTAATTGTTCAGTAAGCTTAGATACTAGATATTGTGTCGCCTCAATACCCACATCAGCAGTTAATAGTTGCGTCTCAAGTTCCTCAAGCAAGTCGTCGTCTATTTGTTTTTCGCCAGCAACTATATTCATCAAGCCGCTACCAAACCCTTCACGAGTACATGCTAAGCCGTTTTTTACACGAGCAAAGAGCTTATCGGCACTTTCTTCAAGTAATTCATCATCTGCACTTTGATCTACTTCTGTAAAAACCTGCTGCTGATCACTTGCCTTTCCAGTTGCTTGATCGGATACGCTCTCAGCCTGAGACTTAAGCTTTTTCATCACTCGAGGCTTAATCCAAATCGCCAATAGAGCCAACAATATACCTGTAACCATTGGCACATAACGTGCGTAGTCACCAAAGTAAGGCGTAAGAAAAGTGATAATATCGTTAACAAATTGCATTGAAAGACGTCTCTCCAAGACTAAGATTGATTTCTTTTTAGTAGATTTAAAATAAAGCAGTCAAATTTACCACTAAATATCTGTTCAGATGCAGACTTTAGGGTAAAATTTGCAAATCTTTATCATTTTTAACCATTATAAACCGTTATGACTACCAGTGACCAAGCACTATTTAGTAGACCTGTACTTGCCATTTTGATGGTCGTTGTTACTTTATTAATTTGGATTCTTAATGCAACGGCACCAGAGTCTCGCTTCTCTCAACCAATCATGAATCAATGGCAAACACCTTCTAAAATACCAGTGACTTGGTTAGATCAATCTATTTGGCAAGGCACAAACAAATTAGAAGTAAGAATTCGCTTCAACCATGGCAGGTCTGATGATGTTAAATTAGGATTAACAGACGCTCTTTTTTCTCTGTTGCTGCTAGACACACTGCCGTTGAGCACATCATCTATCAACAAACGCTTAGAGTCCACCACCGCAAAAGTAAATTACCACGTTAGTGAAGATAATAGTGAACTTGCGATCACACTGAATACCGACTCGCCTTACCTTAACTCAAGCCTCAGTATCCTTACTTCATGGTTGGCTACTCCAATTTTTAAACAACGCACTTTCATTAACTGGCAAAAAACCGACAATTCATCATTACAGATGGAAAAGCGCCAATTGGTACAACACCTTTTCCCAGTAACCTCTCAACCAACTATGTCGCAAACGCTGTCGCAAAATAAAAATGGTAGTCACATTATTGGTCTCGGCGACATTAATGCACACTACCAGTTCATACAAAACAAGGTGGATAAAGTCACTCTTGTGGGTCATATTCCAGAACCAGACGCCTTGAAAGCCCAGCTAAATACATTACTAATGCCATTTCACCCTAGCTCAGAAGACAGACACATTACAGTAGCAAAAAACACGGCCCTGCATACCCAAATTGGCGAGACACTCACACAAAGTCACGGTGCAATTGCATTTGACGACCTTGAACAAGTAACCGACTGGATAAGCTTACAAATCTGGCTACGTCACTTGGCATCTAAATTACACAACTCACCGATAACTGCGTATTCTCAACTGCATTTAGAGCGCTCTAATTTACGACAATGGGCTTGGTGGAGCACACAGCATGAACAAACATTGCTTCAAGATGACATCTTGATCGAAAGCAAAGTTGACGACAAAGACGAGCCTAAAAAGCACGCAGTGAAACAAGATCGGTACGCCGCAAAAGACATTTTAGAAACGAGTTTGCACTCTATAACAGCAGCGGAATTCGATCATCTGCTAGAAGGTTTGAAAGATCGCATTGCCAGACAATCAAAATCACCCACATGGTGGGCACGTATTGCCAGCCAAGAAACCCCAGATCAACAGCCTCTTAATGTAACGCGTTGGTTAGAAAACTACGCCGCTGAATTAGAGAGTATGAACCTAGAAAAATACCAACAGAGTATTCAAAAGATTGTATTGGTAGACAGCTATCAAGAAATACAAATTAGAGAGTAAACACATGAACGCCCGTCGCACTCCAAAAAACACATCGCTTAATACCAAGCAATCAGCACAAAAAAAAACAACAAAGGCCTCTCTACGTATCATCGCCGGACAATGGCGCTCACGTCAGTTACCTATTCCAAACTTAGAAGGTTTAAGACCAACACCAGACCGTGTTAGAGAAACCTTATTCAACTGGCTTACTCCCTACATTGCTGGTGCGAACTGTGCAGACATATTTTGTGGATCGGGCGCACTGGGTTTAGAGGCTTTATCCAGAGGCGCCAAGCAATGCACCTTTATCGATAACTCCTCTGTTGTTACCAAACAAATGCAAAGCAATTTAGCGACTCTTGGTTGTCAGAATGCCTTCGTTCAACAAGCAAATGCCGTCGACTTTCTCGCAGCACCAAACCCAAAAGAACGTTTTGACATCGTATTTATTGATCCACCTTTTCGCCAAGGCTGGGTAAATAAGCTCTTGCCATTATTGACTGAAAACTGGTTAAACACGAATGCGCTTATCTACTTGGAAATGGAAAAAGAGGTCGCCATGCCTGATATAAGTCAATCTTGGCAACTATTAAAAGAGAAGCAAGCAGGTCAATTAATTTATCGCCTTTACCAATGCTAAACGATTGAATAACATAAAAAAATGATAGCGCTTTCCTCCCGCCAGCCACTCATAACAACAATGGCAAAGTCCTCTCTTTTAAAGGTGTTACTGCTGGTAAGCTGGTGCTGTTTTTTTGTTCTCCCTAGTCTGAACGCGCAAGGGCAGGTTGACGGCTACTGGATATCACTTTGCACAACAAAAGGCACCCAATTTCTGTTGGTGCAAAGTCAAGGCGATCAAATAGAAGAAAACCAAACCGTAGAAGAAACCCAAACAGAACAACATAACGACAACGAATGCCCATGTGTACAAAATGGCATCCTAATCAACGACACATTTGCGCTTTTTTTACCTTTTACACACTACCTTTTTTCTTCAGTACAAACATCAGACACTAAATCAACAACCCTATACTCACACCTATTACCTCGCGCACCACCTCCTTTACATTTTCTATAAAACTAATATCTTTTTTTAGAGGGTTGCTAGAGAATTCTCGAAATTGTCTAGGAGTGTACAAATGTGTATGCAGTATTCCCTAATGTGTAGGTGCTGCTCTGTACCCCACATAAGAAAAGGAACCGAATATTCTACTTTTATAGGTAACATGTATGTCTTTATCACCTCAAACATCAGAGGCTCGTAATAACACCTCTGATAATGAATCAAAACAATCAGCACCTTTCACCAAACCAGCACCCACAAGAGGGAAGCGGGATTTCTATTTTTCTGTCTGGCGCTGGCACTTCTATGCAGGGCTTTTTGTTGTGCCATTTGCCATCATTTTGACAATAACAGGCTTAATCATGCTGTATCACCCAACACTTGAAGCCAATTTGCATCCAGAAAAAATTTATTCACAACCTGAATCTACCCTTGTCGCGTACGAAACTCAGGCACAAAACGTGTTAAATGCTTACGCTGGCAAAATTGCGAAGTTCATGCCACCCAAAGCCAGCAACCTTAGCAGCATTTTCCATGTAAAAACCGACTCAGGCCAGAACCTCAAAGTGTATGTTAACCCCTATACTGGCCAAGTACTGGGCGATCTAAGTAACGACAACCTTTACGCCTTAGCCAATAATATTCATGGCACTCTACTCATTGGCGATCTTGGCGACTGGTTGATGGAGTTGGCCGCCAGTTTCATGATTCTTCTTACCATCACTGGGCTTTATTTATGGTGGCCAAGTATCGAAAAGGGCAATTCAAAATGGCAAGCCTTCAAAACGGCTCTAACGCTTAGAAGTAAAGAGGGATCTCGGGTGTTATGGCGAGATCTGCACGCCATCGTTGGCGTTTTCATGGTAGTTTTTATTCTTGGTTTTTGCTTTTCAGGCCTTGCATGGAGCGGTGTATGGGGTGGAAAATTAACTCAAGCATGGAGCACCTTTCCAGTCGATACATGGGGCAATGGCTATTACAAATCCGACACCAACCTCGCCGCCTTATACGATCAACCAAACCAACCCACTCATGCCAGCCTAAATAATGGCCCAGTTGAAGAAGTGTCTTGGAATTTAGAACAAGCGCCTATGCCTGTGTCTGGCACCGATTATGGCGTTGATGGTATTCCAGCAGGATTCCCTGTGAACCTAGATAGCGTCACCCGACTAGCCAATAGCCTTGGTTTTACAACATATCGTGTCTCCTTACCCAAAGGCGAAACCGGCGTTTACACCATCTCAGCCAATACAATGAGTGGTGATATTAAAGACGCCTCACAAGACAGAACTATGCACATTGACCAGTACACAGGCAAAATATTGGCGGATTTCGGTTACCAAGACTATAACCTAGCCGCAAAATCGATGGCATACGGCGTGGCGCTGCATAGTGGCTACATGGATACCTGGAATATTGTACTGAATACTGTGCTCTGCTTATTGATTTTACTGATTTGCATCAGTGGCATTGTGATGTGGTGGCAACGTCGCCCTAGCAAAGCTTTGACACTAAAAGCACCGCCAATGCCAAAAAACCTAAGCCGTTGGAAGCAAGCCTCTGTTCTAATGCTGGTATTGTCAGTCTTTATGCCACTGGCCAGCCTCTGCATTATCGGCTTACTCTGCTTAGACGCACTTAGCGCCCGCTACTTACCGAGACTGAAACAGGCTTATCAGTAACGCTACGCTTGTTTACTATGTTTGTCTACTGCGCTGTCTACTGTGATAGAAAATCGCAGTAGACATCTTCTCCCTTCCGAAAATACGGCAATTAAGCAATGACGTTTTTTGTTATGAAGCGGATAAAATACAGTTTTGTATCCCGCGGATAGATTTTCCGGATAAGCCGTTTTAACAAAAAAGTAAACGGCAAACCTTCTGCTTTAGCGTGAGATCGATTTAAGGTATCAAAGCTAACCTGTTCAATGCTAAGAATCTCAATCTGACAAATGCTTGCTCCGTCTTCATGCGTGATGGCCTCAAGAATTTGACCCACTTGATAGTGAGCTTCCGAGTCGTCTCGAATCGTTGCACTCTTTCTTCCTGACAAAATTAACGGAGCAAGTTTACCAAAGAAACGTATTTGCGCTATCGCCCTATGAACCTCATCACTCATCATTTCCCTACCTGTCAATTTTTACGTTTTTAATTCCATACTCTACTAGAGAGATTGCAAATACCTCTGAGCCTTGTTTTCATTACGATAAATCACATTATAAGTCAGTTGCATCGCAGGAATAATAGACACGGCCGTTGCCACAGCACCCATTCTCCAACTGCCAGCCCAAGTATCATGAAATACAGACATATAATTCATTCCAGGCACAAAGTTAACACCTGTCATTAGCATACTGCCTTCATGGCCGATACTTGGCAGATGTTTACCAGACCATGCAATACCAATATTATTGTATTTGCCGTTTCGCACATGAGCACCAGCACCTTTTTTACCCGCATCACGACCTTTTGAGCCAGGTAACATAGTTGGCTCAGCATTCCTTACACCATTCTTATTCGAAGACTCAATATAAAACTGCATCAAATCATTCGTAAACTGCGCCTTAAACCCCGTTTTAAACCCTTCATAAAAGTCACCGCCTTTAAATGACGCATAGGCGCCATTAAAGAATCCACGATTTGTTGCTCGTTGAATAATGTTACTGGCTCGAATACGCGTACCCGAAAAATGCGCGTTAAGCTTATAGCCAGTGTAGCCAAATAAACCTGAAATCAAGATATCGCCTGAGCTGGCGCCAGCAATATAGGCTTGGTGTGCTGCAAGTGATGCAGAGCAATACCCCGCACAACCGATGCTATCAAGATAAGCCGCGCCGAGTTGCAAGAGGTTCTCAGTTTTTCCGAAATGTTTAATTTGCTTATATGCACGATTGCCCAAGCGCTTAGCCGATTTTTCAAAACTACGCCCTGCGTTTCTAACGTGATCTTCAAAACTCCGACCTGCGTCCCTTAGATCATCCTCAAAATCACTTAGAGAATAATACCCACTCGGGTCGGTGGCATTCAGCGGATTATTCCAAACATAACTGTATCGGTTGTAGCTTTGTAGATAACTCGGTGCTTGGATAAAGGGGTCGGCGCTGACGAATCTGGCAATGCTCGGATCATAAACACGTCCATTCATATGGATAAGTTGCACGGCATCTAAGTGTTCATGGCCTGTGAAGCCTCGATCTGTCACGAAGTTGTTGAGGCTAAGTAAGTCCGTGGGTTGGGTATCCAAGATTGGCAGTTCTAATCGTTTGCCCCACGGGTCGAAGTGGAGGCGTTTTACCTTGCCAGTTTTATTTTCTGTATTGGCTTCCACCGTGGCAATGAGTGTGCCTAAATCGTCTCTTAGTGTGTAGTGGATTTTTTCGCTTTGGTTATCGATTTTCTCGATGATGGCGAAGTCACCCAGTTGGATTTTATGGTGGATTTGGCCGTTCTTTATTGTCTTCTCATAATTCCCGATATAGTGGGTGGTTTTGTTGAGTGCGGTGATGGCGCTGTTGGTGTCAACCCGTTTGTATCTGGCGTAGTCGGCGCCGTATTCAATTTGGGTGTTGTGGCTGCCTTTTTGGATGCGGGTTGGTTTGCTAAAGGCTGCGTATTGGAGAGTTCTGCCATTCCCTGAGGTCATTTGGCCATTGGCGTCATAACAGTAGTTGCCTTTGCCATCGATATGGGTAACCGCATGGGGGCCAGCGAAGGCGTTTCCTCCATTAAGAGCGCCGCAATGACTGTGCACGTCGCCATACGAATAATCGCCTGTCGCTCCTGTTGCATCGTTTTTTAAATCGGATTTATAGGTGATATTGCCCAAGGCATCGTATTGCACTTCTTCTGTGCTGTGGGTGGCGCCCATAATGCTGGTTGTGTAGTTGGTCAGCCTGTTGAGGCTGTCATACTGATAATTAATCGTCACACCTGTGGAGAGGTCTTTTTTCTGTTTGAGGTTGCCGTTGCCGCTCCAGTCGTAGTCGATGGTGTAGAGTGGCGTCCCTAGAGAAGAGCCAGATGTGGAACCCGCCACTTTTTGGTAGACGTTGATTTGGTCCACTTGCGGTTTTTCAACCTGATACAACCTTGTGGTGGTGAGGTTATCTTCATCCATTGAGTAGGCCTCAAGCTGCCCTTTGGCGTTAAAGGCTTTACCGTGCCAGAGGGTTTGGTCTTGGTGGCGTACCTTTTCCAAAAAGCCCAATGTTGGGTGGTAGTCTTGCTCGATCTGGTAGCCTGTTGGGTAGGTCACGCCTGTGAGTCTGCCGTATTGATCATAGTGGTTTTGCGTCACGTAGGTGTCGCTGTCGATCTGGGTGGTTTTTGTTTGTAGTAGGCCGTTTTGGGTGTAGCTGTAGTGCTCTGTAAATCCGCCACGGGTTTTGCTACAGAGTTGACCGATGGAGTCTTTAGCTGTTCCTGATGAAGAGCTTGTTAAACCACAGTTGTCGTAAATGTAGGTACTGGTGCCATCGGCGTCGGTTTTGCTGACAAGTCTGCCCAGTTGATCATAGCTGTTGGTGGTGGTTTGGCCTTTGGCATCCGTCTGGCTTTTTAGTTGCCCATCGGCGTAGTAGCTGTAGGTCCACTCGCCTTGGTCTGGGTCGTTGAGGCGGGTTTTGTGGCCTCGTAGGTTGTAGCCAATTTGTACTTGGTTGCCGCTAGGGTCTAGGGTTCTTACCAACTGACCAAACGGGCTGTATTGGAACTGTAATTGATTGCCATCGTTATCTATGGTTTGGATTTGTTGCCCAAGGGCGTTTTTGACGCTGGTTTTTTGTTGTGTGCCATCGGTTGTGGTGAGTGTGACTGTGGTGCTTCTGCCATTGAAGGTTTGCGTTCTCAGGCTGCCATCGGCGAACGTCTCCGTCACGGTGCGGCCCAGTTGGTCGAAGGTTCTTAGTTTGTGGTGCGCTGTGCTGCCAGTCGCATCCCCCGTAAAGTACGGCAAGGTGGTTTTGATTTCTTGTCCGAGGGCGTTGTAGTACGAACGCTGGCGGATGGTTTTGATGTCGTTCTCGTCATACTGCCCTTGTTGGATGATGGCCACAGGGCGCTCAAGCGCATCGTAATAGGTGGTTACCTCCCCCGTTAAGTTGGACGTTTGGGTGATCTTGGAGACAGCGTTATCGATCTCATCACAGGCCGCACACCAGGCGTAGGTCCAGGTTTGTTGGTGGTTGCGCTGGCGTTGGGAGGCTTTACGCCCTAATGAGTCATAGGTGATGTCGGTCTCAAGGCCATTGATGGCAACGATCTTGGTCGCCAACCAAGGGAAACGGGCATCACTGTATTGATACTCTTCTGTCTGGTTTTTTCCATTGATCTTACTGGCGAGCGAATACGGCGCGTTGGGTTGATAGGCGTAGCTGGTGCCCTTGGTAAGCGTGCCAGTGCCGCTAGTCTGCTCTTGGGTCAGTTGCCCACGATTGTTGTATTGGTAGGTGGTGGTTAAGGCCAGCGTACTGTCGTCTGGTTCTTGTACCTCTTTGGTGAGCAGGCCACTGCTCGTATCGTATTCGTACTCTGTGGTACGAGTTTCACTACTAGACTGATAGGGTAAGTTGCCATGCAAAAGACTCGATCCTAACAGTTCCGCCGTCACCGATTGGCGTTGCAATAAAGGTAAGCGATTCACAACAAGGGATGCATGGTTGATGCTGGAATAACTCGCTGGGTAATAGTGATTGGCGTGCACCGTTTGGTGAATCTTGCCATTTAAAGCCGAGCAAGCAATGGCTTGATCGTAGCCTTTGGCGTCTTGGGTCAGTGATGGCGCGCTCTCCCCCACGCACACGGTGCGGCCTTGCTCGCGGTAGTCAAAATTGGTGCTGGATGACATCCCCTCTAAGGCATACACTCTCTCCGTACTCTGCACACTGGTCAAGGTATCGGTTAGATCCTTCTTGATTACCGTACTCAAGTCCGAGTAGGTAAAGTAAATGCCGCTTTCCTTCCATGATTTACCACCTGAGCAAGAGCCATTAACAGATTTATCTTTATTTGAGCCCTTTGAAGGAAAGAAGTCACCACAGCTATCTCGATTAGGAACAATAGGGTGAATGGTTCGATAACTATTTAAAGTATGTAATAGCGTAATACCGTTTAAGCTTTGCGTAATCTCCACAGGGCGATGGGTATTGCGGTTCTGCCAATCCTGCGAATAGCGAGTGCGGGTAACAATGTTGGTCGCCTCGTCCGTCTCCGTCATCACCTCAAACCCCAAATCCCCCAAGCCCTGCATATGGCGACGCTTGCCCTCATAAGTATAGGTGCGTGCATGGGTGCCACCGATGCCAAGGCCATCCGCTTGCGTCATGCGAGTCACCACCGCTTGCGCTGGGGGCCTTTCTTGTAAAGGGTACTGAGTCGCTACGCCCTTGGTATGCACCTCAGGGTTGGTCAGGTAATCGTACTCAAACGTGGTCTTTTGCTTGGCGCTGTCGGTGATCACATTGACAACATTGGGTACCCCTTGTGAAAACTGAGTTACATAATGTGTGCCACCACTGCGGGTATAATACATCTGCCGTCCATTACCAAATAAATCGGCTAACCGCCATCCATCCTTACCACTTCCATGGCCTTTCCATGTCCAATTTTGTACCGTGCCGTCTTCATTTAATCGTGTCGCATAATGTGTACCACCACTGCGGGTGTAATACACTTGTCTACCGTCACCGAACACATCCGCCAGTTGCCAACCATTTTTCCCTGAACCATGACCACTTTTCCAGCGCCAGTTTTGTAACGTGCCATCCTCATTTAAACGCGTAACGTAATGTGTATTTCCTGTGCGTGTCCAGG
>NHNK02000012.1:13580-109402 GCA_002173415.2 Marinomonas agarivorans
CAACCATTTTTCCCTGAACCATGACCACTTTTCCAGCGCCAGTTTTGTAACGTGCCATCCTCATTTAAACGCGTAACGTAATGTGTATTTCCTGTGCGTGTCCAGTAGACTTGACGGCCGTCGCCAAACACATCCGCCAGTTGCCAACCATTTTTCCCTGAACCATGACCACTTTTCCAGCGCCAGTTTTTAGAATCAAAATCATACAAAGTCCAATTTATTTGGACCTTAGGCAAACACAACCCTAGCCCATCACACTGCTCAATACTGGCCAATTGGCTGCGTTTAATCGGCCCTTCTTCCTGATAATCCAGCGTGTGTTGGTACACCAAGGTGGTAGCATGATAGAGGCGGATTTGCTGTAAACGCTGTGTTACTTCCTCTTTTGATCCCGCGTTATAACTGAACTGTTTATCCCCACGCGCTTCATACTTAAACACCACCCGATAGCCGTTATACGCAATCTCATTTAAGCGTAAATCCCCTGTGGCTTGATCGTTGTGGTAAGAATAATGAATTTGATTGCCTGAACCATCAGCAATCGAGGCCAGCCCCCATTTCAGCGGCTTGCCCGCATGAGTGCCATTGGCGAGCAAAGTCGAATTATCACTCGCCCCATAAGCGAAAACCTGACCATTTTGTTGCACCACCTGCCAACTGTCTGGCGCGCCCTTGTCCCCTGCAATAGCAAACACTTTGGTAAGCGGGTCATTTTCAAGGCGATATTGCGTACCCACATCGCCATACTTTCCGTTAATGGCGAGCAGTTTTTCCCCATCCAAACAAAAGCGATCATTGTCGAATTTTGGTGCGGCAATAAAGCCATCTTGCGCTTGATTGGCTGCACAGCGGTGTATATCAGATTGCCCAGTGAGGGACCAACCTAAGCCGAGTAGCCCATTACCTTGTTGGCTGTTGTAGCGTAATTCCAAATTTGGCTCTAAGCCATTGATGCCATTCGGCAAATCAAGGGGAATCTCATAGGTCGCCGCCCCCGCGTAATTCACATCCGCTTCCCCCACCAAGGAGCCAACCAAATCTGTGGCAAAGGCCACGTGCGCGCTTGGCAACACGAAAAAAACAGCAATAAAACGGAAAAAACGCAACGAAAGGGAAGAAAAAAAGGAAAGGAAAGAAGACAACACAGAAGGGAAACGCAGCATGAACACAGCCTTATACAACAGAATAAAAAACAAACAACACAATATACCCATTGTAAAGAAAGGCCCAGCCCACAGCAATGCAGAGGCATAAAAAAAGAGCGTAAAAAAACACGGTTAATAGGAAGAAGTGAAGTTTGCGAGGCGTGTAATTTCCATTCAATCCTGCCAAGTTTGCCAAGGAGTCTGTAATCTATTGCCTACAAAATTTTGCGAGAATTCTTACTTGACCATTTCGGTTCGTGTCTCTAATCTAGTTCTTGCGTTGGAACTCATTTGAGAAAAACCAACGTTCGGAATTGGCGTTCCGAGTAACAGCGGATACAGAGGCCGCGTAATGCGGCTTTTTCGTGTCTGAATATAGCTTTTCTGTTGTTAAGGGTAAGCTGTACGTGGCGCATTTTTGCGCGCCAGCTCTGTTACTGGTACGCCAACTCGTATAGCTTGCCCACCCAATTGGCGTTGAGTGGGTAAATCATCGCTTTAACAGAAAAGGAGGCCTTGGATGGCTAATTTATCAAATTCTCTAGCAAAACTACCCCGCATTTATGCATCCGATCATTTTCAATACGCCGTTAGCGCAAAAGAGCTGTATCAGTTTTTACTGCCCCTTCCGCCCAGTCCAACGTTGAAACAAGCGCCCATGCCGTACGGACGTTGGATCGATCATAGAGTCATGTATTACGGCTTCGAAGCTGGGTACGATTTTGTCTTGTTGGAGGAGAAAGCTTCTCTAAAGGAAAGTAGAAGATCACCTGACTTTTCCTTGAGTTTAAACATGGCAAAAGAATTGGCGCGGCTGGAAAGAACGGCCCAAGGCCGAGAGGCGCGATATCACTTTATCAACTTTGAACAGGAATTAACCAAGCAAGACTTGCGCAAAACCTATGGCGACAAACTGGATAAAAAAGTCAAACAGCTCAACCAGTTAGCCGAGTCCATTAGGGTGGGTGAAAACGTGATGGTGATTCCAACCATTGACGTAATTAACCTGATCAAGGCCATTCGCCAATATCAAACCATCGCCGACCTTTACCTAAAACCCGAGCACGATATTAACCCCTATTGGGTCAACGACGTGATCGAACAGCTCAAACAAAAAAGCGGTAAATTGCTGTTGGATGAAGAAGAAAATCGGTAAGTAAACCAAGCAATCAAACCACTGGCGTTGGCGACCTTGCGGCAACCCAGTGGTTTTTATTTTGTATTTTTAAAGAACTTTTTCTAATTTATCCGCGTTCCACACAGTACCCAACTTTTTGCTACATATTCTCGAAAAATCGATGCACGTTTGGCGATGTTTTGTTCCTGTTTAACGTGTGGACGGGACAGTGGCTAGGAAAATAAAAAGCCCAGTAATTGAACACCGTGTCAATTTACTGGGCTTTGCTGATCAGTAATCTGCTATTAAAAACGTGTGCAGCTCAATCTAGAGTTTAAACATAGCTACGCAGCGTTCGAGTCTGCTTGATAGTTCGGTTAATTTGGCGGACATTTCTTTGTTGCCATTTGAGCTTTCAAACGTCACTTTCGCAAGGTCGTTAATTTCTACCACACTGGCGTTAATTTCTGACGCGACGTGGGTTTGTTCTTCTGCGGCGGTGGCAATTTGTACGTTCATGTCTTGAATAATAGACACGGAATCACGAATGGATTGCAGCGCCTGATTCGCTTCATTTGACTTATCTGCCGTGGACTGAACATCTTTCATGTTGTCTTCCATCAGCTCTACCGAATGTTTAGCTTCACCTTGCAGGCGATTAATCATATCTTGAATTTCGCTGGTGCTTTCTTTGGTACGATTTGCCAAATTACGCACTTCGTCCGCTACCACGGCAAAACCTCGACCATGTTCACCAGCTCGGGCCGCTTCAATGGCGGCATTGAGTGCAAGCAGATTGGTTTGCTCAGAAATATCGTTAATAACTTCTAGTATACTGCCAATGTCTTGGGTTTCTTTTTCTAGACGGCTAATAACGTCCATGACTTTTTCAATACCCGTCACCAAAGTAGACATGTTGCTGTTCATTTCGGTCACTCGATCCATGCCCTGACCTGAATGTGCATTCGCTTCTTTGGCGGCAGTGGATGCTTCCATCGCATTACGAGCCACTTCATCCACTGTCACTGTCATCTCATTCATGGCGGTAGAGGTTTGCTCTAGTTGAATGGTTTGTTTTTCCGAACTGGTATTGACTCTGGTGGCCGATACTGTAATTTGGCTTGCCGCTTGGTTCATGTGCTCCATTGCATCGCCAATATCTCCAATGATTTCTTTTAAGTTTTTAATCATGGTAATAGTGGCTGCATATACACCGCTTGGGTTGCCGCTGTCATCCACTTGTACTGTTAGATCGCCGTCGGCAACGCGTTTGACCAGTTGTTCAATTTCTTTTGGCTCACCACCAATTGGGGCATACATCAATTTCACCACCAAGAAGTAGACAATAACGAGCGAGATCAGAATTAAAATGAAGGAAACTGTGAAGCCTTGTATAAAGTTGGCATTCGAGGCGGCATACATATTATCAGTGAAGTCCCACGCCCATACTGTCCAACCAGAAGACGCAATAAGAGCATTGATAGCAAAATACTCATTACCTTCAAATTGATAAGTATGTTGGCGCGCTGTTTGTCCTGCGTATTCTTTGTAAGTAGGACGACGCTCGTACAGGTTCGTGCCAATGTATTCAGGGTCTTTTGCCCCTAAAATAAAACCGTCAGCACGGCTAACAAAGACTTGATTTTCTTTGGTGAGACCACCCACAAATTTGGTGATGTCATCCACCGCAATGTTAGTACTTAATACCGCAACAACTTGACCACCACGTGTCACCGGCACTGCTAAGGCCATCACCAAATTGCCGGCACTACTGGTATAAGGTGTGGTGATAATACGTTTTTCACCCGCAAACACGCGGTTATACCATTCACGGTTTAGGCTCTTGGCATTAAAGTTGGGAATCTCACCACTAGGTAAGTAGGTCACCCCGCTTTTTAAGCCAACGTAGGCCGCTAAGCTGTTTAAGCTGGCAGTAATGCTATTTAACTTACCTTTGGTGTCTTCAACATTCAGGTTGCCTGCATTATCAATATCCAAACTCGCACTGACAATTTCCAGCCCATCAAAGTAACGTGTGACCTTTTGCTCTAGTGCGTTGGCAATTAAGAAGGATTCTGTTTCGAGCATATGTGAATACGCTTTCACGGAACTTGATTTAAAATTGATATAACTGGCAATTGTTACAAATAAAATAGCGGCAATAAATAACGCCCCTATGCACGTTAACAATTTCGCCTTAGCACTCATGTTGGCTAGCTTACTTTTCATATCTACATTCCCCGTAATTTATAAAAAATTAATTTACTCTTCCCTTAGTTCACTCCCTCTGTTAACACCTCCTATCCATACTTTTTATTATATTTTTTATTTGGGAGCCACTAATTTTTTAATCATTTCAATGTTTTAATCTTAACTAAAATCAAACATTATTTGGTTTTACTTAACACATTCGAACAAATCGTCGATTGGTGTTTTGTATTAGAAGATTATGAACCCGAACCCGATGAGTAACTCTTTAAGAAAGTTTAGCTCAGTAAAAAGGTAACAGGTCCATCATTAATTAAGCTTACCTGCATATCAGCACCAAATTTACCTGTGGCCACAATAGGGTGTTTTGCCCTAATGTGTTCTACCAACAAGTTAAACAATACCTGTGCCCGCTCTGGTTCTGCCGCAGTGGAAAAACCAGGCCTTAGCCCCTTTTTAGTTTCCGCAGCCAATGTGAACTGGGAAACCAGCAGAATACCACCATTTACTTGCTGTACGTTCAGATTCATTTTTGCATTATCATCACTGAACATACGGTAGTTAAGCAGTTTTTCCGCTAGGCGCGTTACATCCTCTTCCGTATCATTTTTCTCAATGCCAACCAATACTAATTGGCCTTGAGCAATATCACCAATCAGATTTCCGTCCACATGAACGCTGGCTTTGCTAACTCTTTGCACCAACAGTTTCACTTCTCTAAGCACCTCTTACTCGGCTCTGTATTACTTTTATATCACTTTTTATGCCATTTTTATGTAAATAAGGCCGACAATTTCACACTGTCGGCCTTATTGAAAGCAAGCATAAATTATTGTTTTTTATAGAAAATATTATTTCCTATTATTACGTTTACGCTCATTTTCGGTCAAGAGCTTTTTACGAATACGAATGCTTTCTGGCGTTACTTCGACCAACTCATCATCTTCGATAAACTCAAGGGCTTGTTCTAACGTGTGTTTAATCGGTGGCGTCAAGGTTAAGGCTTCGTCTGTACCAGAAGCGCGCACGTTGGTTAGCTGCTTACCTTTTATTGGGTTGACTGCCAAATCGTTATCACGTGAGTGCAAGCCGATGATTTGACCTTCATAGACTTCCACACCATGACCTAAGAACATACGGCCACGACTTTGTAGGTTAAATAATGCGTACGCTGCCGTTTTACCGGTCAGCATACTAACGAGCACGCCATTTTTACGGCTTTGTACTTGGCCATCTTTTACAGGTCCATAGTGATCAAACACACTGGTCATGATGCCTGAACCAGAAGTAAGTGTTAAAAACAGACCTCTAAAGCCAATTAATCCGCGCGAAGGCACCATGAATTCAAGGCGAATGCGGCCTTTACCGTCAGGCTCCATATTGGTGAGTTCGGCTTTACGCAAACCTAGCTCTTCCATAATCGGCCCTTGGTGTTGTTCTTCGACGTCGATAACAACTTGTTCAAATGGCTCAGAGAGAACACCGTCAATTTCTTTAGTGACCACTTCTGGACGAGAAACGCCCATTTCGAAGCCTTCACGGCGCATGGTTTCAATCAGTACCGATAAGTGCAGTTCACCACGGCCTGAAACAATAAATTTATCGGGCGTATCGCCTTGTTCAACACGCAATGCCACGTTGTGAATCAGTTCTTGATCAAGACGATCTTTAATATTTCGTGTGGTAACAAATTTGCCTTCTTTACCTGCAAATGGTGAATCGTTGACGATAAAGTTCATGCTCACGGTCGGCTCATCAACACTTAATGCGGGTAGTGATTCCACTTGCGTTGGGTCACATAAGGTGTCGGAAATGCTAAGTTTATCGATACCATTAATACAAACGATGTCACCGGCGGTGGCTAAATCTGTATCAATACGCTCAAGCCCTAAGTAGCCTTTTACATTTAGCACTTTGCCTTTACGTTCACTGCCATCGGCTGATTTCACAACCACTTGTTGGTTCGGTGCCAAACTACCACGAGTAATACGACCAACACCGATAACGCCCACATAGCTGTCGTAATCCAGTGCAGAAATTTGCATTTGGAATGGCCCTTCTGGGTCCACATCTGGGGCGGGCACGCTATCGACGATCATTTGGTAAAGTGGGGTCATGTCGTCTGCCATGTTGGCTGGGTCATCGCCAGCAATACCGTTAATTGCAGAAGCATAAATAATGGGGAAGTCTAGTTGCTCGTCTGTGGCACCTAGGCTGTCGAACAGGTCAAATACTTGATCTACAACCCAGTCAGGGCGCGCACCAGGTCGGTCAATTTTGTTGATAACAACAATGGGGCGTAAGCCTTGCTCAAAGGCTTTAGAGGTAACAAAGCGGGTTTGTGGCATGGGGCCATCAACGGCGTCAACTAATAGACAAACGCAATCGACCATAGAAAGAACACGTTCAACTTCACCACCAAAATCGGCGTGTCCAGGTGTGTCTACAATATTGATACGATAATCATTCCATTTAATCGCGGTATTTTTCGCCAGTATGGTAATACCACGCTCTTTTTCCTGATCGTTTGAGTCCATGATGCGTTCTGCACCTTCGTCTTTACGATCCAGCGTACCTGATTGACTTAATAGCTTATCAACCAAGGTGGTTTTACCGTGGTCAACGTGGGCAATAATAGCGATATTTCTTAAATTCTCGATCACAACAAATATTCTCGACTAGCTAGTAAAAAGTTGCGCGCATTATAGCCTGTTCCTACAAGAAATAGGCAAAAAAAACACCTTAATCGCGTCCTGCTTATAAAAAGGTCTTACTATGCCAAGAAATTAAGACAGTTTGATGACAATATTAGCGTTAATTTATGCTTTCTTAAAAATACATATCTATTTGATTTAATTGTACTTTTACCATTTTGACAGGATTTGTCTTTCTGCATCTGTCATACCGGTTTTATTAAGAAAAGGCATATCACGTGTTACCGTAGTTCGATGGATAATTTGTGCTTTGTAACGGCTGATGTCCTGCCAGTTATCTAACACAACCCCCAAAGGCGCCACTTTAAAAAGCTCGCTGGTTGGCGTGGCTGAATGGCAACTGCGGCAATGGGTGGCGATTAAATTTTCTATTCGCTCCTGCTGATCTGTCATTTTCTGTACACTCACAAGACTGCTTTCTTGCTGCGTTTCTTCTATGGTCGTTTTCGCATTGTGTTCACTGGAGAATGACGCTTTAGGCCATGACACCCAAACCGCGATCGCCAACATAGCCAAAAAGCCTGACACTAAAATAGCAGGCCGTATTACACCGTGGTGCTTTAAATTGAAAAAATGCCTGATCCAAGCCGATACTGCCATAAGTAACGCCAACACAAGCCAATTCATGTCATGCTGATAGGTTTGTGGGTAGTGGTTACTGATCATGATAAAGAGCAGCGGCAGAGTAAAATAGTTATTGTGTACCGAACGCAGTTTGGCGCCTGCGCCCCAAGCAGGGTCAATAGGCTCGTTGTTACTCACCGCATGCACCATTTTTCTCTGGGAGGGCATGATCACCAAGAAAACATTCGCTACCATTATGGTGCCAACCAAGGCTCCTACATGAATATAAGCACCGCGACCGCTAAATAAATGTGCTGCTAGCCAACAAGTAAAGGTAATAAAAAGTGCGAGGGCAACGCCAAAAACCGTTGGATATTGACCTAATGGACTACGACAAGCAATTTCATACACGCCAAACCCGATAGCAATGAAACCAAGGCCAAACAACACAGCTTGCAGTGGCGAGAGCGCTTGAACACTAGGGTCAATCAGATACGCCGAGGCACCGAAGTAATACACCAGTATCAACAGGGCCATACCGCTTAACCATGTGCTGTAGGCTTCCCATTTAAACCAGTGCAGTTTCTCTGGCATGGTTTGTGGGCCATGAGCATATTTCGCAATTTCATAAAAACCACCGCCATGAATGGCCCATAAATCCCCTTTAATGCCTTGGTCTTTTTTCTGCTGGGGCGGCTCACGCAAACTGTTATCCAGCCAGATAAAATAAAATGAAGCACCGATCCAAGCCACGCCCGCAATAACATGGAACCAGCGTACGAATAATGAAAGCCATTCAAGCCACGGCATAGTAAACCCTCTTCAAAAAATCAGTCATTATTTATTATTGATGAGCCAAACCACCATAAGACAGGATATTAACTGCCTCTATAGCTACTGTAGCCAAATGGGCTAATCAAAAGCGGCACATGATAATGCCCACCGCCTTCCTCCATAAAGAAGTGAATATCAATATGCGGGTAAAAGCTCTTGCCATGTTCTGTTATCAAGTAGTCCTGACAGTGAAAACGTAGTTGATAAGTGCCAGCAACTAAGGGGATATCGCCCCAATTTTTACAGCGACCATCTTGATCTGTGATGGCATTACTGATTTGGCCATCAGGGTGATATAGGCTGATCGATAGCCCTGCTGCGGGCTTGCCTAATGTGGTGTCTAATATATGGCTGGATAAGGTAATCATGCTGGCTCTCGTTCAGTTAGGGCGTTGTTTTATTAGGGCTTTATGCAGCCTAAGTTGGGTAATCTTTATTTGTTCTGCCCCCGCAATGGTTAGCTCTTGGGCGGTACTGTTTGGTAAGCGCTGTTCTAGTTCAGCCAACATTTGGCTGGCAGACAAGCCTGATGCGCAAATAATAAAAATAAAACCGTGTTTTGCCACATACGCTTGATTAAGCTGACTTAGCCGCTGCAACACGTCATCACTTGCATGCGTTACACCACTTTGTTCGCCAGCCGCTAGGGCTTTGGTATTGGCGTATTTTTCTCGCAAGGTGGTAATGTCGCCGATCATTGGGTGCGCAGCTAGTGCTTGTAGCACATCCTCTTGTTGCATAGTTTGCCAGATGTTTTGCGCCTGTTGTTGCAACTGCTCCTTATTCGTGTAGGGGCGCCCTTCTGCCATTGCATGGCACCAACGCTTGGCAGCACACGTTTGTTCAAACCAATCATAGGCGTTCGCAGGGGTCATATTATTGACGTCGTCCAGTGTCATAGCACCTCCGTCTTGGTCGTTACGCTGGTGTGTTTTACCGCCTTGTCCTTGGGCGAATGAGAAGGTAGGTTCGAAAGTAGGCTCGAAGGTAGATTTGGAGACAGACTGGAAGCGTGATTTAGCAAGGTAATCAGTTGCGCGCTAATGGAGACCGCCACTTCAATCGGGCGCTTGCCTACCACAGCTAGGTTGCCAATTGGGCTGGTTAATTGTGCTCTTTGTTCATCAGTGAAGCCACGTTTTTGCAAGCGCATTTGAAAACGCTGTGCTTTGCGGTCCGAGCCAATCATGCCAAGAAAACCAAGGTGGCCATGTTTTAGGCCCGTTTCCACCAGTTCGTAATCCAGTTGGTGACTATGGGTTAAAATTACTGCCCAACTGCCCTCTGGTAGTTGACTCATTTCGGCGATAGCATCGTCTTCAGGAAAGAGTTGTACATTGTTGGGTAAGGCATCCCGTTGGGGGGCACTCAGTTGAACATCAGACAGGGTGCGGTTATCAACCCAACGTATTTGCAATGGCAGTTGAGCCAAAATAGGCACCAATGCTTGAGCAACATGCCCCATACCAAAAATTGCGACCTGTTGGCTATGAGCAACTTTCACTTCGAACAGCACCTTCATACTACCACCACAGCATTGCCCCAGTTTGCTGGCCAATGGGTAGGCTTCTATAACTTGATCGTCTTTGTTCGCAAGCAGGAATTGTCTGGCCTTATCGATCACCACAAATTCCATATGGCCACCACCAATGGTGTCAAATTGACTGTCGTCGGTAATCAGCATTTTACTGCCCGCTTCTCTTGGGGTAGAGCCCGTGACCTCAAGCACGGTCACCAACACGTAAGAACGCCCTTGTTGCTGACATTGATAAAGGGCATCAAACCAAGTGGTAGGGTTCATCATGCTGCTCCCTTTTTTTGTTTTAGCACTTGTATAGCCGCGAGCACTTTTTCAGGGGTAGCAGGCGGGTCGAGCTGCGGGTCGACTTGGTAATCGGCCAAGCTGGCAATCGCATCTTTTAAAGCGCACCACACAGAAATTGCCAACATAAAAGGTGGTTCCCCGACGGCTTTTGAATGATAAATTGACTCTTCCTCATTGGGTCTGTCATAGAGCTGAACATTGAAAATCGCTGGCGTATCACCAATAGCGGGTATTTTATAGGTTGCCAGATTATTACTGGTCAGTGCGCCGTCGGCATTCCAACACAGCTCTTCACTTGTTAACCAGCCCATGCCTTGAATAAAGCCACCTTCTATCTGGCCAATATCCAACGCTGGATTTAGGCTATGGCCAACATCGTGCAGAATATCCACTTGGGTGACTTTGGACTCCCCTGTTAACGTATCTATCACCACTTCTGCTGCCGCAGCGCCGTAGGCAAAGTAAAAGAACGGCCGTCCTGTGCCTGTCTCACGATCATAATGAATTTTTGGGGTTTTGTAGAAGCCACTGGCAGATAAGGACACTCGGCCAATATAGGCGGCTTGCACCAGTTCCGCAAAGTCGATACAGGTGTCTTCAAGGGTCACCTTGTTATCAACAAACTGGACACCAGCAATCGATTCAGCGTCCAGCTTATTCAAATGCTCCTGACAATAGAATGTGGCTAATCGACGTTTAATTTCCTGACAGGCATTTTGTACCGCCTTGCCGTTTAAATCCGTGCCGCTGGAGGCCGCTGTTGGCGAGGTATTTGGTACTTTATCTGTGCGGGTTGCGGTCACTTCAATGTCGTCAATCGATACCCCAAATTCATGGGCAGCAATTTGGGCAATTTTCGTATGCAGTCCTTGGCCCATTTCTGTGCCGCCATGATTCACTTGGATACTGCCATCGGTATAAATATGCACCAAAGCACCTGCTTGATTTAAGTGTTTGGCGGTAAAGGAAATACCAAATTTAACTGGGGTTAACGCCAACCCTTTTTTGATAATGGGGCTGGTCTCATTGAATGCCTTGATCTCATCACGGCGTTGCCAATAAGCACTACTTTGTTCTAATTGTGCCAGCATATCGGCAATCAGGTGGTGTTCAATCTCCATTCCATAGGGGGTTAGTGTACCGTTTTCTTTTCCATAGAGGTTGTGTTTGCGCACGGTTAGCGGGTCTTGCCCTGTGATTCTGGCAATTCGGTCCATCATGGCTTCTGCCATAATCATGCCTTGCGGGCCACCAAAACCACGAAATGCAGTATGGGACACGTAGTTTGTTTTGAGACGATAGCCACTGATTTGGCAATCTTTGATGAAATAACAGTTATCGGCGTGGAACATGGCACGATCAACAATGGCATCCGATAAGTCAGCAGAGTGACCACAATTGCCATTTATGTCGATGTCTGCCGCCAAGAGTTTACCTTGCTGATCAAAGCCAATCGTGAAGTGGTTTTCGAATGGATGACGTTTGCCTGTGGTGATCATATCTTGCTGACGCGGTAGCCGCAGTTTGACGGCTCTACCGGTTCGTCTTGCTGCTAACGCTGCCAAGCAAGCCCATTGCGCCGCTTGGGTTTCTTTGCCCCCAAAACCGCCGCCCATGCGTCGCATATCAACAATCACCTTATGGAGTTTAACGTTTAAGACTTCGGCCACCAGCTTTTGCACTTCACTGGGGTGCTGGCTCGATGTGTAGAGCAGGATGCGATCCTCTTCTTCTGGAATGGCC
The DNA here is from genome assembly GCA_002173415.2 of Marinomonas agarivorans. Classification (GTDB taxonomy): domain Bacteria; phylum Pseudomonadota; class Gammaproteobacteria; order Pseudomonadales; family Marinomonadaceae; genus Marinomonas; species Marinomonas agarivorans. The sequence goes on from NHNK02000012.1 coordinate 25,731, forward strand.
AGCGACACTTGCCCTTCAAGATAAAGGTGTTCTTGACCGCCAACGGATAAGTGCCCTTCGCTGGTATGAGGCGCCTGTTGTAAAGCAAGGTCAGAGGCGCCCTGTTGCATGTAATGTGGTGGGCGTACGTGGCTATTTGATTCATGTGCGGCTGCCACTGACAAAATTGGGGCGGTCGGCTCAATATCGATTTTTGCCAATTGCACCGCTCGACGAGCATTCATAACACTGTCGGCAATGACCGCGAAGAGAGGCTGCCCATGAAAGGCGACCTGCTTATGTGCCAGTAGCGGATCGCCATCAAACACAGGCGCAATATCCAAGTGCCCTGGCACATCGGCGGCGGTAATCACATCCACCACCCCTGTGCTATTTTTGACTGCGGTTAAATCCAGTTGACGAAGAGTACCACTCGCCACATTGCTTGTGCCGACTGCGGCATAAAGCAAGTTCGCAGGTTCTGGCAGATCATCCACATAACGGGCCGTTCCTGTTACTTGTCTCTTGGCACTTTCATGTTTCTGGCTGCGTTTATCACTGGTTGGGTAGGCTTGCTGAGTAGCGATCAGTTTACGCATGTTGCACCAACCTTATCGGCATTGCCGTATTTTGTTGTGTTGTTTCCAGCCAAAAACGTTGCCAAAGATTGGCCAACAGTGTACGTCGGTAGGCGGCGCTGGCTCGCACATCGTCAATCGGCGCAAAGGCCTCTTTGAGTATTTTTTGACCGAGCACTAAACAGACTTCATCCTGCCATGTTTGACCTTGCAGCGCCGTTGCCAGTGCTTGGCATTCAACCGGTGTGGCTGCAACGCCACCAAAGCCAGTGTTTACCTCTGTTACTTTGCCATCGTGAACCTTAATCTGAAACGCAGCACACACGGCGGATATATCGTCTTCATAACGTTTACTGACTTTGTAGAAGCGTCTTAGGCAGCTTGATTCTGTGAGAGTTGTTGATTCTATAAAGTTTGATGCATCTCGCGTTTGCACTGTATCCGCAAATTCACTTGGCAAGGGGATAACAATACTATCCAGCCATTCCCCTGCCTTCAGCGCTGTCTTACGATAATCAAGGAAGAAATCCTTTAATGGCAAGCGCCGAGTTTGCTGGCCATTATCCAGTACTAGACTGGCATTTAATGCCAAGAGCGCAGGCGGCATGTCGCCTATCGGTGAGGCATTAGCAATATTACCACCTAGGGTTGCTTGATTACGAATAGGCAGGGAAGCAAAGCGCGTTATCAACTCGGTTAATTCTGGCCAATAGTGTGTCAGCTTTGGCTGCAAATCGTTCAGCGGGCAGGCAGCGCCGATAACAAGTGCATCACCTTGCACTTCAACACGGCGTAAAGTATCGATTTTATTCAGGCTGATTAAATGAGAAATGGGTTGCAATGCTTGGGTGACCTGTAATGCTAAATCTGTTCCACCAGCGACGAGCTTCGCGCTTGGGTAGGTCGTGAGTAGCTCCGCTAATTCTTGGGTATTGGCCGGTAAAAACACATTATTGGCTTTGACATTTACCTTGATATCAGAGTGCACTGCATGACCACTTGGGCCAGACGGCGTTGGCGCAATGCGGTTTGAGTCCGCCTGTGATTCGATCAAGGCCAGCAAGCGCTGTTGTGTCTTTTGCTGTTCTTCGATAAAGCCCGCATGACTAGGCCCATTACAGGCTTGCAATGTCGCATCGATAATGGGGCGATAACCTGTACAGCGACACAAATTACCTGATAACGCGGTGAGCACCTCTTCTCGTTCTAGGGTTTGTTTCTGTGTGTCGGAATGCGTTTCTTGAGTCTTTTTTTTCTGGGCACTTGTTTTCTGGGCACTTGTTTGCTGACTCTTTGTTCTCTGGTAAAGGGCATACATAGACATCACAAAGCCCGGCGAGCAAAAGCCACATTGGGAAGCATGTTGTTCCAGCATGGCCTGCTGCACTGGGTGCAATTCGTTATTCGCCAAGTGCTCAACCGTCAGAAGCTGTTTACCTGCCAGCGCCGACATAAAGGTAATGCAACTATTAATCGTGCGGTAGTGCAGTGTTTTGTTATCTGCCTCAAGTTCAACCAATACCACGGTGCAGGCGCCACAGTCACCAGCAGCACAACCCTCTTTGCTACCAGTTAATTTACGGGTTTCACGTAAATAGCTTAAGACGGTGAGATCCGTATCAACAGCATCTAATGTGACAAGCTCATCATTTAATAAAAACTGGATCACTGTACTTCTCTCTCTATGTGTGTGGCCATGTACGTTGTTTCTTGTGTGGTTACTTATATGCTTGCTATTTATGCTTGCTATTTATGGTTACTATTTATAGTTATTATTTATAGCTACTTGTTATAGCTACTTGCTGTGACTTTATGTGGCCTTCACACTGCGTTTTTCGGTTGGTTTAAGACTGTTCAAGGTGCTTTTTTTCAGTCGCTATATTTTTTTAGCCACTATATTTTTTTTAGCCACTATATTTTCGAGTCACTATATTTTTCATCGCTTTCCATTATTTGGAATTGCAAAAAGCAGACCAAGTGGTCATATATTTAAAAGTAGCGCAAAGTAAGACTATTTGCTGAAAACTAGAGAAAGTAAGGCATTAAAACAGTGCGAAATATTTTTCTTGCACTATAAAGAATCAAAAATAGACCAATTGGTCAATTCTATAAAAAGAAAAGAGGCGTTATCTGCATGGCAGTGTCATCAACAACAGACAGTAAAATCACACAAAAAAATCGACAGGTTATTCTAAAAGCTGCCGTGCAAGCCTTTGCACAAAACGGCTTTAAAGGTACATCACTAAAGCAAATAGCAGACGATGCCCAACTACCAAAAACCAATGTGCTTTATTACTTTCCATCTAAACAAGAGTTGTATCTGTCGGTATTGGAAAACATTTTGCATATCTGGAACTTTCGCTTTGATCAAGCCACAGTGGATGATGATCCAGCGACTGTATTAGCAGATTACATTGCGGAAAAAATGGAGTTTTCTCGAACTCAGCCATTTGCTTCGAAAGTATTTGCGATGGAAGTGCTCAATGGCGCAGAAAACTTTAATAGTGCTTTTCTGACCGAACATCGCCGCTGGATGGAAGAAAGAGTAAGTGTCATGCAGCAGTGGATTGAGGAGAAAAAAGTAGCGCCATTAGAACCAGAGTATTTGCTCTACCATATTTGGGCCTGTACGCAACACTACGCTGATTTTTCAGCGCAAATTCGTGGCTTAAAAGGTCGAAATATGTCGAAAAAAGATTTTAAAATTGCCACCAACAACCTTGTCAGCCTTATCTTGACCGGATGTGGGTTAACCGTACCGGACGCTTATCGGAGCCTTTAATATGACAGCCACCTACCCTAGAGATTTAATCGGTTACGGTCGTACGCCACCACATCCTAACTGGCCCGATCAAGCCAAAATTGCCGTGCAATTTGTATTAAACTACGAAGAAGGTGGTGAAAATTGTGTACTGCATGGGGATGAGCATTCGGAAATTTTTCTTTCTGAAATCATTGGTGCTCAAGCCTATCCTGATCGCCATCTGAGTATGGAGTCCATGTACGAATACGGCAGCCGTGCTGGCTTTTGGCGTCTGCATCGTTTATTTACCCGTTACCAATTACCTCTTACTGTTTTCGGCGTGACTATGGCCATGCAACGTAACCCCGATGCGGTGAGTGCCATGCTAGAAGCAAACTGGGAAATCGCTAGCCACGCTATGCGCTGGATTCATTTTCAAGACATGGAAGAAGCCACTGAACGCCAACTTATCGAGGATACCATCAACCTCCATCATAGCTTAACCGGCAAAAAGCCGGCAGGCTGGTACACAGGTCGAACCAGCCCCAATACTCTTAAACTCATCGCCGAACGTGATGACATACTATATTGCGCTGACTCTTATGCAGATGACTTGCCGTATTATGACTGCCACTACGATAAGCCCTTGTTAATGGTGCCCTATACACTGGATACCAACGACATGCGTTTCGCTACACCCCAAGGCTTCAATAGTGGCGAACAGTTTTTCCAGTATTTGAAAGACGCCTTTGATGTATTGTATGAAGAAGGCACAGAACAACCAAAAATGCTGTCTATTGGCCTACACTGTCGACTTATTGGTAGACCTGCTAGATTAATGGCATTACAACGTTTTATTGAATATATTTTAAACAAAGATCGGGTCTGGGTATGCACAAGGGAAGCCATTGCTCATCACTGGCAAACACACTTCCCTCACCAATCCCTTTAGTAAAAAGCACTTTAGTAAAAAGCACTTTAATAAAAACACTGACTCGTGCCTGAATACATCAGAGCACCAATCATGTGATCATTATGTAAAACAGGTTTGAAAAGAGGCATTTCTATGAGTTCTGATTGGTCTATTTTATCCCTCCCAAAGGTCGAACTGCATTTGCACATTGAGGGCACACTAGAGCCACAAATGATGTGGGATTTGGCGCAAAAACACAAAATATCTCTGCCTTACGACAGCGTACAGGCTATTCAAGATGCCTATCAGTTTAGCAACCTACAGAGCTTTCTTGACCTTTATTATGCTGGTACCAATGTGTTGCGTGACGCAGATGACTTTTACCAATTAATGTGGGCCTACTTTCTACGTTGCAAAGAAGACAATATTGTTCATACGGAAATTATGTTTGACCCACAAAGCCACACCCACCGAGGCGTTGCCTTTGCCACCATAATGCAAGGCTTTAACAAGGCCATTAAACAAGCAAAAGACGAACTAGGGATCAGCGCCTACTTAATTATGTCGTTTTTACGCCATTTAAGCGAAGCAGACGCATTAAATACATTGGAAGAAGCCAAACCCTACTATCAAGACATTACCGCCATAGGGTTAGATAGCTCAGAATTAGGCAACCCACCAGACAAGTTTACAACGGTATTTAAAAAGGCGCGGACAGCGGGATTCAAATGTGTCGCCCACGCAGGGGAAGAAGGGCCTGCAAGCTATATCCGCGATGCCATAAAGTTGCTCAATGTAGATCGTATTGATCACGGCGTTAGAGCTATTGATGATAACGACCTAGTCACCCAGCTTGCTAAAACAAACATGCCACTGACAGTCTGTCCGCTGAGTAACCTAAAACTTTGTGTTGTTAACGATATGACCGAACACAACATTCTCACGCTATTGGAAAAAGGTTTACGAGTCACCGTCAATTCGGATGACCCGTCTTATTTTGGCGGTTATCTAAACGATAATTTTAGCGCCTTAAAACAAGCGCTAAATATGACTGACGCTCAGGCTATTCGACTTATCAAAAACAGCTTTACCGCCAGTTTTTTACCTGAAGCCGAAAAAGAAAAGTGGTTAGCGAAGATTGATGGCTTGATTTGAGCAAGCACACCTGAGGTGTAGCTTATCTCGAAAAACACAACTCATTACTCAATGAATCATTAAGGATTAATATGAACGGAGTATTAGCCCCTCATAACGATGAAGAACTTAGCCTAATGCTTACAGGGAAAAAGCAAATGGCCTATTTTTGTGAAGAAGCCATGTGCGAAGAGTTTGCTCAGCCAGTTAAGGAAGGCAAGATCCATAAACACATTTATTACTACTCAGGCATGATTATGATTATCTTTACTCTGCCCGAGCATGATCATAAAGCACCGATTCTCCAAGAGGCTATCGTTGCCTCATTCGAAGCCGAAACATTCGACGAGCAACTCACACAGGAAATGCTGATTGGCGCTCTACTTGGCTACAGTTATGAGGATGTGTTTTGTTTTATCCAACATGTAAAGCAAAGCAATAGTCGTTAGAGCACTCCAGCTAAGGCAAATACACGCCAATATTTTGGTAGCCTTTGCCTAACAAATGCGAGGCATGGATGCGACTCATCACCCCTTTACCGCAATAGAGTAATCGCATCTGCTGATTATTGCTTTCGTCCCAGTTTTTTTCTAGCGTGAAGAAAGGTATGGCAACCACAGGACGGCCACTGACTTTAAGTGGCTGCTTTTCAATTTCATCTGGGTGACGTATGTCAATGATGATTTCATCCCCAACAGGCATACGAACTAGCGGTACATCGCCTTGATATTGTTTTTCCACATCCGCCATTACACTGCGGATGGAAACCGAGCGAGCATTGGCCACCGCCGCATCCAGTATTGAAAAGTCAAAACGGCTTTCTTCGTGCTCAATTTTAGGGATTTTTGCTCTTGTGGTGGGTTTGACCGAAATCACACCACAATATTCTGGCATACTGGCGGCAAAATCTTCTGTGCCTATTTTCGTGGCAATGTCGATAATGTCTTGCTTGTCCATCGTCACAAGTGGACGAAGAACCAACTCATCTGTCACTTGATCGATCACTTTTAGGTTGACCAAGGTCTGGCTGGAAACTTGAGCAACACTTTCTCCTGTCACCAAGGCTTTTGCACCTAGTTCTTCCATCACCTGAGACGCAGCTCTTAACATCATGCGTTTTAAAATCACGCCCATCTGTGAGTTGTCGACCTTAGTTAAAATCTCAGCAACAACCTCCTCAAACGGAATGGTGATAAATTTCACCCCCAAGTTAGAACCGTATTTATCCCATAAATACCAAGAAACCTGCTTCACCCCAATTTCATGGGCATCACCGCCAAGGTTGAAAAAACAAAAGTGGGTTTTCAGTCCACGACTCATGGTCATATAAGACGACACAGTAGAGTCAAAGCCACCAGAGATCAAAGATAACACCGAATCATGGGAGCCAATTGGATAACCACCTAAGCCTTCTATGCGTTGTTCAACAATCCAGCCTTTTTGTCCTCGTATTTCAATCGGCACCAAAACATCTGGATTTTTCAGACGCACAGCCAAGGCGTTGCATTTGGCTTTTAAACAGCCGCCTATATGGCGCTCTGCATCGACCGAACTAAAATCATGCTCACCTACACGTTTCACCCGCACGGCAAATACAGCACCTTGCAACACATCACCGTAGGACTTTATGGCTTCCTCCACAACGGCATCGAGAGACTCAAATTCAAATTCACGTATAAATTGAAAATGCGCAATACCTGCAATGTCAGCCAGTTTGTTGGTAAATAGCGCCCTTAACTCGTCTTTGTTGGACTGAATTTCAATAAAGTCCCAATTACCGGCTACTACTACATCTTCATCATATTGACGTAAAACCTGACGAATATTTTGCCTAAGCTGTTTTACAAGCGATTTCCTAACGGGACGGCTTTTAATGGTAATTTCAGAAAAGAACTTAACGATAAATTTCATAAATACAGTACAACAAACAGCAATTTTTGAGTAAGAGATACAAGGAAAGCTTGTGCTTTCCTTGGGCTAGCGGGCCATTATAAGGATAAAGCAAGCGATAGCAAAAAGGCATCAAATGCTTTTATTTAGTGCGCAAAACAAATAACGCACTATTTTGAGTCAAAAAGAAATGTAAAAGGTACGCTTTTTTGACCATAAGCAATAAGTAAAACAAGGTAACTAATTGATTCAAAATATTTTTATGCTTAATACTAAGCAGTGGCATATATTGTGCTATAACTAGCTCTAACATCGCTTCATTGTGAAGCACTGCGTCCAAATTAGTAAAGCAACAGCAAATCTACGGATCGCGTTACTTTGTTAACTTAATAAACTCAATGTATGGAGAATCGTTATGTCAAACCAAACTCTGGCTCTGATTGCTGAAAAAGAAGCGAAGTGGGTAGACCTTCGTTTTACGGATTTTAAAGGTAAAGAGCAGCATGTTACTATCCCTGCGTCTTCTGTTGATGAAGAGTTCTTTGAAACCGGCCAAATGTTTGACGGTTCTTCTATCGCAGGTTGGAAAGGTATTAACGAGTCAGACATGATCATGATGCCACAAGACGGCACAGCAATTCTTGACCCTTTCACTGAAGATACAACTGTTATTTTACGCTGTAACATCATCGAACCTGCAACCATGCAAGGTTACGACTGTGACCCTCGCTCTGTTGCGTTACGCGCAGAAGAATATTTGAAATCAACAGGCCTAGGCGACACAGCATTCTTTGGTCCTGAGCCAGAGTTCTTTGTTTTTGACGATGTTAAGTGGAAATCTGACATGTCAGGCTCTTCTTACGAAATCAATGCAGAAGAAGCGGCTTGGTCTTCAAACAAGAAAATTGAAGGTGGTAACATTGGTCACCGTCCATTCGTTAAAGGCGGTTACTTCCCTGTTCCTCCAGTTGATTCAAATCACGATATTCGTGGCGCTATGTGTAACGCTATGGAAGACATGGGCCTTGAGGTGGAAGTACACCACCACGAAGTTGCCACTGCTGGCCAAAATGAGATCGGTGTAAAATTCAACACCCTAGTTAAGAAAGCCGATGAAGTACAAATTCTGAAGTACTGTGTGCATAACGTCGCTCATGCTTACGGCAAAACAGCGACATTCATGCCGAAACCAATCGTTGGTGACAATGGTTCTGGTATGCACGTACACCAATCTTTCTGGAAAGATGGTGTTAACCAATTTGCTGGTGACCAATATGCAGGTCTTTCTGAAACCGCGCTTTACTACATTGGTGGTATCATCAAGCATGCTAAAGCACTAAACGCCTTCACAAACGCGTCAACAAACTCTTACAAGCGTCTTGTTCCAGGATTCGAAGCACCAGTTATGCTAGCTTACTCTGCTCGTAACCGTTCTGCCTCTATCCGTATTCCTTATGTTGCAAGCCCTAAAGGTAAGCGTATTGAAGCTCGTTTCCCTGATCCGACTGCTAACCCATACCTAGCGTTCTCTGCAATGCTAATGGCTGGCCTTGACGGAGTGAAAAACAAGATTCACCCTGGTGATGCAGCAGACAAAGACCTTTATGATCTTCCTGCTGAAGAAGCGGCAGCAATTCCTACTGTTGCAGGTAGCTTTGAAGAAGCGCTGAAATGCCTAGATGAAGATCGTGAGTTCTTGACTCAAGGTGGTGTATTCACTGACGAAATGATTGATGCTTATATCGCTCTTAAGTCTGGTGATACTCAACGTGTTTCTATGACAACACACCCACTAGAGTTTGAACTTTACTACAGTGTGTAAGCAATAACTCTCTTTAAAAACCCGGTCGTGCGCCGGGTTTTTTTGTGTCTCAATAAACAACGTAAAAACAAAAGCACTAATTTGGTGCGCATTTATTCCAATCTCATACACGGATCATCTACACTATTAGGGTTATCCCGCTTAAATGGCGTTATTTCGGCTTTCTAACATGATGTATTGCTCCTAAAGCTCGGTTTATTGCTACTAAAAAGTATCTTCAAAAGATTGGTTCATATCTTGCAACGGCTTACGGTAAATAATAGAGGTTCAACTGTGCACACAACATTAACCGACCATTTGTCCACTGCCATCGTTAAACTCGATCGACACTTTATCATTGAGTACTTAAACCCAGCGGCTGAGATGCTACTGGCGGTGAGTCGCCGTCGCGTCTATGGTCACAGCATCGAAAACATTTTTTTTGAAGACGAAACAAGTATTGCTGCCTTACATAGTGCCATTGAATCTGGTCATGCTTTCACTAAACGAGAAGCCAGACTGCTGCTGACGAATGATAAAACACTGCAAGTTGACTATACCGTGACGCCATTAATGGGCACAGAAAGCAACGCTGAACATTTGCTGATTGAGTTTTACCCAAGAGGGCGTATGCAGCGTATTTCGCAAGAAGATGAGTTGTTAGTGACTCACAAAAACAGCAAAGAATTGATCCGTGGCCTCGCCCATGAAATTAAAAATCCACTGGGAGGTATTCGAGGTGCAGCCCAGTTAATTAGTCGTTCCTTCCAAGATGAAGAGCTCAAGGACTATACACAGGTCATTATCGAAGAGTCGGATAGACTCCGCGATCTAGTAGATCAACTCTTAGGGCCTAGGCAACTACCTAAAAATGAACTGACAAATATTCACCGCGTGGCTGAACGAGTAAATCAACTGGTAGATGTAGAAGCACAAGGAAAAATCCGTATTGAGCGAGATTACGATCCCAGTATTCCTGAAATCAATGGTGACAGTGATCAGTTAATACAAGCCATGTTGAATATTATGCGTAATGCCATGCAAGCCTTATTGCAGGATGAAACGAACAATGACAAACGTATTCGGATTGTAACTCGCACATTACGCCAATTTACGATTGGTTCTTGCCATCATCGCTTGGTTTGTAAAGTCAGTATTATCGATAACGGGCCAGGCATTCCTGCTCATTTAATCAAAACACTTTTTTACCCTATGGTGAGTGGTCGACCAGAAGGGACAGGATTAGGCCTTTCTATCGCTCAATCCATAATCAATCAACACAATGGCTTAATTGAATGCAGCAGTAAGCCAAATCAAACCCAATTTAATATTTTATTGCCAATTGCAACTTAATGCAGGCATAGAAGGAAACAGCTATGAGACAAGAAGATACGGTATGGATTGTTGATGATGATCGCTCTATACGTTGGGTACTGGAAAAGACCCTTGAACAAGAAGGCATTAAAGCCAAGTTATTTGATAACCCAGAAACCTTAATGAGTTTACTGGAGACTGAACAACCCAGTGTCATTATCAGTGACATCCGCATGCCAAAAATGAATGGCCTGTCATTATTAAGCAAGTTACAGAATGACTTACCTTACTTGCCTGTCATCATTATGACCGCCCATTCTGATCTCGATAGTGCAGTTGCCTCTTATCAAGGTGGCGCCTTTGAATACTTGCCTAAACCTTTCGATGTGGAAGAAGCCGTCAGTTTAGTGAAAAGAGCCATTTTGCATCACCACAAATCCATGCCGCAAACGGAAGAGCAAGTACCGGATACAGAAACCGTTGAAAAAGAAATCATCGGCGAAGCCCCGGCTATGCAGGAGGTATTTCGCGCGATTGGTCGTCTGGCCAATTCCAACATTACTGTCTTAATTAATGGAGAGTCCGGTACAGGTAAAGAATTGGTTGCCCATGCCTTGCACAAGCACAGCCCTCGTGCTGCTAGTCCCTTTATCGCTTTAAACATGGCTGCTATCCCCCACGACCTGATTGAATCTGAACTATTTGGTTATGAAAAAGGTGCTTTTACTGGGGCCAACAATCAACGTCGAGGACGCTTTGAACAAGCCGATAGTGGTACGTTATTTTTAGATGAAATTGGTGATATGCCAGCAGAAACGCAAACGCGTTTATTACGTGTATTAGCGGATGGTGAATTCTACCGTGTAGGGGGCCATACTCCTGTTAAAGTGGATGTGCGTATTATTGCAGCCACACACCAGAACTTAGAAGAATTGGTTGAAAGTGGTGCGTTTCGTGAAGACTTATTCCATCGTCTCAATGTCATCCGAATTCATTTACCAAAATTGGCAGAGCGACGGGAAGACATTCCGCAACTTGCCAGACACTTCCTTAAACGCGCAGCAGAAGAATTAGCCGTCGAACCTAAAGTGCTTACCAAAGAAACGGAGAGCTATCTTGCCAGAATGGCGTGGCCTGGAAATGTTCGTCAATTGGAAAATACCTGTCGCTGGTTGATCGTTATGGCATCAGGCCGTGAGGTATTAATTGAGGATTTACCACCCGAATTACTTGCCAGTACACCTGTAGAGCAGACAACAAACAGCTGGGAAGAAGGTTTGCGAATCTGGGTAGATGAGGCACTAACTAGTGGGCAAAAAGCCATCCTCGATCAAGCGGTACCGAAGTTTGAACGCATCATGATTGAAACCGCATTAAAACATACAGCAGGCCGACGACGCGACGCCTCCCTACTGCTTGGTTGGGGCAGAAACACATTGACGAGAAAAATAAAAGAATTGAACATCGTCAATAACGATAATGACGACGAGTAAAAACCTTTTTATTCAAGCATATAGAAAGGTTGACTACCAATTCCCTGTAATTTGGATTACTCTTTATTACCCTCAACGTTAAGCGGATGGAGAAACACTATGTACGAGACACTCACGTCAATGGGTATTACAAGTTTCGATGATATCGAACGGTTTACGTTACGCTATGAAAATGGCTTCGATGTTCTAAAAGTTTATTACCGCCGAGAAAAAGGTTCCTTACTACCGAAGAGTAAAAAGTTTAAGTTTGGTCGCTCAACCAAAACTGTTCTTACCGATGGCGGACAACAAACCTACCGCGAAGTGAAAGAGCCTTCTTTGATTGTTTTACGAGCAGTGGAAGAATTAACCTCCCTTGTTGGTAAACAACATGAATTGAAAGTCACCAAAGAAGACCTTGTAAAAGAACTTGAACATCTGGAACGTGTTGTGACAGACAAGATTGCAGAATTGAAAGAAAAGATTGGTACGTTATCTTAATATTGCTATCTAGCGTCTTCTCGCTGCTTTATTGCAATAAACCGATGCCTAAGAATCCTATAAAGCGATTCTTAGGTTATGTTTTTACCCTGTTCTTACATTGATTTACTGACTCACCAACACCTCTTGTTATGATTATTTCTCAAGACCCTAATGCAATTGCTGATGTTTTACGTAACGGCGGCATTATTGCCTACCCAACCGAAGCCGTTTGGGGGTTGGGCTGCGATCCATTTAATGAAGAGGCGGTAAAAAAACTGCTCACCCTAAAAAGCAGACCCATCGAAAAGGGCATGATTTTGGTCGCTGGCACTGCTCAACAACTACAACCTTGGTGTGCAGAGTTACCGGATGAGTTAGCACAAAAATTATTAACGCCTTGCCAAAGCCCTACCACTTGGTTAGTGGAAGACGAGCATATTGCGCCTACATGGATACGAGGTAAGTTTACCAGTACTGCCATTCGTCTGAGTCAACACGAAGGTGTTCAGGCTCTATGTCAGGCATTTGGTGGGGTGATTGTTTCTACCTCGGCTAACCCCTCAGAACAAGAGCCTGCCCGCACATTGCCTGAAGTACAAGCGTATTTTTCTGAACAAATTGATGGTATTTTTCTTGGAGAATTGGGGGCAGCAACTCAACCTTCACAGATTAAAAATTTGCGTGATGACTCGCTAATTCGTCTCTGAGTCAGAACGCTGAAACGCCATCGGGCGGTCAAATTCCTTTTTGTTACTTCACCCCTGCTCGTTTACGCAAACGCTCTTGCAAGTCAAACATGGTTTTTAAGTTTTTAAACCAGAACGGTGCTCCTAAACTAATCAAAACGCCACTAATGAGCACGCCAATATAATTGTGAAAAAACACTGACCAATTGCTGGTGTCCGTATAATAGCGCCAACCATTTGGCATAATTTTAAAGTTTAATAACGCCACCTGATCCATTTGTGCTTGCCATTGTTGCCGATACTTTGTCTCAGCCTCTTGCAACACTGCTCCAACTGTTTTCTGGTAATCCAATCTTAGTGTCTGGTATTGGCTTTCATCGTTAGCAAAGGCGTTTTTAATGCCAGTCATAACCGCTGTTTCGCTGCTTAAATCGGAATCAAGCAAGGCCGTTAACCCAGTCGCATTAGGGTGTTCACTGATTAGTTGATGAATGGCTTGTTCCGCCGCCGCTGGATAAGAAAAAGAAGGTTTTAATTCGGCATCACTGGACATCAGCTCTTGTGCTTGGCTGATATACGCTTCACGCAGTGCAGGGTCAACGGATAAACGATTTAGCAAGTCTGGAGTGTTAATTTGATAGATGATGGCGATGATCAGCCCAATACTAATTGACAGTAGGTGAGAAATTTTTTGAAAGCGTTGCGCCATATAAAATTCCACATTTTTAAAATGGTGTACCACCACATCATCCAACTTCTCTAGGTTTTGTTGGCTGAGCAAACCTCCCACTTGTTGTTTCACCGAGCTTTGTACATTTTCAACCGCTACCGCTTCTGGGCGAACTGGCATTTTTAGCTTTGCTTTTTCCGACTTAATGGGGATGCAACTTGCCACTGCGGTTTTAATTTTATCTTTTGCTTCAGCATCAATCGCATCATCATTCATTAAATCTTCCGCAAACACATCCAACCCTACCCGTAGGTTGTGAAAGCGTAACTGAAACATTGAGTTGATTGCCTGTACACTGGCAGTCACCAACAAACTAAACAGCAGCATAACCGTGATAAATGCGGTGATAGTGGCCAAGATGTCCATCAGCATACTCTTTCTCCTTGCGATGACTGGTCTGAATAACGGATCTAAATAAATATGAAAAGATAAGGAATACTTTATTCTAGTGGTCAGTTTGCGCAACGCAAGAAAAAACCGCTTTAACTGCATTTTATAGGTCAGATTAAAGCGGTTAAATGTAGGGGTAAATAAACCGTGATACCGAGTATTAAAGCTCGATATTTTTCTAACTAGAACACGTAGGAAACACCAGCAGAAATAAAGGAGTTAGAATCTTCCAGTTCCTCTTCGATATTGCGTTTTTCCGCATCTAGGTCAGCTTGGGAAATAGAGGTTGAACCCACACTTTTCACAGTAATATCATAATCCTGTACAGCTTGTGTTATACCCACTTCAGCACGGAAGGAAAAACCACGGCCATTAGCAAGGCGGTTTCCCCAACCGAGGCTGGCATAAGGCAAAATAGTTGAGCGGTCTACGTCTATTTCAATCTGACGACCATCACCTGGCGTGGTAGTGATCGAACCAATTAATTGTTGTGCTGTTGTATCCGATTTCGCAGAGAAATTCTCATCCAAATACGCTACACCACCAGAAACAAATAAATTACTGGCCCAACCGGAACTGGCTGGATACCACTCATAACCAGCTCTAAAGTGGTCTGTTTCAAACTCAAAATCTTCGTCATAACTGACATTATCGATTTCAGATTCGCTGTCATCAAGCGATGCAGACGAAAGCGAAATACCGCCTCCACTTAAACGCCATTGCACATTATTGCTTATTGCACTTTGTCCTGAAATGCCAAGCGCAACACCGTGAGAGCCCACTTCAATTCCTAATGAGTAGTCAGAAGCCCATGTTGTCTTCGCCATCGTTAAAGTACCAATGGTCGCAACAAAAAACAGCGAAGAACGGCAGGTTTTAAAAAAAAGAGTGTTATTGATTTGCATTGTCATATTGCTCCAGATAGTGAATAACAACATGATAATGTTATGTATTTTTCCGCTTTAAGTATGTGGCATTCTATGGACAGAATGTGTCGTTTACTCAGGTCTTTTCCACTGAAATGTGACAAGTAGAGACAGGCCAACGCAAGGTAAATTTTGCGCCACCTAAAGCAGCAGAGTCTTCCACCCAAACCTCTCCTTGATGCCACTTTGCAATTTGACTGACAATGGCTAAACCCAGTCCATGTCCTTGTTCTGCGTTTCGCTCATCATTATCTATCTGCTTAAAAGGTTCGAAGATATCTGCCATTTTCTCTTCTGCAATACCAAGCCCATCATCTTCTACAACTAAATAATAATACTGACCTTTTTCGGTAAAGGTAACGCGAACGCGTGTGCTGGCAAACTTGGCAGCGTTTGTTAATAAGTTGGTTAACGCCCGCGCTAAGGCAAACTTATCTAACACCAACCGTTTATCTTGCAGCTCGGTATCGATGTCACACAAGAATGTTATCTTCTCGTGTAAAAATTGTTGTTCTTCTACCTCATCCTGCACCACGTTAGCAAAGCGGCTTGGCGTGAAGTTACTGGCGTCGGCAATACGATTGTAACGGGAATAGATAAGAATTTGATTCAATAAATAATTAAGATTATCAATGCTTTTATTAACGCTTTTTTTGTAGTTCTGCTTTTCCTCTTGTGAACTGTCGTCAGCATCTAGCATTTCAATGGCAAAGCGAATTTTTGCCAGAGGCGTTCTTAAATCATGGGCAATCGCATTGGTTAATTCTTGGTTGGTTTGTATCAAGGTTTGTATGCGCTCTGCCATCAAGTTAAATGACTTCCCTAAGCGTGAAGTGATCGAGTAACGTTTTACCTTGACTCTCTGGTCCAGTTCTCCCTGCCCAAACGCAATGGCGGCCTCATCAAGGCGCTTTAACCTTAGCCAAAGTGGATAAAGCCAAGCGAAGATCGCACTCGCTACCATTAAGAAAAACAAAAATAGAAAACTAATAAATACGCCTAAAGAAAATTTATCTTCTTCAATAGGGCCGATGGCAATGGTTAAATTACTCTCGAATAAATTCCAATAGAAAACTTGTTCTCCCCCTGACTCACTAAAGCGCCAAGTAACCTGCCCTGAGCGTAAGGCTTGTTGCTGCTCTTCTGTAAGCTCTAACATCAGTGTGTCGAACTCATGCAGGGCGACATCTAATGAAAATTTGCGATCCATCTCAAGTATTTTTTCACGCCATTGTTCTTGTGGTAATGGTCTCAGAACTTGTTCAATCAATAAACGCGCACCTTTAATACTACGCTCAAAGTCTTCATTCTCTTGTTGTTCTAATGACATTTCCATTACCCAGTCCGAATTCGAGAGCCTTTTAACATAGCGAATAACAGGTGCGTCAAGATAAAGGGATTTCCCTTCAATAAGAGCAGCGTTATTGCTCGCACTGTAATTCAGCTCATTTAAACGAATAAAACGGACCTGATAACCAAAGCCCTGTTGCCACTTATCAAATTGCGCTTGCCATGCTGCTTCGGGTGTATCGACCAGCAAGTCTTCCACCAAAATGAAAACACCATCGTATGTATAATCCAGATACTTGAGTCCAAAGTAATTATTAATCTTGGTGATAGGGCTACATGACGGCACAAATATCATTGCGATCATTGGAAACAGCAAGATACCAACCAATACAAAAAATGATCTCAACATAAAGAAACAAGTCCCTATCCGATTAACGTGCTAACCACTATTCACTGGTACACAATTGATAGCCACGGCCATGAATGGTTTTGATTACCTCATAGTCGGTGAATTCGGCTTGAAGTTTTTTTCGCAGACGAGAAATACGCCGATCGATAGAGCGATCCATGCCATCATAATCAAAGCCTCTAAGTTGTTGCACTATGGTTTCTCTTTCAACCACTTCGCCAATATGCTCAGCCAGCAAAAGCAGCAACTCAAACTCAGCCGTTGTTAGTGAAATTCGCTTGCCATTCATTTCGACAGAGCGTTTACTGAGGCTAATTTTTAGCTTATCAACATGAATCATTGAGCGTTGAGATGGCTCAGGCTCTTTATTTGGTGCATCTGTAGAGGTACTTGTTGGCAAGGAAGCTGACCCAGCTCCCATACGGCGTAATAAATTTTGTATGCGAGTTAATAACAAACGTGGATGCACCGGTTTAATGATATAGTCATCGGCCCCCATTTCTAAACCGACGATCTGATCCATATCTTCATCCAATGCTGTCAACATTAAAATAGCGCCATTGTAATCCACTCGGGCAGTACGACAAATTTCGAGCCCAGACATGCCCGGCAGCATAATATCAAGAATAACTAAGTCCGGTTGCTGTTGCCGAATGGCATCGACAGCCTCAGCACCATCATTAATCACAGTAACATTAAAGCCTTTTTTATCTAAATAGTCATAGACGAGTTCTGCCAGTTCTTGATTATCTTCCACCAGCAAAATCTTTGATGTATTCATAAAATGACCCAATAAAACCAATCAATACCCAATTAGATTCAGTGTAAATAAAGCCACACAAAATTGGTATGTCGCTTTGCAGTCGAATTGTGACAATCTAAGACAAAGTCATTTGGATACACTATTACAACTAAACGTAACAATTGGTTTTTTGTCCCAATATGAATATCACCTATACTTTTTATACTATCCATTTTGCATAGGCAAAGTCGTTAAGTTTGTTAAATCATAAGGGCATGTTCTGTAAACTGGCTTTAACAACTAAACCAAAAAACGGATAGAAGGTTTATCGAGGGCGGCGATGCCGTTCTTAGCGATAAAGCGGTAACAAAGCGCTATAGAGAGTCTCCTTTGGTAAAGTGTTTCAAAAAATGTAAACGGTTACATTACTAACCTTTAACAAGAATAAAAATGCAGGTTTATCATGAAAACGAATTTACTAAAAATACTGACCTTCTCGTCTCTGTGCGCAGCACAACAGGTTTATGCTGCCGCTACTTGTACTTATCAGGTCGACAGTGAATGGCCTACTGGCTTCACCGCCAATATTACCATTACAAACACAGGCAATACGGCCATAAACGGCTGGGATGTAAGTTGGCAATACAATGATGGCAGCACAGTCTCATCCGCTTGGAATGCTACTTTCTCTGGTACGAATCCTTATTCGGCTAGCAGTCTCAATTGGAATGGCAATATTGCCCCACAAGCAAGTGTGTCATTTGGTCTTCAGGGGGCAAAAGCCAACGCCGGCGTACCAGCTGCTGTTGTTGCTGTGACTGGCGATGTTTGTAGCGGTGATGTGGGCAACACAGCGCCTGTCGCTGATTTTAGCGTCATAACAAATAATCTGCTGGTCGATTTTGATGCCTCCAGCAGTTACGATGCGGACAATGACCCACTGTCATTTAGTTGGAAATTTGGCGATGGTGTTACCGCAACAGGCGCAACGCCAACCCACACGTATTCAATGGCTGGCAATTACACAGTCGAATTAACTGTTTCTGACGGTAAAACCACCACAAAAACCAGCAAAGCAGTCAATGTGACCGCTGCTACTGTGAATTTGCCACCTGTTGCCAAAGCCACTCACATCACGAATGGATTGACCGTTAGTGTTGACGCCTCTATGTCGGTAGATCCAAACGGTGATAGCCTAACCTACACATGGGATTTTGGTGATGGTAATACGGCAAGTGGGCAGTTTGCTTCTCATACTTACAGTACCGATGGTTCATACACAGTTGAGTTAGTCGCTAACGATGGCGCGCTTTCTGGTAATACCTCTTTTGTGGTTTCAGTCAGTCAAAGCAATCAAGGGGAAGGACATGTCTCTAACCCATTCCTTGGGGCAACAAGTTACATAAATTCTGATTACGCAAACTTGATTGACACCTCAATTGCCCAAGTATCAAATGCCGATTTGATTCGTAAAATGAATGCGGTTAAACAAATACCAACTGCCGTATGGCTTGACCGCATCGATGCTATTTATGGCGGCAGCATTAATGGCGGACGGCTTAGCCTAGAGCAACATTTGGAACAAGCCTTACTGCAAAAACAAGGCAACACCCCAATTACAGTTTCTATCGTGGTTTACAATCTACCAGATCGAGACTGCGCTGCTCTTGCATCTAACGGCACACTGAACGCAGATGAAAATGGCTTGCAAATATACAAAGACGATTACATTGATGCGATTGTAAATATCATCAATCAGCCACGATTTAATGGTTTAAGAATTATTGCGACTATAGAACCTGACTCTTTACCCAACCTTGTTACGAATCGTAGTGTACCAGCCTGTGCAAAAGTGGCCCAAGACGGCACCTATGTCGATGGCATTAGCTATGCACTAAGTCAATTCGCTCAACTTGATAACGTGTACACCTATCTTGATATCGCACACTCTGGTTGGTTAGGCTGGGAAAACAACATGGCGGGAGTTATCCCACTTTATACCGATTTGGTACGCAATATTGATAACGGTAATATGAGCGTTGTGGATGGTTTTGTGACAAATGTATCGAATACCACACCAGTCGAAGAACCTTTCTTACCAGACCCTAAATTCGACTTCGATAATGATTTCATTGGCATCGAATCAAGCAACTATTATGAGTGGAACCCAGTCTTTGACGAAAAAGACTTTGCCGAAGCCATTCATGCTCGCTTTGTTGCCAGTGGCTTCCCACAGGACGTTGCCATTATCATTGATACATCACGTAATGGCTGGGGCGGTCCTAATCGTCCAACAAGTGCCAACAATAATGCCGCAACAGAAGACCAATATGTTATGGACAGCAAAATTGACCGTCGCGCCCATCGAGGACTTTGGTGTAACGTCTCAGGAGCCGGTATTGGTGAACGCCCACAAGCTCTACCATTTGGTGCAAGCCATGTGATAGAAGCCTATGTTTGGATCAAGCCACCAGGCGAATCGGACGGCACCAGCGACAGCACACAAACCACACCAGATGATGAAGGTAAGAGTTTTGATCCTATGTGTGATCCAACATTTATCACACCAGCGGGCGTGCTAACTGGAGCAATGGATAATGCACCCTCATCAGGTAGTTGGTTCCACCAGCAGTTTAAAGATTTAGTTGAGAACGCTCACCCAGCGCTTTAAGACATTGGATACGTTGAATAAAAAGCGCACAGGATGTGCATAACACACTAAATCACCAAACCCCAGCCATTCATGCTGGGGTTTCTTCTTCAGGTGATGATTTTCTGTTTATCGGATTCACTAGCTCAAAAGGTAACTGTTTTTAACGGTACCATTTGTTAAAGAAATCCAATTCCCATACCGCCACGTAAAATAATTGGTTACTGAGATAAGACACAGCAAAATGAGAAAACTCTACGTTTATCTAACCTATGCCGGAGCATTGCCTTTTATTTTTTGCGCTGTCAGCTTGATATTAAATATTAAGACCTGGCCATGGCTTGGTGGTGTTGACAATATCATGAGCCTTTATGCTCTGGCGATTGCGACATTTTTAGCTGGTAGTCATTGGGGGCAGCATTTATCGATTGTTGGCAAATGGCAAGATTACCTTAGTCTTTCCAGCAATTTCATAACGGTAGCGCTTTGGTTGGCATTTCTAACATTGCCTTTTCGCGTCTTGCTGTTGGTCTTTATCGCCGCCTTTCTCATTTTATTACTCATTGATTTACAACTAGTGCGCCATAACTGGATTGATAAAACCTATTTTCGAACCCGTTGCGTAATTACTGCTATTGTTATTATGACACTGATTGTTACTTGGGGAACTACTTAGAAAGCTACTTGGAACGTTACTTGGGGAACTACTTGGAAAGCTACTTGGGGAGCTGCATGACAAAAATTGCAATCATTGGTTCAGGCCTGACCGCCTTATCAATTGCTAACTTATTAAAACAAAAAGCCGATATCACTTTATTCGAAAAAGCCCGTGGCGTCAGTGGGCGCATGTCAACCCGACGTGCTACTCCTTACGTTTTTGATCACGGAGCACAATATTTCACCGCTCGAACAAAAGCCTTTCAAACCTTTATCCAGCCCCTCATCAGTCAAGGCATCATTGCACGCTGGAATGCTCGCTGCATCAAACTCGACGACAGTCAAACCGCTGAATATTTAGATTGGCTGCACGATGAGCCTCGTTATGTGGGCGTTCCCGCTATGAATAGCGTTACTAAATATTTGGCTCAAGGCTTAACCGTACATCTCAACACCAAAATTGTTGCGTTAGAGTATGATAATACATGGCATTTACTCGATGAGAATGGCCAAACCTATAAAGGGTTCGACTGGGTAATTTCCACCTTGCCATCCCCGCAAGCCGCTGCACTTTTACCAGAAACATTCAAATATCACGCGGATATTGATAATCATGATATGCAGGCTTGTTTTGCCCTTATGTTGGGGTTTGAGGAAGCCTTATCGCTGCCGTTCGATGCCGCACAGGTGGCCAATGCAGACATCAGTTGGATCGCGGTGAACAATCAAAAACCTGGGCGCTCGCACCCTTATTCACTCACCATTCATTCCTCGGCTGCATACGCGGAGCAGCATATTGATAATAACCGCGACAAAGTAATGCAACACTTACTGGACGAAGCAAGCCGTTTCGTTGGTCAGGATTTACACCGAGCCACATACAAAACGCTGCATGGTTGGCGTTATGCTAGCAATGTTAAACGTGATCCCACTCCACTTTTTTTAGACGATCAACTCAAGCTTGCAGCGTGTGGAGATTGGTGTTCTGGCGGCCGAGTTGAAGGCGCGTTTACCTCTGCTTACCAACTGGCAACAGCGCTAGAAGAGACCGTACTATGAACCAACCAATCGATAATATTCATGAAATTGTTGCCATGGCATGGTGCGATAAAACCGCCTTTGAAGACATACAGGCCCTCACCGATTTGTCCGAACCACAAGTGATTGCCATTATGCGCCAACACTTGCGCCCTTCCAGCTTTCGTTTGTGGCGTAAACGCGTTTCTGGCCGCGTGGCTAAACACAGAAAAAGACAAACATCACCCAATATGAGAAAGAGAGATTAGGTCAAGCAAATGAACATCGTGTGGTTCAAACGGGATTTACGCATTGAGGATAACGCCGCATTATCAGAAGCCGCGCGCTTGGGGCCCGTTTTACCCCTCTACATTTTTGAACCTGAACTGTGGCAACAACCTGACATGAGTTACCGTCACTATGTTTTTCTTACCCAATGCTTGCAAGAGCTGGATCAATCCTTAACCGCGCTGGGTCAGAGGCTCATTATTAAAGTCGGCAATGCGGTTGATGTACTCACTCAACTTGCTCAACAGCATTCTATTGATGCGCTATGGTCACATCAGGAAACAGGAAATCACTGGACCTACACCAGAGACAAAGCCGTCAAACACTGGTGTCGATCGCAACAAATCCCATGGTATGAACCAACGCAAAATGGCGTTATTCGTGGCTTAAAAGATCGTGATGGTTGGGCGGCTCGTTGGTATACACAAATGGCTCGCCCTATTCTCACCGCCCCAACAGCACTTAATTATGTTGACGAGGCAACAGATACCTTACCCACAGCAAACGCCCTAGGGTTGCAAGAAGAGAATAGCAACCACAGGCAAAAAGGCGGTCGTAGCCAAGCCTTGGCCTTGCTCAACAGTTTTCTTTATCGGCGAGGTGAATACTACACTCAAGCCATGTCGTCACCCGTAACTGCATTTGATAGCTGTTCGCGCTTATCGGCTCACTTGGCGTTTGGCACGCTCTCGATTCGAGAAGTGTTTCAAATCACGGAGCGACGCCACAAAGAATTAAAGAAAATGCCAGACGCAGTGAAAGGCAAATGGCCCAGTGCCTTGCGTTCTTTTTCTGGTCGTTTACGCTGGCACTGCCATTTCATACAAAAGCTGGAAGATGAGCCAGACATTGAGTTTGAGAATATGCACCCTGCCTATAAGACGTTGCGAGAAGACACCCTCAACCCAGACCATCTACACGCATGGCAAACGGGTCAAACAGGCTATCCAATGATCGATGCCTGTATGCGTGCGTTAATAACAACCGGCTGGTTAAACTTTCGTATGCGAGCGATGGTGATGAGTTTTGCCAGTTACCATTTGTGGTTGCACTGGCGCCAACCCGCTTTGTATTTGGCCCAGCTTTTTATCGATTATGAGCCAGGCATTCACTACAGTCAGGTACAAATGCAATCTGGCACGACAGGTATCAACGCCATTCGTATTTATAACCCAATTAAGCAAGGCATAGACCAAGACCCAGAAGGGGTATTTATTCGCCAATGGGTACCAGAGCTGCGGGATGTTGACCGCGAATTTATCCATACGCCTTGGTTAGCAAGCTCACAAATTAATGATTACCCCATGCCCATTGTGGATGAACAAATCGCTCGCAGAACCGCGGCAGACAAAATCTATACCCTGAGAAAAAATGACCCTGCCCACAAGACCACCGCCAAACAGATTGCCAATAAACATGGCAGTCGCAAATCAGGCTTACCTAAAACCAGCCGAAAGAAAAAGAAGGCACAACCTGACCATTCACAACTTGATCATCCACAAAGAGAACTGCCATTTTGAGTAATTTATGCTTTATTTTAGGTGATCAGCTTTCCTTCTCCCTTTCTAGTCTGCAACACATAAACCCAACACAAGATGTCATCCTCATGTGCGAAGTATGGGATGAAGCCACTTATGTTAAACATCACAAAAAGAAAATCGCTTTTCTATTCACAGCAATGCGCCACTTTGCAGCCAGCCTACGAGAAAAAGGCTATCAGGTGATATACATCAGGTTAGACGACCCAGAAAATACGGGCTCATTTCAGGGTGAAGTACAGCGCCTTCTGCAAACTGGCCACTATAATCGTCTTATTGTCACACAACCTGGTGAATATCGCGTGTTAGCCGACATGCAGCAATGGCAATCACTGTTCAATCTGCCGGTTGATATTCTGCCAGATACCCGATTTTTGTGTTCGATTGAGGAATTCCAACAATGGGCCCAAGGGCGCAAACAACTGCGTATGGAATACTTTTATCGAGAGATGCGCAAAAAATACCGCATTCTTATGCAAAATGATGAACCAATTGGTGGCCAATGGAATTACGATGCGGAAAATCGCAAACCTCCTAGAAAGGGGCTAAACATTCCTGCTCCTTACTCTCGATCAAATGAAGCACAACAGAAATCGCAACACTCTTCTCAACCAATCGCTCAACCAATCGCTCAACAAGCGATGGCGAGCCAAACCATTCTCCAAGATGTGCTCGCCCTTGTGGCAAAACGATTCAGTGATCACTTTGGTGATTTGGAACCGTTTTATTTTGCTGTTACCCGTTCTGAAGCCTTGGAGGTGTTAGCTCAGTTCATCCAACAACGCCTACCCTACTTTGGTGACTATCAAGACGCCATGCTGCAAGGCGAACCATGGATGTACCATTCTCATATCAGCTTTTATCTAAACTGCGGTCTTTTAGAACCCTTAGAATGCATTCATGCCGCTGAACAAGCCTATTTTTCAGGGACAGCATCACTCAATGCGGTAGAAGGCTTTGTGCGCCAAATTTTGGGCTGGCGTGAATACGTGCGTGGTATTTACTGGCTCACCATGCCAACCTATAAGGAAGCCAACTTTTTCGAGGCAACACGCCCATTACCTTCCTTCTATTGGCATGCAAAAACCGACATGAACTGTTTGCACCAATGCATTTCTGAAACCCAACGCCACGCTTATGCCCATCATATTCAACGCCTAATGGTATTAGGTAACTTTGCCTTACTCGCTGGCATCGCTCCCCATGAGGTGAATGAATGGTTTTTAATTGTGTATGCCGATGCCTACGAATGGGTCGAACTGCCTAACGTTTCTGGCATGATTCTCTTTGCCGATGGTGGTTATCTCGCCAGTAAACCCTACGCCGCTGGAGGCAGCTACATCAACAAAATGTCAGACTATTGCAAACAATGCCGTTATAAAGTCACCGTAAAAAATGGCCCAGATGCCTGTCCTTTCAACTACCTCTATTGGGACTTTTTAGCGAGAAATCGAGCAAAGCTACAAAGCAATCATCGCCTTGGCATGATGTACAAAACCCTTGATCGCATGAGTGACGAAAAAAGACGCGCCATCCAACAAGACAGCCAGATTTTTCTTAACCAACTCGATGCTTAAAGAAGGTGCCTAGAGCTAGAGAAAGTGCTTAGAGAAAAGTGCTTAGAGAAAATACCTAGAGAAAGCACCTAGAGAAAGCGCTTAGCAGTTATGAAAATGATTAAAAAACGTCACCTACCACACAAAGTCTGCCCTGTTTGCCAGCGCCCTTTCACATGGCGCAAAAAATGGGAAAAGGTATGGGACGAGGTAAAGTATTGTTCAAAGGCCTGTGCTCGTAACAGAAAATGCCAGCCATAACACTACACCTTACTAATAGAAGAACATATTAGGATCTATTCCTTGACTGTAGCCATGTCGATAATGTCACGACCGCATTTACAAATTTAAAAATGATCACTATGCTTATCATTATAGGATATTTTGGTAACTGTAATGATCAAAACGAACCCAACAAAACGCAGTGCAATAGTCTTTCCCAAACATCAAAAGGTGCTGGCGCAATTAGGCGAAAATATAAAACTTGCCTATAAACGTCGCGGTTATACCCAAAGCCAACTCTCAGAGCGCACAGGGTTAAGTCGATTAACCATTCGCAAAATTGAACAAGGTGATACCAAAGTTTCTATTGGCCATTATGTTCTTGTGCTCAGTGTTTTAGGACTAGTAGAAGACTTTGCTCATGTTGCCAGTGACGATGAACTCGGTCGCAAATTACAAGATATAAAATTATTACGTAATCAAAAAGGAAAAGCCGAGTGAGTACAGAAATCTATGTTTTTGCTGATTGGGAGACGTTTTCCAGCCCTGCCTTAATTGGCACATTACGCTCAACCCTACGGAAGCCAAAAGCATTAAAGATCAGGTACTGGAAAGTGTAAGTAGGTGGCAGGAGGTTGCGACAAGCGTCGGCATCAGTCGTAATGAACAAGAATTGATGGCACCGGCATTTAATCTCTAAACCTCGTCGCGTAAATTGGTGAGGCATACTTGTCCATACCTCACTCAATTAAACACAATCAAACCCAGTGTTAGGGCAGCAAATACGATCAGGCCAAACTGAAAACCTCGGCCTAATCGTCCTTTTAAATCTTGTCTTAACGCTTCGTATAAATCTGGAAAGGTGTGCGCAACAAAGGTTTTGGGATGCGAATGAAACCTGGTTAATTCTCGGTGTTGGTTTGTTGTTGGTTGCGTTCCCAATGGCTCTCCCCCATTCCCATACTTACTGCCATCTTGGTTGTCTGGCTATTTTTCTTATTAAGGCGCATCCCGTTAGCGGGTGACAGGTTAAACTGGCTGCCATTTACCCTAACAATTGGCCTATTTATTCTCAGTTTTTGTGGACTCGCCTACAGCTTTTTGCCCTATATCGTCCCTGAGCAAATGACCATAGTTGAATCCGCTGCTGCCCCTGACTCCTTGCTCATCATGCTCATTGGCGCTCTTATCGTATTACCTATTTTAGTAAGCTACACCGCACTTTCGTACTATATCTTCCGAGGGAAAGCCACTGACCTGAGATACGATTAAGTCGAACCTAGATTGAATATAACAAAGGCAATGTAGGCGACTGCTAATAGCTGATAGGAAAGCAAAAGTGATGTATGCGGTGAATAGCACGTCTAATTACCGCATATTGTGCGGTGATTAAGTGGATTTTGCGGCGAATAAACCCCATAATTACCTTAAAAAATGCGGTGATTAATATGTGGATTTACGAACATCAAAATTGGCCAAACTTTACATGGAACGCAGAAGCTCTGGCATCTAAGCTGGGTGATATACGGTATCGCCAAGGCCACTTGTTGGGGAAAATGAAAGGCCTTGGTTTTGAATTAGCACAAGAAGCTGCTCTTGATATGCTTACCAGCGATGTTGTCAAATCCTCTGCTATAGAAGGTGAAAATTTGGAACCTAAAGAGGTTCGTTCTTCTATAGCTCGTCGGCTCGGTATTCATATTGCTGGGCTCATCCCTACTAGCCGTGATGTAGAAGGCGTCGTAGAAATGATGCTAGATGCCACACAAAAGTGCTCCAAGCCTCTGACAAAAGCGCGTCTATTTGATTGGCATGCAGCGTTATTCCCAACAGGACGTAGCGGCATGTATAAAATTACCGTTGGCGCTTGGCGAACCGTTGAAGCTGGCCCTATGCAAGTTGTTTCCGGTCCGATAGGTAACGAAAAGGTACATTTTGAAGCGCCAACAGCGGAACGCCTTGAAAAAGAAATGGAGACATTCCTTACATGGCTAGCGCATGAAGATAATACGGATCCAGTGATCAGGGCTGGTATTGCGCATTTATGGTTTGTGACGATCCACCCATTTGAAGATGGAAATGGTCGCATTGCTAGAGCAATTGGTGACATGGCATTAGCTCGCGCAGATGGTACATCCGATCGCTTTTACAGCCTCTCTTCTCAAATCGAAGCCGAACGCAAACACTATTACGATCGACTTGCCGCACAACAATGCGCCACGCCAGATATTACAGAATGGCTATCATGGTTTCTGGATTGCCTTGGGCGCGCCATTAGTAGCGCTGAAACAACACTTGGACATGTTTTATTCAAGGCACAACTTTGGCAGAGGATCAACCAAAAGCCTACCAATGATCGTCAGCGATTAATCATCAACCGTATGCTTGAAGAAAGCTTTGAAGGCTTCATGAACACATCCAAGTATGCCAAGCTGGCCAAGTGCTCAAATGATACTGCTTTGCGAGACATTCAGGAGCTAAAGAGCCGTGGCATTTTTATACAAAACACCAGCGGCGGACGCAGTACCAGTTATAGGCTACCAGACCACTAAGGCTAAAATACGCCTTATGAACGCCAAACAGGCGCATTGCCACTTGAGAGGAAAAAATACATCAATGGACACCCACATCAATGAACACCCACAATTTATCAAAACCAACCTAAAATACCCTTATTCATAATAAGGGTTTAACAGCAAATAAACCGTGATTTGCTCAAGTCCACTGTGTCTGGATATGGCATTAGTAGCATTCATGAACAAAATGGGGAGGCGCGCCCTGTTACGTTACTTGATAAGTGCGTTACTTGATGAGAGCCCAATCAGGCGATACACTGTGCACCTTCCTTAACCTAATTCATTATTACGCTTAGCAGGACTAGTCAGCCATCATGCCGGACGTCATTCCAGCCGATTCAGTAGGTATTGTTTCCCCTAAGATCGCTCAATTCGATCAAGCTTTACAGTTAGCCTGCGGCAGAACATTGGCACAGTACCAACTTGTTTATGAAACCTATGGCACACTGAATGCAGAGAAATCCAACGCTATTTTGATTTGCCATGCATTAAGTGGTGACCATCATGCGGCTGGCTACCACAGCATGGAAGATAAGAAGCCCGGTTGGTGGGACAGTGCCATTGGCCCTGATAAGCCAATTGATACCAACCACTTCTTTGTTGTATCACTAAATAATCTAGGTGGCTGTTGCGGTAGTACAGGTCCGACCAGCATCAACCCAGATACCCAACAACAATGGGGCGCAGACTTCCCAATGGTCACGGTGGAAGATTGGGTAGAAAGTCAGACCAGACTGGCCGATTTACTAGGAATTGAATGCTTTGCTGCCATTGTTGGTGGTAGCCTTGGCGGCATGCAGGTTCAACATTGGAGTATTACCCATCCAAATCGTCTTAAAGCCGCTATTGTGATCGCGTCTGCCCCAAAAATTTCCACGCAAAATATTGCCTTTAATGAAGTGGCTCGCCAGTCCATTCGTCGTGATCCTCACTTTTACGATGGCGATTATGCCAGCCAAGACACGGTACCCGCTAACGGCCTCGGTTTGGCTCGCATGCTTGGCCATATTACCTATTTATCAACCGATTCCTTGGGGAAAAAGTTTGGCCGTAAAATGCGACATGACCATTATCAATACAACTATGATATTGAATTTGAAGTAGAAAGTTACTTACGTTATCAAGGGGAAGCCTTCACCCGCCGTTTCGATGCCAATACCTATATGTTAATGACCAAAGCATTAGATTATTTTGACCCTGCGGCAAAGACCAATGGCGACCTTGCGAAGGCGCTGGCACCAGCGACCTGTGAATTCCTCTTGGTGTCGTTTACAACAGATTGGCGCTTCCCACCAGAGCGCAGTGAAGAAATCGTCAATGCCCTAATCAAGGCTGGTAAACATGTGAGTTACGCCAAAATTGAAGCAAGTGAAGGGCACGATGCGTTTTTGTTCCCACTGCCAAGGTACATGGCAGCATTACGTGGTTTTCTTGATCGCACGAAACAGCGTCTTAACCTGTTGGAAAACACCACAGCTCACCTAACGTCAGGAGAGAAGCACCATGCGCGCTGATTTAGAGATCATTAACGAATGGATTAAGCCAAATAGTCGTGTATTGGATTTAGGCTGCGGTCAAGGCGAATTACTACAACACCTGATTGACCATAAAAATGTGCAAGGTTATGGATTGGAAATTGATCCAGAAAACATCAATACCTGTATAGAAAAAGGCATTCCCGTTTTGGATCAGGATCTAGACGATGGCATAGATAATTTTGAAAACGCAAGTTTTGACATGGTGATTATGACCCACGCATTACAGCAATTCAGGCGTCCCGATTTACTCTTGAATGAAATGTTACGAGTGGGCAAAGAGTGCATTATTACTTTTCCAAATTTTGGTCACTGGCGTAACCGCATCCACTTAGGTTTAAAAGGTCGCATGCCGGTATCCGAGTTTTTACCTTATAATTGGTATGACACGCCAAACATTCACTTTTGTACCTTTAATGATTTCGAAATACTTTGCCGAGAACATAACATTAACATAGTGCAATCCGCCGCGGTTGACAGCAAACTCCGCAATCATTGGTGGCTTAATGCACTCCCAAATTTACTGAGCGAAACGGCGATTTTTCACGTTAGTAGGTAAAGAGAGGAAAAACATGAAGAACATTATTTACTCCGTCATACTCACTTTTTTCACCATCACCCCTGTT
Organism: Marinomonas agarivorans; assembly: GCA_002173415.2. GTDB lineage: Bacteria > Pseudomonadota > Gammaproteobacteria > Pseudomonadales > Marinomonadaceae > Marinomonas > Marinomonas agarivorans. Next base: position 55,876 of record NHNK02000012.1, read on the forward strand.
ATGGCAGATGAAGCAAAATTTGGCGATTACACCCTCAACTACACAGTATTTGAGTCCACATTTCTACAACCCAACATTGCGCAGCAATATGGGTTCACCCGCAGTAAAAACAAAGGGCTACTCAATGTCGCACTGATTAAAGAACGATCAGGCAAATTACCCCTATCTGTGCCAGCGGTTGTCACTGCGAAAGTACGAAATTTGCTGGGCCAAATTGTGACACTGGAATTCACCACCATCAAAGAAGGCGACGCCATTTATTACATAGCGCCTTTTAGCAAAACAGACGATGAAATTCTAAAGTTTGAAATCACGGCTCGACTCAATGCCAATAGCCCAGCCATGACAGTCAACACCCAAAAACACCTTTACGTTGACCGATAAGAGAGCATTATGATGAAAAATACCATTGTTCTTGCCAGTGATAACGCCGGTAAAATCCAAGAATTCAACGAAATGCTGCATGAGCTAGGCATCGAAGTAAAACCACAAGGCGAATTTAACGTTACCGAAGCAGAGGAAACAGGCCTAACCTTTATTGAAAATGCCATCCTCAAAGCACGTAACGCCTGTGCACAAACTGGCCTACCAGCAATTGGCGATGACTCAGGCATTGAAGTGGATTATTTGCAAGGCGCACCAGGTATTTATTCAGCACGTTTTGCAGGCGAGCACGGCAACAATGCGGCCAACAATGATTTGCTGCTGGAAAAAATGCAAGGTGTCCCAACGGAACAAAGGAGCGCTCGCTTTCAGTGTGTACTTGCCTTTATGCGCCACGAAAACGACCCAACCCCACTCGTCTTTCAAGGCACGTGGGAAGGCTCGATTCTAACCGAAATTCAAGGCAAACACGGCTTTGGTTATGACCCAGTCTTTTATGTGGCAGACCGAGATTGCAGTGCCGCCATGTTAACCAAAGACGAAAAAAACAGCCTTAGCCACCGCTCTATTGCCCTAAAACAACTGTTAGACGCCTTGCGCACTCGTGATCTTTTATGACACCAGAGCAAAATACGCCAAAGGTTGATTTGCTACCGCCTTTGAGTCTTTACATACATCTGCCTTGGTGTGTTAAAAAGTGCCCCTATTGCGATTTTAATTCCCATCAAGCCGATCGTTTCACTCACAATAACGCCCTACCAGAGCAAGACTATCTAAAACAGCTTTTATCGGACCTCGAGGTCGATAAGCCGTATGTGCAAGGCCGCCCAATAAAAAGCATTTTTTTTGGTGGCGGGACACCCAGCTTAATGAGCGCCGACTTTTACTATCAACTGATGGCTGAACTGCAACAAACTTTAACCTTTTGCGATGATATAGAGATCACCATGGAAGCCAATCCTGGCACCTTTGAACAAGAGAAGTTTCGCCACTTTCGCCAAGCAGGTATTAACCGCTTATCGATTGGCATTCAAAGTTTTCAGCCAAACCTGTTAACAACCCTAGGAAGAATCCACAACCGCGACGAAGCCATTCGCGCTGTGGATAAATCTCGCCAAGCGGGCTTCGATAATATCAACATTGACTTGATGCATGGCCTCCCCGATCAATCCATAGAGCAAGCAATGGCAGATTTAACGACAGCCATTGATTTGCAGCCAGAACATCTCTCTTGGTATCAATTAACGATTGAGCCTAATACCGAGTTTTTTCGCCGGCCACCCACCTTACCTGCGGATCAGATATTGTGGGATATTCAAGATGCGGGGCAGACGTTGCTAGCGCAAAAAGGCTATCGACATTACGAAGTCTCTGCCTATGCACAAGCAAATAAGCAGGCGCAACATAACCTGAATTACTGGCGTTTTGGCGATTATTTAGGCTTAGGTGCAGGTGCTCATGGCAAAATCACCTTAGCGGATGGACAACTATTTCGCACCCGAAAAACACGGCATCCAAACCATTACCTGCAAACATTGCCAGAGTCATTAACGATCAAAGACGCCATATTAACCGACGACATGCCATTAGAATTTATGATGAATCGATTGCGACTGTTTGAATCTTTTGCCTTGACCGACTATGAGTTATTTTGCCAGCAAGCCATTCCAGAGACGCTACTCACTCAATTAAATCGTGCCGTCGAAATGGGCTTACTTGCTAAAACAGATTGGGAGAAACAACAAATCATGACAACGGAAAAAGGCAAGCAATTCTTGAATGAACTCCTAGAGTTATTCGTATAAAGTAAAAAAACAACAGATGGCGATCATTGTCGCAACTCACTCCCCGTTATTTACTTAATTTCACTGTTGTTATATAGAATATAGTTATATCATCAAAAGAACCTATTGGTTTTTTTAAAAGGATAGTTATGGTTGGGCAACAAACAAAAATCCTCACAATAAAAGATCAAATTGCCAAGCAATTGCGCACAGATATCATCTCTGGGGCTATTCCTCCCGCCACCAAACTAAAAGAACAAGAACTCGCTACGCGTTTCGGTATTTCCCGCGGGCCAATTAGAGAAGTGATTTTACAGCTCACTAAAGAAGGCTTACTAGTATCAAAAAATAATTGTGGCGCCTCGGTTAATACGGTTTTAGAACCTAAGATGCAAACCTTAATGATTGCCTTGCGCCTGCAAATTGAACGTTTTGCCATAGAACAATTGCAAGACAAACTGACAGAACAAGACTTTGATGCCCTAGAAAGTATTTTGCACGAACTGCAAGCGGCCTTTGACCAAGAAGATTTTACCGCCGTTACCAAACAAGACATTGCGTTCCACTATTATTTAGTCGAAAAAGCTGGCGGCGATGAACTGATTAATATTTGGTACCCTTACATCATGCGCATGCGATTAAATTATAAACGTGTTAGCTGTAGTGACGTCTGCGTGCAAGAACACAGAGACATCCTCAACGCCTTACGCAAAGGCGATACCACCGCTGCCATAAACGCCATTCAAGCCAACGTAAAATAAGACAGATCGACACAACTATCGTGATAACGTCTTTTGGATATTTCAAGAACAAGGGCAAGTATTACTGGCTCAATATGGCTATGCTCAATACGAAGTCTCTGCCAACAAACATTCCTGAGTGTCTAACCAAAACAAGTGAATACCACAGAAAAAGGGAAGTTGTTTTTGAATGAACTGTTAGAATTGTTTTTGTAGTGATATTAGCAATAAATAAGAAGCAATGCTTTATGAAAAAAGCTTATTCATATCAATACCATACCCAGCTGCTTTCATTTCTCTAGCAACATCTACGTCCCAGTTTTCATTTGAAATATATACCATACCGCTAATATCATTAGGTAATTCCACACCTTCTGTAACTAACGGTACTACATTTTCACGGCCAATCTTACCCATCAAGTAACCATGTTCAAAAACTACATTTTGTCTAGCTCTAGCCTTCAGTTGACCAACATCTGTTTTTACACTGCCCACATCGTCGGGTGTATATAAAACTATTGCGAATCCGACATCAGAGTATTCTTCAATTTTCTCTATTATTGTTTTTCCTCCGCTCGCTTGTTCATGAAGAATAATGGCTTCAAAGCCTAGTTTTTCTAGAAACCTTGCAGTCCTTACTTTTGCCTCGCCATCATGACCATGAACAATAAATACTTTATTGTTTTTAATAGAATTGACTTGATCAACAGATTCTTTTTCGATATTAGGAGTAGAGTACGAAATATCTTCGATCATAGTATCGATTAAGTTTATAATTTTTTGCTTTCCTGATTCCCACGCTTCTTTTTGTTGTCTACTAAAGTCAACTCCAGTCATAGCCATACCGAAACTAAAACGAATTCTACTTAAGTCAGTCAAGTATCTAGATTCACTACCAAAGAATTTGCTAATGAGCATTCTTCCCCGACGCTTTATACGATCACGATGATTATTATCTTCATACGTTAAAGCAGCTACATCCTGTTTGAACTCCTGAAATATTTTTTCACTATCCATAATACCTACTCACTTAATCAATTTAGCTTCTGTTCATAATAGTTTTCTTGTTCTATAACCATCAACTTCCATAACTCTCTATCCTAGCCTTACACGTGGCTTCGGTAATGCGTTGCAGTTTTTCGACCTCATCCGCGAGGTAGTTAAGTTCATCTAAAGTGATGGAGTAATGCTCTGAGTAACGGCCGTCAACGTAGGCACGTTTGAGCAGTTGGAAGCTGCGGCGGTGGTCTTTGTTGTCCGCAGGAAAAAGAGTGGCGAATTCAGGGTTTTGTTGCGCACAGAGGGAACGTAGGTGCTCAATATTATGGGTTCTGGGTAAGTAGTTAGTACACACCAACAAGGTGCAGGCGAAGAAGCGTTCTGTGGCTTGGTGCAGTTCAAACGCGGCTTTTTTTAATTTACCTCTATCTCGATCGAACACAAATGTTTCAAAGAAATCGGTGGCACTTTCAAACCATTGATCCCAGTGTTTATTGGCAATGGCAAGTTGCTCTTCTCTGGGCAAATTATGGGATTGCGCCAGTTCCTTCCCTGCGACACTGTACAACTCAATGCCTTCATCCCGAATGTCGGTGAAAAAGTAGTGGCCTTGGTGCAGCATGTTATTCATATCCGCAAGGGTGTGCACGATCAACCCCAATGGCGCGGTGACTTTACGGGCCACCTTGTCTTCTACCGCTTGCCATACGTCGTACTCTTCCACCAGCGCCTCGTTATTGACGAGCACCAAAATATCGTAATCACTCACATAGCCATTGGCAGGATCGTCGACCCATGTGCCTTTGGCGTGACTACCAAACAAAATGATTTTATGAATACGGTAGTTGGTCTTGCTGCCCGTTTTGCTCCCCACAAATGCATCCAACACATCCCGTATCGTAATAGCGATGGTGTCGATCTCTTGCAGCTTGCGTTCTGTTAGCGATTTGAGGGATGTTGAACTTGATGAGTAATCCAGTAATGTTTTCATAATAGTGTGCGCAGCTTCCTTTCTAGCGTAAATCTTGGCAAAAAAACACATTGAGAAAACCCATAATAACGCAAGTGCTTTGGCGTTGGTATATCCTGCAAGGCCAACTGTTGCTTGATGACTTGTTGCTTGGTGATTTATTACTTGGCGGTTTGTTGCTTGACGACTTATTGCTTAACCGACTCTTCCAACTCTTCCAGTTGCAGCCTCACCGCTTCGGCCTGAGCAGTGAGCTCTGAATACAGCATAATATTGCCATTACGCTGGGCCTGCATTGCTTGCTCAAGCAAGTGATCATATTCTTTGGATAATTTTTTGGTTGGATCGGATTTTAAAAAAGAAAACATTTAACCTCCTACATTTAACCTCTTAATAAAGGGGTTATTCTCTCAGTAACGTTTTCTATCCATACGAGTCTCAAGCCAATTCAGATTACGTTTAAAAGCCTTATCATCTTGATTAAGCAGGCTGTCAGGCAAGGTGCTCTTTACTCGTAAGCGCCAATTAAACCCCAGTCTATCCATTGCCTTCCAATCCCACTACAGTGCTTTTTTTGCAGATTGAAAGGTGAGTCTATGACCAAGCGGGCAAAAGCAGCGTGGCAGTCTCTTCTTGAGGCGTTTGCCGTAAGTGGACAGTATCGGTGAAGCAATGCCGTTCGTTATTGGTTCGCGTCCCTAAAGCGTTTCAATTCGTCGGTTAGCCAAGCATTACTCTTTACGGCTGGGACGCCATGACAATGAATTTTATAAAACTTACCTGAGAAGCTACTTTTGGTCGCGGCGTATTCGATAAAATCTTCTGCTGTGGCAATATCATCAATAAAGTAATCGTATTTTTTCTTGATGTGGTTAACCGCCGCAGTTGCATCATGCAGTGTGCCATTGCGTTCATATTGGCATTCTGTTGTGGCTACAAAGCTCAATAAATGGTCAATTTCGGCTTGTGGCGTGCTGGCGTAGGCGGTTGAAAAAATTGCCAAACCGCCTAGTGAGTAGGCAATCAGTAACTTTGCTAAGCCGATTGGCGTGGGTATTGGTCGTTTTATTGCGGATAGCATCAAGGGCAACTTTCTCCGATGACGAGTTCAGTTTTTAATATTTCTTCTTTGGCTTCCCTTTGCCCCAAGAAAAGCTCAGCGGCAATACGGCCTTTCGCCACATTCTGTTGGTGAATAGTGGTCAAGGTTGGGTGCAAATTCACACTGTCTGGAATGCCATCAAAACCGACGACATGCAAATCTTCTGGCACTCGTAGCCCCATTTTTTGGGCCACTTGTATGGCTGCGATGGCAATTAAATCGCTCATACAAAGCAGTAGTGTTGGACGATCCGACATTTGCAGCGCTTCCCTTGCTGCTTGGTGGGCTAATTTATAGACATTATTCGGAATGTTCCAAATATTCTCCGCATTCACTTTGTAGCCGTTTTCTTCGAAGGCGGCAAAATAGCCATGTAAACGTTGGACTGAAATGGCAGCCGCATAATCAAACAGTTCATCTTCTCTGATGCGACAAACACGATCGGTATCCAGCAGACACAAGCCTAAAATCGCCACATGCTCTGGTTTATGGCGCAAAGCATGGTTGGCAATGGTTTTCGCGCCTTGATAATTTTCAACATTAACGGAGGCACAACCGGTAATAAAACTATCAACGGCAATCGTTTGCTTATTGGGCATCGACCAAGGGGCATTGGTATATTGCTGCGGGCGGTGACCATAAACAATGAAGCCATCCACCATAGAGGCTTGCATGCGGTTTTGTAGGTCATCTTCATGGGAAGAGAGAAGCAACATGTTGTACTCGGCTTCGTCGAGTACTTCGGAAATACCTTGTAAGAATTGGCTAGCAACCGTATCACTTAAGCTAAAACTCAACTTATCTGACAAAACCACACCCACAATGCCTGTACGTCCAGTACGTAAACTGCGTGCGGCCGCATTGGGGCCAAAATAACCAATGCTTTCACACTCTTGCAAGATGCTGTTGCGCAGTTCAGCGGACAGTTGATCTGGCCGATTAAACGCATTTGATATGGTTGCTGTGGACACATTAAGCCGTTTGGCAACATCCTTTAATGTTAGACGGCGCATTAATTTATCAGTCATGAGTCGTTCTTATTGTGTAAGCCCCATAGCAATCCACATCAGAGTCTGCGTATTGCTATAGCGGTTAATTTATCGTTCCATAAAAGGCCTGATAAGGAGGCAAACTTAACTGAGAGTTACGTAAATTAGCCTTAAATCCGTGGCCTTCAAGCTCAGAGGTAATATTGACCGTTAACTCTGTCACTTGCACTTCTGCTGTCAGATTTATTACAACAATGAGCTTGTGTTCTTCGTAAGTCCGAATATAAGCTAATAATTGTGTGTTGGGTAGCTCTTGTAACGTTAATTCACCATGAAGTAATACGGGCTGATTTTGGCGCCAGTGTATTAGCTTTCTTACTTTGTGCAGTAAAGCCTGTTGATTGGCTTCTTGTTCCGCCACAGACAAGGTAAGGTGCTTCCCATCAATTGGTAGCCATGGCTCAACGTTGGAAAAGCCCGCGTGTTGGGTTTTATCCCACGGCATAGGCGTACGACAACCATCACGTCCTTTGAAGACTGGCCATAGCGGTTTGCCATAAGGGTCTTGAATACGTTCGTAAGGCACATCGGCTTCGGGTAAACCTAATTCTTCACCTTGGTAGAGACAAACACTGCCGCGCAACGAGGTAATCAGGGCCAAAATAACCAAAGGATAAGCAGTTGGGTCTTCTTCGGCGCCCCAACGTGTGGCAGAGCGGACCACATCATGGTTGGACAACGCCCAACATGGCCAGCCATCGCCCACAATGTCTTCCATGTTTTGCAATACGGTACGGATATAGTCAGGTGAATGAGGTGTGTTCAGTAAATCGAACGTATACGCCATATGGAGTTTATCTCCGCCTGACGTATATTCCGCCATTCTTTCAAGTGGGAAGTCATCCCCTATTTCGCCGACGGTGGTTGTCCCTGGAAACTCATCCATCAGAGCACGTAAATCTTGTAGGAAAGCCAAATTTTCTGGGCGGCTCAGATCATAAACATGGCGTTGATAAGTGTAAGGGTTGTCATGGGGGGCGCCCATGGTTTTTGGCTCACCTTCTGGCACAGGAGGGTTGTTTTCTAACCCTTGGCTATGAAAATAAAAATTCACTGTATCCAAACGGAAACCGTCTACGCCTAATTCCAGCCAAAAACGCATATTATCCAGTTGTGCTTGGCGCGCGTCTGGGTTGTGGAAGTTGATGTCGGGCTGACTGGTTAAAAAGTTGTGCAAGTAGTATTGCAAACGACGGCTGTCCCATTGCCAAGCCGTGCCACCAAAAATCGACAGCCAATTATTGGGCGGTGAGCCATCGGGTTTTGGGTCTGCCCAAACGTACCAATCGGCTTTGTCGTTGGTTTTATTTTGTCGACTCTCAACAAACCAAGGATGTTGATCCGATGTATGACTTATTACCTGATCAATCATGACTTTTAGTCCTAATTGATGGGCTTTGGCTACCAAGGCTTTAAAGTCAGCAAGATTTCCAAATAGTGGGTCAATATCACGATAATCCGAGACATCATAACCAAAGTCTTCCATAGGCGAGGTGAACACGGGGCAGAGCCAGATTGCATCTACGCCTAAAGACGCCACATAATCCAGTTTCGCGGTAATGCCTGGCAAGTCGCCGACCCCATCGCCATTCGAATCCATAAAGCTACGTGGATAAATTTGGTAAATAATGCCGCCTTTCCACCAATTTACATTCGTTGTCATAAAAATACTCTCTACTCGATACAATCAATTTTTTACTGACAAATTAACAGGTGCTGCTATCTACTACGAATAGTTGCTGCTATTTACTGAGAATAGTTGTTGCCATCTGCTGCGAATAAGTGCAATTTTTCTGCCGGTGCGGCAAGGGCAAGCGCATCACCGCGCTGTATGTCCCATACACCAGGAAACTTAGCAATCACTAATTCATCGTGCAGTTCCGTTTTTACATGAAACAAGGTGGATTCGCCTAATGCTTCTACAAAGGCAATTTCACCACTTATCAAGACATCATTTTTGTGGAGTGCGGTCATGGTGAAATCTTCAGGCCGAATGCCCAATTGCGCTTTTTTCCCCTCTTCTTTTTTATCTAGTTGCAAAGGTAGGTTCACACTCGTTGTTGCATCAATCGCAAGGTTGGTTTGGCTACCTACTTTGTTGATCGTGACAGGGAGAATATTCATCGCTGGAGAACCAATAAATTTGGCGACGAACACATTTGCCGGCTGTTCATACAGTTCTAGCGGTGCACCGACTTGCTCTATATTACCGTTTGATAACAGCACTATTCGGTCTGCCAGTGTCATGGCTTCCACTTGATCATGGGTGACATAAATCATGGTGGATTCTGGCATTTTTTCCTTTAATGCGGCGATTTCCATCCGTGTAGCGACCCGCAATGCAGCGTCCAAATTCGATAATGGTTCATCAAATAAAAACACTTTGGGACGTCGTACAATGGCTCGGCCAATCGCAACCCGTTGCCTCTGTCCACCAGAAAGCGCCTTGGGCAAGCGATCAAGATAGGGAGTAAGTTGCAGCATTTCTGCTGCTTTTCTTACTTGTTTGTCGATGTTTGCTTTATTTTCTTTGGCGATCTGTAGGCTGAATGCCATGTTGTCATAGACACTCATGTGTGGGTAGAGCGCGTAACTTTGAAACACCATCGCGATGCCACGTAATGCCGGTGGAATGTCATTCACCACTTGGCCATCTATTTCCAACGTACCAGCGGAGATGTCTTCCAACCCTGAAATCATTCTGAGTAGCGTCGATTTACCACACCCTGACGGCCCAACAAACACAATGAATTCACCTTGTTTGATGTCTAAATTAATGTCGCGCAGCACTTCTACTGAGTTTGCGTATACTTTTTTAACATTTGTTAGTGTTAAATCAGCCATGTATGCCTCTATTTTGTCTTTAATCCGTAAGCCTTTTGTTCACTGACTTACTGGTGTATCAATTAATAATGCCGCGCTACTTCACGCCCTTATTTTACGCTCTTACTTCACAGAGCCAGCCAAAAGCCCACGCACTAAAAAGCGTTGTAGCGCAAAGAACACGGCTAACGGCACTAGAATGGTGATGAAGGCGGATGCGGTTAGTATTTCCCAGTTGCCGCCACGGGAGCCTAATAATTCACGTAATCGTCCCGTTAATACGAGCTGTTCTTCGTTATTACCTAAAAACACCATTGCCACTAGCAGGTCGTTCCACACCCATAAAAACTGAAAAATGGAAAAGGATGCTAACGCAGGAAACGATAACGGTAAGACAATTTTCCGGAAAATATCGAAGTCACTCGCACCATCAACTCTGGCAGATTCAATAATCTCACCCGGTAAACCAGCAATATAATTACGTAAAAGATAAATGGCTAATGGCAAACCAAAGGCCGTATGCGCCAGCCAAATACCAAGGTAGGTTTTTGAACCCACCCCAAAGCTCTCACCAATAAAGTTATAGGCTTTCAGCAGTGGAATCAGGGACATTTGCAATGGCACAACCAACAGGCCTACCACGGTAACTAACAACAAGGCTCGGCCGGGGAAGCGCATCCACGCCAAAGCATAGGCGGCAAACGCTGCCATCAAAATTGGAATGACAGTAGATGGAATGGTGACGGTTAGAGAATTAATGAAGGATTTTGCTAAACCTTCAGAACCGAGTACCTCTCGATAATTGTCCAACGTAAAACGCGGCGGCACATCAGCAGTATAGAAAATACGTTGCCCACGCTTAGTAAATGGCACTGGCGAGGTAACAACATAATCTCCATTCGCTTGTACGGTTAGGGTTTTGCCTTTTTTCATAGTCGCAGTACTGCCAACAACAAAGGCGTCAGGTTTTAAGGAACTAAAACCAAACGCACTCACACTGGCATTTGAATCAGCAAAGAGATTGCCTTTTAACACATACTGATCCGCTTCTTGAATTTGAGAGTCTGGCACTGGTGTGCGATACACCACTTTTTGCTCTGAAGACGCCAGTGCAGTCCACCAACCAGACACAGAGAGTTGATCTTTATCACGAATAGAGGAAACAAACAGGCCGGCTGTTGGTATGGTCCAAATCAATACCAACAAGAAAACACTCAAGTGCACTAGCCAAGTTAAAGAGGATTTTTTACTGGAAGACGTCAACATACTAACGGCCCTCCATTTCAGCATTGGCGCGACGTATATTCCACACCATGATAGGAATCACCAAAACCATGATAACAATGGCAATCACGGCACCTCGGCCAGAGTCGCCGCCGCCTCGAAACATCCAGTCAAACATCTGATTTGCCAGTACCTGTGTATTCCATTGGCCGTTCGTCATGGCCAGCACAATATCAAAGACTTTCAAGACTAAGATGGTAATGGTGGTCCATACTACTGCAATCGTGCCCCAAATTTGCGGCACCATAATACGGAAGAAAATTTGTATGCCATTGGCGCCATCTAACACGGCCGCTTCAATGGTTTCTTCTGGAATGCCGCGCAATGCCGCCGATAAAATGACCATGGCAAAACCGGTTTGCACCCACACCAGAATAATCATCAGAAAAAAGTTATTCCAAAATGGGACGGTAATCCACGCCACGGGCTCGCCACCAAAAAACACCACAAGGGCATTAAGTAAGCCGATTTGCGTGTCATCGCCACTGCGGTAATCATAAATAAATTTCCAAATAATAGATGCCCCAATGAATGAGATGGCCATTGGCATGAAGATGAGGCTTTTGGCAATGTTTCCCCACCAAATTCGGTCCGTCATGGTGGCAATCACCAAGCCAAAAAATGTCGACAAGGTTGGCACCACAATCAGCCACAACATATTGTTTTTAAAAGATTCAAAGAATTCTGTGCTTGAGAATAGCCACTGATAATTGGCAAAGCCTACAAACGCTTCACCTGAGCGATCAAACAGCGATAAACGTACCGAATCAATAATGGGATAGATAAAGTACAGCCCTAATGCCAACATGGCAGGGCCAATAAAAAGCCAAGGTCGTATTGCATTTCGAATACGTAGATTTCTGGCAATAACATCGTAGGGGCGTTGTTTGGCGGGGAAACAATAATCCAGTAACAAGTTTGCGCCATAAAAATACAGAGCGCAGCCAAAAACACCGATGCACATTACCAGTAAAGCAGAAATAAGCTGAGCCATAAAGCACTCACCAATTAGTTATTCAGGGTGGTTTAAAATAAAAACTTGTATAAGGTCATCTAGTGAGTCAATTGACTCACTAGATTAAGTCACCATTACTTCAACGCATCCCACGTTGATTGAATGTCTTTAGCGACCGCTTTTGATGATTTGCCACCCGTAAAGTCAACCATGCCAGTCCAGAACGCACCGGCACCAATCTTACCTGGCATTAGATCCGAAGCATCAAAGCGGAATGTTGTTGCATTTAACAAGATGTTACCTTGTTTCTTGGCAGCATCACTGGAATACAAGTCCACATTCACGCCTTTGTGAGCGGTTAAGAAGCTTTGTTGAGCCATCCATAATTCATGGGAAAGAGGGCTTAAAATAAAGTCCATAAAGGCTCTTGCCCCTTTCGAATCATTGGTAATACCAAACATGGTACCGCCACCTAATACAGGGTTACCTAACTGCTTAGACTCATAAGAAGGGAAGTAGAAAAAGTCGGCATCAACCCCTAACTCTGTCCCTTCTGGGAAGAAAGAAGGAATGAAAGATGCTTGGCGATGCATGTAGCATTTTGGTGGTGAGGTAAACATGCCTTTGGGGCTGTCACGGAAGTCCGTTGCTGCTACGGCTCTGCTACCGCCATCAACATAGTCATCGTTTTTCACAAACCAACCAAATTCATCGATGGCAGCCACCACTTTTGGGTCATCAAATTTAATGGCGTTACTCACCCATTGATCATACACATCAGCTGGTTGAGTACGTAACATTAAATCTTCCACCCAATCGGTTGCTGGCCAGCCTGTGGCAGCACCTGAGCCAATTCCCACGCACCAGGGTGTTCCACCATCGGCGACAATGTCTTTGGTGAGTGATTTAAGCTGCTCCATTGTCTCTGGCACGCCATAGCCTGCATCTTCAAAATTCTCAGGGGAGTACCAGACCAGTGATTTAAGATCTACGCGATAAAAAACACCGTAAAAATCTTCTTTGTCTTGCGCATTTTTGAATGTCGCCAGATCAACCCATGACTGCCCTGCGGCATAACTTGATTTTACATCGGCTTTTGATTTTTGCCCCAGTGGGGATAATAAGCCTTTTGAGGCAAGATCGGCAGCAAGCCCAGGTTGAGGGAAAATCGCAATGTTAGGTGCACTCCCCGCTTGGGCATCAATCACAATTTGCTGCTCAAATGAATCAGAACCTGAGTAAGAGACACTTGCGCCTGTGGCGGCCTCAAAATAGGCGATAACATGGTTAAAGTAATCTTTTTCTGTGCCTAGCCATGGTCCAAAAATAGAAATCTTCTCACCAGATAGATCGACTGCCTTTAATTTTTCGTACTCTTGCCAGTTGAATTGCTTGTTTTCGTTTGGTGGAAAAATCAGCTCAGCACTTGCAATAGAGGTGGTTAATGATGCACACAACAAAGTGGCTGTTATGGCAGTTGGAAATAGCGCTTTATTCATAATCACTCCTTCGTAATCGACTAAATTAGGTAGGCCTTCTACCTTAGTTTAGCCTGTTATTTTTATTATACGTTGTCGATGCTGGCTCTATAGAGAATCTGTAGGAACTGCACCGTCTACCCATTACTATAAGGATTAAGAAAACTAAACTATCAGCAAAGTAATTACCTCGACAAGTCTACCTCGCACTTAAATTGATCTTAATTTTAGTAAATATTAAATTTTTTATGAAAAAAGTAAGATGTGAAAATAACTTTTTATAAAACAAAAACTTACAGATATATTTCTAAAATAAAAATTAAGTTAGGGTACCAATTCTGAGCATTCACGTTTTTTTTGAGTGGAAAAAAAATTATCTCAGATAGTATTTTCAGCTTCTTAATAGTTTAAGTCATCATGAATAGAATCAGACTACCTGTCGCTGACTAGATTTGTACACTTGCCACTTTCATTAACATAGATTGCACCTGTTCTTGATTCGGCAGCGCTGGATAAGCACCATATTGCGTCACCGTATAAGCACCGGCGGCAACGGCAAAACGAATCACATCATCCCATTGGTTTTTTGACATGTGTTCGCACTTTTCTGGCGTTGGTGCCAGTTCCGTTAATTTTGCCAGTAAACCGCCAACAAACGCATCACCTGCTGCCGTTGTATCTTTTACGTCTACCTTGGGTGTCTTTATTTCACCTTTCTTTATTTCACCTTGCCCTATTTCTCCTTGCACAACTTTGGTGTAGTAACGTACTGGGTTAGCGCCATCGGTCAGAATAAAAAGTAGGGTATTGTTTGCTAATAACCTCTTGATAAAGCCTGTAACATCATCTGTTAGCAGTACCAGCTCTTCAAGACTGGCTTTAACAACATGGGCTTGATCCAGCCAATCAATAATACGAGGTTGATTCAACTGATGTGCTGGCCATAAATTGGTACGCAAATTTATGTCGCACGAGATTAGCCAACCAAACTGTTTGGCCATTGCCATGCCGGCAAACGTGGCGGTGGTAATATCATCACTGGTTAAGGTATTTGAACAGGTGTGGAAGATTCCTTCATTGTCAGCAAAAAAAGTCTCATTGAAATAGTCAGCTTTATACAGAATGTCGGCGGAAGGATTACGATAAAACTCAAAACTGCGCTCGCCATCATCGTCCAAAGTAACAAAGGCTAACGCTGTTTTTGCCTCTTGGGTTAGACGAACCGCTTGCGTATTGACCCCATAGCCAGACAAGCAATCAATCAAAAAGCGTCCGAATCTATCATCACCAACTTGGCCGATAAAATGGCTATTAACCCCCTGTTTGGCAGCGGCAACTGCCACATTTGCTGGTGCGCCTCCTGGGTATTGGATGAAGGATACTTGCTCTGTTTTTGGGTCTTTTTTCGCTAAAAAATCAATCAGTGCTTCACCGAAAGCAATCAGTTTCGTTGGTTTCATTCCCTACCCTCTTAAATAATAAAGGAGATAAAGATTATGGGGCGAGCTTTACCGCAAAGTAAACTATCTACCTCCAAGTAAACTATCTACCTCCAAGTAAACTATCTACCTCCAAGTAAGCTATCTACCTCAAAGCCACAGCATTAAGCAATGACGAAGGCGACAGCAGAAGACGCTAAATAGGCCTCATGCCTATTTTTCGACCAAAACAGCGTTGGCGTAATAATAGATAATTGCTAGACTGCAATGCAGCCAGCACCCTCTCAGTGTCTCATTGGTAGGGTATAAACCAGATTAAATGGGCACTCTCGTGAATAAACTGAAACATCTTTTTGTCGTTGATGATGACGCTGAAATTCGCGACTTACTCAAACTTTATTTAGAAAAACACCAATTTCAGGTCAGTACAGCCGCCTCAGGTGAAGCATTCCTCGACGTTTTCACTGATGACATTGATCTTATTGTGCTAGATATTATGCTGCCTGGGGAGGATGGATTTTCTGTTTGTCGCAGTATTCGCAATAGCTCTTCGGTTCCTGTCATCATGTTAACAGCCAATTCTGATGAGATGGATCGCATCGTTGGCCTAGAGCTTGGGGCCGATGATTATTTGGCAAAACCATTCAATCCCCGTGAATTATTAGCTCGAATCAAAGCCATATTACGCAGAACGGACAATCGGCAAGCATCGAACCAGCCTGAGAACCCACGTGTTGAGCAACCGTCGTTACAGCAACATTTGCAGTTTGCAGGCTTCACTCTTGATACCTTATCGCGGGAATTAGCCCACGTAGATGGCTCGATTACGGCGTTATCTGGGGCGGACTTTAACCTTCTTATGCTCTTCCTGAATTCACCAGGTCAAGTATTGAGCCGTGACCGTATTGCTGAAATTACAAGAGGTAGAGACAGCAACCCCTTGGA
The DNA here is from genome assembly GCA_002173415.2 of Marinomonas agarivorans. Lineage (GTDB taxonomy): Bacteria > Pseudomonadota > Gammaproteobacteria > Pseudomonadales > Marinomonadaceae > Marinomonas > Marinomonas agarivorans. The sequence goes on from NHNK02000012.1 coordinate 71,828, forward strand.
TCGCTTTATCGATGTTCATGTCAGTCGATTAAGGCAAAGACTAAAAGAAGACGCCCGTCACCCACAATTGATAAAAACAGTACGTGGCGAAGGGTATATTCTAACGGTGGCGGTTGAGGCAAAAGATGAGATCACTCACAAATATTAAGCGGCGTATTGTCAGTGCTGCGTTGCCAAACTTGCGCTTTCCAGCAAAACTTTTACCGCAATCACTTGCTGGGCAAATACTGATCATTCTTACTTTGGGAGTGGCTTTAGCCCAGCTTGCCAGTTCAACCATGTGGTTAAGACAACTCAACGCCAATGCCGAAAAAAATGTCCGTGAGGTTGCACAACCAATGGCCTTTCGGGTGGCTGCCACTATTAGTTACTTTTCTTCTTTACCGAAAAATTATCGTCATATTGTCATTGATCAATTGCAAGAAATGGGAGGCACTCGTTTTTTTGTCACAGTAAACACGGAAGAAATTCAGATCAATGCACTTCCGCAATCTCCTCTTGCTGACATTGTTATTAATGAGTTTCGTCATACATTAGCCAAGCAACTAGGCATTACCAATGCCAAACTGGCTTTTTCTAAACCAAACGATTTGCATGTCATTAATAACCAAGTCCGATTAGTTGATTTACCAGAACGCTGGGGCCACCATAGTTTATTAGTAAAACCCCTTTCGCCACCTATTCTGGTTATACAAATTCCCATCAATGAAAAAGACTGGTTATATTTGGCAACCTTAATGCCTGACCCATATTTTTTGGATAAAGCCTCTTTGCTATCAACCGAAAGGTTACTCTCTCTGACCTTGTCTATCGTTACTGTATTGCTGCTCGGACTTTTTGTTATTCGTCGTATAACCAAACCGTTGGCAAAACTTGCTCAGGCAGCCGAATCTTTTGGCCAAGGGGCAGATCAAGTTGTCGACGAAATAGGCAGTAAAGAAATACGCAATACGGCTCATGCCTTCAATCAAATGCAAGAACGCATCCAGCGCTACCTTGACGATAGAGAGCGGCTTTTTGCTGCCATTTCTCACGACCTTAAAACCCCCATAACCCGCTTGAGATTACGCGCTGAATTTGTCGATAATGACAACATCAAATACGCCATGGTTAACGACCTTGAAGACTTAGATATGTTGGTTAAAGGGGCATTACAAAGCGTTAAAGAAACCGACATTCACGAAAACCGAGTGGAGATAAATATCGGCAAACTGTTAGCCGATCTTAAAAACGATGCCAAACTCATGACTCGAAAAATTCAAATAAAAGGTACGCTATCACAACCTTATATAGGCAAACCGCTCGCCATAAAACGCTGCTTAACCAACCTGGTAGACAATGCCTTATATTATGGTAAAGGTGTGCAAATCGAACTGTTTGAAAGTGACCAAACGATTACGATAAACATTTTAGATGAAGGGCCAGGTATTCCGCAGGAGCAAATAGACAAGATGTTCCAACCTTACACAAGATTAGACTTACCGGAATCAAATCATCCTAGTGGTATGGGCTTAGGCCTGAGTATTGCTCGTAATATTGCTCGCGCACACGGTGGTGAAGTTACTTTAAAAAACCGTCAACAAGGTGGTTTAGAAGCAAAACTAACACTGCCATTACACTAAACTATATCAAGTACTGGAATATGCACACTAGGTCTATATTCCGTGCAATTGATCTTTATTTGTTCAATTTATTTAGTACAAGCTATGTAAACTAGTTCAATACTTTGCCATAATGGCCAAGCGTTAAGGAAGGTACGAATAGGCTTGTCAGCATTTTCTTTTTTACTAAGTGCTTTGCTTGGCTTATCAAAGAAAACTAGGCCAAGCATGGGATGACAAACCTATTCTTACCTTCCCTAAAATTATAATCGTTTAAGCTATAACCGGGGTAATAAATATGTGGATAGCAATTAGCATTGTTGCTCTCTTTATTCTGTACTTCATCATCAAAAAAAAATCCGATGGCACTAACACAGAAGAAACAACACTCGCTCAGACAGCAACGACTTTAGAGAAAACTGCTACTGATGACACAACCAGCACCAGCACAGCGGAAACTACCGAAGCAACACCTGAAAAAGATAAGCCCACCGAAGACAAAGCTGCCGCTGAACCAGCATCGAAACCCGCTCCTAAAAAAGCAGCAAAGACCACGACATCAACGGTAACAACAGATACTTCTGAATACACAGATCAATACAACACCTTGAGCAATAAATTTAGCAGTGCTAAGGCGTTTAGTTTATTTGATACACAAGCGGCTTTTTTCTGGAACGAAGGCGATAATACCGTCACTTTACTTTCTATCACCGCATTTGTGAAAGGCGCAGCCAAAAGTAGCACCTATGGCACGTATTCTTTTAATGTAACAGATTGGGTATGGAGTGGTGATCAACCAAAAGGTTGTGCTACTGAAATTAAAAAATACCTTAGTGAGAGCTTTAAGAAAGGCGAAACAGCCTAACTAAAACGTCTCCACATTGCAGGCGCCTCGCTTAGTTGTCACTATTTAGACACCATTAAGTGGGGCGTTTTCATTTATTACTCTTATAAAAAACCTCAAATAGCAGCAAAATACCGCCTGTCAATGTTTGCCTTTTTTCTTTTCCTTCACTAAAAATAAACTTGATCCATATCATATTTTTTTGCAAACAAAATCAAAGACAGCGCTAAGGATTGGGTTGCATATGCATTACTCTCTGAACCCCTTACACAAGAAAACAGGGCTGCAAAGTCTAAATTGGTTACTAGTTTTAATTGTAATTTACTTATTAATTTGCGCCATTGCACTGCTTAGTAGTAATTTTAAAGCCGAATCAACAAGTTATGCGGCCGATCTATTTCACTTTGCTAACAACCCATTTTCTGGTTTGGTCATTGGTATTATTGCAACAGCATCGGTTCAGTCATCTTCTACCGTGACTTCCATTATTGTGGGGTTGGTGGCCGGTGGCTTACCAATCGACATTGCTATTCCAATAGTAATGGGTGCCAACGTTGGAACATCTATTACCAACACTATGGTTGCGCTTGGTCATATTCAAGCAAGAGAGAAATTTCGACGCGCATTCGCCGCAGCTACGTTGCACGATTTTTTTAATCTATTATCTGTCATTATTTTTCTACCACTTGAGATCGCATTTGGCCTACTTGAAAACATTAGCCGTTGGATAACAAGCTGGTTTTACAATATAGGAAATCTCTCATTACAAGAGTTAAATATCATTAAGGTCATAACCAATCCAACAGTTGAGCTTATTCAATACTCAACCAGCTATTTAGGAGAATTTGATAATATTGCTGCGATTATTATTGGTACAACATTGCTTTTTCTAACCATTAATTCCATGAGTAAGTTATTAAAAGTACTCCTGATTGGTAAAGCAAAAAATATTATACATACCGCTCTTGGGCACTCGCCTATGACAGGTATTGCTTCTGGCACCTTGATAACCGCTATGGTGCAATCATCATCAACCACAACCTCTTTGCTCATTCCTTTAGCCAGTTCTGGCACCTTTAAACTTAAAGAGATATACCCTTTTACACTCGGGGCAAATATTGGCACTTGCATTACTGCAGTCTTGTCAGCAACCGCCGTTGTTGGTAATGCCTATGCCGCGTTACAAATTGCCCTTATCCATCTGCTTTATAATATATTGGGTGTCCTTGTTATTTATGGTGTGCCAGTATTAAGAAAACTGCCTCTTAAAATGGCAGAACGATTTGGTGAAATCGCGGAGGAAAACAAGTTCATTGCTCTAATTTACATTAGTGGCATATTTTTCCTTTTACCCATTCTATTATTGAGCCTTAATAACGTATTTTTTGGGCAATAAAAAAGCCAAAGACCGCATTTAACAGTCTTTGACTTTTTCACTTTTCGCTTCCAACAAGACTTAACGCTCTTGAATAGAAACGAAAGGGTTGAAACGAAAATCCAGTGATTAACGTGCTGCGTCAAAAGCGCTTTGTAGGTCAGCGTAGTGCTCTTTTAATGCTTTCTCTTCTAAGTAAAGGTTAGACGTTGCAACGTCAGACGCTTTATTAAATTCGATGCCTTGCGCTGTTAGGTTTTTCTCTAAAGATGCGATGCCCGCTTTCAAGCTTCTTACTTCTTCACGTTTGGTGTCGTCATTTGCGAAAGACACAGCAGAAACAGATAGAGCCGCAACAGATAACGCTACAGTGAATACATTTTTCATAATACATACCTCATTAATTGGTTAATTCGTTAAATTATCTTTTAATACATTTCGTTAAACGTTTTTAAAAGAAGGGCTTGCGCCCTGTCGATGAAGTGAATAATAGAGCAATTAAAAAAGAATAAAATACCTTGGGCGTTGCTTCCCCAGTCTTTACCGATTAGCCGCTAGAAGGTGCATAATTACTGAATTGTGGCGCTTTTGTGCAAGCCTCATCACATAGTGGTGAATTGCGTAAATCCCGTTACTCATTACTACATATTGCGCACAGAAGGGCCGAAATAAGCACGGTTTTTTTATGAAAAGAATGTTAAAAACTCGGCTGAAATCTCGTAAGTCTTCTAAACCCGCCAAAATGATCTTTGTTGATTGCACATTTTTACGCATTGAAATTATTACACATGGAAAAAGAGGGCTTTTTTCTTGCTACACTTTTTTAGTTATTTTTTGGTGACTGTTTATTAATGACTTTTTTGCTTGACCTGAAGCGCACTCCAGATTGTAGAGTACGGCTATGAAGAAAAAAAAGACGAAACAAGAGACAAGAAAAACGAATACGCAAAACTGGCTAACACCAGCACAAATGTCTGCCTGTACCGGTGTGTCTATTGATACATTGCGTTATTACGAAAAAGAAGGCCTTGTGCAGCCGATTGCTCGCGCCGCCAATGGTCATCGCCGTTACAGCAAAGCAGATGTGTTATGGATTGAAGTGCTTAGATGCCTTCGCGACACTGGCATGACCATTGAGCAGTTGCGTCATTATTGTTTGCTAGGCGAACAAGGTGAGACGACTGAGCCAGAGCGATTGGCTCTGCTGCAAGCGCATCGCCAAAAAGTGCTAGACAGTATTGCAAAGCAACAAGAAGCCATAAAGCTGATCGATCATAAAATGACGTATTACACACGCACTTCTCATAGCGTTCCACCAAACGCAACCAAGAAGTAAGAATGAAAGAAGAAGGAGACACCCATGAGTTTTGGCGCCCAAACAACCGCTCCTTATGTCCAGTTAGGAAAAAGCGGCCTTTTTGTTTATCAAGTTGGCCTTGGCACAATGCAATTTGGCTGGTCGGCGGATGAATCGACTAGCCACTCTATTCTCGACACCTACGCGGCACAAGGCGGCAACTTTATCGATACCGCAGATTGCTACAGTTCATGGGCAAGTAATATGGGTGGCCTTAGAAATGAAGGTGGTGTCGCTGAGGCAATCGTCGGCCGTTGGCTCACCTCACAAAACCGCTACGATATTATATTGGCAACCAAAGTGCGTGCGGCCATGGGCGAACATTTTGCCGATAATCGCAGCACATTCAAACAACGCGAAGGACTGTCACGACGCTGGATTATCCAATCTTGTGAAGACAGTTTGCGACGCTTGCAAACCGATTATATCGATTTGTACCAAGCGCATTTTATCGATCCATTAATCCCAATTGAGGAGACCTTATCCGTTTTTACCGATTTGGTTCGTCAGGGTAAGGTGCGCTATTTGGGTTGCTCAAATTACAGTGCTTGGCGCCTGATGCAGGCGCTCTGGACTTCCGAAGTTAAAGGGCTGGAATCCTTCGTCAGTTTGCAGCCTGAATACAATCTATTAGCACCCACTCGGGGAGACTTTGAAACAGAATTGGCTCAAGTGTGTGAACACTACAAGATTGGTGTGACACCTTATAGTCCCTTAGCTGGCGGCGTATTGTCAGGTAAGTATCGTAGAGGTCAAGCACTGCCTGCTAGTGTTCGAGCCACAGAAAATGCTGAAAAACGCCTTACTGAACAGCACGTTAGCGAAAAAAACTGGCACATCATTGAAACCTTGGCAACGATTGCAGAAAAAAATCAACTAACCTCTGCGCAAGTGGCTATTAACTGGTTACGCTCACAACCTTGTGTGACAGCTCCGATCATTGGCGCCAACAGTGCAACACAATTACAAGGTGTACTCGATGGCCTGAATACAACCCTAAGCGATGACGATCTTGCTATCTTGTCGCAAGCCAGTGATTTTTACCGCCCCAGAACACATCTGGAAACCTAAATTTGGTGCCGTATGAGATAAGCACAGTATGAGTTTAATGCGGTATGGAAGAGAAGGTGGTATGGAAGAGAAGGTTGTAAGCAAGGTAGGTTAAAAATGCTCAGCATGATTGCAACTTATTGGGCGTCACTTCACTATGCTGAGCCTTTTTTGATGTGTGTATTAGTTAGTAGTCAAACTTATGGGCAGTATAGAGTTTAAACGCCGCTTCCCACACTTTGCCCACTTTACCATCGCCAATTTGCTTGCCATCGACTTGAGTAACAGGCGCCAGTTCTTTACTGGAGCTGGTGACCCATACTTCATCAGCAGCGAATACTTCGTCCATCGTCACATCACGCTCTTCAAATGGGATGGAGCCATCTTTTTTCAGCACATCCAGCAGAATATTACGTGTGATGCCTGGCAAAATTTGATTGTCTAGCACTGGGGTAATCACCACACCATCTTTGACAATAAAAGCATTAGAAGAACTGGCCTCGGTCAGTTTGTTTTCTTCGTTATAAAGCAGAATTTCATCATTGCCATCACGATAGCCTTCTTGGAAGTGAATCACATTACCTAGCAACGCGGTTGATTTAATGTGGCAACGCTTCCAACGCATATCTTGTGTGACACCAACAGAAAAACCTTTTGCCGTCGATGCATCTGCTTCAACAGCAGGTTTGATCGGCATGGTCATCATAAAAATGGTTGGCTCAACATTTTCTGGATAAGCGTGATAACGTTTTACATCCGTGCCACGGCTTACTTGAATGTAAATACCGAGATTGCCACCACCGTTTTTTTCAATGATGGATTGGATCAGCGTTTGCCACTCAGCCAGTGTTTTTTCCATCTTAATTTCGATCGCCGCCATGCCGTTAAACATGCGTTGCATATGTGGTGCTAAACCAACGGTTTTACCGTCATAAGCTGGAATGACTTCATAAATACCGTCACCAAACAGGAAACCACGATCAAGTGGGGAAATTTTCGCCTCTTCGATTGGCATAAAATCACCATTTAAGTAGACAATGCTCATTCTGTTCTCCATTTACTCTTAGTTAAATTACCCGATTGGTAATATCAATTTATAAAACCCGATAGGCGGCGTAGCTCTTCAATAACGGCATCTCCGACATCAAGACTTTGACCATCTTCGGTTAGCTGATTTAAACGCGTCACCCCATCGACACTGCCCAAGTTGGATAAATATTGCAGAATCGTGAGAGGTGAAATTTGCGCTAATAAATCTTGATTGGCTAATCGGCTAAGAATGCTAATCAGCCCATAGCCCCCCCAGTTGGAAACATCGGCAACCACTAATTCGTCACATTTTGTTGTTGCTGCCACAATGTCGAGTGATTTTAGCGCTTCGGACACATTGCCCATACCAATTTCATTGCCACCATCACCAATGGCGATAGTGGGGCACTGGGCTAAATTCATAAAACTATCGAAACAGGCACAACGCGCGCTGATGTCTTCACCGCGCATGTTGTAATAACTGCCATCCTCTGCTTGGCCTGGTCGCTCAATCGACAAGACAACACTTGGGGTTAATTCATCTAGGATTGCCTGTGCTTCGGCATCCTGTTGATCGTGTTTACCCAGTTTAATGTCCACAACGCGATACTCGTTTTTGATCGCTTGCGAGAGTGGCGCACCACAGACAATGTAAGGGGTTGAGCCAAGCGCTTCTAAAGACTGATATAAGGCAATTGCCCCTAACGGGCCATCGGTTTCAAAGGTGCTACTTATTTCAGAGGTACTATTTATTTTAGAGGTACTACTTGTTTCAAAAGTACTATTTGTTGTTTCAGTTGAGGTCGCAACAGGAAAGCCTGTGCCAATTAACACCACCCCTTTGTGCTCAAATAAGGTACGCGCTGCTCGCAAGCAATAGCCGCTATCCAGTGAGGCACGTACATGGGCCATTCCTCTAAGATTACGAGCAACTAATGCCGCCTCAATGGATTCGCTTAGTTGTTCTAATGTTTCGTTCATCAGCCATGCTCTCTTATCACATTATGCATAAACACCTCTTGTTTGTAGGCGTTACTTTAATTTCAACAGTTTGATTTGGGCTTCTTTATGTTTTTCCATCACGTTAATGGCATGGGCCTCTTGAATCGTAACCGCACTAAAAAACACAGAATTGCCTTGGGTTTTCTGCGCTAGCCTTGCTGTGTCTCTGGCCATCATGGCCCCCATTTTTGGATAGCCGCCAATGGTTTGACGATCATTCAGCAACACTATTGGCTGTCCATCGGGCGGTAACTGTATGGCGCCATGGCAAATGCCTTCTGACAACATGCTACTGATACTGGACTTGCATTCGGTGCCAGTGAGTCGATACCCCATACGGTCCATACGTTCACTGACTTTGTACTCACAACTGAAAAAATGCGCTCGATCGATACGACTAAAACTCTCTGCTTGATAACCAAGTACCACTCGCAATGGTTGCTCATTCTCATAGTCAGGGCGATCGGCAAACGGCAGCATGAGTGTCGAGTGTGCTTGCCATGTGGTTAATGGCAAATGCTGCTCTTTTGTTAGGGCGGTACCATGCAAGCCGCCGATTTTTTCTCTCACTACTGTTGCTGTGCTGCCAAATTGCGGTTCAATCGGTAAGCCGCCTTGAAACGCTAAATAAATACGGCAACCTTGAGTGGCAAACCCCAGTTTTAAGGTGTCACCTGCTTGCACTGGCACCGTCTGCCACATGGGGATTGGCTGATTATTTAACGTCGCTTTAACTTTGGCACCTGTGAGCGCTATTTGAGTTGGCTGTTGAAACTCCGCCACAAAGCCACCGATGCTGATTTCAATGGCGGTTGTATTGTCTGCATTGCTGCACAAACGGTTGGCCCAACGAAACGCAAATGGGTCCATCGGCCCACCAACGGTTAAACCAATACGGTGCTGACCAATTCGACCTTGATCTTGTATGAGAGCTAATACACCCGGATTCTTGACGATAACGCCGTTTGTTGTGTTATTCATAAGGGTGCTCTCCACTGGGCAATTCTCCACCGAGTACCAAAAATTCTGCCTTCGAAATGGCTTTAAACTGAACTCGGTCGCCAGTACTTAACGGCATAGCAGGCGTCTTTTCTGGTTCAAACATTGGCGTAGGGCACAAGCCAATTAAATTCCAGCCACCCGGGGAAACTGAGGGATAAACCGCCGTTTGTCGATCAGCAATCGCCACAGCGCCTTTTGGTACCGCTTTTCTTGGCGTTGCCTTGCGTGGTGCTGCAATACGAGGATCAACTTCACCTAAAAATGCAAACCCTGGGGCAAAACCAATGGCGTAGGCTTGGTATGTTTGCGCTTGGTGAATCTGAATAACCTCATCCGTTGTTAAACCCGCCTTTTGGGCCAGTTCCTCTAAATCGGGCGCGGCTTCAAGACCATAATAGACTGGCAGGGTAACTAGTTTGCCGTCACGGGTTTGAGCATCGTTTGCAAGTGCCTGACTTTGCGCCAAAATCAGAGACCGCATAGCATAGTAATCGTAGTGATCGTCATCATAGATCACCAATAAAGAGGCATAGGAGGGAATCAAATCAATGATGCTTTGGCCTACAAGCGGTTGTAGGGCGTTCGTCATGGCTTGAATTTGTCCACTCGCCTCTACGCTGACTTGTTCAGCAAAGTAGATAATCAGGGCGTTTTCACCGGCGATTTCGATTTTCATGCGGTTACCTTTCTTATGCATTCACAACAAAATTATGCATCACTGCGTTTTTTGACTTAGGCGCTTTTCAATAACAAGGTTTAGTTGGCAAGCATGGTTTTAATGGCTTTGATGGCTCGCACACCTTCTTCATTGTCGCCGTGTACACACAAGGTATCTACTTGCAGTGTCAGTTCGATGCCACTCACGGTAGTAATGGTGCCCTTCTCAACCAGTTGTTGTACTTGAGCCAGCATTTTGTCACGCGTGTGCACAGCGCCTGCTTTTGAGCGTGACAGTAAACGGCCATCATCGTCATAGCAACGATCGGCAAATGCTTCAAACGCCAGTTCAATACCAACAGCCTGCGCTTCTTTTTTATGTGTTTCTGCCTCTGGTGTCGCTTGTAATACCAAACGTACTGGGCGATAAAAACCCGCCACAGCCGCCATCACGTTTTCTCGGACAAACACATCGGCCATCATATCGTTGTACAGGGCGCCATGGGGTTTTACGTAGGTCATTTCTAGCCCCTGACAGCGAGCAAGGCCATCCAAGGCAGACATCTGGTATTGCATTAAACTTTGGATTTCAGCCGCCGAACATTTCATACTACGGCGACCAAAACCAACCAAATCGGGATAACCTGGGTGGGCGCCCACTTCGACCCCATGTTGGGCCGCTAAAGCTAAGGTTTTTTGCATCCACAGAGGGTCGCCAGCATGAAAGCCACAGGCAATATTGGCCTGATCGATGTGTGGCATTGCCTCACTATCCAGCCCCATTTTCCAAGAACCAAAACTTTCGCCCAAATCACAATTTAGTTTGATACTCATCTTCTTTCTCCCCTAGAGCACAGCGAGTTGACTGTTACGCATATCCGTTACCAGCATACAACCTGGGCTATGCGTAATACAAAATGGTGGTTTAGCTTGCTCCAAAGCGACTTGAGGGGTAACACCACACGCCCAAAATACGGGAACTTCACCTTCTTTAATGGTGACCGCATCACCAAAGTCTGGCTGATGAATATTTTGAATGCCAATCGCGGCAGGATCACCAAAGTGCAAAGGGGCACCATGAACAGAAGGGAAACGGGTACAAATTTGAATCGCGCGGATGGCGTCTTTTGGGGTCATAGGACGCATGCTCACCACAGTTGTGCCTGAAAATGGTCCAGCGGAGCGACAGGCAATATTGGTGCGGTACATGGGCACATTGACCCCTTCGGTCATGTTCCGCACTTCTAAACCATCGGCGATTAATGCTTCTTCAAATGAGAACGAACAACCTAGAACAAAGGTGACTAGGTCGTCTTGCCAGATAGAGCGAATGTCTGTGACTTCTTCGCTAAATTGACCATTGTGGAAGATTTTGTAACTTGGCACGTCAGTACGAATATCAACATCATCCCCAACCGCAGGTAACAAAAAATCACCCGACTGATCAGACATGCCAACAATAGGGCAAGGCTTAGGATTGACTTGACAAAAGCGTAAAAAGTCATCTGCCCATGCTTTGGGTAAAATAACAATGTTACCCTGCACAAAACCCGCGGCAACACCCGATGTGTTCCCCTGCCACTCACCACTACGAATACGGTTACGTACTTCTGCTGGTGTCATTCCTGCTGTCGTATTTATCGCCATAAAAACACCTCACGTCATATTGTTTGGCATTAAATCACCAAATTGTCGAATACTCTATAATTAAAGAGCAAGTTAGTTTAATAAACTTGGAAAGTTTATTTTTACAGTTTTTTTATCTACATTTTTAGATATTAGCCGTATTTAAAACTAAAAAGCTAAAACTAAAAAGCTAAAACTAAAAAGCTAAAACTAAAAAGCTAAAACTAAAAAGCTAAAACTAAAAAGCTAAAACTAAAAAAGCCATCTATATAAGATGGCTTTTAGGTGATGACATTCCAACGGTCGGGACAGGCCTTTTCTAGCGGCTGCTCATGTGCGTTGGTAAGTAAGTCACTATCTCTGGAAACCAAGTAATCAACACGATTGCCGATAAAATCAGTAGGAAAAAAGGCAAGGCCGCGCGTGCAACATAGAGAATGTTTTTCCCCGTCAATGACTGTATAACGAAGAGGTTAAAACCAACGGGCGGGGTAATCTGCGACATCTCCACCACCAGCACGATATAAATACCAAACCAGAGTAGATCAATGCCTGCTTGTTGCACCATTGGTAATACAACTGCCGTTGTTAATACCACCACCGAAATGCCATCTAAAAAGCAACCAAGAATGACAAACAATACAGTTAGGTAAAGCAAGAGCTCCAGCGGATTCAAGCTCATTTGTGCAATCCAAGCCGCTAAGGATTTTGGTATACCCAAAAAGCCCATTGCCAGAGTCAGAAAATGTGCTCCCGCTAAAATCAAACCTATCATGCATGAACTTTTGACCGCACCCAGCAAACTGTCGCGAAAGCTCTGTTTACTTAATGCGCCAGACAATAACGCCAGCACTAACGCGCCTACCACACCTAACGCCGCAGCTTCTGTTGGTGTCGTCAAGCCACCATAAATAGACCCTAAAACGAACAGAATCAGCCCAGTAATAGGTAACAGTCGACGCAAGGCAAGAATCTTTTCTGCTGAACTAACACGGTTTGTCTGTTTTTTTGGCAACTCTGAAGGGTTGAGTTTCGCCCAAATAATGAGGTAGCCCATAAAGAGTACGATCAATAACAAACCGGGCAAGGCACCGGCAATAAACAAACGCCCAATGGACACTTCTGCAGCAACGCCATAGACAATCAAAATAATTGAGGGCGGAATGAGCAAGCCGAGCGTGCCAGAGCCAGCCAATGAACCAATTGCCATACGCTCACTGTAACCACGTTTTTTTAACTCAGGCAATGTCATACGGCCAATGGTTGCGGCGGTCGCGGCGGATGAACCTGACACGGCAGCAAAAATGCCACAACTCAGCACATTTACGTGTAATAAGCGGCCAGATAAACCGTTCAACAAAGGCGACAAACCTTTGAATAAATCTTCTGACAATCTGGTACGAAAAAGAATTTCCCCCATCCAGATAAACAAAGGCAATGCGGTTAATGACCAAGCCGTGCTGGCGCCCCAAACTGAGGTAGCAAACAACAAACCTATCTGTTCATTACCTGCTAACAACAAACCAATAACACCCACTCCCACGAGCGACAAGGCTACCCAAAAACCACAGGCCAACAGTAGAATCATGGTGGCCGCTAAAATAAGCGCAAGACTAATGGTATCCATTAATGATTCTCCTCACTTATTGCGTTATCGATCGCTGATTCCTCTGCTTTTGTTTCATCGATTTCATGGGCCTGATAAGCAGGCACCTTGCCACTCAACAAACGCCAAAAATCGTCTATAACTGCCACTGTAAGCATGATGCTTCCCAAAGCAACAGGAAGCTGTGGTAGCCAAATTGGCACAGGGATGTAACCGTAGGAGACTTCTTCAAAAATATACGACTCCCATACTAGGTGAACCATGTAATAAGCCATATAACTCGTTAGTAAGATGCCAAGCACCAGTACTAGTCCTTCTTGAATTTTCCGAGCGTGTGGCGATAAACTTTTAATCGCCAAGGTGACTCGAATATGGCCACCTTCTTTAAAAGTGTAAGCTAAACCAAAGAAAGTGGCGGCGGCCAAACTGTAACCAGAAAAATCGTCTACCGATGGCACAATAAAGCCCAAAAGACGACCCATAATTTGTGCGATGATTAGTAACATCATGATGACGATAAAAGCACCAGATAAATAACCGCACAGCAAGTAGAGCTTATCTAATAAGATTCGCATAATGTCTTACCTTAAAAAGCAAACAAGAGGGAAAGCCCTCTTGTTTGTGATGGTTCATTACTTTTTATTTGTTATATTTTTTGCCCTATTTTATTTGCCCATAGGTTACTTACCATAGTTGGTTAATACGGCCTTTACCTCTGCGCCTGACTCATCAATCCATTCTTGCTTCATTTGCGCACCAATCGCACTCAGCTCTTTCACGAGTGTGTCACTTGGCTCAACCACAGTAATACCATTATCAATTAATGTTTGGGTGTCTTTTTTGGCTTGTTCACGCACAATCTGCCAGCCTTTTTCCTCTGCATTCGCGGCGGCGGTTAACAAGGCTTGTTGAGCATCTTTATCCAAACGTTTAAAAGAGCGAGTATTTACCACCACCATGTTTTTCGGGATCCAAGCTTGGATGTTGGTGTAGTGATTAACATAATCCCACGCCTGACCATTGGCGCCTGTTGATGGCGATGTCACCATAGCGTCAATAATCCCAGTACTGAATGCTTGAGGAATGTCAGGCACTTGAATGGTAGTGGGTGTTGACCCCATTAAATCCGCTAAACGTGAGGTCGATGGGCTGTAAGCTCGCATACGTGATCCTGCTAAATCGGCTAAGCTCGCTACCGGTTTTTTGGTATACAAGCTTTGGGCTGGCCATGCAACCGCATAAAGCAAGGTCATACCTTCTTTTTTAAGCTGTTTTTCCATTTCGGGTTTCGCTGCTTGCCATAGTGCTTCGGCATCATCGTAGGTGGTCGCTAAGAATGGAATATTGTCATGTTTGAAGATGGGGTGGGTATTTCCCATAATGCCAATGAAGATTTCACCCATTTGCACTTGGCCTGTTCTCACAGCCCGAGGAATTTCAGGGTGTTTTACCAAGGAAGCACCAGAATGGACAACAATATCTAAGTCGCCATTGGTTGCCGTTTTAACCTCTTCTGCAAATTGATAAGCAATTTTAGTTGGATGGTTCGCATCACCATAGGGCGTTGGCATGTGCCATTGCGCGGCATTGACAGACGATAAAGAGCTCGCTAACAAGGTTGACGCGACAAAAACGGTTTTCTTAAACATAGTACTGCTTCTCCACATAGTGTTAAGTTCTAGGCGCTATCATACGATTTTTTTTTGAATAGTAATTACTGCATAAACCGCGCCAACTTTTTTGATCCTGTCGCAAGGTTTATACGCAAAACAAACACTCTGAGGCTTTATGGTCAGCATTAGGGAGAGAAGTTACAAAATGGGGTTTGGTAAACCAAAAGACGCGTACCATATATTGCCATGTAATCCACACCCTCCATCTGCTAATATATCTAATTGATTTAATTAGATTATTTTTATGTACTCAACACAATATACAAGTTATATTTCCTACCTTAAAAATTAAACTCGTACCCTATTTAAGGAAAGAGAAGTAATGGGATTATTGAATAAACTTAAAGCACTTAAAAACACCGTAACTGGCGGAGCCGCTAGTGTCTACATCGAATCTGAGGCTGTCTCATTTGGTGAACCCTTTGCATTAAAAGTTATTGCACAAGTTAAAGACGCAGATGTAAAAATTAACCGTGTCTATGTCGAGATCCAAGGTATAGAGGAAGTTGAGGTGCCAGATACAGATGTCATCTATGAGTATGAAGATGATGACTATGAAGTAAGGCGTGAGTTAGTTTCTGCTCAAGTCGAAACCTTAACTTTGGAGCTTACACTCGATCATGCACAAGTATTAAAGGCAAACGAATTATATGAGTGGCAAGCCAACATTGAATTACCAGAGCACGCTCAAGGCTTCTATGAAGGCCATTACACGCAACACTATTATATCGCCCGTGCATCGTTAGACTGTTTCGGAAATGACCCAGATTCTGATTGGCAACCTCTAAAAGAAGCTTAATTCAGCCGTAAAAAACGCCTCATTCTGCACAGGATCGTCGCAAAATGAGGCGTTGCTGCTTACACGTTATAAATCGATTACTGAAATGGTGTAGGGTTTACCGCGGCCTTTATTCACTATGCCCTTACCAGCCATTAAGTCAAAGTTTGAAATGAACAACTTACCATCGTACACAATTTATTTAGCAAATAAACAAGGCGTTCCAGAGATAGGGTCTGTATGCACTTCTGCTGTTAAAGAAAATGTTTCTTTTAATAAGTAAGGCGTTAACACCTCTTCTGGTGTGCCTTGCGCTTGCACTTTTCCTGCTTTTAGCACAATGAGTTCATCACAATAACGACACGCTTGATTCAAATCATGCAAAACAACGACAATCGTTTTTCCTTGTTGATTGAGTTTACGCATCAGGTTTAGCAGCTCCACTTGATAAGAAATATCCAGCCAAGTTGTTGGTTCGTCCAGCAATACCCAATCGGTTTGTTGTGCAAGAATCATGGCAATCCAAGCCCGTTGCCGCTGTCCGCCAGATAACGCGGATACATCTTGATTCTGATAGTCTGTTAGGTTTGTGTATGCCAGTGCTTCATTAACAATAAGATGATCGGTGTTATTGAGTCTCCCCCAGCGATTACCCCAAGGTGCGCGGCCATAACCAACTAGCTCTTTTACACTGATACCTTCTGGACTAATCGGAGCTTGAGGCAACAATGCTATTTTTCGTGATAATTGCCGTGTGTTTTGCTGATGAATATTCTCTCCTTGTAGTAAAATCTCTCCTTGCTGTGGCATTAAAACTCGCGCCATACACTTGAGTAAAGTGGATTTACCGCACCCATTCGGCCCGATTAAAGCAGTAATTTTACCCTGTGCGATATGCAAGCTCAGATCGGTCAGGATGTTTTTTTCAGGGTAACGAAACGACAAATTTTTAACGTCCAGATGAGCCATTACCAACCTCGGTAGCGAGTTAATAGAAACAGAAAATAAGGTGCACCAATTAAGGCAGTAAAAATACCGGCAGGTAACTCTAATGGTGCGAAAAGTGTACGCGCAAAAAGGTCCGCGATAAGCACTAAAAGCGCACCTATCATTGCGGCTGCTGGTAGTGTTCTTAGGTGATCACCTCCGACTAAAAGGCGAGCAAGATGGGGAGCAATTAAGCCGACAAAGCTCAAGGTACCGCATACAGCAACACTCACCGCAGCCAGTACAACGGCCAAAAACAAAATCCATCTTCGTGTTTTCACAACATCCACGCCAAGACTTTGTGCGGTTTCATCACCTAACACGAGCAAATCCAACTTAAACGCCATCATAAGACTACAAGGCAAAAATACTAAAAACCAAGGTAGTAACACCCAAACTTGATTCCAACCTCTCCCCCACAAACTGCCTGTGAGCCACACCAAAGCAGCATTAGTCTGTTGAGGGTGACTTACCAGCAACCAGTCTGTGAATGCCGTAAGCCAAATACTCAGAGCAATGCCGGTAAGCACCAGTTGAGTTGGCCCAAGATTACTGTGCCTGAGCAACAAAAGTAATAAACCAAGCGTCGCTAACGCACCGAATATGGCTACTGGAATAAGCCACCCTAAAGACAAAGCTGGAAACAGTAAAAACAGAACCGTTGCTGCCACGCTTGCACCAGCACTTACCCCCATCAAATCAGGCGCCGCCAGAGGGTTTCGAATGACTCCTTGAATCAAACACCCCGACAAACCTAAGGCTGCCCCAGCTAACAGGGCAATTACGATTCGAGCTAAGCGTAAATCACTGATAATAAAGTCTAAAGCCAAAGCGTCTGAAAAACTCAGACTTCCCATATACAGAGAAGCGAATGCGCTTAAACAAAGCAAAATGGGGAGCACAAGTGACAACATCATAGTTTGTCTGGTTAATATTGCTTGTCTAGTCGCTCTATTTTGCCTAGCCACGCTAGCTTTCATCACAATGCATACTCCTTGCGGCGGTTTGCAAGCCAGATAAAACACGGACCACCTATCAATGCGGTAACTAGGCCAATTGGTGTTTCTGATGGGAAAGCCAAATAGCGCGATAGTAAATCTGCCCAACTTAGCAAGCCCGCGCCTAACAAGGCGCAAAATGGCATCAGTATGCGGTAATCATGCCCAACAACATACCGAGCTAAGTGTGGAACCAATAATCCAACAAAGGCGATAGGGCCTGTCACTGCAACGCTACTGGCCGTCAGAACAATTACAACAAGTGAAGCCCAAAGGCGTGTATTAATTGCCGAAACACCAAGCCCAATAGCCATTTC
This sequence comes from Marinomonas agarivorans, assembly GCA_002173415.2. Lineage (GTDB taxonomy): Bacteria > Pseudomonadota > Gammaproteobacteria > Pseudomonadales > Marinomonadaceae > Marinomonas > Marinomonas agarivorans. The sequence goes on from NHNK02000012.1 coordinate 89,730, forward strand.
ATCACCCAGCGCCAGTACATTCAGTTTCTGGCTAAAATAAAATGCCATCAAGGAGCCCAGTAACAACCAGGGCCAAAGCTGGTGCCAGTGATCCCATCCGGTATCCATCAATGACCCAGCTAACCAAGATAAAATAAGCTGTGATTGTTCATCCAAAATCAGTAAAGCACGCGTTAAGGCAAGCAATAGCGCACCAAGGGCAACACCAACCAAAACCATTCGCGTTGGATGTAGCCGCCCATGTAAACCACCACCTAGTGTTAACACCACAACACCTGAAAGAGCTGCCCCTATCATTGTGCTAATGATTGATGGTAATTCACTCAAAAAAAGCAGCATGCCAGTTTGTGTCATTACCAACACGCAAGCAGCGCCTGCGTTAATGCCAAATAATGCTGGTGATGCTAACGGATTACGCGTCAAGCCTTGCATGAGTGCTCCTGCCATTGCTAAGGCTGCGCCGACACCAGCAGCGATTAACACTCGAGGTAATCGGATACTGATTATTAGTTGACTGCCGAGATCTACATCTGCATGTGGTCGCCATAGGCTGATTAGCGCTTCTGCTAGCTGACTAAAACGCAAATCAAATGTTGATCCTCCAACTGTGGCGCAGGCGAACCCTAGAACCAGCCATACACTGACGAGAGGAAAACTTACAAGGTAATGACGAGTAATCATTAGAGTAATAATGCTTTACTGAGATCGTCAGCAATACGCTCAGCCCCAAACACACCTCGAGCTAATGACCAAGCTTTTGGATCAACTGCAACATGATGGCCTGCTTTTACCGCATGTAAGCGTTGCCAGAGTGGATGCTGACGCCAACGGTTAAGAATATCTGATCCACCCTCATCCGCACTGTAGTCACCAATGATCATCCATGCGGGATTCATGTCTAATAATTGCTCAAGCCCAACTTGAATATAGGCTCGTTCATCGTTTACGGGGGCAATGTACTGTAAGCCAAGCCGACGTATAACACCGCTCGCAAAGGCTTTGCTGCCATGCATAGTCATGACCCGATGGTTTGTTACTGCAAACAAAATAGATTGCTCTGGAATATTACCAGATGCGTTTTTCATCCGTTGTGTAAAATCAGCCATATACTGATTATGTTGCTCTAAAGCTTGAGCCATCTCTGCTGGTTTGCCTAACGCTGCACCAATCACTCTGGCATCATCTAACAGTTGTGAATATTCTGCACCATAGCTTCGCAGCAATAAGGTTGGCGCAATATTTTTTAACTCATCGTAAATCGCTTCATGACGATAAGAATCCGCAATAATAAGGTCTGGTTTTAGACTGGCGATGGTTTCTAAGTCAGGCTGTCCACGCAAACCTACAGAGGTGTAATCACTTAAAAGCGCCTTTATTTTTGGGAGAATGCGCTCTGGTTTCTTATCATCAGCAATACCAATAGGATTGATGCCAACCAATACGGCTGCGTCTAAAAATGAGTATTCAAGCACAACAACGCGTTTCGGCTGCCCCTCAATAGTGAGCCCATCTCCTTGGTCGACAATGATTCGAGCAAAACCATTTATTGAAAACAATAAGCACAGTGACAAAAGCAGTATTTTTTGAGCTTGTCTTACTACCATTAAATACGTCATAAAACCTTCCTTTCATTCATACTAATCACTTGGCAAACAAGCGATTTTTAATAGATAAAGAATCTGATTAGCCTTCCTTATCCAGTTCAAAATAAGTTCATCAAGATAAGCTGACATTTTTTATCATTGTCATACTTCAACTAATGTGGCTTTGAGCACATTGCTTCACGGCATTTTTCGAGTGCTGTTTTTAGATGTTTTTCAACCATAGTCTGGGAAATTCTCATTTCTTGAGCCACTTGCTTTAACGTCATTTCGCGATATTTCGATAACAGTAAGGCTTCTTTCGCTCGGGGCGGTAAATTGGTAATTGCTTGGCGCAAATACCGTAAACGGTGTGCTTTTATCAACTGGTCCACATACTCTGGCTCTTCAACAATAAAATCCAACTCGACTTCTCTTTCACCGATATTTTCAGTCGGTTTACTTTTTTTCTGACGCAGGTAATCAAGCGCCAAATTATGGGCAACTTTCATTAAGAAAGGACGAGGTTTTTTGATAGCGCGAATAGAGGACATTGTAAAAACGCGCATAAAAGTGTCGTGCAACAACTCTTCTGCAATATTTATGTCTCGCACTAGCATCTGTAAATGCAACAACAGATCTTTGCGGTAGATACAGTAGAGGTCACTTATCGCTTCTTTGCATCTTTGTTGCTCCGATCCCTCGGTACAGATAACAAAATTATCTACTTCATCTTGGAGTATCGATAAGTCACAAGAAAAATTGCTCAATTTTTAACGTCCTAGGTTGGGTAATCCATTCGATGTACGTCATTCTATTTGTAAATGATAATTGTTTGCAACAAAAAATAGAAAAAATAGGAGATGACATTGGAAAAGCATTTCATCATTGTGGCTCATGTGCCTACGAAGTCCATTACCCAAGGATTTATTCCTGAGTTACGACAACGAGCTCTGCCACTACTCATTGTGACGGATCAACCTGAGCGCCACCAATACCTTATAGATCAGGGAATACTGCAATCAAATGAGCTACTCGCCATTGATGTTTTTAATCCCATTGCTGTTTTGAATACCTTGAATCAGCATCAAATTACACCTGCCGCTGTTTTTTCTAATAGTGATCATTTGCAGACTTCTACCGCTATGGTGGCCGAGTATTATCAACTGCCCAGAAAAGATTGGCAGGCTTGCTTTAAAGCGAAAAACAAGCTGGCAATGCGCAGAGCACTCAAGTCAGCAGCTTTAGACACACTTTGGTTTAAACCTATTTTAGAGGTTGATGACTTAGCTGACCCAAGTATTCGTTTCCCTTGCATCGCCAAACCCGTTGAAGGCGTGGCAAGTGAACATGTTAGCCTCTTGAGCAGTACCGAAGAATTACAGCAGTATTCTGCCCAGTTTTGGCAACAAAATCCTACCCAAACGTTTTTATTAGAAGAGTTTATTTCTGGCCCCTTATTTACTTTAGAAACCCTAGGAGACGGTCAAGACATCCAGATATTAGGAAGTTTTGAAACCTTTCTCTCAAAACCACCTAGTTTTATTGAGCTGGGTCAGACATTCAATCGGACATTGCCTACCGACGCTGTAAAACCATTACTCGAACAACTAAAAGCAATTGGTGTTGGCTTTGGCAGTTGCCATACAGAATTTATCATGACAGATCATGGCCCACGTCTGATTGAAATCAATTATCGTAATATTGGCGATCAGTCCGATTTTCTATTATCGCAAGCCCTACAATTCAACCTTTTTGCTGCCGTTATTGACTTGTATCTTGGTCTACCCATGCCTTTGGCGCCCAGTGAATCCGATAGTGCACAAATTTATTGCCAGATTGCAGATCGCAGTGGCCGCATTGAATACGTTCCAGAAAGTCGTGAAATCGAAAGAGAAGGTTGTACCGTACATTACGAACCATTATGCAAGGCAGGTCAGCAACACCAACAGGATCACTCAAATCGAGATTATTTAAGCATTTTTCGTGGCACGGGCCCTTCTCAGCGGATACTGAGTGCGGTCATGAATGACCTCATGGAAGAATTAGCCATACAGTTTGCCGCAGACGAAACCATGCAGGAGGCATAATGAGCATCGCAACGCCATTAACAGAACAAGACAAACGGGTTATCGCTCAACAACGAGCGAATAACATGGCAGAAGAAAGCACGATTCGCACCTTACTCAATTGCTATCTTCGAGAAGTCGCCACTCCTAAGGGCACATTGCATAAAAAGATTCCGCCTAATGTACTAAACACCCTGCCTTTAGGCTGGTGTCAGCGTATGCATGGACGACACTATTTATTACTCGATCTTGTACACACTCAAAAACAAGTGGTTATCTCTGTCAGTCGCCCCACTCTCTTGGGTAATTATCGTTATGCCTACCCTATTCTTGGGCGCGCCACAGCAGGAGAAGGCGCTGCATGGAAAACAGTGAATGCGACCCACCTTGCCACATGGTTAGTGTCAGATTTATGTCGTGGCGAACATATGCCATTCAATATGGAGTTCATTCAGCAAATCGGTTTAAGCCAGAAAAATATCGCCCAGATTCTATCGCACGCCTCATTGAATGAGGCTCAGTTATCAAAGCAACAAGACCTTTATTTATTTTCCGAACAATCCCTATTATTTGGACACCCATTCCATCCAACACCCAAAAGCCGCCAATGGCAACATAATGAAAACGAAGCGGGTTATGCACCAGAATACCGCAGTACATTCTGCTTACACTGGTTTAAAGTCCCTGCCAATGTGTTGCGTTGCGAGACGATTGCACCACTCACGCCAGCAAAGTTACTCGCAGACATTGCTCCCATAAGCGATGAAGATGGAACTTACAGCCTGATTCCAGTACATCCGGCTCAAGCGCGTTATGTTCTTAGTTTACCTGCTGTTCAGAACGCTCTAGCATCGAATACTATCGCTTACCTTGGCGCAATAGGACGAGAGTACGCAGCAACCGCTTCGGTGCGAACCTTATACCATCCTGATTCACCTTGGTTTATCAAAGGCTCTCTTAACGTTCGTATAACAAACTGTGTTCGTAAAAATGCAATTTACGAATTAGAAAGTGCCATAGCGCTGCATGATATTTTGCGTGTGATTTACCCAGATTTGCGCAGACAGCATAAAGGATTTCGTTTACTTGGTGAGCCGGGCTTTCTGACAGTAAAACTACCAAACCTAACCCCTTCTGAAAGCACCTTGGTTCAAGAAGGATTCGGCACTATTTTCCGTGAAAACATCCACCATGTTCTTGAACAAGATGAACAAGCGGTTTTGGCTGGCGCCTTATTTCAATATGGGAACCCTTTAGGCAATGTTATTGAGATTGCCGACAAAGAAGCTTGGTTACATCACTACGCCAAAGCGTTGGTTTTTCCCATTCTGCATGCTTTTTTTGCGCATGGTGTCATTTTTGAACCGCATCTACAAAACACGGTTATTTGTTTGCAAAACAACCTACCCTCAGGCGTCATTATTCGGGACTTTGAAGGGGTAAAACTTGTTGACAGTCTTTGGCCTCAAGAAAGCCTATCTTCACTAAATGAACGCGCTCAAACGTCTGTTCGTTATCGTTTCGAACAAGGTTGGAATCGAGTTCGCTATTGCCTGTTGATCAATAATCTTGCGGAAGCCGTCAATTATCTTGCCCAAGATTGTGCCGACATGGAGCAAAAATTATGGCGCATTATTTATAACACGATTGAAGGTTATTACCTTAATACGATAAATAACACATTGGCCCAAAAGCATCTCAAAGCACTACTTGCAGGGGAAGCGATTCCCAGTAAAACCAACTTATTAGTGCGCATCAAAAAGCACCCAGATCGTCAAGCTGGTTACGTCTACCTCAACAGCCCGTTCGCGCAAATCAATCAAGGGCTTAGCCAAGGAATCAATGAGGAACTCAATCGAGGAATCAGCGAAGGAGTAGCACAGCCATGAAAATCAGCGCTTTTATTCAACAGGCAGCGACAGACCTACAAAATGCTAACACTGAGCCATTAGCAGCCTACTTGTATGACTTACCGGCTTTACGCCAACATGTGCAGCAAATACATCAAGACTTACCCGATAATGTCGAACTGTTTTATGCCGTAAAAGCCAACCCAGATGAACGTATTCTGGCACAGGTAGCCAAGATTGTAGATGGCCTTGAAGTGGCTTCTGCTGGCGAGTTAGAACTGATACAACCTTATCTTCATGGCAAACCTTGTATTTTTGGTGGACCAGCAAAACTGGACTCCGACCTTGAACAGGCAATGCAATACAAGGTGAGTTGTTTGCATATTGAAAGTATCACTGAATTGCGTCGTGTTATACGCATTGCCGAACATCATCAAAGTAGCCAACCCATTTTATTGCGGCTCAACCCAATACTGCCAAATAACATGCAGTCCACTCTGACAATGGCTGGCCGCCCAACGGCATTTGGCATAGATGAGGCGCAAATCATAGACGCCATTGAAATCGCTAACAGCAGCCCTTGGGTGGATTTACAAGGCTTCCACATTCATGCCCTATCCCATCAATTGGATGCGAATCGTCACTTGTTCATGTTGGATTATCTACTAAAACACGCCAGCAAGCTTGCTACTAGGCATAACGTTAATTTACGTATAATCAATCTAGGTGGCGGGATTGGCATCAATTATCGTGACCCAGATAAACAGTATCAGTGGTCAGTTTTTGCAAAAGGCATTCAGGAGCTGGCAAATGCTACGGCGTATCGACAGTTAACCATCCGCTTTGAAATGGGACGCTATTTAACCGCTTTCTGTGGTTATTATTTGATGGAAGTATTAGACCTGAAACAGAATCATGGCGAATACTTTGCCATTTGCCGAGGCGGAACACATCAGTTCCGTTTACCTGCCGCGCAGGGGCATGATCATCCATTTGTTTGTCTCAGCCGCCCAAACGCCAATATCGCTCATTTGAAACACTTGGAGCAACATTTGAAAGACACGCATGTCACTATTGCGGGTCAGTTGTGCACTCCAAAAGACATCATAGCTCGACAAACAAAAGTCAATCGCATTGCAGTGGGAGACTTGCTCATCCTGCCGATGGCAGGCGCCTATGCTTGGAACATATCCCATCAACAATTTCTTTGTCATCCAGCCCCCATCTTTCATTACTTGGAGGAATGTGTATGACGACTGCCACTGACACACGAGAACAACATTCTCAACAACAAGCTGGATTAAATGGCTTATTTCGTTTGCTACGCTGCGTACTGAGAGAAAACTTGTTTCCTTGGCACTCCCATGAACACGACTTATACATGGCATCAGCCAAAGGCAAATTACTGTTAAAGCAACCTACCTTTAATAGCCTTGACGCTTTGCAAAACTATGAGCGCTTAATTTGGCAGGATGGCAACCCATACGCGAACCAATACGACGATCAATACAAGCGCCAGCATGACATTGTGACAGACCCAGTAACGGCTCTCTCTAAAATGTTAACTCTGACAGAATATGTGTTTGAGCATGATAACGACCCTTGGCACAGAATTCTGAATGAGCTGGAAAACAGCCAGCAAAACGAGGCTCTAACCATTGCTTTTCGTCAGCAGCAAGACCAAATGATTCTGGCTCAATGTCGTCAGCACCAATTGAGTAACCTACTAGCATGGAGCCGATTTAGAGCACAATCTCTCCGCTGTAGTAACAGATCCAATAATAGTGACGCGGCGAATAGTGCAATCCTCATTGAACAATGGGCGGCTGTTGGACACCCTTACCACCCAGGGAGCAAAACCAAGTTAGGGCTATCTGAGTCAGAAGTACTGAATTATGCACCTGAGTTTGGTCAGCCGGTACCGCTGATATTGATTGCCGTACACGAATCACTTTTGAAAACCACCAGCCTCAGCCCTGACCTTGATTATCAAAACTGGTTTGCCATGCACTATCCTGATTGGCATCAGGAGTGGCAACGATGCTTTTTTAGTGATTCCACTGATGGGTCTCATGATTTGTCCCATCACTATCAGCCGATTCCTGTGCATCCGTGGCAACACTCTCACCGTTTACCGCTATTATTTGCAGAGGAAATTCGCCTTGGCCTTATCAAATTAAAAGGGCCAACATTTCCAACTTTAGCAACGCTTTCTTGCCGTACGCTGGCGCCTGAATTAAACGCATCACAACCTTATATAAAACTGCCTGTCGCCGCGCAAATGACCAGTTCAATACGTAATTTGTCAACGCCATCGGTTGATAACGCCACTCGAATAGGCGCCATTTTACAAGACATCTTGCTACAACGACCAGACATCGCTCAAGCACTCCGTTTCCAGTGGGACGAGGTTGGTCTACATACCTGCGTAGACACCCATGCTCATGATTGCGAAGACACCCAAGAGCGAGACAATGACCGCTATTTATCCGTTCTCTTTCGGCGCAATGTAACTAAGGTGCTGAATGACGATGAGCATGGTGTTGTACTGGCTGCGCTCTTTAATATCAGCCCGCTTTCTGACGTTCCTCTATTTATTGAGTTAATGCAATTAGCAGGAGTAGAACAACAAAGTGATGCTATAACATGGTTTTCCCGTTACGTAACAACCCTGTTTACCGCCGTGCTTGATTTGTATCTTGAGTACGGCATTGCGCTGGAAGCACATCAACAAAATACGCTAGCCGTTTTTACCGAAAAGGGGGACATCCGTGCCTTTATTCATAGGGATGTCGGTGGCGTCTGTATCAATACAGAGCGATTATCCCAACAAGGATGGCCTGTAAAATTTACTGAATCTGCGATCTTGGTTAACGACCAAGACGCTGCTCGAGTCAACCTCTCTCATACTGTGTTGCAAAGCCACATTGGGGAGCTTATTCACTTACTAGAAGGGTACTTTGACCTTACCGCTGAAACGCTATGGCTACTTGTTTCTAGTTTATTGGAAAGTCACCTGTCTAACTTTGCTAGCAAATACGGTCAACCGCTGTTTGAACAAGAAATGGACGCATTTTTTCGTCAACCTTGGCCTGCAACGGCTTTTATTCGGATGCGCTTACAAAACCAATCGGAGCATAGTTGTAGCCAAGAGATTGCAAACCCTCTCACGGAAGGTGTTTTTCTTTAAATGCAACATTGGAAAAAACAAATTAGTTTATTATGGTGTTGCCAGTTTCTATCGATCGCAGCAATGGAGATGAGCGAACCATTTTGGCCATTATTTCTTAACCAACTGTCCCCTAATAACGGTCAAATTACACTTTGGAGTGCGTTAATTTATAGTGCCCCTCTACTTATTTCGAGCCTAGTAGCCCCTTACTGGGGAATATTGGGTGATCGGTATGGCCATAAAAAAATGGTCTTACGGGCTACCTTGGGATTAAGTGTAACTCAAGGTCTGCTCTACTTCGCCAGCGAACTCTGGCACGTATTGGCATTAAGGCTCTTACAAGGCGCTTTAGCTGGTGTCATTACCGCAATATTGTGTTTTGCAAACCACATTACCCCTACCATCAAACGCTCTGTCGTCATTGGCAACCTTACATCAGCAACGGCGGCAGGCGCCATTCTTGGGCCTTTTGTGGGAGGAGTATTGATTCAATGGCTCAATTTTGTCACTGTATTTGCCCTTGCTTCTGCTATATGTTTTGCAATCACACTCGCACTGTCTATCGGCTTGCAAGCAAGTACTCCAAAACCTCCTTCTCAACAAAATCAGCATAGTTCACGCAAGGTTACAAAAAAAATAACAGGCTTAATTGGCCTAGGGTTACTTACTATCTTCTTGCTGCAAGCCGCAAAAGCATTGCCTAGCTCTTTCTTTGCGCTGTATGCAGAACAGTATTTAACTGCATCGCCTTTCATTATCGGACTACTTTTTAGCGCCGCAGGCGTTGGCATGATGCTCAGCGCCCCTATTTGGGGAAAACGTTTTGAGCATTTCACCCATGTTAACAAGCCCCTAGTTTTGGCTGGTATTGCTATGGCAGCATCGGCTTGCTATCTATTGCATATACAGACAAATTTGCTGCTTTTATTACTCGTTCGATTTATTTGGGGGTTATGTCTCGGGGCACTTTTGCCTATGCTTCAAGCCTTAATGATTACCTTCACCGAAGAGTATCAACATGGCACTTTAATCGGACGTGCCCAACGTTTTATAAAACTGGGAAATCTTGTTGGTGTTAGCGCTGGTGCGTTACTCATTATTTGGTGGGATTATGCTATTGGTTTTATCGTCGCTGCCATATTGTATATTGGTGTTGCAATTGCGTTATTTGCCATTCGAAGCAAGTATCAACAAGGTCATTAAGATCAGTATGTCTGGGCTTTTCTGAGAGTTCTTCTCAAAACTTTTTTGGGCCTTTTCTGGTCTTCTTTCAGTTCGTTTAAAGAAAAAAGCCCTAACTTTTTACGGTCAGGGCAACTCGGTGTCATACGTACATCCTGTTACCACAAAAGCATTCTGCTACTACGGTGGTGTTATGACCAACAATCGTTTTATTAACTGGCCCAGTTTAAAATCGCATCATCTTCCACCTTCTCTAATGGGGAATAGCTCAAAGGATTGTCTTTAAACGGTTTGGCACTTTCTGCGCAATAAGCAGGAATCATGGCCCATCTAGGTTCGCTAGAACGGTTTTGGTTGGATTTATGTAATAAGTTACAATGAAAAAATAAGGTGTCGCCTGGTTCTAATTCCACTTTTACCAGTTCATGTCGTGCTATTGCCGCTTCAACAAATTCTGCATCAGCACCTTTTTGATCGCCCGTGGTATTGTGGTTAATACGGCCAATATGATGCGAGCCTTTTAATACTTCAAGACACCCATTCTCTTGTGTCGCTTGGTTAATCGCTATCATGCAACTGACAATTCTCGGGTATAAATGATAGTTGTCTGTTGCCCAATAACCGTAATCTTGATGCCACTCCCAAGCGCCGCCCACAAATGGCTCTTTCATCATAATTTTAGTTGTCGTGTGGAATACAGGTTCCTCTAAAATTTTCTCCACCGAGTCGGCTAACCGTCGCCCACGCGAAAACATACTGTAAAAATCATTCCCCAAATCCTGCCATAAGCAGACTTTGCTCACCGTGCCAGAGGCGTCTTTCTTATCCCATGCTCGGCTGTATAACGAGTCGTCATTAAACGCCATATCTTGCAATTTTTTGATTTCCTCGGTGTTATAAAACCCTTTGGCAATCACATAACCGTCTCGATGGAAGTCTTTTACTTGTTGGTCTGTCAGTATCATTTTATGCCCTCCTTATTTTTATATGGTCTGATTATCAATATTGCCGTGTTTTCCATACTTGACAAGTGTTTTTTTACTGATAAATTCAATATTTATATGTAAATATTTTGACGCCTTAATTTTTGCGACTAAGTCTTAAAAATTTTTTTTCATTTTTAAATATAAAAACTACTCTACAGAGGCTTAAAACATGTCACTGATGCAAAAAACAAAGTATGCGGTTCCAGCTTTGGATAAAGCGTTTGAAATTTTTGAGTTTCTGGCAGACAACCCTAGCCCCAAAACTCAAGCTGAAATTGCCCAAGGGGTTGGGCGTAGCACGAATGAAATTTATCGAATATTAGTGAATTTAGAGCAGAATAATTACCTAAACCGCAACCCGTTGTCAGGCCGCTATTACTTATCATTAAAACTGTATAATTTGTCTCGTTCCATTTCTCCTGCTGATCAAATACGCCAATGCGCTATTCCTATTATGGATGACTTGGCCGCGCAGACAGGCCTTTCATGCTATTTGAGCGTATTACAACAAAGTAAAACTATGGTTTTAATTCACAGCAAGAGCCCTTCACCTCTTTCGCTCAACATAGCCGAAGGCAGTATTTTCTCAACGCTACAAGCCAATGCCGGTTTATTGCTGCTAGCAAACAGCAATTCTGAGGTCAGAGAACTTATCTTACAGCGAGACACCTTATTTTCTGCTTATCATGACACACAAAAGCAAACACTGTATGACCAACTAGACATCATCAAACATCAAGGCTATCAACAGGCTAACAGCCACCTTTCGCCCAATATTTACGAATACGCAACATTAATAGGCCAACCAGAAGGAAAAGTGGTTGCCGCTTTAACCCTCTGCGCGTTTGAGCATCAACTCGACCAAAACCGACAAAAATTGCCAGACACAGTCAAAGAAGCAACTCGCATGGCGGCTCAACACATCAGCCAACAATTGGCCTTAATGCTAACCCACACAATTGACACCCCTTAAAATTTTATAATTTATCAGGACACCCATCATTTTATCTCTCCTTTTGATTATTAATAATTACTGGGACACCCACTAATAATTATCAGGACACCCACTGTTTTGATAAGACGGTATGAACAAGTTGCTCACTTTAAAGCTCTTGCTGACATTAATACCGTGAAGCAAATACGAGACTAGAATTGTATATAAAGAGAAAGAGAGTGGTCGTCGTTGAGAGTAGTCGCCACTCTCTGTCATTTTGATTTCAGCTTGAAGCAGTATTAATACACTTCAAGCTCATTAATACGAACGTATTCATTTTGATTATCTGGGCCACGATGGCCAATAACACGTAACTTTGAACCTATTATTGGAGCAAAGGTGTGTGCGCGAGAAACACTTGTATTGCCTCTTTGCTGTACAACTTTTACCCAACGATTGTCCGTCCAAACTTGTATATCATAGTCCTTTATTTCATAGCCTAAGCTAGTATAGAGCACAACTTTAGACAGCGTTTTCGACTTTCCAAAATCCAATTGCAGCCACTGTGATAAATGGCCATCTTTTGTATATTTATGTTCATTTGACCAACTATAACTCGGACCAACTTTTGTATTGGTACTACCGTCATTAACACGAGTAGGGCTATAACCAGAAAACGAAGACTGTGCTGTTACAATAGCAGATAACGCCAAATTTTCTGCGACCTCAAACACTTCAACCTCGTTCAATCGAGCGTAGACTTTTTGTCTATCTGGTCCACGAAGCGCCAGAATTCTTAATACCGTGCCACTAACAGGTGTAAATGTATGAATGCGCTTTACATTGGTATTCCCGCGCTGCTCAACCACAGTAATCCAATTCTTTCCATTTCGCACTTGAATATCGTAATCCTTCATTTCGTAACCGCTACTGGTATAAATCACCACTTTGGCAAACATACGTTTTTCGGCATAAGAGAGTTGAACCCACTGAGGTAAACGTCCATTTGCTGTATAAAAATGTCCATTGGTCCAACTGTAGCTTGGGCCTACTGTGGTAGTCAGGACACCATCATTGATTTTATTTGAGCTATAACCAGGAAAGCTTGATTGCGCAGATGGAATGCCTAAATTAGCAATATTCTTGAAATTCGTTTTTGTAACAGTTTGAAGGTTAGTGAGAAAATTGTCGTTATTGGTTGATAGTGAACCGACCTTGGTGCCAGCATTGGCTAGCACCCATGTTGAAACTAACATCCCTATAGCGAACACATTAATTTGTCTTACTTTCATACCGTTCCCGTATAATTCATCAATATAGCTAAGTAGTTACATATACCTTAGCGATATTTACATATGCTTTAACGATATTTACAGATATAAGAAAAAAGAGCATCACACAACATGTGTAACACAAATTAACCAAATATTACCTAACAGGTTTGCCCAAATAACGACTTATCAGCTATTCCCGCTTTGCAAGACTTTGTTACATTAGGTTGCTCTATATTACCGTCTTTGTATTTTATCTTTGTTAGATTCGAATGATCGCCCTGTGATGAGTAAGTACTCTAAGGGTGATATGACAAACTATTTAAAAGTCTCTTTCTCTGTCATGCTGATAGCAGACTGACAACTATAAAAATAACAAAGGGCTATGATAATGAAAAAATTTGCATCCGCGTTAACCGCTGCCGCTCTAACTATCGGCGCAGCCAACACTTCCTCTGCCGGTCAGGTAGAAGTGCTTCACTGGTGGACCTCTGGTGGTGAAGCCGCTTCCATCAATGTTCTAAAAGATTTAATGAAAAAAGAAGGACACACATGGAAAGACTTCGCTGTTGCTGGCGGCGCTGGTGAGTCAGCCATGACAGTACTTAAATCACGTGCTATTTCTGGTAACCCACCAGCCGGTGCCCAAATTAAAGGACCGACCATTCAAGAATGGGGCGATCTTGGTTTTCTCACCAATCTTGATGATGTCGCAAAGGCAGGCCAATGGGATCAAGTACTTCCAACAGTTGTTAGTGACACCATGAAACACGACGGCCATTATGTTGCCGCTCCAGTGAATGTACATCGCGTTAACTGGATGTGGTCTAACCCTGAAATTTTCCGTAAAGCAGGTGCTACCATTCCAACGTCTTGGAAGCAATTTCTTGTTGAAGCAGAAAAAATTAAAGCGGCTGGTTTTACTCCATTAGCCCATGGCGGTCAGGCTTGGCAAGACGCAACCTTGTTTGAGGCAATTGCCCTAGAAAAAGGCGCAAACTTTTATAACAGTGCCTTTGTTGATTTATCTGATAAAACATTGCGCAGCGAGGACATGATTGATGTGTTCCGTACTTTCAGAGCTGTACGCGATTACGTTGATGCGGGATTCTCTGGCCGTGATTGGAATATCGCAACCTCTATGGTGATCAATGGTGAAGCCGCCATGCAAATTATGGGCGACTGGGCCAAAGGTGAGTTTACCGCTGCCAATAAACGCGCTGGAGTTGACTACTTATGCAGCCCAGCACCGGGTACGCACGATACTTACACCTTCAACATCGACAGTATTGCCATGTTTAAAATTAAAAACAAAGACAATCAAGCCGCTCAAAAAGACTTAGCACGCTTAATCCTAGAACCAGAGTTTCAAGAGACCTTTAACTTAAACAAAGGCTCTATTCCCGCACGTTTAAACATGCCTCGTGACAAGTTTGACTCGTGTGCCCACTCATCTATGGATGCTTTCGTCGCCACTTCGGCTGCCAACACTTTGTTGCCAAGTATGGCACATGGCATGTCTACCCCAGCTATGGCACAAGGGGCGATTTATGATGTGGTAACTAACTTCTTCAACTCGCCTTCTATGACACCAGAGAAAGCCGTTGACGTTCTCGCTCGGGCGGTAAAATCTAGCCTGTAGGCATCTCATGTGTTGGCAGTTACGGCTGCCAACACCTTGCTGATTCACCTTTTTAATGAAGCATTTTATTATGATCACAAAAAACGCCCCCCGTTTTACCTTGGCAGACTGGCTGCCTAAACTGGTGATGGCGCCCACTGTGGTGGTCACACTGGTGTGCATGTACGGCTATATGATTTGGACTGGCGTATTATCGCTCACCAACTCTCGCATGCTACCGTCTTATGACTTCGTAGGCCTTAGCCAATACGAACGTTTATTCAACAATGACCGCTGGCTGGTTGCCTTAGCTAACCTCGGTTTATTTGGCGGCCTTTTCATCGGTATCTGCCTATGTTTGGGTGTGATACTGGCCATTTTCCTCGATCAGAAAATTCGCAATGAAGGCGCCATTCGCACCATCTACCTTTACCCGATGGCTATCTCGTTTATTGTGACAGGCACCGCTTGGAAGTGGTTATTAAACCCAACCAACGGTCTGGAAAAAATGATGATCGACTTGGGTTTCGAGCAATTTACTTTTGACTGGTTAGTCAATCCTGACAAAGTAGTCTATTGCCTTGTTATTGCTGCGGTTTGGCAAGCCTCAGGCTTTATCATGGCACTTTTTTTAGCGGGATTACGTGGTGTGGATGGTGATCTAATTAAAGCGGCTCAATTAGATGGCGCCGGCACCTTTACCACCTACCGCCGTATCGTTTTGCCATCACTAAAACCGGTTTTTTTTAGCGCCCTTGTTATATTGGCTCACATTGCCATTAAAAGCTTCGATTTGGTAGCAGCGCTCACCAATGGCGGCCCTGGCTACTCATCCGATTTGCCTGCCAATTTTATGTATGCTCACACCTTTACCCGTAGCCAAATTGGCCTTGGCTCGGCCTCCGCCATCGTAATGTTAGGCTGTGTATTGGCCATTTTGATCCCTTATTTGTATTCCGAACTAAGAGGACAACGTCATGACTAATGTATCCTTGTCCACTCGCCCACAAAAAAGCATGGTGGCCACTTCACTACGCATTGCTTTGTATACAGTATTGTTAAGTGTTGCCGCGCTTTACTTACTCCCGTTCGCCATCATGTTGATTACGTCATTAAAAGATGTCGAAGAAATTCGCACTGGTACCTTACTTTCATTACCCAGCACACTCGATTTCTCAGCATGGGGTAAAGCATGGTCATCGGCTTGTACTGGTAGCACCTGTGATGGTATTGCGCCTTTTTTCACTAATTCGTTTCAGATTGTTGTCCCTGCCGTCATTATTTCCACTGTATTAGGTGCATTAAATGGCTACGTGCTTTCTATGTGGAAATTTCGTGGTAGCGAGATCTTTTTTGCAGCACTATTAATCGGCTGCTTTATTCCCTTTCAAGTTATTCTACTCCCCATGGCACGTACACTCGGTTGGCTTGGCATTGCCAATACCACAAGCGGTTTAGTGTTCGTGCACGTCGTATATGGCATTGCTTTTACTACCTTATTTTTTCGCAATTTCTACCAAGCGATACCTAGCGAATTGGTAAAAGCTGCACGACTTGATGGCGCAGGCTTTTTCACGATTTTTCGCCGTATTATTTTACCTCTTTCCACGCCAATCATCGTGGTGACCATCATTTGGCAGTTTACCCAAATTTGGAATGACTTCCTGTTTGGCGTGGCCTTTTCCGGTTTTGACACTCAACCTGTCACAGTCGCACTAAACAATCTAGTGAATACCAGTTTTGGTGGCAAGGAATACAACGTCGATATGGCCGCTGCGATTATGGCCGCTCTACCCACACTCATCGTCTACGTTCTCGCAGGCAAATACTTTGTTCGTGGCTTAACCGCTGGCGCAGTGAAAGGGTAATAATACATTTTATGTTTTTTACGAGTTAACTGCCTGACGACATCATCGCAGCGCTGAAGAAGCCTTATTAAATGCAGTTAACAGCAACACATTTTTGGAGCACGATTATGGCAAGTTTAGTCATTGATAACGTTAAAAAGCGCTATGGTAATACCAGCGTACTAAAAGGCATTGATATTGCCATTGAAGCAGGTGAGTTTTTAATTCTGGTTGGTCCATCGGGCTGCGGCAAATCCACATTGATGAATGCTATTGCTGGTTTGGAGGACGTTACTGAAGGTCGCATTTTAATTGATGATCAGGATGTTACCTTTAGTAGCCCAAAAGACCGCGATATCGCTATGGTATTTCAATCTTATGCACTGTATCCCAATATGACAGTTGCCGAAAATATCGCTTTTGGATTGGAAATGCGCAAAGTCCCTAAAACCGAGCGAGAACAGGAAGTGCAACGAGTTGCGGAGTTATTACAAATCAGTCATTTGCTGAACCGCAAGCCTTCCCAACTCTCTGGTGGTCAAAGGCAGCGTGTTGCCATGGGTCGCGCACTGGCGCGTCGTCCACAATTGTATTTATTCGATGAACCTCTCTCCAATCTTGACGCAAAATTACGCGTTGAAATGCGTACCGAGATCAAAAAACTGCATCAAAAACTCAAAACCACCATCGTCTATGTTACTCATGATCAAATTGAAGCCATGACACTAGCGGACCGTATTGCCGTTATGAAGGATGGAGAAGTGCAACAACTCGGCACCCCGCAAGAAATTTACGATAACCCTGCCAACTTATTTGTTGCTGGTTTTATGGGCTCACCAGCCATGAACTTTATCCCAGCAAAGGTTATAGAAAGCGGCAACACAATCATGCTCGAGCTCACAACAAACACTATAGAGACACCCACCACTATAAACACTATAGAGACACCCACTCGATTGCCTTTCCCGAACGCAGAATCACTACAAAGTCATATAGGCAAAGAGGTGTTATTAGGGCTACGGCCAGAAATGATAACCGAGCCTCAGCCTCACAAAGCAGGACTCGAATTTACCGTTAATAGCCACGTAAACGTAGACGTGGTTGAACCAATGGGGGCTGATACCATGATGATCACACGTATTGGCAATAATGAAGTCAACTGCCGTTGCCACCCTTCTTACAACATGGTCGTAGGTGCAACTTGCGAAGTCATGTTCGATACTTCCAAAGCTGTTGCTTTTGACATCGAGTCAGGCCAACGCTTGGACTAACTATCCCTTTCCTGAAAACAACTGGAAGCAGTAACAAATAACCTCAACACCATTTATCTTAGATAAGTGGTGTTGTACTTTGAAAATGATCACTTTGCACTCGCAGAAAATAGAAAATTTTTTTAACATCGATAAATAGTTGTGTAACCGCATACCATTAATCTGTTAGAACATTTCAAGGGGCAAATATGAGTATTCGTCGAGCCACAAAAGAAGATGCAGAAAAACTATCTGACTTGGTTAAGTCGCTGGCTCATTTCTACCTTGATCACTCAACAGATGAGCTGCCTCAGTGGCTGACTGATACGTTAACCTCCGATGCATTCGTAAAGAGATTAGCTAGTAAAGAGTATATTAATTTCATTTACGAACAGGATAGTGACATAGCTGGCTATATCTCACTGAAAAAACCTAACCATATTTATCATCTATTTGTATCAGAGCAATACCAAGGCAATGGAATCTCACGCCTACTATGGAATCATGCCAAAAGTAGCGTCGCAGCCACTTCTTTCACATTGAGATCCTCAGTCTATGCAATACCTATATATAAACGGTTTGGATTTGTAGAATCCGATGCAATTGGAACGAAAGATGGAATTTCATTTCAGCCAATGAAGTTAGTGCAACATTAGCAAGGACACCCATTCTAAACGTATTGTTCTATGTTATGCTTGAATTATTGTATTAGTTAAAAAAACAGGAGTGGAGACGTAAATGATCGCAAGAGAATGGAAAGCACGTTTGCCTTTAGCAGAAAAAGACGGATTTCTTAACTATCTAGATGAAACAGGCGTTAAAGAAACATCTTCCACCCCTGGTTTTAGAGGTGCTCAAGTATTAGTACGTGACCTGGATTCTAAAGCTGAGGTCACCTTAATTACTTATTGGTCAAACCTTGAAGTTATCAAAGCTTTTTCAGGGAAAAATATTAGTAAAGCAAAGCTTTATCCTGAAGATGAAAAATATAAGCTGGAACCAGACACTTTCGTTAATCATTATGAAGTCGTAGAGAACGTTTGGTCATAACCTTCTTTTTACGACAACAATAACAACAAAGACACCCACTCTTATTTTTATGAAGACATCCATCTTAAAGTTGACACGACAAAATAATACTGTATAAATAAACAGTATTATTTGATTTTCAAAGTTAATTTATTTCTCAAGGAAAGAGGAACCATTTATGCCGACTCCAAGGTGCCAACAAATCAGCTTGGCTGATACTCCTTACTATCACTGTGTTTCACGCTGTGTACGTCGTGCTTTTCTCTGTGGTGAAGACGATCTTACAGGCAAAAACTTCGAACACCGTCGTGGCTGGATTGAAGATCGACTGCTTTTTCTAGCAAGTGTATTTTCGATCAATGTCTGTGCTTACGCTGTGATGAGCAATCACCTTCATGTGGTGTTACATATCAATCAGAGTCAAGCACTGAACTGGTCGATGGAAGAAGTACTTGAACGCTGGCATCGTATTCATCAAGGCACCGTTTTTACTCAACAATTTATCAATGGCGAAACATTACCAAAGCATGCCATGGCGTTTGTAAAAGCATCGGCTGAAACCTATCGTCAACGCCTAATGGACATTAGCTGGTTTATGCGAGAACTAAATGAACCCATTGCCAGAATGGCCAATCAAGAAGACGAATGCACTGGGCGATTTTGGGAAGGACGATTCAAGTCACAGGCACTATTAAATGAATCTGCTTTGATTGCATGCATGGCTTATGTTGATCTCAACCCAGTTCGAGCTCACCTTACTAAGTCCTCCCTGAATAATGGCGTTTCAAGCAAGAAACGCCACACGATTTTTAGATCTTTCCAGTGGCAAAACTATTTTCAGCCATAATGGTCTTACAAATTGTCTAAAATAGTGGGCAAAAG
>NHNK02000118.1 GCA_002173415.2 Marinomonas agarivorans
AGAAAAGCAGATTTAAGTGCAATATTTGGTCATCGATCCAAAACTTGGAAATCTCTTGATTATGTGGCGGGCTGGTTCATGAAGGCAGCCTATTATGGGACTAAAACAAACGCCACCACAGCGTTTGTATCAACTAACTCCATTTGCCAAGGCTCTCAAGTCCCGTCTCTATGGCCGTTAATTTTCAATTCTGGACCTGAAATCGATTTTGCATACACCTCTTTTAGATGGAAAAACCTAGCAAGTCACAATGCTGGGGTTACTGTGGTGATTGTTGGTATATCAAACAGTAGTAAAAATATTAGGCG
>NHNK02000119.1 GCA_002173415.2 Marinomonas agarivorans
TGGTTTTCAGTCCTTTCCATCCATGCGCACGATTACCTCGTTTACCACAGAAGCTGAGCGAAATATTTCGTCAGAAGTTATGGAAGCCCATCAGCGCACTACAGGTGGCAACGGCCGTATTGTTGAAACACTAGCTCGCTACTTTCGCTTCCCAGACACATTTGAACACATGTTCTAATTAAGCCAAGTGAGTCAAGGCCTTGCCATGAAAACGGCACTTGAATTTTGGCGCAGCTGTAAACCTCGGTGCATGGGCACACTGTACTGGCAATTAACTGACACATGGCCAGTAGCCAGTTGGTCTAGCC
>NHNK02000120.1 GCA_002173415.2 Marinomonas agarivorans
AGTTCTGATGGTAAGTGGATCGACATTGATTACTGGGAAGACATGAACACGGCACAAAAAGCCGCAGATGCCTTTCCTTCCTCCACAGACTGTCAGAAAGTTATGCCAAACATTATAAAGGAGACGGTTGTTATGAGGCATCTTGACGTGGTGCTGGAAGCGTGTCATGAGAAATAATCTCTTGTTTGCCGCTCCCAACTTCTTATTGCCATAATGGGCTATGTTTATATTCTACTGATTAGGCAAGTAGAATAGAAACTTGCCACTTTATGTTCTATTTATTCTTCAATTTTTACTGGCCTTACTTT
>NHNK02000121.1 GCA_002173415.2 Marinomonas agarivorans
AAAAAACTCAAAACCAACCCTCGTGAATTTGCTGAAAAAGTACTGGATAAACTCGATATCAGTGATGTCGCTGAGAAAGTTGAAATTGCAGGCCCAGGTTTTATCAACATCTTTTTGAAAGACAACTGGATGTCCAATGCCTTATCTCAATTGCGTCAAAATGACCGATTAGATATTGCTGTCACTGCAAAGCCACAAACCATAGTCGTAGATTACTCATCGCCAAACCTAGCGAAAGAAATGCACGTTGGCCATTTACGCTCGACGGTGATTGGTGATGCCATTGTTCGTACTTTGGAATTCTTGG
>NHNK02000122.1 GCA_002173415.2 Marinomonas agarivorans
TCACGGATGAGCAAGTTGCAGCCCTTGAAAAGAAAAAGAGCGATGACGAAGCTTGTGGGGAGATTGAAACCGCTCACCCAGGCTATCTGGGCTCTCAAGACACGTTCTACGTGGGCAACCTCAAAGGTGTTGGTCGTATTTACCAGCAGACGTTTGTTGATACTTACAGCAAGGTCGCCTTCGCTAAGCTGTACTAGTTCAGACTTGATCTGACAGTTGCCCGTTTTTCAATCGGTGACTGTCAGTTTAGATTTGAGCTAAATTCTTTTCAGCCCAGATCGACTTTCCATCAAGCAATGTCTCTAGT
>NHNK02000123.1 GCA_002173415.2 Marinomonas agarivorans
TGTGTCGTTGTAGCGTGAAAGGTGAGTGGCTTTGATAAAATGGCTTTTTTGTTTTTCAACAATATTGTGGCGTTTTTCTCATAATAATTCGTAATGACCTTTTTGGCGGTTGAGGAATTTGCCAATTTAGGGACGGAATAGATTTCAAAAAATGGCGTATCTTTTTCACTTTGGTGATGTGTGCTTTGGTTAGATGTATTTTGCTGATGAACTTCTTGGGGGGGGCGTTTCTTGCTGATGTTGATAAGGTGCAAAAAAAGTATATTCAATGGCCGGTTGACTCGTTGCCGTAAAACTTACTGCAACG
>NHNK02000124.1 GCA_002173415.2 Marinomonas agarivorans
TAGGCTATCTAACTCGTTTAGTTGAGAAGTAATTTGGCCATCTATGCGCGATTGTAGTTGCAATAAAGTAGGTTGTATCTGGCGGAGTATATCTTGTTGTGTACTCAATTCTTGATTGAATTGCGTTTGCTGATTTGTCAGGTTAGCAAGACTTATTCCAGATTGCTGCTGTAGCTGGGTTTGGTAGAAAAGCCAGCCACTAACTCCCAGAGCTCTAATGCTGACAATAATGCTAAGTAGAATTGCCAAGAAAGGCAGTAGGCTGCTAGTGCGTTGTGGTGAGGCTGCCGTAGAGATTTTTTTATTA
>NHNK02000125.1 GCA_002173415.2 Marinomonas agarivorans
CTTGGCAAGTGGACGCTGTCACCGTGGGTTTGCAAAAATGTCTTGGCGGCCCTTCTGGCAGTGCGCCTATTACCCTTAGTGACCGTTTAGTTGACTGCGTACGCCGACGCCAGCATGTTGAAGCGGGTATTCGCGATAGTCACCATCAAGATGCGCAAGGCCAACGTATTCGCTCCAACTATTTTGATCTACAAATGATTATGGATTATTGGGGGGCTGAACGATTAAACCATCATACAGAAGCTGCTTCGATGCTATTTGCCGCACGCGAGTGCGCCTTAACCTTATTAACGGAAGGGCAAGATA
>NHNK02000126.1 GCA_002173415.2 Marinomonas agarivorans
TAAGGCGGGATATGCCCCTTCGACCCAAATATCGTTATTGGCAAACAGTTCTACCAATTCTTGCGGTCGAGAACTTGCCAGTTCTAAAAAAGAGGCTTCCAATATATTACGATGGGAGTGCACCTTGATCAGATTGTGACTGTCTCGTTGCCAGTTAATGGGCAAAAACACACATTTTTCTTTAGGTTTTTCACCATAAAGACGATCTAGAACTGATAGGTAAACCAAACGCCTTTTGTTCGTTTGTTGAAGTTCGGATTCGCTCACCAAATACACTAAACAGGATCGGAACCAAACAGGAAACTC
>NHNK02000127.1 GCA_002173415.2 Marinomonas agarivorans
TCTTGCTCACGTTGCTGTAGCTCTATTTGCTCTTGTTGGAATGCTAGGAAAATACCTGCCATATCTTCTCGTGATAACTCAGGTTCATTACCAGTGTAAGCTGCATTAAATCCTGCAGTAAAAGCATCAATATCAAGATCTTTGACAGCATTACTCAATTGGCCGCCAACCATGGAACCAAAGGTATACCCTAATTTTTGTTCATCAGTGACCGGTGCTTCGGCAAACGCAAAAGAGGAAGATAAAACGAGGGCAGAAATTATAGTTTTTTTCATAAAAGGAGATTCCATTTTTATTTTTGCTTAA
>NHNK02000013.1 GCA_002173415.2 Marinomonas agarivorans
TTGATATGAATAGCAGCACTTATCAATACCCGGTGAGTCGTTTTCAGAAAAGCCACTTGTTTGAATAACAGGAGGGAAAGTTGTTTAATGAGAAGACAGACACACTTTTTGGGACAGTACCAAAAACAATTGTACTTTTGCGCGTTTACGCTGGCAGAAAAATAAAAAGCCTTTTAATCTCAACGGATAAGAATATCCAGAGCAGAAATTACAGGCCTTGGGCAAATGTGTATGCATACTATTAAAATGTTATAGATTTTAGGGAGGTTTTATGGGTAATTTAAAAGTAGCAGCAATAAGTTTCTCTGGCGTTATTTTAGGGGCAGTGATATCTGTAGGAGGTGCTTGGGTGAATACTTCTATTCAAGAGTCTGGGGTTGAGAGTCGACATATTCGAGAAAAGCAATCTAAAATTATTTCTGATATGGCAACTATTCTTGCTCAAGCAGGAAGAACGAAAGGTTTGGTGTACGGTCACTATATTCAATTAGCAGCCGCAGGCCAAATAAACAAACTATGTATCAATGGAGCGATTGTAGGAAGTCCGCCCAAAAACTGCGATTTGAACAAAGTCAATAAACAAATGAATGAATTTAATAAAGAAATATTTCAGTCCACAGCAAAATTCCAAAGTGTGCGAAGCCTAGCAAACATTTATTTTTGTGATAAGACCCAAGGATCTCTAGCCAGAGAGCCTTTTGCCACTAATTGGTGGGAAGCCTCAAATGAACAAGTTGCAAACCTGCTTAATAATATGCGGGTTGAATTCGGCTGTAGAAATCTATAGCAAGTCATTTTAGCAGGACACAAAACGGTTGGTTTTGCTCGTACCTCACTTATTTTAATCAGCTATTTTATTGTCTCTGAAAGAAGCGCTATGCGTTCAGGAAATGATACTGGAGATTTGTAACTCATAAGGTTACGAAAGGGATATGACTAAGGGTTTTATACATCAAGGCCTTCAGAAATTTTACACGCAATGGACATCATCAGAAATACAGAATAAGTTTCTCTTATTTGTACTAGTTCAGACTTGATCTGACAGTTGCCCGTTTTTCAATCGGTGACTGTCAGTTTAGATTTGAGCTAAATTCTTTTCAGCCCATATCGAATTTCTTTGTTTGCAACTCTGGCTTGAGTATCGGGTCTGTCATGCTTTTGATTTCCTGTTGTGCGTATTGCCAATATTCTGGGTTATCGATTGTTCGTTGTTGAATTTGGTTGGGAATGAAACGGCTCATTTCGTTGTTAAATTCGGTTTTTACCCCTTCTTCGTTCAGTAATTTTTCGACCTGAAAAGTAAGCGCTTCTGTGAAGTTCGTATTTGTTTTTTCTCTTGCCATAAGTTTTTTATTGATCAGTTCTATGGATACGTCAATCCCTCTTTGCTTGAGCCAAAGAATGTCCCAAACATCACGAGGTTTAATATGTCTGGAACGGTATGCTAGCGCAATAAATTTATCTACCAAGGTTTCTTCTAATGACTGTACAGGGATCAAAAGACCTTCTGTTGGTACGACGACATTGTAATGATTGATCAGCGGCCTTTTTTCAATATCGAAAGAGGGGATGGCACAAATGTCTATATGCATTTTTTGACGAGGCAGGTCAGGGCGGTTGGCTTCTTTTTCGATACTAATTTTCCAAGAAGAGGTGTCTCCTTGTTTATCTTGATTCGGTTTGTTTACCCAGACTTCTGTTTCATATTTTTTTTGTATGTATTTTTGAATTTCGACTTCCAAACCATCAAAATCATCGGGTTTAAAGTCGTGCCCTCCATTAAAATCTAAATCCTCAGATAATCGAGAGCTGTTGTGGCATAAACGAAGTGATGTGCCGCCAATAAAAGTCAGTGATTGCATAACCCCCTGTTTTACCATGACTGCCATAATATCATGGTGCAATATTTCCTTTTCTATAACAGGCGTTATCCCTGCATACTCAGGGTTAGTGTTAACAATTTGCTTTATGGCTTCTTTGAGCATGTTATGCCTCCAGCATGTGCAGGTTTCGATTACAGTTTTTTAAATCAAGAAGGGCTTGACTTGTTTTGGCTCGATACATTTTGATGTCGGAATCAAAATACATGTTAGGCGCGATTGTCTCGATCGCTTTTTTTGTATGTGTAAACTCAATAACGCCATAAGGTGTAAAAAAAATGCCACTTCTACCTTTTGTCATTACAGTGAGCCTATCCATAACAATTTGAGAAATATCGCCTGTATAGCTAAGTTGGCTCTCTAGGCTTATGTAGTTTACGACGTCACCTCTGAGTTTATTTGCAATCTTGTAAATTGCTGTTGATCCATCAGGCGGCGTAATTGTACTTTCAAAAACACCTGTAGCGACTCTTCGTAACACACCTTTTTGTACGCAATCTGTGAGGAATTTTGTAAAAGCAGGGGTATGTTTTTCGCCGAGCATAAATGCTATCTCTGTAGAGGTATGAACACCACCACCAGCTTTCGTAGCATGAGATAGTGCGGACAGTAGTTTTTCTTTCTTTGTCATATCGGTCTACATATTATTACTTTATTGGTATTTAATTGTAGGCCTTGTAGATTAAGTAGACAATAATTAGTATACAAAATATTACTTTTTTGGTGTTTTTTTGTAGACCTTATGTGATTGGATAAGCTTTATAAAAATTTGATTTATTCTGTCACACATCTCTTCTCATCTATGTCTAAGTAAATGTATACCGAAATCAATCGGTCTGCTTAATACTCAGTATGAGGAGAATAAAATGGTAATGTTTCGTGCATCGTTTGTGCTTCTTAGTATGAGTCTTTTACTTTTAACGGCGAATGCTAATAGCACAGAGGAAAACACAATGAGCAAAGAAAGCGCTGAAGTAATACAAACTGTTGAGGCAATGACGTCTTCTTTTAATAAAAAGGATATTGAAGGCGTACTAGCCATGTATGAACATGGCGCAGCGGTGATGTTTGCCCCAGGAGAGAAAACTTCTGACTCAAATGAGCTTCGACAAAAATTTGAAGGAGTATTTCACATTAACCCTCAATTTAGTTACCCAAATGGCCATGAGGTCTATATTGCTAATGATATTGCGCTGCATATTTCACCTTGGGTGATGAACGGCGAGGCGCCTGATGGCACAGCTCTGCAACAGAGTGGTTTATCTGTTGCAGTCCTTCGCAAACAGAAAGATGGCAGTTGGCTAATGGTATTAGATAACCCGAACGGTCAGCATTTAATGACAAGACCATAAATTTAGCCAATAGTTTTCCCCGCCCCATTCAAGGGTGCGGGGTCGAGGACCTATTATGGAAATAGAAAAATTAGTTGCAGAAGCAACTAAAGGCAATAAAACCGCTTTGGAAGGCGTTATTGTCGCTATTCAAGACAATATCTATTATTTAGCGCTGAGAATGTTAGTGAATCCAGAGGATGCAAAAGATGCAACACAAGAGATACTGATTAAAATAATCACCAATCTCTCTGAGTTCAGGTATGAAAGTCATTTCAATACGTGGGTTTACAGGGTCGCAGCGAATTATTTGATTTCTGAAAAGAAAGTGCGTGAAAGAGCCACTGGGTTAACATTTGAGATCTATAAAAAAGATCTGGAAAGTGATCTGCAAGAGCCTGACGACTTGAAAGATAATCCACAATATCATGTGCTCCTTAATGAGTTGCGGATTTCTTGTACTATGGCGATGTTGTTGTGTCTCAATCCTGTTTATCGAATGGCTTATATTCTTGGTGACATATTCGAAATAGATCATAATGAAGCCAGTGATATATTATCAATATCTCCAGCCAACTTTCGCAAGCAGCTCTCAAGAGCTCGGGCTAAAATTGTTGAATTTATGTCTGACAGTTGTGGGTTTGTCAACAATTGCGCGAAGTGCCGATGCGACAAAAAACTAATCGGTGCCACTAGCCGAAATCGGGTTGACGCTAATAATATTATTTTTTCCAGTAAGGCCCAGTATAGCTACGATGACGTGAAAGTATCGTTAGCAAACACTCAACAAGATCTCAAAGCACTGGCCTTGCAAAAGTCAATCAACCATTACAAGTGTCCTATTCAGTTGAGTAAGGTCATAGAGTCTTTAGTCGTTGAGGGCACAAAACTAACAAAGCGTTGTACCTGACAAGCCTTTGAACACGGTGTTAAGAATCAAAAAATGGCACATAAATTAAAGGCTTACATAAATACAGGCCTTTTTTACTCTTCAAACGCTGTCTAGCGTAAATCTATTTTAAAACAATGAATTGAAAAAAGAGCCGATGCTTGACCAGATACCAGACTCGTCTTCTTCTTTCTTAAAAACAGGGTAGTCTTGTTCTCCACCGAAGTCCCAGACAGTGTCACTCCAATGCTCAAATGGGTTGTCATCGCAAGATGTATCATTCACGCTGGTGGGGCATTTGAGTTGATAGGAATATAGCCCTTCTCCTAGGCTGCTTTTGTTTTTGTTTGTCGCATCAATATCCCAAAAACTGTGTTCAGCAGAACCTTCGTCAAAACGGCTTTGATCGCCAATAAGTCCACCTGTGCGCTCATCGCCATCTACACGGGTTGTTGTGTAACTTTCGATGATTTTGCTGTCCTGCACATAGCCAACTAATCCACCTGTATTTCTGCCTTCGTTTTGCGTTCTACCTTGCGAAAAGGTTTGTTTTATTTCGCTGGTGGATGCGCAGCCAAGTAAGCCGCCGACGTTTTTGGCATTATAGCCAGTTCCTTCGACTGAGCTATTCGCATGACTCTGAGTTACTGTGCTGGATGTACTCAAATAGCCAATGAGTCCACCGACGCAAGAAGCTTCACCTTTGGCTACGCCATTTGCAAAACTGTTTGTCACCTTAGTTTCAACGACTAAACCAGCTAGCACGCCAACCGCATCATCCCTGCTCATGACAGTGCCAGTGGCGCTGGCGTTATGGATAGAACTGTTTTTAGCATAGCCTACCAAGCTACCTACATTTTCGTATCCGTGTACGTTAAGCAGTTCACCGCTTAAATGGATGTTGGCTAGGCGTGCTTCTTTAATGGCGCCGAATAAGCCAACTTCCCGTTGACGCTTGCGCTTGATGTACAGGTTTTTAATATGAAAGCCATTGCCTTCAAAGGTGGCTTGGAACTCATTGTTATACTCACCTATGGGTTGCCAGCCGTCGCCATCATTCCAAAACGCATCTTGTTCATTAATCGCACCATCGTTATTGGTATCAAAGTCCAGATCATTCGCCAATTCAAAACCAATACAGCGACGAAGAGGGCAACCCGCTGTTTTCTCTGGCAACCGAAGGATATTCAGACTAGTCCGTATTGCATCCAGTTCTTTGCGTATGGCATCGAGTTGTTGCAGTGTGTGAATTTCAATCAACCCATCACCGTCTTTATCCACCACATCTGCTGCTACTTGACCACTAGGATCGAGAGGGAAGGCATCTTCTGTATCGAGTACATTATCGTTGTCATCATCCTTGTCCGCAGCGTCACCGATGCCATCGTAGTCTGAGTCACGATATTCTTTTGGATCAGCAGGGAACTGGTCTTCTTGGTCATTGGTGCCATCATTGTCAAAATCATGGGGTAATTTGTCTTTAGAGTCTAAAACGCCATCATTATCAAAATCGTTTGGGAACGGGTCAAAGTGATTCAAAATGCCGTCGCCATCACTATCTCGATGAGAAGTGCCATTTAATACCAGTGTTGGGAAATGAGAGGCACTGCCAAAGTCCCAAATAGCAGAATCCCAGTTTTCATAAAGCGATTGTGAACATGCTGAATCACTGGGAGCTTGAGGGCATTGCATTTCAATATCACTGTAGCCTAGATTCTTTTTGCTTTGGCCTTTTTTATTTGGGTTCTTTCTAGTTGGATATTGATTATTTTCACTGAGGAGCCAATAACTATTGGTTGCGTTGTCGGGTCTGCCACCAACTAAACCGCCAATGGTTCCTTCGCCACTCTCTAGTGATAAGGTTTTTGCTTCGCCAGCGAAAAAACTGTTGTTCATTTCTGTGTCAATATCAACACCGAGTAATCCGCCAGCACGGTAATATTTAACGGTAACATCGCCTTTTGCATAACTGTTTTGCACTGATCCTGACTGTAATCGACCCACTAAGCCGCCAACTATTTTTTCGGCTTCTACCGTACCTTGGAAATAACTCTGAATGATTTTGCTCTCAAGCAATGATCCGGCTAAGCCTCCTATGGTGTTACTGCCTTTAACGCTGCCTATCACATAACTATTGGAAATAGTCACATTACTGCCAGTGCCGACTATTCCGCCAATATCACTGCCGCCAAAAATACGTACCTGACTTCCTGCAACACCTAGATTACGAATGGTTGCGTTACGGGCATAGCCAAAAAGACCGCTACCAGTCAGGTTTCTTATCTCAAAGCCGTTCCCTTCAAAGATGGCAGAAAAACGATTTGAATAATCACTAATAGAACGCGTACCAAGCCCATGATTCCAATAGTTGTCTTCTGCGGTAACAAAACCGTCAGCATTGGTATCAAAATCCAAATGTTGGGTTAACTCAAAGCCAATACAGCCTGTTGCTGGACAGCCTTTTGAACTGCCATACAAGGATTTACCTTCAGGGCTATTTTTAATCTCGAACAGATCTGCAATGCTGTTGATTTCAATTAGGCCATCATTGTCGATATCGTAATCTGATCGGTCATTTTGTGCGAATAACATCGTCGACAATAGTGACCACACTAATATTAGTGTGAATAGAAGGGTATTACGTAGAAAGTAAAGACTATGTAAACGATTCATTCATTATTCCTATTGCTAAGCAGAAGGTTCGCTATAAATAGCAAATACTAACGACTTTGAGAGGCAAAATCGAGATGATCAGAACGTTGAAAAATAGGCGTGGTTGTAAATAGTATCTTTACCGATTTTGTTAAAGCTAGTGTTACAAAATCATAGTTACAGATGCTACCACGCCAGATAGAAAATAAAGCTTCTTTAGGTTCTAGAACTACACGTTTGAAAAGGTATCGCGTTGGAAGACGATGTCTTCTCGGCCAATGTCGTCGATCTGGCGATGGCCGATAAACGCCATTGTCAGCTCTGCTTCTTCATGGAAAATTTCCAACATACGAGTCACGCCTTTTTTACCTTGAGCGCCTAAACCATACACCATTGGTCTACCAGCCATGACACCTTGGGCACCTAATGCTTTGGCACGAATGATGTCTTGACCACTTCGAATGCCGCTGTCTAACCATACTTCAAGTTTGTCACCCACGGCTGCTACTATCTCAGGTAGTGCACTGATCGAAGAGCGTGCTCCATCCAATTGTCTGCCTCCATGGTTAGAAACCACAATCGCATCGGCGCCTAATTTGACACATTCTTTAGCATCTTCTACTTCCATTATGCCTTTAATGATTAATGGACCTTGCCAGAGATCACGAAAATAACGAATGTCTTCCCAGCTGAGTTTGGTATCAAAGGAACCGGCTGTCCATTTCATTAAATCGTTCATGTCATCAACGCCTGTGGCACAACCTTGGATGTTGCCAAACTGGCGATTTTTGGTTGCTAACATGCTTAACGCCCAACGTGGACGACGTGCAATATCCAGTATGTTAGGCAGTGTTAGTCTTGGTGGTGCCGTCATGCCATTACGATGATCTGCGTGGCGACGACCAATAACTTGTAGATCGAGTGTGACAACCAGTGCAGAACAACCGACGGTTTTGGCTCGATCAATCAGCTTTTTAGTGAATTCACGGTCTTTTTGTACATAGAGTTGAAACCAGAAAGGCTGCTGTGTTTTGGCTGCTACGGCTTCAATTGAGCAAATGCTCATAGTTGATAAGGTAAAGGGGATTCCAAATTCTTCCGCTGCTTGTGCTGCTAATATTTCGCCATCAGCATGCTGCATACCTAATAAACCCACAGGCGCCAAGGCGAAAGGCATCTTAACGTCTTGACCGACTAATTTGCTTGTTAGTGATCGAGGTTCTAAATCTCTGGCAACACGTTGGCGAAATAAAATTTGATCAAAGTCAGAGGTGTTTAACGTTAATGTTTGTTGAGTCCAAGAGCCAGATTCGCAATAGCCCTGAAACATTTTAGGAACTCGTTTATGATACAAACGGCGTAAATCACTTAACTCACAAATTAAACTCATTCTGTCTCCTCTGAATTCGTAGGGTGTGGAGGCCATCTTTCCTCTAATGAGGGGCGATAAAATATAATTCGATTATGATCATAACAGTTCTTTTTAGTAAGCTACATCACAGCTTTTTGATAAATCGCATAGGTTTAATCTGGTGGCCAAAATGATACATGTGTTAGTAAAACTTACGGTAAAAAATTTTACAGCCTTAGAGACATTTGAACGAAAAGCCGCACGTATTATGGTGAGGTATGAAGGGCAAATTCTAACGGCTTTTGAAACCATCAGAAATGAAAACAATACTGGCGAAGAAATACATATTTTGGCCTTCCCTGATGAAGCGGCATTTTTGGCTTATCGGGCTGATGCAGAGCTAGTTGAATTGGCTAAATTACGTGATGAAGCGATTATAAAAACAGACATCCATCTGTCTCTTACTGCCAAATCTTATCATTAAGTTATTCATCTGTTTAGAAAATTAAAGACTTCGCTGGCAGGTTATCATTTAACTTGTTTTTGTTATGTTATAACATATGATATTTCAAATATATCAAACGGTGGTAAATGGTTATGTTTTCTGCGCTCCGGTTTTTACGTCGGTTTTGCTCTTTTCTTTTACTTAGTTATTTTGTGACTTTCTCTGCAATATCTCTGGCAACGCCAACACAAAGTAATACTTTGTCAATTAGTAATGCCTTTGAGTTTAACAGTATTGATCCGTCAAAATACGGACATGTGTATACGAGAATGCAGATACTAGAAACGCTACTTAATGTGGATGAGAAAGGGAATTTGGTTGCGGCTCTAGCAAAGAGTTGGCAAGTCATGGATGAAGCGAAACGCTGGCGTTTAACCTTACGTGAAGACGTCCGCTTTCACGATGGTGCTCTTATGGATGCACAGGCCGTTGTTAACAGTCTGAATATCGCCAGAGAAAAGCATGGTGTACTGCGTAAAGCACCAGTTAAAAGTATCCAAGTCATTGATACGAATACGGTCGAAATCACACTAACTCGCCCCTATGTCATTTTGGGTGCTGTCTTAGCGCATTACTCAACTGGAATTTTAGAGCCTGGTTCGTATAACCAAGAGGGAGAAGTGATCGTTCTCTCTGGTACGGGGCCTTATCAGCTTTACCAATATGCGCCACCACATAAATTGGTTGTGAAAAAATTTGATAATTATTGGGGGAAAAAGGCAAGTATCCCTTACGCAAGTTATCTAACAGGCCACAGAGCAGAAAGCCGTACGATGCAAGCGCGTAGTGGGCAAGCTGATATTGTTTTTGGCCTTAACCCTGCCAGTTTACCTTTGCTAAAGCGCCTACCAACACTGACAGTTCACTCAAATCCGATTCCTCGAACAATTGCTTTAAAATTGAATAGCACACACGAGTTTTTAAAAGAGATTGAAGCACGTCAAGCCTTGAGCCTCGCGATTAATCGCTCTGGTATTGCGAAAGGCGTATTGCGTATTCCAGGTGCACAAGCGGAGCAATTATTACCAGCGTCTATGGCAGATTGGTACTTGACGGATGTCTCTGAAAGTGCAGATTCGTTAGCCCAAGCAGAAAAATTGTTGGCTTCGATTGGTTGGAAAAAAAATGCGCAAGGCACGCTAGAAAGAGAAGGAAAAGCGTTTGAATTAACCTTGATTACTTACGCAGATCGACCTGAATTAACTGTGGTAGCAACAGCGCTTCAAGATCAGTGGAAGGCGTTAGGCGTCAAGCTTACCATCAATATTACTAACTCCAGTGCTATTCCTGCAGGCCATCATGATGGTTCATTAGAAGTGGCATTAATGGCTCGTAACTACGGCTTTATTGCGAATCCATTAGGTGTAATTTTATCAGACTTTAATCAAAGCGGTGGTGGGGATTGGGGTGCCATGAACTGGCACAACGATGACATGCAAGGTTTATTGAATAAGCTAGAGCAAACCACAGATACGCAAGCTTTCCATCGTCTTTCTCAACAAGTTGCTCGTCTAATTTATCAAGAAAGACCTATGATTCCAGTGTCTTATTATGTCCAGCAAACGGCTGTGAACAAGAGAGTGAAAGGCTTTCGATTCGATCCATTCGAGCGTAGTTTCTTCTTGAATGAAATGGAGTTTGTAAAATAGTGAAGGACATATTACTCAAACGCCTGCTACAGCTTTTGGCTGTAGTATGGGGCGTTGGCACATTAACCTTTATTTTGATGCGGGCATTACCTGGCGATATGGCGTATCGAATTGCCGCTAGTCGCTACGGGCATGATAACGTCGATGCTCAAGCCGCAACGCTGGTACGAGAAGAATTAGGGTTAGATGCTAACCCTTTTTTGCTCTATATAAACTGGTTATTTGATTTACTGCAATTTAAGTTAGGAGATTCGCTCGTCAGCGGCACGCCTGTTATTGACTCTGTGCAACACATGTTAGGTTACTCTGTTTTACTTGCTGTAACGGGATTATTTATTTCTATCCTGATTGCCATTCCATTGGGACTGCTAAGTGCATGGAAAGGCAATCCTATCGATAATGCTGTCATGGCGTTTTCAAGTGTTGTGCGTGCAATGCCAGTGTTTGTTATTGGTGTGATTTTTCTCATGCTATTTGCTCTGCATTGGAATTGGTTCCCTGTTGCGGGATTCGGTACGCCAGCTCACCTAGTGTTACCCGCGTTAACATTAGCTCTGAGTTTGGCAGCCGTTTCGAATCGCGTGGTGAAGAGCTCTGCCCAACGAGTGTTCAAATCGTCTTTTTATACCTTTGCACAAGTAAAAGGGCTCTCTAAATGGCGTACTTTTCATAGACATGGTATTCGCAATATTGCCTTGCCTGTAGTGGCTTTTTTTGGCATTCAATTGATCAGTATGATTGAAGGCATTGTCATGATTGAGTCTTTGTTTTCTTGGCCGGGGATTGGCCATGGTTTGGCTCATGCCATTTTTGCCCGTGACATTCCTGTTATTCAAGGCGCTGCTCTTATTATGGGTGTCTTGTTTGTTTTGTTGAATACGCTGATTGATTTGCTTTGTTATTGGATTGATCCCAGAGCAGGTGACGTGAAAGGGGAAAGAGCATGAGGCTGGCTATGATGAATTCAATGACTCTAACAAAGTCGCAGAAAATAGGCGGCATCCTATTACTGATATTATTAAGTTTTGCTATTTCTGGTGACTTATTTTCCTCTTACAGTATTTCACAGCAAGATTTGAATGCCATATTAGAACCGCCCAATGGTGAGCATTGGCTTGGTACTGACCATTTTGGTCGTAGTATGTTGGCTAGAATGGCGCACGCCATTGGTGTGTCCTTTGTGTTAGGGCTATTTTGCGTTATCACCGCAGCAACGATCGGTACTTTTTTAGGTGTCTGGGCTGCTTGGGGTAGCAAACGTCTTGATAACATAATGGGAATATTGGTTAACATTCTGCTGGCATTACCTGGATTAGTGATCGTTTTGTTATTGGCAGCCATTGTTCCCGGTTCGTTTTTAATGCTGTACTTTGCGATTTCTTTAGTGCAATGGGTTGAATACTTTCGAGTCGTCAGAGCCATTACTCAAACTGTTATTCAGAGTCCAGCATTACAGTCTTCTCAAATTATGGGCTTTGGCCGTTGGTATCAATTTAAACGTCATATTTGGCCTTCTATCGCTCCTGCTGTATTTACGTTGGCTGCTTTTGGTTGTGCAAATGCCATTTTAACCATGGCATCGCTTGGCTTTATTTATGTGGGTATTCAACCTCCATTGGCTGAATTAGGCCTTATGACCGTTGAATTATTTCCATTTTACAGCGAAGCACCTTGGTTGTTAGTTCAGCCTCTACTGGTGATGGCGTTGATGGTGTTGGGTTTTCATTTATTAGCAGGTAAACAGAAATGACAGAGTTGCTCAAACTAACCGAAGTAAGTGTTTATGCTGGTGATGTGTGTTTACTCGAACCTATTTCATTGACCTTGGCGCAAGGGCGTCCTATTACTATTTTAGGTCAGACAGGGGCGGGGAAAAGTCTGCTTGCACAAGCGGTTATGGGCTTGTTGCCAGACTCGCTCAGAGTAGAAGGCGATATTCAGATTTTTGGTCGTGCTATGACGTTAGCAGAGCGCCAAAAATTATGGGGTACCGAGTTGGTGATGTTGCCACAAGAACCTTGGAATGCATTAGACCCTCTGATGAAAGCCTCCTCGCAAATCAGTGATGTTTATCGTTATGTGCATAATAAAGATCGTTCTGAAGCCAGTACTCTTGCCCAAAAAGATTTAGAATACGTTGGTCTGGCTGATAGCGGTAATAAACGGCCAGATGAACTGTCTGGTGGCATGGCACAACGCTTGGCAATTGCGTCGGTAACAGCAGCAGGTGCACCATTGATTCTTGCCGATGAACCAACCAAAGGGCTTGATAGCACACGTCGTCAAGATATTGTTAACCTGTTACAAGAGCGATCCGCTCAAGGCAGTTTATTGACCATTACTCACGACGTGGCTATTGCTCGTCAGTTAGGTGGTGATATTTTAGTCATTAAATCTGGCCGCTTGATTGAGCAAGGTGAAGCAGAAAAGGTCCTTAACCAGCCACAGCACCCTTATACTCAAGCCTTGATTAACGCTGAACTGCCACCGCAAAGTAAGACAGAAACAAGTGAAAGTGATAAAGACGTTTTGATCGATATCCGTGATCTTATGATTGAGCGTGGTGGTAAGAACCTGTTTCCACCCGTGTCTTTTTCGGTAAAACAAGGCGAAATCACTTGGCTTATTGGCGAAAGTGGTCGAGGGAAATCTTCTTTAGGTGATGCATTACTCGGTTTGGTACCCACGAAATCTGGAACAGTTACTCGTGTGGTGCCAGCGACTCAACAAGCAACGCCACAAAATAGTCAGTCATACCGGTGGTTGAAGTTATATCAAGATCCGCCATCGGCTTTTACCGACAGCGTTTCTTTGCAAGTGCTGCTGAATGATTTAGTGACACTCCACAATATTGACCCTAGTCGAATTCCTCCTTTAATGACAAAACTGGGTTTAAAGGAAGCGTTATTAACGCGTAACTGCAATAATGTGTCAGGTGGTGAATTGCAACGTTTTGCGATCCTTCGCGCTTTATTGCTTAACCCTGTATTTCTGTTTGCAGATGAACCAACATCAAGGCTAGATCCAATAACAGCGCAGGAGGTAATGGCTCTGCTTCGATACGTCGCTAAAGAAACAAACTGCGCCATCTTATTAGTCAGTCATGATGTGAATGTGGTGGGTGGTAATTACGATCAGGTGGTTGTGCTTTAGTTACTCGACTCTTTAGTCACTCGACCCTTTAGTTACCCACTTTAGTTACTCACTCTAGTTATTCAATAAAGTAGTGATGCAAGCCCTTATATTGAATGGGTAAGGGCTTATTTTAGGAAGTGTGACAAGTTTAGTTTGAGCTAGGACACCTTAGCGCTCGCTCCTGAGCATTCGTACACCTAGGCTAGTATAGATAAGCTATTTCTCCGATAAGACTGACGCTCAGAAGTTTATTTGCATCTTCTTCCGTATTAAATTTGCTGACCACATACATAGTGTATTTTTAGCCAGTAACGCGCCATTGGTCATTTATTTCTTCCAGCTGTATTTCTGTTTTCTCTTGCTGTGCTTCAGCATTAGAAAGTAAATCGAGGAAAAAACTCACAGGGCTGTTTTTTTCGACTTTTTCCATATACAAAGAGCGTAATGCCGCGTCTGTTGTACGGGGAATATCTGATTGACCTTTTTCGTAACGGGCAATCGTCTGTTCTGACACACCAAAGCGTTGACCAAGTAGCTTTTGTGATAAATTTAGCTCTATCCGTAAGAACTTAAACTCTGCTGCGCTTAGTGCGGTATGGCTATCGGTAATGCTTTGGGCAATGGCTGTGTGTAAATTCTCCATGTCATGAATGCTGGTGTATTCTTCGTTTTGCTCTTTCTCGCTTCCTTTTTCGTCTCTCTTTTCGGTAATAAAGCCATTTTTTAGATAGATATTGGGTAATCCACATTCAGTATAGTGATACATAAGTTTCTCCTAATGAACCCAAACAGTGATTAATGCAGCGTTTGGACTATCGTGATGATTTTTTAGAACGACAGTAAGTTCAATGATTTCGCCTGCTGCCATACCTTTGATATTAAATTGCCAGTTTCCATAAAAATCAGGGTAAGGCCCCTCCCGAAATACAGAATGTTGGCTTTTGAGCAAAATCAGTATCTGCTTTGTTGTGATACCCCGCTCATTCATTCTGCGTTTAATGTGTTGGCTCCAGCGAATTTTCTCTGTGTGATTTGTTGCAAGATCTTTCATTATTTTTCTTGCGGTATATTCACTTAGCGGAAATACCGTTATTCCTTGTGGTTTGTTTACTTTCATTATGCTCATCCGTTGAGTATAGAGCTATCATTTTGATAGGTGTTGATGAAAAAGTCAATAGGCTATCAAAATGATAGTTTAAAAAGGGAGGTTATGTGAGTAACGACAGAGAGACCAGACTTCACTTTACGACGCTGCTCATTTCAGTTGTGAAGTCTGGTTTTTTTTAGGTTTGATAAAATTGTAGAGCGTTTTTAGTCCTAGTTAATAATTTCTGGTCCCATAATGCTGTAAGGCAAATAGGTCGATAACGCTGGAATATAAGTAATTAATATAAGGAAGACCATTAACACAGCGACAAAAGGTAACGCAGCTTTAACAACTTGTGCCAAGCTCATGCCTGTAATACCTGAGGTAACAAATAGGTTTAATCCTATGGGTGGCGTAATCATACCAATCTCCATATTGACGACCATAATGATGCCAAGATGAATTGGATCAATCCCCAACTGCATGGCAATAGGGAAGACAACAGGAGCAACAATAACTAATAATCCCGATGGTTCCATGAACTGCCCACCAATTAATAGCAATACATTCACTGCGATTAAGAAGGTAAACCAGTTGAAACCAACACTCAGCATCCATTCCGTAATCATTTGTGGAATGCGCTCAGAAGAAAGTGTGTGAGCAAACAACAAAGCATTAGCGATGATAAACATCAACATGACCGTTGTTTTTGTGCCTTCCAACATGACTTTACGTGATTCTTCACCAAACAGGGCAGGGAAGAAATTGCGCAGCATAGCAATAAGGTTGCGTCCCCAGATAGGTAAGCCTGCTAATAGGCAATGTATGATAGAGATGTCTAAATGCCTACTACGCTTATGGACATAAAAAACGGCCAATAGGTTGGCTATGACAAAGCCCCATAAAGCGCGTTCGCCTGTGCTTACTGTTTTGTTATCGGCAAAGGCAAAGAAAGTAAGAATTTCCCAGACCAAGAAAAAGGAAATACCATAAACACTGCCGTTAAAACCAATTCGCGCGGCCTGAGAATCTGACTCAAGTGTCCAAGGTGTTTCTTTTAGTGGTCCCATATCGCGGTAAATAAAGAGCGCAATAAAAATAGAATACACGGCTGCAACGACAGCTGCCTCAGTTGGCGTAAAGACACCGCCATAAATACCGCCCATAATAATGACGATTAGGAATAACCCCCAGCCGGCATCTTTACCACCGCGAACAATAGTACCAAAACCTTTCCAAGGTTCAGAAGGCAAACCTTTGATTCGAGCAACTACATAGATAGCTAACATCAACATACCGCCAGCCATCAAGCCAGGGATAACCCCAGCTAAAAACATACGGCCCACAGAAACATCGGTGGCAGCAGCATACACCACCATAACAATGGAAGGCGGAATTAAAATTCCCAATGTGCCCGCATTAGCAATGACACCAGAGGCAAATTCTTTTGAGTAACCTACTTGGCGCATACCGGCAATGGCAATGGTACCAATAGCGACAACCGTCGCAGGAGATGAGCCTGAAAGCGCTGCAAACATCATACAAGCTAATACAGATGCCATTGCTAAGCCGCCACGGAAGTGGCCAACAGAGGCAATTGCAAAGTTAATCAAACGTTTAGCAACGCCACCGGTCGACATGTACGACGATGCTAAGACGAAAAATGGAATAGCAAGCAAAGTATAATGTTGGCCAGCACCAAATAACGATAACGCAATCGATGAAAGCGAATCGTGAGAGAAGAAGGTAACAAATAAAACCGACGATAATCCCAAAGCAATGCCAACAGGGACGCCAATCAACAACAAAACCAGAACAAGACTAAATAAAATTAATGATTCCACAACAGACTCCCAGGCGACTACTTAACCGCGTTTTTATTTTCTTCCAGTAGGTCTTCAGCTTCGTGACCACTGATTAACATGCTGCGTTCACCTTTATAAATGGCAATAAAAGCTTGCAGAGCGCGGTAACACAACAACGCCAGACTGAGTGGTAAAATAAGCAATACTAGCCAACGGTGTACCCTAGGTTTTAAATCAAAAAATTCACGGAAAAATTCTGGATAACGTAACTCATCTGAACCAATCCCAATCTTGTACATCTTGCTCCAGTATTCAATAGCGCCACCACGAACATCAATATTAAGCAGGGTTAACCAAGTCGAATCGAGTAAAATGGCACCATATAAAAACGTTGCAACAGCAGCGAACAAAGACAATAGTTTTTTAAAGGGAGTTGGCACAGCATTTAAGACAATATCCACGCCAAGATGTAAGCGGGTTTTTATCCCGTAACTCATACCCAATAAAATTAACCAAGAAAAAGCAATAGTGGTAAATTCCAGTGCTGCATGCCAGCCAGTATTAAATGCGTAGCGAGCAATCACCTGTCCAAAGGAAACAAACATAATGGCACTGATAACAATCAGCATGAGGTTTTCTTCTACCCGTGCCATCGCGACAGGATAGCGTTTTTCTAATCTCCAGATGACAAGGATAAACAATAGTAAATAAAGGTGCGGCCAATACGCCATAATCATCTCCGCAGCGGCTTGCTGATGCCTATAAATAAAACGAGAAAGTATTAAGATCAGATAGTAGTTATAGATTAAGTGCTATTTGATCTTAACCTAGGAACATGCTTCAAAAGAACCTGATCCCACAATCTATTTTGTGGAACCAGAATGTTCTTATGAAATATGAATGCTAAGCATCAACAGCAGCTTGAATGACATCTTTACCAATGTCGTTTTCAAATTGTTTCCACACAGGCTTCATAGTATCGATCCACTCTGTGCGTTGCGTTGGTGTTAATGTATTGATCTTGCCACCTGCTTTAAGAATGTTGGCACGGTTAGCGGCTTCTTTTTCTTTCACTGCTAAGTTAGCCGCTTGAGTGACTTCATCGGCAATGGTTAAGAACTGCTCACGTGTGTCTTTATCAAGGCTGTCCAAGAAGTCTCTTGATGTCATGAACAAATACGCTAACAACTGGTGGTTAGTTTCTGTGACACTGTCTTGTACTTCAAAGAATTTTTTTGTGTAAATATTAGACCATGTATTCTCTTGCCCATCGACAACACCTGTTTGCAGGCCACCGTACACTTCAGAGAAAGACATCGCCTGTGGTGATGCACCCATAGCAGAAATCATTTGCTTAGCCACATCAGAGGTTTGAACTCGGAACTTAAGCCCCTTTGCATCGCTAGGCACTTCCAGCTTTTTGTTGGCAGAAAAATACTTCATACCAGACATCCAATAGCCTAAACCAACAAAACCAACATACTCATCCATCTCTTTTAACAGCTCTTTACCGGTTGGTGTATTGGTGAAACGAATAGCGTGATCCATATCTTTAAAAATAAAAGGCAAATCAAAAACACCATACTTACTGGTATACGAACCAAACTTTGATAACGAAGGAGCAAGTAACTGCACGTCGCCTAGTAACAAGGCTTCTAATTCTTTGCCATCACCAAATAAGGTCGAGTTCGGGTATACTTCAATACAAAGTTTACCGTTCATTTCTTTGTTGACACGCTCGGCTAAGTTATTAGCTGCAACCACCTTAGGGTGAGTTGTGCCACCTGTTACATGGCTTAACTTTGCTACGCGCTCACCTGGGTCACAACTCGCATAGACGCCAGTAGCTATAACAGAAAGAGCAACAGTGGCAAGTGTTTTACTGACAGAAGAACTTAAGGCAGAAGGGAAAGAAATATGTCTGTTTTTCATTATTTTACTACTCCGAAAACAAGTTTTTATTATTGTTTGGCTCAATGAGCTGAAAAGAGAGATAGCACTAATAATGCCAATTTTCTACCTTTTTGATTTATAAGACTTTTTAAATGTATTTATGTTTTTTCATCCATAAGGGGAACAAAATAAGTTAGTATTTTTTTACCCATAAAATATAAAAATGGGTGGCTTTTCACTCATTTTTATAGTGCTGATGTTGAGGCGTTCTTCTAGCAATTTAGACAATTAGATATTTAGATTTGCTTTAGAAAAAGAAGGACACCCATTCTTATTCGGATATGGTATAGCGAGAAATAATTGGTTCTAATAGGTTAATGCTACAACGTCACGACATTATGTTGTGTTAATACGGAAGTAAAATCGCTCAAAGGTTTTAATCTAAAGGGCTCA
Organism: Marinomonas agarivorans; assembly: GCA_002173415.2. Lineage (GTDB taxonomy): Bacteria > Pseudomonadota > Gammaproteobacteria > Pseudomonadales > Marinomonadaceae > Marinomonas > Marinomonas agarivorans. Next base: position 18,631 of record NHNK02000013.1, read on the forward strand.
ACTAGCAAGGATGCATAAAGTAAGCGATCACAACGGAAAATACGAAAATCTTGCCGTAATTCATCCCATGCCAATACATACCAAACTGGATAACTTAGATACAGATAATGTGGCTCAATGACACGTTGTGTTTGTTCGCCTTTAATGCTTTTATAGCCAATCTCTACTCGTTGAGTGAATAAAAAAGCATGCTGTAAGGATGATAACTCCAATGGATTAGTCTGAACTTTTTGTTCTGCAAGGCTAGTATGATAGGCCGCTAGTAAGTTTGGCTGTGCTGCATCACCAATGTGGATACGTTGACGTAATTGACCAATTGCAGCTTTTTGCTGTGTCGAAAACGATGCCATTAATTTGTGTTTAATTGAAGCAATATTGCCCATAAATAGCGTTGAGTTCATACGTTCTGCAATCGTTAAACTCAGTAAAATATCAATCATCTCCTGACTCTCTAATTGCAAACGACCAAGGCCCCAGTTGCGATGTAAACGTATGCCACCGCCTCGGCCTTTATCCGCATCAATAGGCAAACCTCGTTGTCGTAAAATGGCAATATCACGAAACAGTGTTCGTTCGCTAATGCCAAAGGTTTCTGCTAAATAGGCTGTGGTTAATACGCCTTCGGCTTTTAACATCGCTGTTAACTTTTCTAGTCGCTCTAAACGTTGGTAAGTATTGGTTCTGCTCATAATTTTATGGATGATGGAACTAGTGCCTGTGAAAGATATTAAATATGACACAAAATGTCATATGTGTAGATACAATATCAATATTGCTAACCACAATGAAAAGACTGGCAATAGTGAAGTAAGTGCGAATACAAACAAAAAGGAGAAAATGGATGATAGATAAACATGAATGGCGTAAGAAGGAAAAAGTACTGTACCTACCCAAAACGCATCCAGAGGTGGTGGTTGTGCCAGAGCAGAACTTTATCACCATAAAAGGGGAAGGAAGCCCTGCCAATGCGATATTTTCAGATTATATTGGTGCGCTTTATACGGTGGCTTACACCATTAAAATGCAACTTAAACAAAGGGGAATACAACCAAAAGGTTACCGAGACTTTACCGTATATCCACTGGAAGGTGTATGGGACCTTAATGAGCAGGCAAAAGCCAACTTTACTGGTGAGATCAACAAAAATGACTTTGTTTACACGTTGATGATACGTCAACCAGATTTTATTGATGAAGCTCTCTATACAGAAATGCTAGCAATTGCGAAAACTAAAAAGCAATCAAATCCATTACTTGAACAAGTGTGTTTTGAAAAAATAACGGAAGGTGAGTGCATACAAATGCTACACCTTGGCGCATTTGATGATGAACCAGCTAGTTTTGCCCGCATGGAACAATTTGCAAGAGAGAAGGAGGTAAGACGTTTATCAAAAGTACATAGAGAAATATATTTATCTGATGCTCGTAAAGTGATGCCAGAGAAATTAAAAACTGTTTTAAGGTTTCAAGTCGCACCAATATGATTGCTTTCTTGTGCACCCACCATTTTCTTAGTGCTTCCTTAGACACCCACTACATGACGGTTAAAATAACAGATAAAGGAGACAACAATGAAAAAAGTAACATTAGGTGAAACGCATATCCAAGGGCTTAGCATTCGGACTAATAACGCAACTGAAATGCAGCCAGAACTAGGCAAAATCGGTGGTTTATATCATACGTTTGGCCTGCAAGTAGTGGTGGATTACGATGCAGGTGCCAACCTTTACGGTGTTTACTATCAATATGACTCAGATCACAATGGCGATTTTTCCGTACTAGTTGGCTCTACGCCAGATAAACTCACCACGACAGCGAGGCTAGAATCAGTAACCCTACAAGCTGGGGAATATCTAGTTTTTTCTGGTAAAGGTAGCATGCCACAAGCTGTAATTGATTTATGGGGTGCAATTTGGGCCTATTTTTCGGATAATGAAACGGAATATAAACGCACCTATACTACAGATTTTGAACGCTATATTGGGGTAGACGCAGTTGAAATTTATATTGCGATTCAACCTGAGGCATAACATGATTGAATAGTAGGTTGAATAGACACTTACTCTAAATTTAACGCAGCAGTGATATTGAATAGACACCCATTTCAAGATTGCTAATAGTTGCATGCACAAGTTGAAAGTTGAATGGACATCCATCTTAAAAATTGACACAGCAAAATAAAACTGTATAAATAAACAGTATTATTTAATTTTCAAAGTTAGTTTACTTCTCAAGGAAAGAGGAACCATTTATGCCGACTCCAAGGCGCCAACAAATCAGCTTGGCTGATACTCCCTACTATCACTGTGTTTCACGCTGTGTACGTCGTGCTTTTCTCTGTGGTGAAGACGATCTTACAGGCAAAAACTTCGAACACCGTCGTGGCTGGATTGAAGATCGACTGCTTTTTCTAGCAAGTGTATTTTCAATCGATGTCTGTGCTTACGCCATCATGAGTAATCACCTTCATGTGGTGTTACATATCAATCAGAGCCAAGCACTGAACTGGTCGATGGAAGAAGTACTTGAACGCTGGCATCGCATTCATCAAGGCACCGTTTTTACTCAACAATTTATCAATGGCGAAACATTACCAAAGCATGCCATGGCGTTTGTAAAAGCATCGGCTGAAACCTACCGTCAACGTTTGATGGATATCAGTTGGTTCATGAGAGAGTTAAACGAACCCATTGCCAGAATGGCCAATCAAGAAGACGAATGCACTGGTCGATTTTGGGAAGGACGATTCAAGTCACAGGCACTATTAAATGAGTCTGCTTTGATTGCATGCATGGCTTATGTTGATCTCAACCCACTTCGAGCCTGCCTTATTAATAAAGAGGCTACGACACCAGAAAACTCAGATTATACAAGCATCAAAAAGCGTGTTATTCATGCTAAAAAATACCAAACACAACCAGCCAATTTATTGCCCTTTTTAGGTTATGAAAAAGAAGAAACAAAAGAGCAACAAAGCATCTCAGGCTTACCATTTCGATTAACAGATTACCTTGAATTAGTAGATGTAACAGGACGGGTTATTCAAGAAGAGAAACGAGGAAGTATTGATTTGACGCTGACTCCCATTCTACAAAGAATCGGTCTGACGTCTTCACAATGGCTGATGATCACCACGCAGTTTGAAGAGCAATTTCATACCGCTATTGGCAGTGAAGAAGATCTTACCAAATTTAGTGCCAATACCAAACGGCAACGACGGCCTAATCTATCGAACTGTAAACACTTATTAGGTTAACCTCACCTCAAAATCGATACTAGGGCCAGCAATTCAAAACGATAGAATCAGCCTAGATTTGCTAGGTTGCTGCTTAAACTCGTCTTAACAATACAAATAAAGTCACTTATCCACAGTATTTTCTTGTCAATAGATTAAAAAAATTCTGAAGTATTTAACCTTGTTCAAAGGTAGGGTTGAGTCTTATTTTTGAAGTGGGTGGCCTAATAATTGTAAAAGAGTTAAATCGTTGCGAGTTTTTGCTGGATTTGCTGCAAGATGCCATCTTGATCTAAGCCTAAGCGCTTAAGAATGGCTTGGTGGCTCGCATGGTCTTCATAACGATCTGGTAGTCCGAGTTGCAATATTGGTGTTTGAATATTTTTTGTAAGTAAGAATTCACTCACGGCAGAGCCTGCACCACCCATAATGGCATTTTCTTCAATGGTAACTACTAACTTTCCTTGTGCGTATTTTAGCAAAGCGGCTTCATCTATCGGCTTTATAAAACGCATATCCAGTAAAGTGGCATTCAAGGTTTGAGCGGCGAGCATAGCGGTATGAGTTAAGCTGCCAAAACCACAGATAACAATGCCCGATTGCCCTTCACGTAGAGTTCTGGCTTTACCTAGTTCCAAAGTATCTAGTGTGGTATCTATGTCGGCGCCAATGCCGGAACCACGTGGGTAGCGTACAGCTGCTGGGCCTTGATATTCATAACCTGTTTGTAGAAGTTTACGGCACTCAGCTTCGTCTGATGGGGCCATGACAATCATGTTCGGTATACAACGTAAATAACTTAGATCATAGGCGCCAGCATGGGTGGCTCCGTCTTCACCTACGAGGCCTGCTCTGTCGATAGCGAATAAAACATCTAAGTTTTGTAAGGCAACATCGTGAATCAGTTGATCGTAGGCACGTTGTAAAAATGTTGAGTAGATAGCAACGACGGGTTTTATGCCATCACAGGCCATACCTGCAGCCAGTGTTACGGCATGTTGTTCGGCTATGGCAACATCAAAATATCGCTCTGGGAAGCGATCTGCAAATTCGATTAAGTCTGACCCTTCTTTCATCGCCGGAGTAATAGCCATAAGGTTGCTGTCTTGTTCGGCAATATCACAGAGCCAGCGGCCGAAAACATTACTGTATTTAGGACGTTTTTTAGTAGTCGATGTTGGCGTACTTTCAGTATTAGCGGAGGTGTCTGGTTCAATTTTATTAATGGCGTGATAGCCAATTGGGTCGGTTTCTGCTGGGGTGAATCCTTTGCCTTTTTGAGTGATGATATGTAAAAACTGTGGGCCATCCCATTCCTTCATATTAGCAATGGTAGAAAGCAGGAGTTCTGTATCATGTCCATCAATTGGTCCAACATAATTGAACCCCAGTTCTTCAAACAAGGTGCCAGGCGCAACCATACCTTTCATATGTTCTTCGGCTTTACGTGCTAGCTCCAATGCAGAAGGAAGGCCTTTCAAGACTAAACGTCCTCCCTGTCGTACCGATGCATAGGTTTTACTGGCTAAGATACGAGCGAAGTAATTGGAAAGCGCACCCACCGGTTTGGATATGGACATTTTATTGTCGTTTAGAATGACCAACATGTCGGCTTTCACATCGCCTGCATGATTTAACGCTTCGAAGGCCATACCAGCAGACATGGCTCCATCACCAATCACAGCAACCGTTTTGCGCTTAGTATTCAGATGCCTTGCAGCCAATGACATTCCCAAAGCTGCGCCAATTGAGGTACTGGAATGACCCACACCAAAGGTGTCGTATTCGCTTTCTTCCCGTTTGGGGAAGCCAGATAGGCCGCCTTCTTGGCGAATGTGAAGTAGCTCTTCGCGACGGCCAGTTAGAATTTTGTGAGGATATGTCTGGTGACCTACATCCCAAACAATACGATCTTCTGGCGTGTTGTATAAATAATGCAGTGCAACTGTTAGTTCAATCACTCCAAGACCCGCACCAAAATGGCCGCCAGTTTGTCCAACACTATAAAGCAGAAAAGCTCGTAATTGCTTGATCACTTCATTGAGTTGTGATTTTGACAAGGCTCTTAAATCAGCAGGAGAATTAATCTGATCTAATAGTGGCGTGTCTGGACGTGTGGTTGGAATGTCTTTGAGCATAGAAGTCGTAATCGTATTGTTGTTTATCTATTTGGCCCGCTAGTATATCAGTGGTTGCGGTTAATAATATAGTTGGCAATGGCAGTTAATGTTTGCGCTTTATCGCCGAACAGTGTGATTTCATCCATTGCTTGTTGATGTAATTTGAGTACCAAAGATTGTGCGCCGTCTAATCCTAGCAGTTGCGGGTAGGTGGGTTTATTAGCATTAGCGTCAGCAAATTGTGTTTTACCGAGTGTTGCAGTATCACTGGTGAGGTCAATAATGTCGTCTTGTACCTGAAAGGCTAAACCAATAGCGTTAGCGTAGGAGGTCAAGCATTCTAGTTGTTTTTCTGTTAATGCTTTTTCTGGTGGTGTGACTGCGGACAAAGCTCCCATACGCACACTAGCGCGAATAAGAGCACCTGTCTTATGAGCATGCATTTGCTCTAAATCTGCCAAAGAGAGGGATTGATTTTGCGCCGCAAGGTCAATCATTTGCCCTGTAATCATGCCATGACGACCTGAGGCCTGTATCAGCTCCCGCATTAGTGTCAGTTGTTGAGATGATTCGCCAAGGTTTACTTCGCTGAGAAGCTCAAAAGCAAATGTTTGTAATGCATCTCCAGCTAGAATAGCGGTCGCTTCATCAAATTGAATGTGACAAGTGGGCTTACCTCGGCGCAAATCATCATCATCCATCGCCGGTAAGTCGTCATGAATCAAGGAATAGGCATGAATAGATTCAATAGCCGCTGCAGAAGCATCAGATAGAACACTTATTTCACCAATTAACTCTGCAGAGGCATACACTAACATGGGGCGAATTCGTTTACCGCCATTAAAAAGGCTATAAGACATCGCTGTTTGTAAATCAGTGGCTGGAGCGTAACTACTTAATTTAGTAGACAAATATTCGTCTACTCGTGTTAGAGTGTGCTTGGAAAATATGTGTAAATTCACTGATTGGTTTCCGGATCAAAAGGTTCTAAGCTTTCGTTGTCTTGTTGCTTTAAAAGAATTTGTACTTTTTGTTCCGCTTGTGTGAGCACACTTTGACAACTTTGACTGAGTTTTACCCCTTTTTCAAAGGCTTTCAGTGCATCTTCTAAGGAAAGTTGGTTTGATTCCAATTGATTGACTATAGTTTCTAACTCGGTCAGGTTTTCTTCGAAATGACGGACATTATTTTTTGATGACATAGGATATTCTCTGAGATGTCGACGTATTGTAATAGAAACCTTATAGTATTTGCGGTTTCTTATATACAAAAAATATAAAAAAATAGTATGTAAAACTAACTTTACTTTTTTTATTGGCTTAAAATTATATCAGATGTAGCCTAGTAGTATATTGAGACAGGAGCTTAAGTTTGGATTTAGCAACCTTATTAGGATTGATCGGCTCGTTTGCAATCGTTATCGCTGCAATTGTTCTTGGTGGATCTGGAGGTATGTTCGTTGATACTGCCTCAACATTAATTGTACTGATTGGCTCCACATTTGTTGTATTAATGCAATACCCTCTAGGTCAGTTCTTAGGTGCCGGTAAAGTTGCTGCAAAAGCCTTTATGTTCAAAACCGTTCCTCTTGAATCTTTGATTGATGAAATTTTCAGTTTAGCAGATGCAGCAAGAAAAGGTGGGTTGCTTTCGTTAGAGGGGATGGAAATAAGTCACCCTTTTATGAAAAAAGGTATTCAACTACTGGTTGATGGTCATGATGCGACTGTTGTGAAAAACCAGCTCAGTAAAGAGATTAAACTTTCTTATGAGCGTCACATTAATGGCGCTAAAATTTTTAAATCTCTTGGTGACGTTGGCCCTGCGATGGGTATGATAGGAACATTGGTTGGTTTGGTGCAGATGCTTGCCAATATGGATGATCCTAAATCTATCGGCCCTTCAATGGCGATTGCCCTGTTAACTACCTTGTATGGCGCCATCTTGGCAAATATGTTTGCGTTGCCGATTCAAGCTAAATTAGATCGTCGGGCAAATGAAGAGTTAATGACTCAACAACTCATCCTTGACGCTCTACTCTCAATTCAATTAGGTCAAAACCCTCGTGTTATCGACGGCATGCTAAAAGCCTACATTGCAGAAAATAAACGTATTGAACGTGAGTAACACACGCTGTTGGAATTGATAGAAAATGAGTGACGAAGAAGAACAAGAATGCCCCGAATGTATTGAAGGCCTACCGGCCTACATGGGAACCTTCGCTGACTTAATGTCACTGTTGATGTGTTTCTTCGTATTGCTGTTGTCTTTTGCTGAGCTAGATGTTCTAAAGTATAAACAACTAACAGGCTCAATGCGTGAAGCCTTTGGGGTGCAAAAAGAAGTAGAAGCTGAAGAAATACCAACAGGGACATCCATTATTGCGCTTGAATTCAGCCCCGCAAAACCAGAACCTACTCCTATCAATGAAGTGCGTCAAAAAGTAGATGACGAGCCTGAAAATACACTGGAAGTACTGTGTAAACCTGAAGATGCTGTACTGAAGGAACAAACAGTCGAAGGTGGCTCTGACGCTATGATTGATCCCGCCAATACCAGCAGTGAAACAGAAGCGGGCATTGAGCAAACCGAAGCCGATGCTGTACAGGTTGCCTCGGTATTGAAAGAGGAAATTTCTAAAGGGACTGTTGAGGTTGAGACTGAAGGTCGAAACATCATTATTCGATTAAAGGAAAAAGGTTCTTTCCGTTCTGGTTCAGCTGAATTGAACTACGATTTTATTCCTGTAATTGATATGGTGCGTGATGTTCTAATGGGGATTCGTGGCACGATCGCTGTGGAAGGCCATACAGATAACATTCCAATTCAAAGCAGAATTATGAAATCCAATTGGCGTTTGTCAGCAGAACGTGCTATTTCAGTGTCGGAAGAATTATTTTCTACTGGTCAACTGCAAGAAGGGCGTTTTTCAGTCACTGGGTTTGCTTATACAAGACCGCTTGTGCCGAACGACTCCGCTGCTAATCGCGCGTCTAATCGTCGGGTCGAAATTGTTATTAAACAAGATGGTATTTCGCCTTATGATGAAAGCTTGAATAATACGAATATCCCAGAAGATTTACTGAAATTGAATCCTGAAAATGTGTTCTAGTATTTAGTAAGTAGCGTCGCTGCTTCGTCTTGTTTGAGTGAGTAGTTTAAGAGGTTAAATAAAAGAATAAAGTGGGTCGTTTAAGTGGCTAAACAGTCTTCGATTAAGAGCTTAATTTCCTCTAACTCTTCTAATACGTGTTGTTTTTGTGACTCATCACTTTGCAACCATAATTGCATAATTTCGTCTATTTCACTGTAATATTGATAGTTACGATTATCAAAAATAGACCACAGCGCTTGATTCACCTTATTTGCTTTTTCGTTTTGCAAATTAACGCTTCTTCCGGTGGTGGTTTCCAGTTGTATTGTAGAGCTAGTCGCCCGCTCTAATTGCGTTAACCAATTCTTTGTTCTCTCCTCCCAAATAGGCCATTGATCTTGTCGTTTCTGTTGTAATCGATTAATTGTCAGCTCTTGCTCTGGGTTTAGTTCGCCATACCAACGTTGCCATCTTTCAACTGAATTTTCTCGACGTTCTTGTTGAGTGCGCGCGTTGTTTTCACTCACTTGCTTAGTAATGTTTTTGAGTAGTTGGTTATATTGTTTTTCAGTAAAACCGGTGAATAAAGATGGTGTGTGATCTTCCAAATAATGAACAAGATTGTTACGTAGTAAGCGAATATTTTGCTGGTATTGTTGGGCTTTTATATGAGTGAGTGTGTTGTTGCGTAAATCCTTTTCTAACTGAAAAATTAGTTGCTGATATTTTGGCAACTCATGTTGTCTATGCCAGTCAATAAAGTCTTTACTGGCACGGCGAAAGAGGCGTTTTTGTTCTTTGGTTAACGACACGTAATCTGAAACCTGCCAAAGTACAACATAATCAAAATTGTTGTATAACGTGCTACCAAACGAACAAGCATATAAAAATAAGGTTATAAAAAGCAGCGTCAATACTCTCATTTTATGTTCTCCATTTGATAGGTATTCTATTGTTATACCTTAATTTGTATGAATGCCCAAAGAAAGCTGTTTTTCTCTTCTGGTATTTATTTATCAATGGTATCGTTATTGGCTTATTGATAAGGGGTAAAAAAGCATGCGAATTGCGGTAATTGGCGCTTCTGGGCGTATGGGGAAAAACTTAATAACAGCTATTCATGATTCACCATCTTGTTCATTAGGTGCTGCTATTGTGAAAACTGGTAGTAGTTTAGTCGGAGCTGATGCTGGTGAAATGGCGGGTATCGGCACTAAACTCAATATTATGTTAGTAGATTCTTTAAATGCTTGTGTTGATGACTTTGATTTGCTGATTGATTTTACATCTCCAAAATTAACACTTGAGAATGCCGCATTTTGTGCTCAGCATAAAAAAGCCATCGTTGTTGGCACAACCGGTTTGAACCAAGCCGAAATACAGAAACTAACTGACTGTGGACAACAAACTCAAGTTGTTTTTGCTCCCAATATGAGTGTGGGTGTCAACGTTACTCTTAAACTATTGGATATGGCTGCCAAAATTTTAGGGGACGACTATGATGTTGAAATCATCGAAGCTCATCATAGGCACAAGGTAGACTCTCCTTCTGGCACAGCATTAAAAATGGGAGAAGTGGTAGCTGAAGCACTGGGCCGTGATTTACAAGAGTGTGCTGTCTACGGCCGAGAAGGGCAAGTAGGGGCAAGAACACAGAAAGAAATCGGCTTTGAAACCATTCGCGCCGGTGATGTGGTTGGGGATCACAGTGTCTGGTTTGCAACAGAGGGTGAGCGAATCGAAATTAATCATAAAGCCAGTAGCCGCATGACTTTTGCTAAAGGTGCTGTTAGAGCGGCACTATGGTTAGCAGATAAACCCGCGGGTTTATACGATATGCAAGATGTTCTAGGGTTAAAATAAGTTTAAGAATTTATTTTATAAAAAACGGGGCTTGCGAATAACAAGCCCCGTTTTTGTATGTCGATAAACGTTAGTCTAACTTATCGCTAGCAATCTGATAGCTGGGATCTTCGATATAATTTACTTCAACAATGTCACCAGCCTTTTTGAGTAAAGTATGGCATTCACGACTCAGGTGACGAATATGGAGTCGTTTACCTGCGCGTTCATAACGTTCCGCTAGGGCGTCAATTGCTTCTAAACCTGAATGATCCGCAACACGGGAATGTAAGAACTCGACCACCACATCATCTGGATCATTTTTTGGATCAAACAGTTCTGCAAAGTTGCTGGCCGAACCAAAAAATAATGGCCCATACAACTCATAAACTTTCCAACCGTTAGCATCAGAGTAGGACTTCGTACTGATATGTTTGGCGTGGTCCCACGCAAACACCAATGCCGCAACGACCACGCCAACAAAAACCGCAATAGCGAGGTCAGTAAATACGGTTACTCCAGAAACAAGTACTATGATAAACGCATCGTGTTTTGGAATTTTCTTAATAATACGCAAGCTCGACCATTCAAACGTACCAATAACGACCATAAACATGACACCCACTAGTGCTGCTAATGGAATTTGTTCGATAAGAGAAGCGCCAAACAAAATAAATAGCATGAGAGCCACGGCAGCAGTGATGCCAGAAAGACGCCCACGACCACCAGAGTTAATGTTAATCATGCTTTGTCCAATCATGGCGCAGCCACCCATACCGCCAAAGAAACCTGTGACAATATTGGCTGTCCCTTGGGCAACACACTCTTTATTGCCTTGACCGTGGGTTTCTGTCATTTCATCGATTAAGCGTAAGGTCAGTAGTGACTCAATCAAACCAATCGACGCAAGAATGAATGCATAAGGTGCAATAATGATAAGAGTTTCAAGATTAAACGGTACCATAGGAATAGAAAAATCAGGTAAGCCGCCTGCAATTGATGCATTCAAATCACCTGTCATGGTCGCAACAAAATCGACTACGGTTCTGGCATCAAGATCAAAGAAAACAGTAATAAGAGTAACAACAACAATAGCAGCTAGAGATGAAGGTACCGCAGTCGTGATTTTAGGTAAAAAATGAATAATTGCCATTGTAAGGGCAACTAAACCTAACATGATCCAAAGCTGCGAGCCTTGCATCCACACTAGAGCGCCTTCGGCGTTGGGGATTTTAAACTGGCCTAATTGTGCTAAAAAAATCACAATGGCAAGGCCATTAACGAAACCGAGCATAACAGGGTAGGGTACAATACGAATAAATTTACCTAAACGTAAAAAGCCTGCGGTGATTTGAATTATGCCCATAAGAATTACGGTAGCAAAGAGGTATTCAACGCCATGGTCCATCACCAGTGTCACCATAACCACGGCTAAAGCGCCTGTTGCCCCAGAGATCATGCCTGGACGTCCGCCCATAGCAGCAGTAATAAAACCAACAATGGCGGCAGCATACAGACCAACTAAGGGTGCAACACCAGCAACAAAAGCAAAGGCAACTGCTTCTGGTACAAGCGCTAAGGCAACCGTTAGGCCAGAAAGTAAATCATTTTTCACGTTCGATTTATTGAGGTTTGTTTGAAGTGTGTTCGACTGGGAAGACATGTCGTCAGAGTCCTGCTTAATCAATAATTTTGGCTGTAATTTACACTTTTTCTCTGCAAGTCTTGCTTTGCTAAAGTTTACTGAGTCTATTAAGTAGATAAATGACCAAGTAAACCAATAGTCAAGTAGTTGAATAGCGACTGTTTGAAATAGGTGCTTGAAAATAGTGACACAGAGTCTACCAGAGTCGCCTGACTCATCCAATGTTACCAAGAGCGAAAGTGTGCTTTATTCCAGTATAGAAGAAAGATATGACGATCAAGTGGCAGGCAACTAATAAACAAACGATAAACAAGAGTACCTGCTATAGAGCTAGCAAAATATAAGATGAAATAGGAAGAACGAGAAATAAAAGGCTGTTCTGGTCCAGAACAGCCTTTGTATTGAGTGAACTGTATTGAGTGAATTGTGTTAGTGAACTCAACGAATATACAGACAACTTTTCACTGTTATTTTTCTCTTAGTGCTTCGAACTGTGCCCATGCCTGTTGAAAAGATGCAAAATCAAAGTTAGGTTGTTTCGCAGCATCAAGCACTATTTGTTCTCTTGCTACCATTTTCTTTATGGCTTCAAGTATGCCGGCTTGAGCGTCAGTTGGAATAATCACAGCGCCATGTTTGTCGGCATGAACTATGTCGCCTGGGGTAATGGTTAAATCAAATACTCGTACAGGCGTATTAACTTCCTCTACCCGAACAAAGGCATGGGATGGGCCAATTGAACCTGCAATGACTTGATAGCCATCGGCTAATGCATCAAGGTCACGCATGACGCCATTGGTGAGTGTACCACCGAGGCCAAAACCTTTATGAACCGCTGTGTTAATTTCCCCCCAGTAAGCGCCGACACAATCTGGGTAATCCAAATCTTCAAGTACAGCAATGCTATTAGCAGGCGAAGTGGCCATGTATTCATAATAGCTCATACGTCTTGTGGCAATTGTGTCGGGGTTTTCCGTGGATGGTTCAGCCGCTTGGATTTTTGCAGTGCGAGCAAACCCACAAATAGCAGGTAACTCAGGCTTTGCCGCTAGCACGGTTTTACGAGTAAAACCAAGGCCTTGGCGTTTGCCAAGCACAACTTCAATGGCGTTGGCGATTGTTGGGGTATCCACTAAGCGTAAGGCTGTAAAGTATTGGTCATCAAACATGCGAATCATGCCTCCAGTAAGGTTAACCAATTGTGTAAATGTTGGTTGGTGATGGATGGTGCTTGTAATGTGATGAGATGCCCAGCGGCAGGAACCACATGGAACTGATTGTTTGGCAAATAGGTCGCCATTGCTTCATGACGATCTAATGGGCAAAGTTGGTCGTGTTCGCCACATAAAACCAAACTTGGACCATGAAAGTGTGTCAGTGTCGATGCTTGATCTGAACGACTTGCCAATGCCATAGATTGCTGAATGAAGACCTCGGCGCCAAGCTGTTCTGCCATATCGAGTACCAGTGTCAATTGGCTTTGTTCACTTATTGTCGTACCTCGACCGTAATTAGGTGCCATTTGTTCTTTAATTACTTTGAGATGTTGGCATTGTTCAGCCAGTGCAATTTGTGGTTGACGAGCGGCTTTGACTTCGGCTTTTTCGGCCCACGGGTTGGTGTCCATGAGGGCGACACCCACAATTCGATCAGGCTGTTGATTTATCATTTCCATCGCAATAATACCACCCATTGATAAACCGCCTAAGGCAAAGGTCGCCCATGGAACTTGCGTGAAAATATAGGTTGCTATATCGGCGATCGTCTCGCCTTGGTCGGTTCTTGGAACAAAAACCTGTCTGCTTTTACTCAGCTCTTGCACTTGAGGGGCAAACAATCTGTGGTCACACATCATCCCTGGAATGAGTACCAGAGGTAGGTTTTGACTAGCTGTCGAATGATTAGACACCTTGGGTATAACCTGCTTCATCATTGGTACTACGAACTAAGAATAAACCTGTTGGCCCACTCACATTCGGCTGGATTTGGCGGTTAATATTGGGAGGAACCGCGCAGGTATCACCGGGAGCTAAAATGGCTGATTCGCCATCAACATCAATGCGCCAATGGCCTTCATGTACCATAAAAATTTCATGTTGATCACTGGTGTAAGTTTGCCCTAGATTTTTTTGCCCAGCTTGCAGAAAGTCAATTTCAAAACCAGGTCGATCTTTCAGCATTCCTTTTGCACCTAACACCTGAACGACTTCTTTATTGCCCATTGCTTTGATGTCTAAATAACGTGCGACATAGTGAGGTATCACGTCTTTTTCTGTCACAACAGGAAACTCGGCTAATTCGGTATCAGTTAGTAACGGCATAGGCTTGACGCCTTCAGGAAGTGTTTCGCCTTTTTTGGTATCGTAAAGACGACCTGTTTCCGCGAGAATTAAACCGTGTTTTTCTGCCGTTTGAATGACATGAGGCGCCCAAATCACACCACCACCCGCATCATCACCGCCTAATACTGCCATGATCATTCCGTACTGATTACCAACGTTTTCAAAGCCACGAAAGATACCAGTTGGAATATTAAATACATCGCCTTCTTGGGCAATAAATTCACCATCTTGACCATCAATGCCCCAAAAAAAACGCCATGTTCCTTTGTGGACAAAGAATAATTCTGCGGTTCTGTGGGTGTGAAGAGAGTTAGTACACTTGGGTGGTTGTCCTGCTGCGCCAATATTAAACCCAGGGGTTTCATGAATGTGTACGTGTTGATCTGGGCTTTCTGAAACGCCTGCGCCAATAATGGTAAAATTTTCTTTTTGGTCTGAACCTGGTGTGTGGGTGTCTATAAACGCCGTGCGACAGGGAATCAATTCCCCGTAGCGTACGATACGCTGTGATAATGTGTTCTTATTCATTCTTGCTTTTTCCCACTTTTGTTTCTGTCTATTTTTGTTTGCGAATTTTTGTTGTTTTGGCTTAGTATGCGGTCCAGCCACCATCAACCATAAGGGCGCTACCTGTAATCAAGGCACTGGCATCGGAAGCTAAAAACACAGTTGGCCCCATTATGTCTTCTACTTCGCCCACTCTGCCCAGTGCGATCATGTCTTCCACATAAGCTCGAAAGTCCTTGTCTTGCAGAAAAGGCTCAGTCAGCGGGGTACGAATAAACGTAGGGCAGATGGTATTAATGCGAATTTTGTGGGCTCCCAACTCTTTGGCCATTGCTTTAGTAAAGCCTTCAACGGCATGTTTACTAGCGCAGTAAGTTGCTCTATTAGGGCCGCCAACATGGGCCATTTGGCTTGAAACGGTAATTAAGCTGCCAGGCAAATTATGTTGAATCAGCTTTTTTGCCACGGTTTGTGCCACGAAAAAAGCCGATTTGGTGTTCAGATCAAAGGTAAAATCAAAGTCACTTTCGGTCACATCAAGAGCGGCTTTATGGCGTGCGCCTCCAGCGCTAGAAACTAAAATATCAAAAGGGTTTGTCTGTTCAATGAAATCTTCAACTTGTTGCTGTTGAGTAACATCTAAAACATATGAATCTGCTTGCCAGCCTTGATCCCGGATGGCTTGAGCGGCGATTTCAATATCGGTTTGAGTTCGAGCCGTCAAGGTAACGTGAGCGCCAGCTTCAGCCAATGCCACCGCAGAGGCTAAACCAATGCCTCTGCCTGCACCTGTGACGAGCGCACGTTTACCTTGTAGTTGAAAAGAAGGTGTTTTGGGTAAATTCATAATGTGGTTACTCTTATTACTTTTTATTACTCAGGCATTACTCTGGTTGAACTGCACTGTAGGGCTCTACGGTTCGATTACCGTAGCGACGAACCCGAATATTAGCCTGCTCTCCATGACCTGAGAATCCTTCTAATGCACACAAGCGTGAACAGTATTCTCCCACATGAGCGGAAGCACTGTCTGTAACAACCTTCTGATAAGTACAGGTTTTAATAAATTTACCAACCCATAACCCACCAGTAAAACGTGCCGCTTTTTTGGTCGGTAAGGTATGGTTAGTGCCTATGCACTTGTCGCCATAAGAAACATTGGTTCTGGGACCTAGGAATAATGCGCCGTAGTTTGTCATGTTCTCTTGGAACCAGTCGTCACGATCTGTCATGATTTGTACGTGTTCAAATGCAATGTCATTTGCCAGCGTAAGCATTTCTTCATAACTATCAGCGACAATCACTTGGCCATATTCTTCCCAGCTTTGGCGCGCTACTTCTGCTGTCGGCAAAATAGTTAATTGACGTTCGACTTCTGCCATTGTGTCGCGAGCGAGCTTTTCTGATGTCGTAAGTAATATTGCTGGGGAGTTGGTACCATGTTCGGCTTGGCCTAATAGATCAACAGCGCAAATTTCACCATCAACCGTTTCATCGGCAATGACTAAGGTTTCGGTTGGCCCAGCAAATAGGTCAATGCCAACACGTCCAAAAAGTTGACGTTTGGCTTCTGCAACAAAGGCGTTACCTGGGCCAACTAACATATCAACTGGTTCAATACTTTGCGTGCCAATGGCCATTGCGGCAACCGCTTGAATGCCCCCAAGTGCATAAATTTCATTCGCGCCTGCTAAATGTTGTGCGGCAACAATCGCAGCGGCCGGTTTCCCTTGGTAGGGCGGTGCGCAGGAAACAATACGTTTTACTCCTGCCACATTGGCTGTTAGGACTGACATGTGTGCTGACGCAACCATGGGGTATTTACCGCCTGGTACATAGCAACCAACAGAGTTCATTGGAATGTTTTTATGGCCGAGAATCACACCAGGCAAGGTTTCTACTTCAACATCTTGTAGTGCGGCTTTTTGGTGTTCGGCAAAACGGCGTACTTGGGTTTGAGCAAACTCAATATCTTTGAGTTCTTGGTCACTTAGACTGTCGAGGCAGGCTTGTATTTCTTGTGGTGTTAGTTGGTAACTGTCTCTGTCCCAGTTATCAAATTTTTGTGACATTTGTCTAACGGCTGTGTCACCGCGTTTTTCAATATCAAGAATAGCTGTTTCAACAATCGCACGTACTTGAGCGTTAATTTCAGCAACTGCGCTTTCTTCTTTTCCGGTTTTTAAGTACTTAGCCATAATAAATTTTGCCTATACATTGCTTGAATACGTATTCATATTAATTGATTTGAATACGTATGCAAATTTTATTTGTCTAAGATTTTCTATTCCGATGACTAAAAAATTCTGATCCAACCAATAAGCGCATTGGCATAAATATTATCTGCCAATAACGGGCTTTGTTCTAACGACTGATCAAGTACATCAAGATTGACTTGGGAAATTAATAAGGATTTGTCAGTCAGTTGGTATTGCAGACTTAATTGTGCAAAAGGATGTAGGCTTGAGTTGGCGGTAAATACATGACGATTTAAGTTGGCCTCATCCATATTTACACCATACAGATAGTGGTTCAATTCGGCGCTTTGTTGACTCAGCCCCATAGTAATATCCAGTTCGTAACGACTGTATTCTCGCTGAAAGCCTAATGCACTCGTAGCGTAGTGGCCTTTATAAGCGTTCGAAATATCGGCAAAAAATGTACTGTTCCAATACCACTTTGAGACCAAGTCTTGGTCGAAGACATAATTGACTGTTAGCCCTGCTTCAAGGGCATCATCTCGCTCTAAACCTGTAAAAGTTGCACTGTCATTATCTGTGGGTGTCCACCTTGGTTGCAAAACCATCGTGAGTGATAATGCCGTGTTTGCAAAGAAATTATATGAGAGATTATCCACACCAATATGTAAATTCTCCCATTGATATGCCACATAAGGTTGTAAAGAGGTATTTAATTCATCCGTTTGTTGGTAAGGCAAATGCTCAAATTCAATGGCACCGCCTATTAGCCAAGCTTCCCCTTGACCTACGGTTTGAAACTCTGCTTTTGCTACTGATATGCCAAGCCCAAGGTAGATTGCAATCAAAATTACTACTTTCATATGGTATTCACCTCTTATTCGAAAGACATCATGTTGTGGAAACGATTAATTTCCATGAGGATAAAGGCTGAATGTTTTAATCGCGTCTTAGTATGTAGGGGCGAACAACTGAACAGCTTAGAGAGACTTTTTATGGATTTTTATAGAGATGAAAATTTATAGAGACACCCATCAAATAGCGTTGGTTGAAACACAAAGTGCTAACTGAAAAACGACCTTTGTTTTGATGGAAATGATCGGACGCTAAAGTAAGGAAATCGACAGGGCCGCATTAAGAAACAGCGAAATGATGGGCATACAGAGCACAGTATACGATTAACTTTAAAGGTCGTGTGATTCATCTGCATAAGCGGCGCAGTTGTATGCTTTTGCCCTAACTGCTCAGCCTTAGTTTGCTGCATTGTTTGATATTCTTTTTGTGATGAAAATGCCCCTAATCCAAGGAATAAAATAGTGCCAAGGATAAGCATGATTGCGTTAATTACTTTCATAGACGGCTTCCTGTAATGTTTACAAACGTTTTGTAAAGTTGGCGTGATGATAGGCAGTAAGCTAATTGTCGTCGTCTCACTATGAGGGGGCGAACAACAGAATTTAGGTGTGCTTTGAGATTGTGTGCGCTAAATTAAAACAATGTGTCCGAGCCAACACGGACGGACAGATTGTAAGGCAGTGAACTAATACAATAGGAAAGTAGCAACACGATGACTGGTATGGTTGAAGAGACGAGCATAGTGAACAATGTAGAAACAGTTTTGGCTGCCATTATTCTGGGACAATGTTTATTAACCATCAGTTTATTAGTTACGAAAAAAGGTTCATCGCATATTCATATTCCATTAATTGTTTTTTTTAGCGCCTTTATTGTTAATAGCTTCGGTACAACACTGAATACGTTTTCTTTTGCTGAGGCAAATATTTTCTTCAAATATGCCAGTTATGTTTTTGCTTATATTTGCTTGCTACTGCTTTTCCCCTCACTTTGGTTTTATGTCCGCAACATCACAAGCCCTGTCTTTATTCACTGGCGTAAACGAGACGCATGGCATCTGATACCTTTTCTAATTGGGTTGTGTGTTGCCGTTTTAGTACTGACATTGCCTGATACTATGCTGGCGCAAATTTTTAATGATGGCACGGGACCTGTGACGCCGTTACTTATTGTGGCAGCCTTTTCGCTTTATGGCGTGGTTGTCATGTGGGCAATTCAAAGTGTCTGCTACTTTGTGCTTGTATTTCGCCAGCTTCTTTTGCATAAGCAACAGCTCAAACATTACTTTTCCAGTACGGAAGATCGTGAATTAGTCTGGGTTTATGGTGTTTCTATTTTTCTGCTTAGTGCCTTACTGACTACGTTATTAAGCATGTTTACCAGTGTTATTGACCATGTCAGTTATCTTGTCGATATTCTAGATCTCTGTTTGATTTTTACGTTATCCCATTGGGGGCTAAGACAAGGCAGTTTTATGGTAAAGAGTGGGACCGATACGGTAAGAAAAAACAGTAAAGCAGGCAATAACAATTGTGAATCGCTTGCCCTCCACTCGGTGGCAAAATATGAGAAATCAGCGCTTTCTGACACCCATATCGATCGTATTGCTGCAAACATCCAACGTGTTATGCAAGCGGACAAACTCTATTTGGACCCAAATCTGTCTTTAGGTGATTTAGCCAAAGCCGTTTCAGAGCCTGCTAATTATGTGTCGCAAACGTTAAATGGTCGTTTGGGGAGTACGTTCTTTGATTTTATTAACACGCAACGTATTCAAGAGGCGCTATTGCTGTTGCCTATGCAGAATAAAACCATTCTTGATATTGCTTACGAGGTTGGGTTTAACTCGCGCTCTTCTTTTTATAAGGCATTTAAACGTGAAATTGGTCTTACACCGACCGTATACAAACAACAAATGCACGCTAATCTAAGAAAGTAATTGTCCTTGCGGCCCTGAAAAGACAACGAGAGCAAAACGACAAGTGATAATACAGGAAGTATAAATCACAGAGGTCTTATTATGTTTGTTGGTAAGTTACATTCTCAATGTCATGTTCAGTCGAGCAGAAGGCGCTCTATTTATAGGGCTTTCATGCTAGTTGTTGGTTTTACAAGTTTGATGTCGTGTCAGTCTACAGGAGGGTGGCATATGGATACGTTAGCCATTGAGTATCGCGGCTTATGGCAATCAAATGGTTATGGTTATTTCATCGATGCCAGTGGCCCAACTCTTAAAGCGTACAATATAACAGCAGATGTGTGTGTACGAGACAGTGATATCGAAGAAGTTTTCTACAGTTATGCCAGTCAGCAAATTGAGGGTGGAGAACTGGTTGCAACGGCAGACGGTCAGTACTTGTATTTAAAAGAGCCGTTTGAAGAATATCAGATGCAACTTACTCGTCTCGATAGATTGCCAGCGCAATGTAGACATCTGACTGAGAATACTCCAATGGCAAACTTTGACGCTTTAAGCAGTTACATGCAGACGCATTATGCCTTTTTTGAGCTCTATGGTGTTGATTGGCCTAAAACTGTTGCAAGTTATCGACCAAAAGTAACCGATACTACAAGTGAGGCAGATTTGTTCCGTCTGTTTTCTGACATGTTAGCACCGATTCAAGATGCACATGTTTCTTTGCGGGGAATAATTGATGGTGATGAGGTGAGTTATGAACCTGAAATAAGTCCACTAGGTAAAGCAACGCAAACAATAGCGGAACAACTGAATACCTCGAAAGACAATATTGATGAGAAATTACTCGAACACTACTGGGTCAATGATATCCATCAAGAGATTTTACAAGGCCAAGGTGTTATGGCAGCCAATGATTGGATTCAGTACGGTATTGTTGATCAAGACATTGGTTACATGGCGATAGCGTCAACCTACGATTACGCTGGTGGCGGCATCAATGACAATGCTAATACGCGTCGCCAGCTCAAACAGGTTTTAGATCAGGCTTTAATGCTTTTCAATGACAGATCGGTAAAAGCGGTGTTGTTAGACTTGAGCATTAACTTCGGTGGGCACAGCTTTCCTGCCATGGATATTGCGGCTCGCTTTGCCACACGACCTACACAGGCCTTTTCAAAAAAAGCGTATGATGCCGTGGGCTTAAATGCTTTCCCTATTCAGGTAACGCCTACTCACCAGCAAAGTGAGGAGCAACCTTACTTTCATGGTCCTGTTTATGTGTTGGCGTCCAGTGCCACAGTTAGCGGCGGTGAGGAAGTGGTGTTGGCGTTAAGAGCACTACCTAATGTGACTGTTATGGGAGAGAGAACAAGGGGGGCATTGTCAGACATTCTCGAGAAAACACTCCCTAATGGTTGGCGCATTGGCCTATCTAACGAAATTTACATGGATGAAAATGATGATGTATGGGAAGGTGATGGTATCCCACCTGATGTCGAGATGCCTGTTTTTGATCCTAATAACCCTTTTAAAGGTCATTTAGAAGCCGTTAATCAGGTGATCGAAAACATTCATAATGAGCGCTCGTAAATGGCAGTTGTCATTGCAGACGTGAGACCAATTACCTACGACAACTATTACCTACGACAACTACTACCTACGACAACTGACCACGATTAGCCACAGAGTTTCGGATTATTAAATCACTGGTAATTTCAATTTTCTTGGGAGCTATGGATGGGCTCTCAATGCGATTGAGTACAGACTTGACTGTCAAATCTACCATTTCTTCCATCGACTGATTCATGGTTGTTAGATTGTAGGCAAGTGAGTTACCAAGAGGTACATTATCATAACCAATAACGGATACATCTTCGGGTACGTTCAGACCAAGTTCATATCTGAGAGTATCTATTACGGCGAAAGCCATATGGTCATTGGCGACAAATAAGGCATCGGGTTTTGCTTTTGAATTTGGAGCAAATAGAGCTAGAGTCACTTCTCGTGCTTGTTGTTGGCAGTAGTTACCATTTTCGATTGATAGGGGGGCGAGCCCTTTATCTTTCAAACCATCGATAAACCCTTGTTCTCTGTCCTTGTTGGTTGAAGATTCAAGAAAGCCTGAAATGTAACTGATTTTTTTATGGCCTGTTTCTACTAAATAATGCGCAACCTTCTTACCGCCTTCGTAGTTGTCTGAGGTAATGGAAGTCACTGTGTCAGAATCAATGGCGCGGTTAAATAACACCACAGGGACAGAAAACGAATGGCAAGCTTGAATCCAATCAGGCGATAGGGAAATCGATGCAAGAATTACCGCATCCACTTGATACTGAAGAAATTCTTGCACTATATCGTCGGCGGAGTTTTGATGATCTGCGAAAAACATCAGGCTGTGATAGCCATTTGCCTGAAACTGGCGCGAGAGTTTTTCCAGCGCCAAAGGGTAATATTGGTTTTCCAAATAACCGCACACGAAACCAATAATTTTGCTCTTTCTGGTGATCATGGAACGAGCCATGATGTTGGGGCGGTAGCCAAGTTCTTTGGCGGTATTAAGGATGGATTCTCGCTTTTTCGGATTGATTGAAGAGCCTGGTGTAAAGGCTCTACTTACCATTGACTGGCTCACGCCAGCGGCTTTTGCAACATCAATAGAACTGGGTTTTCTTTTCATAGTAAATCATTTGCCAAAGTAAGCTGTTTGCCAATAATAACCCGCATCATGGTACAAATAGAGTGGAAAATAGGGCTATTTTAGCACAAGTTCTATACAGTGGACGATGGCAAATTTATGCGAGAAAAATGGCTCTTTTGCATTACTGGTTTATTTATAATCGTGCTTATTGTGCATTTAAAATGGTTTGGGTGCGCTCCAATACATCTAATCCTTGTTGCTTCAACCAATAAGGCAGGTCTATAAAAATCCAGTTCTCACTTAACTTATCGCCATCTCGATAGTAAATATCAACCACTTGCATTTCGGCATTCACTTGCCCGCCGGGTAAGCCTAACCAACCTCCAAGCGGTGTATTGGATAAATTAGGCCAACCAAAGAAACAAGCAAAGTTTCCTTCAGCAAAGCGGCATAGATGGCCACAGAACTTTTTGTCACCCAAACTGGCTCGAAACGGCAGTTGATGTTGTTCTTGATAGCGAGGAATTGTGTAGGTTGCGCCAACACCTGCGGGTCCATACCACACCATGTTATCGGCCCATGTACGTGCTAGTACATCAGGGGAACAAGTCATGGAACCACTTTTATTTAACGTGTCGAGGTCATTAACCATCTCATTCACAAGGTCCAGCGTTTTTTTACCTTCTGTTGCTGGTGCATCTTCAAACAACAAACCATCGTGGTTTCGAGGGCCTGGGTAGTTATAGTAAACACCCGTTGAAGGAGGAAGTGGGTAGGCTCCTGCTTGCTCCATCAAACCAATCAAGTCAATAAATAAGCCGGTTTTGGCGATTTTATTATCAATAATGCAATTGAATTCAGCGTAACGAATATTGACGATTTTGCGTGTGGCTCGAATGCCAAGAAAATCCTCATCAAATAGGCCCATAAAGTTGCCCATACTCATGACCCATTCTTCATCGCCTAGCTCGTTTTTACCGGCGATAAAGATATCCTGACGTCTTTGTAGGTGCTTAATGGATGTCAACAGAGGGCGCCAGAACTCAGAAACTACTTCGTTAACACTGTGTTTTTCTCGCCACGGATAAACGCCTTTCCACTCATAATCAGGGTGTGCGTAGTGAGATATCACTGTGTGAATATCGTCAATACTGGCTTGTTCAAGCGCGTGAAAATAATGACGAACAAGTTGTTTGCTGGCTTGAAAATTGGTCATAAACTCTGCCTGTTATGTTGCTAAATTAAAATAGCTATCGAAAATAATTATCCAGTATGCAATAAAATCTGTTTCCAAATAGCGGTGTCATCCATCACCACAAACTCTCTGTTAATGCCCCGTGGGCCAAACTCAACATGGCTAATTCCCATAATGTAGACTTGTGCATCAGTAGGGCGACCATAACGTCCCCAGCCTTCATGTTTACCTTCTAATGACCAGCGAATAGCGGCTCGATTAGCCATACCTTGATCGTCACGGCCAATCGTATGGTGAATGGTGAATGTTGCATTCGGGAAGGCGGAGCGTAAGCCTAGCCAGAATGCATCAACACTTTCTTGCCCATGACCAGTGATACCATTGGGGTATTCTGTTTGTACCGCGCGATCAAACTGCGAAAAAGCGGTACTGAAATTGGCGTTCATAAGCTGGTGTAAAATAGCGGCATAACGCTGACCTAACTCGTGCTTGTTACCTGTGCCCTTGTATGGACCAAGGATATCGATGGCGCTATGAAAAGGCCGAGTTGCATTTTCAATACCACCTTCGGCCTGTATTTGTTCGAAGGCATAGGTTTTAGGGTCTAACCCCAATTGGGTAACAACCGCGCCTTGGTCACGAATCATCCACTCGTCAGTAATTTGGTTATTGATGCAGTAGCAATCGGCGATAATGCGAAACCCTAATTTTTTACCAGTTGCTTTGCCGAATACTCCATCATTAACATGGGTGGCCTGTGAGTAGATACGATGAGAAGAAAGATAGCCTTCATCATCATTGCCAGACCAAATGACGTCTTCGCCTAATAATGTCCTATCAGGAAATTCACTTAATGTTGCCATTGTGGAGGCGATGACATTGTCATTACCTACCACAATGGTTGCCGGTACACGGACAATAATGTCTTTACCATAGTATTTATGGAGTGTGTGTAAGCCGCGATCTTCCCAGATTTCTTTGGTTATTTTGATAATATAGTCGGGTAAATCGGTAAACTGAGGGTCAAAGTTTTTCATTCATTCTTACTCAATACAAATGGCTCAATACAAATTATTTAGTACAAGTGGCGTTTAAATTACAGTAGCGATAACCTATGTTAATGAAGCATTATTTTAATGGTGTCATTGGGTGTTGCACGGCTTGTGAGTCCCACTTTTCCCAACCTTCGCCATTAAAAATATCCTTGCCGAGTTGTTTTAGCACATAGGGGAAGTCGATCATGACCCAGTTATCAACAATTTTGCCATCAACTACTTTCCAAAAATCCATGTAACGAATTTCAACCTCCTTACCCGTTGGAGCAATGCCCATAAATTCCCCTGTGTGCTTGGCATTTTGACGACCAAAGGCTGCCATCCACTCACCTTCAGCAATACGCACTTCATCGGTGGCGACTTTCTCGCTGAAAGCGGCTTGGAAAGGTCGTTGCCAGTTATCCTGAAATTCCTTCAGGCCATTCTTTAGACCACAACCAGTGTTACCAATCCAGCGAAAATTTTCATCAAAAAAACGTCCCATACCGTCGATATCATGATCATTTAAGCCATCTACCATGGCTTCAACTACCCTACGAGTTGTTTCCGTTTTGGAGGGATCGTTATGCATTGTAAAAGGTGCTTGAGTAACTTTAATTTGTGTCATTGAGATATTCTCCAGAGCAAATATGATAATGAAGGCCTAAGAAGTAAAAATTTAAGCCTTTTTTAACCTTTTACGGCGCCTTGGGTTAAACCCGAAACAATTTGTTTTTGGAAAATCATCACCAAAATAAAAAGCGGTGCCGTTATGGAAGTGGCCGCTGCAATGGCTTCCACTTGATCGGTAGCGGTTGTTTCGCGGTTAAAGTAAGCGGTAATGGCTGGCACCATAGTTTCGTTCTGACTATCAAGCAATAATGACGTCACAAGGTAGTCGTTATAGGCCAGTAAGAAAGAAAATAGCCCTGTGGTTATTAAGCCTGGCCACATAACGGGCAAGATTACTTTTCGAAACGCTTGAAAGTGAGTGCAGCCATCTACTCGGGCCGCTTCGTCTAACTCTTTTGGTACATTCATGAAAAATGAACGTAGCATCCAAATGGTAAAAGGCTGGTTAATTGCCACTAGTACGGCAATAACGGCCAAAGGTTGTCCATATAAGGTAGGTGGTTCTTCGGCAAAAAAGCTAAAAATGCTGCCAATTAAGGGCAAATTCCATAAAGGTGTCAGTATTTCTTTTGAGTCTACAAAAAATGGCAAATAGCCTGTTACTAACACTGAGTGAGGCAAGGCTCGAAAAATTAGGGCAATAACCAGTAACCAAAGCGCAATGCTAGAAGTCGTTCGGGAAAGCGCATAGGCAGCTAATGTGCCAACGGTTAATGAGATAATAACGACACCAAAGGTGACGGTTAGTGAGTTTTTAAACTGCACGTAAAACGTATTTTCTACCCAAACAGCATAGTAATGCTCCAGTGTGTAACCAATCAAGGGTTTGCTGAGCAAGGACAAAAGGGGAAGCTCGTCAAATAGGGCATTTACTAACTGGCTAACAAACGGTAATAAGTAAAAAAAACTGGCAACTACAAGCAGGCCGTACACAAAACACAGGGCAAAAATATTGAGCTTTCGGTGCTCTATCGGTAAAAAATAATCCACTGTTGTTCGATAGAATTTACGTGGAATTTTATAAGCATAATAGGTGAAGATACCCACTAAAATAAGGTCTAGTAGGCTGAATGCATCTGCCGCTGTAGCGGTGTTTTTCCCCATAATAACGACAAGTGGATTTTGAGCAAAAGCGTCAACAGGGAGCTTAAAACTCATAATAAAAATCCAGACTAATGGGAAGGCGGCGATCAAGGCCCACAATACAAGGAAACCGTAGGTACCTGCTTTTAATAAGGGTGTCTGTTGAAATACCTTAGGGGTGTCATCAGTCATCAGATTATCCTTTTTTTTGATCGCGTAAGGTGCGGTTAAGAACAGGAATCAGCAAAAGAATAATGCCAATCATGGTAAGCATTGAGGAAGCCGAGGCCCTAGAGATTGCTCTATTCCCAGTATCATCTGGCTCTAAAAAGTCAAACGTTAGCCATTGCAATGAAATAACATGAGCTTCACTGGAAAAGCCGATGATTTCTTCAAATACTCGATAGGTGTCCATCAAATGAATCAGAGCGATAAAGTAAATAAGTGGCATTAAATGAGGGATGATGACGTAACGTACTCGCTCAAATCGCGAGGCGCCATCAATAACTGCGGATTCCAGAGTATCCTGATTTACCGACTGTAAACCAGCATAAAAAATAACAAAAGCAAATGGTGCTACGTGCCATACACGGTAAAACATCATTAACAGCTCAATGGTCCAACCCTGTGCAAACATGGCAATTTCTTGGCCTATTAGGCTTTCCAGAGCTCTGGTTAATAGCCCATCACCAATAAATAACCATTTGATTGATAGGGCACCAATAACTGGGGTGATAATGAAAGGCAGTAAAGAAATAAAGATCACAGGCCCTTTTATATTTTGAGCGACATTATTTACGGTTAAAGCAATTAATAAACCAACACCAATTACTAAAGGCAAAGTAATGAGCGTAAACATGAGAGTAAAACGCAGTGCTTTGTAAAAGTCGATGTCAGTGAAAATATCAAAAAACTGCCCTGAACGGATCAACTGAACTGCCTTCTCGGGTTCTAATACTGCACGATAAGTGTCAAGCCCAACAAAGACAGTTTGGGTAATAGGGGTATTGTTCTCATCTAGCAATGGCACGGTTTTTTCTGTTTTTTCACAAATCGAGGTCGGGAAACTGGGTGTGCAAGTCTCAACAACAACGGTTTCGTACACATTCTGAGTGACATAAAAACTTTGGATAAACACAGATACCAGCGGAATCGCAATGAATATCAGCATCATCAATAAAGAAGGAGCTACGAAGACAAAGAAGGTTTTTTGTTTCATATTAATGGCCGCTGTAAATACTAAAAGTTGAAGCTGGCAATCATAACTAGCACAAATAGCGGTATGACGGCGGTGCCAGCTCCTTCACAAATAACGATGATTAAGACAATTAGGTATCGCTTCCCTGAAAGAATTGCCTCTTTACTTTTCTCTAAATTTTCTAAAGCAAACCAGACTCTTTGGCAGTAGAAAGATAATCTTCCTCCACTGCTTTTAGTGTTTCTTCGGCAGTTTTCTGGCCGGTTAAATAATCAGAAATGTTTTTACCTAACGCAGTATGAATTAAGCCGACATTCGCCGTTAATGGATAACTTGGCGTTCTGTTAACCGCATTTTCAATTGCGCCATTACTTAACCTTGTTGGTTTATAACCTTTGATTAACCAAATTGCGGCGTCGGTATTGGCTTGTACCATTTGCTCATCTAGACCTTCTAAAGCAACTTTAAAGGCATTTTCTGCTTCTTGATCGGTAATGTTTGTCGCAATGGTAATACCATCCCACCACATGGTACTGGCTGGGTGTCCATCTGGAATGGACTTTGGCGCCGCTGCCATATAAACCTTTCCAACAACTTGAGATTCTTCTTTATTATCCATCGCTGTCGCTCGAGTTGCCCAAAGGTTTGCCATAGCGATAGTGCCTTGTTGGAGCTGTTTTTGCACAAAAGTAGAGTCGGATATCAAGTATTCTGGATCCATGTACTCTGTGAGTTGTTTCATGAGTTTCAGGGTATTGATACCTGCTTCGTTATTCACATTAGGTTGATTACCATCAAATAAACTCGTACCAAACCCCATGTACATGTTGATGAATTCCATGGCGAGGTTCCAACCGGTTTTGTAGGTACCACCTAGTGGATATTGTACGATGCCCGCTTGTTGAATTTTTTCGGCGACAGTCAACACTTCTTGCCATGTTGTTGGGACTTGTGCGCCAACCTGATCCAGAATATCTTGGCGATACATTAGATGCTGGGTATTGATCATCATAGCGATGGCCATCACTTTGCCATCAACCTGAATAAATTGGTTCGCATTTAATTGTTGGCCATATTTTGCGACTAAATCGTCTAATGGACGAATAAGTCCATTATTTAATAACGGCACGAAAGTACCATTGGCTACGCCACTTACATGATAGAGAGAAGGCTTCGCTGCCAGAGCTGCGCCGACTTTGGTTCTAAATTCGGCATCCAACGTTGAGCTGACATTACCGCATTCTGCCATTGCTTGGGTAACGGCTTTCCAAGCAGGGAAACTGCCAGAAATCATTTTAACTTCTTGCGTGTTTTCAAAGGCACAATCAGCGTAGGCAACACTGCTTAATGAACCTAAAAAAAGGAGAGCGCTAACGGTAAGTTTTTTCATAACTGGATTTCCTCTCTTAATCTATTGCTGTTAAAGGCGTTTTTTTGCCCTGCGTTTTTTTACACACTAATACGGGCACCGTTCTCTTTGCTGAACCAGTGTCTTGCTTCGGGTGGTACGATAAAACTAACGGTTTGTCCTATCTCTGCTCTAAAGGTTTTTTCTGCTTTGGCAATCAGCAGAGCCTGACCCACTTTGATGGATATTAGAGTGGAATCCCCAAGCATTTCGACACTGTAAACTGGTGCGAAAATATGCCCTTCCGAATTAGCCGTATCGTGTTGATCTGTTGGGATCGTAACTTGAATATCTTCGGCTCTAAAGCCAATCGTTACCGCGTCTGGTAATCCACTTGGTAGCTGATCTATCTGGGTGTGTTCCGTCACAAACTTACCATCAATAATTTTGCCATCTAGTAAATTCATGGCAGGGGAACCAATAAAACCGGCCACGAAGGTGTTGGCAGGTGTGTCATAGATTTCGGTAGGGGTACCTAACTGTTGTAATTCTCCCATGCTCATTACAACGACTCTGTCGGCCAAGGTCATGGCTTCAATTTGATCGTGTGTAACGTAAATGGTGGTAGTTTGTAGGGAGTGCTGTAGATGCTTTATTTGGGCTCGGGTGGAGACTCTGAGTTTGGCGTCAAGGTTGGATAAGGGCTCATCCATAAGAAACACATTGGGTTCCCTGACAATGGCTCTGGCTAACGCAACTCGTTGACGTTGGCCACCTGATAACTCTTTAGGGTAGCGATCTAATAAGGGGCCAAGCTCTACCATATCAGCCGCTTTTCTAACACGACTGTCGTGTGTTTCGGCTGCCACTTTGCGAATTTTGAGAGGAAAGCGAATATTCTCGTAAACGGTGAGATTGGGGTATAAACCATAACTTTGGAATACCATCGCAATGTCTCGGTCTTTCGGCTCTAGGCCATTAACACAAGTATCACCGATGTAAATTTCTCCTTCGGTTGGGTCTTCTAATCCAGCGATCATGCGCATGGTGGTTGTTTTTCCGCAGCCTGATGGCCCAAGAAATACGATAAATTCTCGATCAGCGATATCTAAACTGAAATCTTTTACACCCGTCGTAGAGCCCCAGCGTTTGCAAATGTTTTTAAGTTGTATTTGGGCCATATGCTGACTCGCTTGCCTTTTTTGAATACGTATGCAATAAATAATCACACTTTTTTCTTACTTGCAATATATTTTTTACATTGCTGTCACAAACGAAACTTTGCGAATACTTCAAGGTTCAGTAAGAGAAAGGTTCAGTAAGAGAGGCTTTGAAATTTGATAGCATCGTTTATTTTGTTGCAGATAATCTGCTATTGGAGAATGATTTTTTATGGCATCACATAGCCAAAATAGTGCAATTGTTAGTCAATTTCGTGAGGCGTTATACGATTTTTCTGAAGTGTCTCTAGCCGATGTAATAAAACAAACTGTGGCAGAGGATGCGTTACTGCAATTTTCTTTTCCCTTTGAAACTCTGTCCTCTAGAGATGAGTTGATGGGCCGTATCTATTCACCTTTATCTAAGGCATTTGATGGTTTAGAGCGGCGCGATACGATTGTGATGGCGGGCGCCTCAAATCATGCCAGTAATTGGGTGGGATGTTGTGGCTATTATACAGGTTCCTTTGATGCGCCTTGGTTAGATATTCCGCCAACGTATCATCAAGTTAGTATGCGTTTTCATGAGTTTTTCCGTCTAGAAAATAACAAAATCGTTGAAATGCAAATGTTGTGGGATATTCCAGAAGTGATGATGCAGGCTGGAGTCTGGCCTTTGTCACCTAGTCTTGGTCGTGAATGGCATGTGCCAAGCCCTGCAACTCAAGATGGTATTATCTCATGCGATAACCAAAAGGGAGCGCTGAGTTATCAAGTGGTAAGTGATATGTGTGCCGCATTAGGTAATTTTGCCCAAGGTGGTGTTGAAGCGATGGCGCTAGAGCAATATTGGCACCCTCATTGCAGCTGGTACGGTCCATCAGGCATCGGAACGGCTAGAGGCATCAGAGGCTTTCGCAACTGGCATCAAATCCCTTTTTTGAAAGCCATGCCTAATCGAATTGGTGATACCGAAAAAGGCTATTTATTTGCGCAAAATGATTATGTGGCATTTACTGCTTGGCCCGGAATGCAAATGACGATTAGCCATGGTGGATGGCTTGGCATAGCGCCCTCTAATCAGAAAATTACCATGCGCAGTTTGGACTTCTGGCGAGTAGAGAAGGGCAAAATTCGAGAGAATTGGGTTTTGATTGACTTGTTAGATGTGTATCACCAGATTGGCGTAGATGTGTTTGGACGCATGAAAGAGCTGACAAAAGCTAGAACGGGTTTTTTTGAACGCTAAAAAGCATGCGTTTTTTACAGCTACAGCTGAGATGTAAAGCTAAGCAAGAAGGGCAAACAAAGCGATAACAATACGCTAGGTGTTAATGACTAACAGGGTGTTTTTGTAACTTTCTTTGTAATGTTCTTCTATGCATACCCAATGCTCTAGCCGTGGCCGAGATATTGCCATTATTTTCTGCCATGATGCGCTGAATATGTTCCCACTCCATGCGATCAACTGAAAGAGGCTTTTCTTCAATATCTACGTCTTCTGCTTTATGGCCAGTGAGGGCGGCATAAATATCATCGCCGGCGGCAGGTTTGCATAAGTAATCTTGGGCGCCTCGTTTAATGGCTTCAACCGTAGTCGCAATACTAGCGTAACCAGTGAGTACTACCACATTGAGATCTGGTTGAATGGTCAGCAACTTGGTTAAGGTATTAAGACCAGACTCTTTATCGAGTTTTAAATCTAGCGTCGCATAATCGAATTTTTGTTCTTGCAGACAGTTGCAAGCTTGTTCTGTATTACTGGCTGTGGTCACCATTAAACCACGACGCTCCATTGCTCGCTTTAATGTCGACATCAGTACATCATCGTCATCAATTATGAGTAGTTTCTTCATGTGTGTTATGCGTCCTCAACTGAGTTAATTCGCAACGTACTAGTATGTATTTTTAATAGTATGCGTTTTCAAAATCCTGTTTTTTCAAGTGGAATGGCGATTTCAGTTAATGTGCCACCTTCTTCCACTGGGTAGAGAGCAACCGTGCCGCCGCGACGGGAAAGAGAAGCATTCGATAAAAAGAACCCAATTCCCATACCATCTTTTGTCGTTGTTAATTCTTGCCCTAAACGTTCTAGCACTTGGCTCGAAATACCGGCGCCGTGATCCTGTATTTTAATGATGAACTTTTCCGTATTCCAGCTCACATTAATTTGGATGTTTTCTGGATTTGCGTCAGCAGCATTATTCAGCAAATTTAATAACGCCTGATCAAGGGTAGGGTCGACTCGAATAATGGCCGAGTTAGTGAGATTGGCAATGTCGACGTTCATAATGACATCAGGCCGAATAAGTTGCCATTTGTCTAAAATTCCTTGTAAATAATCGACCGCATTCGTTGTCTCATTATGCCAATGGCTATTGACTCTGGCTTCTTCTGACAGCTTGCGCAAAATACTTGAGCATTTTTCTATTTGCTGTTTGAGTTGCCTTATATCTTCATTTAAATCTGCATCGCCTTTGGCATCAACCAGTAATTCCTCAACAATTAACTTCATACTATTTAGAGGGGAGCCTAACTCGTGAGCGGTACCGGCGGCGTGAGTGGCAATAGCTAGTACTTGTTCGTCTTGCAGTAAGTGTTCGCGGCTGTGAGAAAGCCATTTTTGTTGGCGAATCATGTAACCGATAATATGAGAGACGAATAAACTGATGAACAAGGCACACATGACAAAATTAAACCACAGGGCAAAATGCGATACGGTAAGGTTTAAGTGTGTTTCTTCAAACTCGGGTAAAGGATGGTTAGAGAAAGACAAAAAACTAAATGCGATAATGCAACTTGTTGTCAGTATCAAAACATAGCGTAAAGGCAGTACAACAGCCGCAATACTAATAGGTACGAGATAATAAAAAATAAACGGATTATCACTCCCTCCTGTCAGATAAAACAAGATGGACAATTCCCCTACATCTAATAACAACTGTAGTAAATAAGAACGAGGGCCTGGCAATGTTGGATTGCGTAATTGAATCCAGAGAATGCCATTAATTAGGGCATAAACAGCAATCACTGCACCCATGAAGGCAATATTTGATACCGTGTCGAAAAATAAGAAAAGGGTTAAAACCGCACTGGCTTGCCCAATAATCGCTAGCGCTCTAAGTTGAAGTAAGATGCGCCAATTATGTCGTGGTTCCAATGCAGGGTTTAGCATAGTCTCTCCTTACTTTTTTCTATAGCCTAATGATAGTTGAATATATCTGCAAACAAGAGTTTGGTCGCACAATTCTGCGAAACCTATCTTTAAAATTACAATTCAAGATTAAAAAAATTGCACCTATTATTAGTCTTGTAGTCCTAGAGAGAAAGCTTACTTGTTCGAAACATCTACTCATTGATTGAACAGCTTGTAATAGAAGCAAAAACTTGTTGCAGAGGGCAGTAAAACATTGAAACAGGTATATATAAACAGCACAGGTGCTTATTTGCCAGGGCCTGCCATTGGTAACGATGAAATGGAAGACATTCTAGGCTTGGTTGAAGGCAAGAAGAGCCGCCTGAAAAATAAAATCTTAAAATCCAATGGTATTCAGCAGCGACACTACGCCATGGACAGACATCAAAATACGACCATCTCTAACAGTGCGATGGCAGCAAAAGCCGGTGAGCAATGTTTACAAGATAGTGTTTTAGCAAAACAGAAAATAGACATGCTTAGTTGTGCAACTAGTCAAGGCGATCTTGTTTTACCCGGCTTTGGTAGCATGGTGCAGGCAGAATTGGGTTTGTCCGCAGTTGAACTCCATACTAGTCATGGCATTTGCTCCAGCAGTATGATGGCTTTGAAAGCTGCGTTTGCCAATATAAAAAGTGAAGAAAACAGTAATGCATTAGTTGTGGCAAGTGAACTGGCTTCACGTCTGTTTAAACACACACGTTACGAACAAGTTCAAGGAAAAGCCATTGACTTTAATGCTGAATTTTTACGGTGGATGTTATCGGATGGCGCAGGTGCATTATTGTTGGAAGATAAGCCAAACACACGCCAACAAAGCCTTCGTATTGATTGGATAAAGAGTGTTTCCCATGCGGATGTTTACCCAGTATGTATGAGTGTTGGCTACCCACAACAGAATGATGATGTGCAAGATAATAGAACATGGCAAGACTATGCGACTTACGCAGAAGCAGAGCAAGCTGGTGCGCTTTTACTGCGTCAAGATGTGCGGTTGCTGGATAATATTGTTGCTGTTGGTGTTCAAGGTTTTGTGCAACTTATTCAAAAAAATTATGTGCAACCTGATGCCATAAATCACGTCCTTTGTCACTTTTCATCCAAATACTTCAAAAGCAAAATTATGGAACTACTTAATATGGCTGGTATCGCTATACCTGAATCCAAGTGGTACACCAATCTGTATGAGCGAGGCAATACCGGCTGTGCTTCTATCTTTATTATGTTGGATGAGTTTCTGAAAACGAACCATCTCAAAGCAGGTGAAAAAATCCTCTGTATGGTGCCAGAAAGTGGCCGTTTTAATTGCGCTTATATGCAATTAACCGTTGTTGATCCCATGACAGAAAAAGAATCAGTATGACAAGCAAGTTTTCTCATTTTATTCGATAAATTTTTATAGGTACGTTTATGGAACAGCTAGTATTAACTCCAACTGGTAAACAGTGTTTACAATCCCTTTTACAAGTATGGCTAGACTTTGATTTAACACTGAGTAAGGTGCCAATTGTACAAAGGCTAGAACAAGAGCGTCTGAGTTTAGAAGATTACCAACGTTTGCTAGTGGACTTACGGCAACAAGTTATTGAAGGCGCTCGCTGGATTACTCGCGGTGCGTCAAGTTTCGAACGCGAATTTGTTGATGTTCGCTCCAACATTATTAGCCATGCCAAAGAAGAGCATAAAGATTACTTATTATTAGAGAAAGATTTTGTCGCAACCGGCGGCGACCTCGCTGTTATTCAATCGGGTTCTAAAAATATTGGTACCGAAGCATTACACAGTTTTTTGATGTATCGAGCAAGCTTGCCTAACCCCGTGGATTTAGTTGGTGCCCGTTGGATCATCGAAGGGCTAGGCAATAAAATGGCAACCAAATGGTCAAAAGCCATTGATCGCCAGTTTTCGTTTGAGCACAGTGTGAGCACTTTTATGAGCTTTCATGGCAAAAATGACGAAAAACATATGGCTGAATTATATGAATTGATTGATAAAGTTTGCCAATCAGAAAAAGACGTTCAAGCCATTACGCAAAGTGCAAAAGTTGTTGCTCGACTGTATTGCCTGCAACTGGAAGAAGTAGATAATCATTAGTTCAATCAACTTCATTCGCGAGGAAAAGATGCATCCCGACATTGAGCAAAAGTATCAAGTGTATCCTGCTCCCGCGCAGGATATGTTCTTACAACTGCGAGCGTTACTATTTGCTACGGCTGATAATGACATGGATTACCCATTAGAAGAAACAACGAAGTGGGGCGAGCCAAGTTATATTATGAAGGGTGGTACGACCATTCGCCTTGATTGGAAAAGTAAAACACCGGATTATTTTTGTATCTTTTTTAATTGTAAAACAAAGATGGTTGCCACAATAAAAGAACTGTACGGCGACACCTTTCTTTATCAAGGTTCACGAGCAATCATGTTTTCACTGGCTGAACCTTTACCTGAACAGGCATTGAAGCATTGCTTTTTCTTCGCAATGCGTTATCACAAACTAAAACATCTTCCTTTACTTGGAGGGTAATAGTAGCTATATCAAAGTTTTGATTTTTATGGATAATTCCCTCCTTAAATAACATTTCCATTCAATACAGAATGACATAAGACAAGGATATTTATGAGCTGTATTAATCAGTTGTCTTCTCACGCAAAAATAAATTTATTCACTTCTTTATTTTCTGAAAATTATTTCTTATGGATTGGCTCAGGCTTCTCTTACAACTTTGGTTTTGCAAGTTGGAGTGATGTGCTTGATGAAGTGCGCTTTAAGCTAAACTATCCCGCTAAAATAGATGTACGTTATCCATTAAAATTGTGATCTATCTATAAGTGTTTTATATAAAAAACTGATCAGATTTATAAAATCAATTAATTATATTTTTTACTTGATTCCACTTAAGCTAATTGTTATCGCAACGTAAATAAGGGGAACTAGGATGAAAACGCTACTCAATTTTATCTCAGAGCACATTTTGTCTAACACTGACAAGTTAGAGTTAGATCAACGCACGTCTTGCAACTACACAAACAATTATTATGGTGATCAAGCATGTCGTTGTAAGAAGTAACTATGGTGCAAAACGGCTCCTTTCAGTTTTGGTTATGACCAATCGACAGGAGCCGAGCCGTGCTTTAGCTCGAATGAATACAGACTGAACAAATATCGTCAGTTACTAATTATTATATTCGAGCGTATCTGCCAGACTTTCTG
Source organism: Marinomonas agarivorans (assembly GCA_002173415.2). Classification (GTDB taxonomy): domain Bacteria; phylum Pseudomonadota; class Gammaproteobacteria; order Pseudomonadales; family Marinomonadaceae; genus Marinomonas; species Marinomonas agarivorans. The sequence continues at coordinate 55,085 of NHNK02000013.1, forward strand.
GACTTAAATCACCTATATAGCGACCGTCTTCATTTAATACCGGCAAGGCATAACGTGACTTCAATGCGTCCGAAATAGCTTCTTGCAATAACATTTCTGGCATTAAATTCGGAATTTTCGTAATGTCTTCCGTGATGATTTTGCCATCGGGTCTTACCTTAAGTGCTGCTTCTAGTTTGTTTCTGGTTAAAATGCCCTGAAAGCCTGTTTCTTCCCTCTCATAAAATAAATACCCTTGAGGGGGGAGAGCGGCAAAAGCGTCAGTAAGGCTATCTGTTGACACCACAGGTACAGATTGTTGCATGATGGTTTTCACTGGCACTGCTCTAGCGCGGTTTACATCTTTAACAAAGGCCTCTACGTAGTCGTCCGCTGGGTTGAGAAGAATGTCCACAGGTGTACCGATTTGTGAGATAACCCCATCTTTTAAAATCGCAATTCTATCGCCAATACGTAAGGCTTCGTCCAGATCATGGGTGATGAAAACAATGGTTTTATGCAGTGTTTTTTGTAGCTCTAATAGCTGCTCTTGCATCTCACTGCGAATCAGTGGGTCCAAGGCGGAAAACGCTTCGTCCATTAGCAGAATGTCCGGGTCAGTACACAAGGCTCTTGCGAGTCCGACTCGTTGTTGTTGCCCGCCAGATAATTGGCTTGGATATTGTTTTTCATAGCCTGCTAAACCAACCGTTTCTAACCAAGTTTCGGCTTGTTTGGTTCGCTCTGCTAACGGAATTTTTTGTATTTGTAACCCATATGCTACGTTATCAACCACAGTACGGTGAGGGAGCAGGCCAAAGTGTTGAAATACCATTGACATTTTATGACGACGGAATTGAATAAGCTGGTCTTTTGACAATGTCATTATATCTTGATTATCGACTTTAATTTGCCCTTCTGTTGGGTCAATAAGCCGATTAAAATGACGAATTAAGGTAGATTTTCCTGAACCAGACAACCCCATAATTACAAAGATTTCACCAGGGTTGATGGTAAAATTAATATCACGTAAGCCAACCGTATGACCTGTTTCACTCAGAATATCTTGTTTGGATTTACCCAGTTTTACTTGTTGCAATACTGTATTCGGCCTTTTGCCGAAGATTTTCGATAGATTACTAATTTCAATCTTTCCGCCTGACTTACCCATGATGTTTGCCTCCTAGATGCTTCTGTGTGCGTTTGGCATAACTTTGGGAAACACGATCGAAAATAATCGCCAAGGCAACAATGGCCAGACCATTTAATAATCCTAACGTGAAGTATTGGTTAGTGATGGACTTGAGTACAGGTTGTCCTAAACCATTTACGCCGATCATGGAGGCAACCACGACCATGGCAAGTGCCATCATAATGGTTTGATTGATACCTGCCATTATGGTTGGCATGGCAAGTGGAATTTGCACCCCAATTAACTTTTGGCGGTTGGTAGCGCCAAAGGCGGTAGCGGCTTCTAAAATTTCTTTATCAACCAGACGAATACCTAAATTGGTTAAACGTATCACTGGGGGAACCGCATAAATAACAACGGCGATGACACCAGGAATTTTGCCGATCCCAAGTAACATAACAACAGGGATAAGGTATACAAAGGCTGGCATGGTTTGCATAACATCCAATATAGGCGTAATGATTTTTTGCATACGATCCGAACGAGACATAATAATCCCCGTCGGGACACCTATTATAATAGAAAGTAGTGTACAGACGGTAATAATACTAAGGGTGCGCATTGTGTTGTCCCACATGCCAAAAATACCGATAGCAAGTAGGGCTGCTGCAACGCCAAGGCAGAGTTTTTTTGATCGGGTGGCAAAAAACACAATTCCTAAAATAGCTGCCATAGTTAACCACCATGGGCTATTAAGCAATAGTTTTTCAAACCACACTAAAAATGAAAGAAGCGGATCAAAGAAGCTTTCAATGACATCACCATAACTACGAGAAAAATCTCGATAGGCACCGTCAAGTGTTTTTTTAATCATTGTTAGATCGCGCCGATCTAACTGCGGGAAAGTGGTTAACCATGAATCACTGGACATTGAAAATATTACCTTTATGGGGCCTGCAACAAGCGTATGATTTTTATACTTGTTGCAAGCTGGTGCAGATAAATTCTCTGCACATCCTAATTTGCTGTAAGGGCTCTCTAAGAATAGAACAGATGAAGTAAATCAGCGGCGCAAATTACAGCGCAGCTTTTATTTTTTCTGCCGCGTCTGCGGAAACCCATTCACGCCAAATGGATTCGTAGTTAGTCAGAAAATGCTCTGCGGCAATGCTGCCTTCTGCTTGGTTATCTTCCATCCATGCGAGTAATTTATTCATTGTTTGATTGGTAAATGCCCGTTTTGTTATGTATTGGTAGGCCGCCGCTTCTTGCGAGGCAAAGCGCTCTGTTGTTACCGAAACAACCAATGCTGGTGGGTACATGGTTGGTTTAGGATTAGCACAACCTTCTTGGGTGATACACTGTTTGTAATGTTGCTCATTCACACCTGTACCAAAGTCCACTTTTACCATTTCATATTTACCCAGTACGGCGGTTGGCGCCCAATAATAGCCTAACCAGCCTTTTTTTCTTTCATAGGCTTTTGCAATAGAGCCAGATAGACCGGCACCAGAGCCTGAGTTGACGAGTTCAAAACCGTGGTTTTCCATATCTAAAGCGGTAAAAAGATTAGCCGCTGATATTTCACAATTCCAACCTGGAGGACAGTTATAAAAAGCCGCTAGCTCATCGTCTTCGGGATGTTCAAATAGGTCGGGACGTTTAAGTACACCTTCGATAGTGGCAAGTGATGGATATTGATCGACAAGGTATTTTGGTAGCCAGAAACCCTCTTCGCCACCATCCGATAAGGATTTACCAGCAAAGCGTAGGCGTTTTTCTTTTACACCTTGCTCCAAGGGCTTCAACATGGAGTTGGCCCATAACTCAGGTGCGATGTCCGGTTCGCCTTTTTCTAACATGGATGTTCCTGTTGGCATTGTGTCACCAGGAATTAGCTCAGCATTACAACCATAGCCTTCACTCAGGATAAACTGGTCAACGTTAGCAATGAGTGATGCTGAGCTCCAATTCATGTCAGCAATGGTGACATCGCCGCAATCGGCAGCAGACACTGTAGACGTTAATAAAGGTAAACTGATCGATAAAATACCCGTAGTTAGGAAAGTGCGGTGGTGCTTAGTAATAGACATAATGAATTCCTTCGTTTGTACGAAAAATGAATGAAGGAAGTTCCATAATTTAGCAAACGAAAATAAAATGTTTGATAAGTTATAGACCCTCGTTTTGCTTTGTGATTTTCTCAAAAGCAGAAATAGCATGCGTTCTCGCTTGCTTATAGTCAACTATTGTTCTTGGGTAATTTGTTAATTGCCTTTGTTCCTCTGTTGGATTATGAATGCTTTTATTGTCTAAGATTGCCAGTTCAGGCAGAAAGCGACGGATAAATTGTCCTTCTGGGTCAAACTTTTCTGATTGACGTAAAGGGTTAAATACACGGAAGTAGGGCACCGCGTCGCAACCGGTAGATGCGCTCCATTGCCAGCCACCATTATTGGCGGCAAAGTCTCCGTCTATTAGGTTTTGCATAAAGAAGCGTTCGCCTTTACGCCAGTCAATAAAAAGCAACTTTGTTAGAAAGCTAGCGCTTATCATGCGTAATCTATTATGCATCCAGCCTGTTTGTTTAAGTTGTCTCATAGCGGCATCCACAATAGGGAAGCCGGTTTTACCATCGCACCACGCCTGAAATACTTCTTCATCCTCATTCCATTTTATTTGCTCGGTATTGTCTTTAAAAGCTTGATGGCGAGAAAGTGCAGGGAAATGCCACATAAGTTGTTTATAAAAATCTCGCCATGCCAATTCCCTTAACCAGTCGTTCTCTCGCCAGTCCTGTCCTTGGTCTGCACACTCAAGTTGGATTAGGTTGAGCAAATAGCGTGGCCCTATCATACCTAGAGCAAGATAAGGAGAAAGTGTGCTGGTGCCCGCAACAGCAGGAATATCTCGCTGTGATGGATACGCTGCCATTTTAGCATGGCAGAATTGGATGATCTTTTGATCCAGTTCAGTGTAGGAGAGAGCCCATAAATCCTGACGATATTCTTTTTTGAGTGAGGTTATCTTGTTTACTATGTCAGATGTTTGCTCTGTTAGTGCTACAGAATACCTATTTGCATCGTTATGTGGCTGCTTTTGTGGCGCTGGTATAACCCTGTTATCTTGCCCTTGAAGTTGTTGAAGCCACTTTTTATAGAAAGGGGTAAACACTCTAAATGGCAAACCTTGTTGGTTGTAGATCGGCATAGGCAGAAATAGATCCCAGCCATAGACATGAGTACGGATGCCTAAATCCGTCAACGACTCCAGCACTTTTTGGTCTCGTTGCTGCTCGTGTAAAGGAATTTCTCTGTGTAGCCAAATATCTGTAAATTGGTGTTGCTGGCAAAAACGTGTCAATACATTGTCACATTGATGGAAGAAATCACATTCAATTATATGCAACGGGATATTCAATGCATTCAAATCGTTGGCTAATGCCAATAGGGCATCTAGCTTTAAGCCAATTTTAGCGGCGGACTCGTCATGTTGGCGCCATTGGGCTTGGCAGACAATGAATAGCGCTTCAGAAGGGCCTTGTTGGCAGGCATGGGTGATAATGGGATTGTCTTCTAGGCGCAAATCATTACGCAACCAAATCAGGTTTTTCAAACGTCTTCCTATTAGAAATTAATACGACAGATAGAAAATAAAACTATAAATTGCTACGTATACCCAGTGCTGCTGGATACGGTTCAAAGTAGCGTTGGGATTTAACATACTCACTGCCATATTGATTTAAGTAATGGCGTAAAAGGGTCACTGGGGTGATCAAGGTGACTTCACCGCGACGATATTGGTGAATAACAGACTCAATGTCTTGTCGAATGCCACCGCTGACAGAACGTTTTAGATAGCCCAATAAATGCATAAGTACATTGCAATGGTTTTTACGGCTAGCTGGCTGTTTAAAGGCCTGCATTAACTCAGCAAAGTAGATCTCTTTTAAGGTGTGTAAAGGCTGCTTTTTAGCATTGCTAAGTAGTCTACCAATATTTTTATAGGCTGATTGAGAATGCGCCATCACTAAATATTTGTAACGACTGTGAAACTGTAGCAGGTCATGAAAATTGTCAGAAGTGGCTACTTGATGGCGAAACTCATGGTGAGCAAATACCCGCAGAATAAAGTTTTCTCGCAATGCCGGATCATTTAAACGGCCATCTTCTTCAACCGGAAGTAATGGGTATTTATCCATTAATGCTTGGGTAAAAAGGCCTGCTGTACGTTGCATGTGAGGATGGCCATTTTCTTGATAAATCTTGATGCGTTCCATGCCACAGCTTGGCGAGTTCTTCATAACAATGTAGCCATCAAGGTGGTCTAACGTAGTTAGATGCTCACGGTAGCCTTCAACAAAAGTCTCAGTAACATCGGTATCAGAGTCTTTGGTATACACCATCTTTGGCGCATTAGGGTCACCTATCAATCGTAATGTGGGTCTTGGCGTGCTAAATCCTGCGGCCACTTCAGGGCAAAACTTCTCGAACTGAAAATACTGGCTCAAGGTTTTTGTGCAATAAGAAGAATGACTATGGCCGCCGTTGAAACGTACATTGTCGCCTAACAAACAAGAACTAATACCAACAGAGATACGTCTTTCGCTTGTTTCGGTAGTCTGCCCATCCGTATTTTGTGGTGTCATTATCTTCATTTTCGTCACTCTCTTATTTACCCTGTTTATTACACTTTTCATAAAGAGTCGCGCTTATTAACTAATTCAACTAAGAACACTATTAAAGAGCGCACTCTATTTTGTAGTACGGTTTGTTTTTCTTTATGAAGCGACCACTAATCGCTGCAAATCCGAATCTTTGGTAAAAAGGCATCGCAGTTTCACGCGCATCACACCACAGAGAAATAGCCTGCTTTTGCTTTAGTTCTGCAATGATAAAATTCAGTACCTTAGACCCTATACCTTGACTTTGATACTGCGTCAAAGTCGCAAATTTACGCAGTCGGAAACGGCCTGTTTCTTCTTGATAAATGGATGCCACGCATACAATCTCGTCACCTAAATAGCCAGCAATATGCAAAGCTGTCCCATCGCCGCTAACGATGCAGTTTTCCATTGGCTCGTCTGGCCATAAAACTTGGTGGCGTATTGGCAGTACCTCATTGAGCGTGGTGTATCGAATATCAAGTATAGTCGCTAACATCGTTTTCTTATCTTTAATACGGTTTTATTTTAAATTTGGTTTACTAGGGATTTTATTTTAGAGGACCCATTAATAGCATTTTGCTTTGGCAAAAACTGGCACACTGATGTTACTTGATCTTTGTCAGATGTGCACAAACGTAAAAGACAACAAACGGAAAAGACAATAGTATCAAGTGTCTATTTTTAGATTCTAAAGGGTTTTAGACTCTAAAAGGTTTTAGACTCTAAAAGGTTTTAGACTCTAAAAGGTTTTAGGAGCTAAGAGATTTTAAGCGCTAAGACGCTTTTGAAGTCACACTTTTTTGCTGCTTTAGAATGCCTTTTAGCTCTAAAATCAGCCCGTGAGCACTGGAACCAGATATGGAATAAGGGTCTAACGTATAGTTTGCTGTGAAATGAATATAAGCCGACTTTGTTAAATCAGACTCTGGTAAATAGCCCATTTGCCAACTTGGAAACTCTCTTTCGCTGATTTCTTGGTACGATAAAATCACAATGTCTTTATGCCTGCTATCGGATAAAATTGTATTGTAAGCCTTATTTACTTGATCTCGCCCACCCTCAAGACACTGTAAAAAATACTGCCTATTAAAATAGAGTAAACCGGTTAGACCGGCTTCGGCATTATTTCTTTTTGCTGACTCCATAATTGAATGAATGTCATCAACAACAAAACTATCACTAATAGTGCTGGTATAAATTAATTGAGTTAAATGCATTTTCCTTTCCACTTTCTGACCTATCTATAATTTAGTCTTAGGCTATAAAGCCTGCAAGTTTCAATTTATCAGCCTTCTTTAGGGGGACTTATTAGCAATTTCTCTAACTTGATTTAAAGAAAAAGCGAACTATCGTCTATTTGAGGCAGAGTTATATAAAGAGCGATATAAATTGTTGAGAAAACAGTAAAAACAATGAAAGCTGAATGGATTTGTTTGTTTTTTTGCCGGTAAAAGATGTGATAAGCGGACTCTAAAAATAGTTTAACCTTATGATATTAAATTGTTTTTTTATTATGAGGTAAGCGTTTGCTTATTTTTGTTAGTAATTTTGATGGCTTTTGTCATTGTGACATCAACGAGAATGAATAACTCTGTCTACCATATTTTCCACGACACTATTGTCGTGATGAGGTGTTGTAATAAGACGCTATTATGAGAAAAAGGACGCAAAGAGGTTACTATCATGTCTGAATTTAAAGCACCATTGCGTGACATTAAATTTGTTACCGAAGAAGTGTTAAATATCCATGAACACTATGCCAATTTATCTGGTGCTGACGAAGCAACACCGGATATGGTATCAGCCATATTAGAAGAAGGGGCAAAATTCTCCGAAAGAATATTAGCGCCATTAAATCGTGTTGGAGATGAGCAAGGCTGTACCTTTAATGATGGTGTTGTCACCACCCCTGATGGTTTTAAAGAAGCTTATGCTCAATATGTTGAAGGTGGTTGGCCTTCATTGGCCCATCCAGAGGCTGTCGGTGGTCAAGGCTTACCGGAGTCATTAGGGCTTATGGTGACAGAAATGGTGGCTACGGCGAATTGGTCTTGGAGTATGTACCCGGGTTTGAGTCATGGGGCGATGAACACCTTAGAGTCTCATGGTACAGAAGAGCAAAAGCAAACCTACCTAACAAAATTAGTATCTGGCGAATGGACAGGAACCATGTGTCTGACCGAGCCTCATTGTGGTACTGACCTTGGGATGTTGAAAACAAAAGCAGAGCCACAGGAAGATGGTTCGTACTGTATTACTGGGACTAAGATTTTTATTTCTGCTGGCGAACATGATCTTGCAGAAAATATCGTTCACATCGTGCTGGCCCGTATTGTGGGAGCACCAGAAGGCACAAAAGGTATCTCTCTTTTTGTAGTACCAAAATACAGTGTGGATGCCAATGGGGAGAAAGGGGAGCGCAATGACCTTTCTTGTGGTTCTATCGAACATAAAATGGGTATTCATGGAAATGCCACTTGTGTTATGAATTTCGATGGCGCAAAAGGCTTTTTGATTGGGCCTGAAAATAAAGGTTTAAACTGCATGTTTACCTTTATGAATACTGCTCGTTTAGGTACTGCTTTACAAGGTCTAGCGCATACAGAATGGTCATTGCAGAACTCTGTTGCCTATGCCCGTGATCGATTGCAAATGCGCGCACTATCTGGACCCAAAGCCCCAGATAAAGCAGCGGACCCTATTATTGTTCATCCAGACGTACGTCGTATGTTATTGACTCAGAAAGCATTTGCCGAAGGTGGTAGGGCTTTAATTCATTACTGTTCTCTTCTAGTAGACAAAACTAAAAAAGGCACAGACGAAGAACAAGCAGAAGCGGATGAGCTTATGTCTTTATTGACACCCATTGCCAAAGCGTTTTTGACGGAAACAGGCTTTGAGTCCGCTAATCTAGGTATGCAGGTGTTTGGTGGGCATGGCTACATTGCTGAATGGGGTATGGAGCAAAATGTACGTGATTGTCGTATCTCTATGATGTACGAAGGGACAACAGGCATTCAAGCGCTTGATTTATTGGGACGTAAAGTGTTGATGACTCAAGGAGCCACATTGAAACGCTTTACTAAAATTATTCACAAATTCTGTAAAGAACATAAAGGCAATAAAAAAGCCAAAGCTTATATCAGTGAGCTAGATAAATTAAATAGCCAATGGGGTGACCTGACGATGAAAATCGGCATGAAAGCCATGATGAATAAAGAGGAAGTAGGTGCAGCCTCAGTTGATTACCTCATGTATTCTGGTTATGTCGTATTAGCTTACTTCTGGGCAAGAATGGCAATTACAGCCCAAGAAAAACTAGCAGAGGGTACTGAAGAAAAAGGCTTTTATAAAGCCAAGGTACAAACAGCGGATTTTTACTATCAGCGTATTCTGCCAAGAACACTAACGCATGCTGAAGCAATGCTATCAGGAGCGGGTAATCTGCTTGATATGGCAGAAGAAGACTTTTTGTATGTCTAATTGAACCACTTTGTTTCTTTTTCCAGAGAAGGAAGCAAAACATATGAATTTGATTAATGAAAGAAGGTAAACTATGAGTGATTCAAAAACCATTTTTGATGCGATGGTAGCGAAATTTGATGCAGATGCTGCGGACGATATGGAAGCCATATTTCAGTTTGATTTAGATGACGCTGATAACTACAACATTACTATTGACGATGGTGCTTGCACATTAGCAGCAGGTGAACATGACGATGCAACAGTGACATTAGCGATGGACTTAGAAACATTGCAAGATGTTATGAGCGGTGAATTAGATGGCATGGCTGCCTTCATGCAAGGTAAAATACGTGCCGACGGAGATATCATGTTGGCAACCAAGCTAACGCAAATATTCCCTCTGTAATTTAATAAGATTACATTTTATATAGCCTAGCTCAACGTTAGGCTATATTTTATCTGATTAATGCCTTTTATCACGCGCGATTTATTTGGTTTAAAACTATTCGCGTAATTTAAGTACTATTGAAGTAGTCAAATGTAAAGGCAACGTATTTCAGCATATAACAAGAACAATTAAGGTGTTTATCATGTCGACAGAAAACAACGCAACACAACACGTAGAGCATGGTAGTTGGCTACCCGCTTCATTAAACCCAAATGGTTTTCAGTCCGTTATTGACGTTTTCAAACATTGTTGTAGTAAATTTGCTGATTTGCCTGCCTTTACTAGTGTTGGTCGGACATTAACCTATCGTGAGATGGATGAAAAATCAGATCAGTTCGCCGCATATCTGCAAAATGAAACTGATTTAGAAGTCGGTGATCGTATCGCTGTGCAACTACCGAATGTGGTGCAATATCCTGTTGTTGTGTTTGGCGCGATGAAAGCTGGTCTCATCGTTGTTAATACGAATCCCTTATACACACCAAAAGAGCTACAACACCAGTTTAACGATGCCGGTGCGAAGGCCTTGGTTGTGTTTGCCAATATGGCTCATAACGTTGAAAAAATACTTTCTAATGTCCCTTCTCTAAAACACATTATTGTCACAGAAATTGCCGATTTTCACCCCCAGCCCAAGCGTTTTCTTATTAATAGTATTGTTAAGCATGTTAAGAAGATGGTACCAGCTTACCGCTTGCCAAATGCCAAGCGGCTAAATGATGTACTCAATCAGGGCGCTGAACATCAAGTGTCTATTGTAGAGAAAACACTAGAAGACATTGCCGTGTTGCAATATACAGGCGGAACGACAGGGGTGGCAAAGGGTGCGATGCTTACCCATGCTAATTTAATAAGCAATATGCGCCAGCTAGAAAATCGACTTGGTGCACAGTGTAACGAAGGTAAGGAGATCTTTATTGCCCCTTTGCCTATGTACCACATCTATGCCTTTATTATTCATGGACTAACGCTGCTTGAACAGGGTGGTCATACAATATTAATCCCTAACCCTCGCGATATCCCAGGTTTTGTAAAAGAATTAACTAAGTGGCGCTTTACGGGATTTATTGGTTTGAATACCTTGTTCGTTGCGTTATGCAAAAATGAAGCCTTTCAAAAACTTGACTTTAGTGCATTAAAAACAACAGCTTCCGGTGGTATGCCTTTAACTCATGCGGCGGCAGAAGAATGGGAAAGAATTACAGGAAATCAAATTGTTGAAGGTTATGGATTAACTGAAACATCGCCGGTTGTTGCCTTTAATCCGTTTGAAGCAAGACGTCTTGGTACAATTGGTTTACCGGTGAGTGATACTTTAGTTAAGCTAATTGACAGTGATGGCAACCCAGTACCTGCTGGTGAACCCGGTATGTTGTGTGTGCATGGACCGCAAGTCATGAAAGGTTATTGGCAGAATGCAGCAGCGACCAAAGAGGTAATGACACAAGATAATTATTTGATTACTGGCGATATTGCCATGCAACATGCAGATGGTTATCTGGAAATTGTAGATCGAGCTAAGGATATGATTATTGTCTCTGGATTTAATGTTTATCCTGCAGAAGTAGAAGATTGCTTATGCACACACCCTGATATTTTAGAAGCAGCGGTTATTGGTGTTGAAGATCTTGGTACTGGTGAGAGTGTAAAAGCCTATGTGACATTAAAGGATGCAGATAAACCATTAGATATTGATGCGGTTCGACAATTTTGTCGCCAAGAGTTAACGGCTTATAAAGTGCCAAAACAAGTAGAAATTCGTAAAGAACTACCCAAAACCAATGTTGGCAAAGTACTGCGCCGAGCGCTCAAAGAAGAGTTGGTATCTTAATATTGCAGACAGTCAACTAGGTTGAAAAGGATGAATATCGTGTCTGATGTGCAACGTGAATTAAAACACAGTCGCCACATTACCAGTCATGGCTATTCACGCAGTGATGGCCTCTGGGAAGTAAAAGCGACTATGAAAGATATCAAAGCACACGATGTGTATCGCGACTTTGATGGCAGTTTGGTCGCCCAAGGTGATCCTTTCCACGACATTAGCGTCAATCTGGTGCTTGATGATACATTTGTTGTTCAGGCAATAAAGGTGAGTATTGATGCTCACCCATTTCCAAATTGCAGTCATGCTGAACCTAATTTTTCGCGCATTGTTGGCAGTAGAATTGGCCCAGGTTGGTCATCCTTTCTCAAACAAGAGTTGAGAGGGAAGTCAGGTTGTACTCATGTACTGGAGTTGTTGCCTGTTGCTGCAACCACTGCCTTTCAAATGATGTGGTCTCCTCTTGCTGAAAAATACCCCCAACACCGAGGTAAGGTAATTCAATCGTTAGTCAATACCTGCAAAGGTTGGGCTGAAGATAGCCCTGCCATTATCAAGTTAAAAGCAGAAGAACCGGATTTGTTTAACTAATCGGGTAAATTCCTTTAAATGTCTTACACTGTAAAAGCCATACATAAAGCCTGTTATTGGTAGTAGAGGAAGGTTCTCGCATATCTTCCCTTAAAGTTAATGACGATTTTTGTCAGTTAACAGAGGCTTTTTTGTTATTGATGTAAAACGGTTTGAAATTAGTATTAAATTTAAGTGAAAAGCACAGCGCTCATTGAAGAAATGAAGCCATGAGCATGCTTGAGAATAAATAATGAGGGACGTATGAAAATACTAGTCACAGTAAAAAGAGTTGTTGATTACAACGTGAAAGTTAGAGTTCAGCCAGATCATAAAGCGGTTGAGCTTAATAATGTCAAAATGTCGATTAACCCATTTTGTGAAATTGCTGTAGAAGAGGCTGTTCGCTTAAAAGAACAAGGTGTCGCAACAGAAATTGTTGTTGTTTCTGTTGGCAGCAAAGCCTGTCAGGAAACACTGAGAACAGCGCTTGCTTTGGGCGCTGACAGAGCAATTCAAATAGAAGCAGAAGATAATATTGATTCGTTGGCGGTGGCAAAATTAGTCGCGGCTGTCGCGAAAGAAGAAACCCCTGATCTTATTATTATGGGGAAGCAAGCGATTGACTCTGATAATAATCAGACAGGTCAAATGTTGGCCGCATTACTCGATATTCCTCAGGCTACCTTTGCTTCAGAGGTTAAAATTGACAATGGCGAAGCTCAAGTAACACGAGAAATCGATGGTGGGCTGCAAACATTAGCCATTACTTTACCAGCGGTTGTAACGACCGATTTGCGTCTAAACGAGCCTCGTTTCATCAAGCTTCCCAATATCATGAAGGCAAAGAAAAAACCGTTAGAGGTAAAAACACCAGATGAGTTGGGCGTTGCTACATCATCGAACATCACAGTTGTTTCTGTCACACCACCTGAAGAACGCCAAGGCGGTATTAAAGTCAGCTCAGTCGAAGAACTAGTCGATAAACTAAAGAATGAAGCGAAGGTGATAGCATGAGTATTTTAATTATTGCAGAACACGATAATAAGACACTTAAAGCGGCGACATTAAACACCTTGTCAGCAGCGGAAAAAATTGGTGGCGATATCGACCTCCTCGTTGTTGGCGCAAACTGTCAAGCGGTTGCTGATCAGGCTGCTAACGTGGCATCTGTCAATAAAGTTTTTGTTGCGGATAACGATGTTTATGAGCATCAGTTGGCGGAAAATGTTAGTAAATTGGTGGTTGATTTAGCAAAGAACTACACTCACGTTTTAGCGCCCGCAACCACCACAGGGAAAAACATGCTGCCGCGTGTCGCAGCACTGCTCGACGTCGCCCAATTATCGGATGTGGTCGCGGTTGTCGATAAAAATACCTTTGTGCGTCCCATCTATGCTGGCAATGCCATCGCTACGGTTACATCCTCCGATGCTATTAAAGTGATTACTATTCGGGCAACCGGTTTTGATGCTGCCAACTCAGAAGGCGGTAATGCGGAAATTGTCTCCCTTGATCAAGTAATTGCTTCTGAAAAGAGTCGCTTTGTTGGGGAAGAATTAGCCGAATCTGATCGCCCTGAATTGACGGCCGCAAGTGTGATTGTATCTGGTGGTCGTGGCATGGGCAGTGGTGACAACTTTAAAATCCTTGACGGCTTAGCGGATAAATTAGGCGCTGCTGTAGGAGCCTCACGTGCGGCGGTAGACGCAGGTTACGTACCCAATGACTTCCAAGTCGGACAGACAGGTAAGACAGTTGCGCCAGACCTTTATATTGCTGTTGGTATCTCAGGTGCCATTCAACATTTAGCGGGTATGAAAAGCTCTAAGATCATTGTTGCTATCAACAAGGATGAAGAAGCACCAATATTCCAAGTGGCGGATTATGGATTAGTAGCCGACTTATTTGATGTCGTACCCGAGTTAGAGAAAGCGCTATAAATACGTTGATCGCCAAAAAACTCGCATAATTTTTGAAGAAAACGCCAAAATAAAAATAGTGGGGATGAATATGATTTTTGCAGGAAAAGCAATTAAGGTGGAGCAACAACCATCAGGAGTTGCTCTACTAACCTTGGACCTACAAGGCGAGACAGTTAATAAATTTGACAGTTTAACCTTAACCGAACTGAAAGACGCCGTTGCTAAATTGCAGACCGTACCAGACCTAAAGGGCGTTGTTTTTACCAGTGCAAAAGACGTCTTTGTTGTAGGTGCTGATATCACAGAGTTTATGACATGGTTTGACTCAGAAGATGAGGTCTTGGCAGGTAATCTGCGTGCTACCCATCAAATTTTCAATGATATTTCAGCGCTACCATGCCCAACCGTTGTTGCCATTAATGGTATCGCTCTAGGAGGTGGATTTGAGCTGTGTTTAGCCTGTGATTACCGTGTTATGGCGGAAACAGCCAAAGTTGGATTGCCAGAAACTCAACTAGGTATTTACCCAGGTTGGGGAGGTTCAGTGCGTCTCCCTCGACTTATTGGGGTTGATAATGCCTGTGAATGGATTTGTGGCGGTGGTCAAAAACGTGCCGACGCTGCTTTTAAAGACGGTGCGGTTGATGCTGTTGTTCCTGCTGACAAAGTTGTTGAGTCGGCCTTTCACTTAATCGAACAAGTTAATGCTGGCAAATTGGACTTTATGGCTCGCCGTGAAGAACATACTGCGCCTATGGTCTTTTCACCGATAGAGAAGATGATGATTTTTGAATCTGTTCGCGGTGTTGTAGGGGCGAAAGCAGGTAAACATTATCCTGCGCCTATGGCCGTTATAAAATCAATGGAAAAAAGCATCTCTCAGCCAATGGACAAAGCCTGCGAAACAGAAATTGCTGGCTTTATTAAAATGGCGAAAACGCCGGTTGCTAAGTCGCTGGTGAATCTTTTCTTGTCGGACCAAAAAATTAAAAAATCAGCCAGTACGCTGATTGCGAAATCCTTAACAGATGACAATGCAAAAGTGCAGAAAGCCGCTGTACTTGGTGCAGGCATTATGGGCGGCGGTGTTGCTTACCAGTCTGCCTCTAAAGGCACACCGATTGTGATGAAAGACATTCGCCAAGACGCACTGGACTTGGGTTTGAGCGAAGCGAACAAATTGTTTAGTGGCCAAGTTAGCCGTGGTCGTTTAACCGCAGACAAAGCCATGCAAGGCCTTAATTCAATTGTACCTGTTTTAAGTTATGGCGAATTTAGCGATGTTGATTTAGTTGTTGAGGCCGTGGTCGAAAATATGGATGTGAAAAAATCTGTGCTTGCGGAAACAGAAGACCATATTACGCCAGACACAATTTTAACCTCAAATACTTCAACAATTTCCATTACAGAATTGGCAACAGCACTAAAACGTCCTGAAAATTTTGTTGGCATGCACTTTTTTAACCCTGTGCACAAAATGCCATTGGTTGAAGTGATTCGTGGCGAAAAATCCAGTGATGCCGCGGTGGCAAAAACCGTTGCTTACGCAAAAGCAATGGGTAAAAACCCCATCGTCGTCAATGATTGCCCTGGCTTTTTAGTGAATCGTGTTCTCTTCCCTTACTTTGGTGGTTTCTCTGCCTTGATGAAAGAAGGTGCCGATTTACGAGAAGTCGATAAAGTCATGGAAAGATTCGGTTGGCCAATGGGCCCTGCCTATCTGCTTGATGTTGTTGGTATTGATACAGCACACCATGCTGATTCTGTTATGGCCGCTGGTTTCCCTGATCGTATGCAGCACGAAGGCACGAATGTGATTGATCACCTGTTTTCTCTGAAGCGCTTTGGGCAGAAAAATAACAAAGGCTTCTATACCTACGTAGAGGATAGAAAAGGCAAACCTAAGAAGGTGTATGACGAAGAGATTGAAACCATTCTTGCGCCTACAGTGACAAGCAAAACGGAACTAACAGAAGAGGACATTATTCACCGTATGATGATCCCGCTGTGCATTGAGACTGTCCGTTGTTTAGAAGATGGTATTGTGGCGTCTCCAGCAGAAGCCGACATGGGCTTGATTTATGGTATTGGTTTCCCTCCTTACTTAGGTGGTGCAATTCACTACCTTGATCAAATGGGATTAGCCGCATTTTGTGAGTTGGCAGATAAATACAGCCACCTTGGCAAACTGTACGAACCAACCGAAAAAATGCGTGCCATGGCGGCAAATAACGAAACCTTTTACGGCAATGCTGCAAAGTAACCCATAGGCTGAGATTAGGAGATAACTCATGAAACTAAATGCAAACGATGTTGTTATTATTGATGCAGTACGCTCCCCTATGGGTAAATCAAAAAATGGCGTATTTAGAAATGTGCGTGCTGAAAACTTGTCAGCAGCGTTAGTCAAAGCCTTATTTAAACGTAACCCAAACGTTAGCGTGAATGAGGTAGAAGACCTCATCTGGGGCTGTGTAAACCAAACCCTAGAGCAAGGTTTTAACATGGCTCGGGCGGTTGCTTTGTTAGGTGGTTTGCCTGTGACGTCAAGCGCTCAAACAGTAAACCGTCTGTGTGGCTCTTCCATGTCAGCAATTCATACAGCAGCGCAAGCCATCATGACAGGTCAAGGCGATGTTTTTGTGGTTGGTGGTGTTGAGCACATGGGGCATGTCAACATGATGCATGGCGTGGATATTAATCCAGCCATGTCTAAACACATGGCAAAAGCCTCGATGATGATGGGTGTTACCGCAGAAATGCTAGGTAAGATGCATGGCATTAGCCGTGAAGATCAAGATGCGATGGGGGTTAGATCCCATCGTCTCGCCCACGAAGCGACCCTAAATGGCGGGTTTACCAATGAAATTGTGCCGATAGAAGGTCATGATGCTGTAGGTAACAAGGTATTAGTAGAAGTGGATGAAGTAATTCGCCCTGAAACGAATATGGAGTCATTAGGGGCCTTGCGTCCTGTCTTTATGCCAAAAGGTGGTACGGTAACAGCAGGTACGTCTTCTGCTCTATCTGACGGTGCATCGGCCATGTTAATGATGTCAGCGCAAAAAGCAGAAGAGCTCGGCTTGCAGCCTATTGCACGAGTGAAAAGCATGGGGGTTGCAGGTTGTGATCCTGCCATCATGGGTTATGGCCCTGTACCTGCATCGAAAAAGGCACTAAAGCGAGCAGGCTTAACGATTGATGATATTGATGTTGTGGAACTAAACGAAGCCTTTGCAGCCCAAGCGTTACCTGTGATGAAAGACCTAAAAGTACTGAAAGATATGGACACAAAAGTCAATCTCCATGGTGGTGCAATTGCCCTAGGGCATCCATTAGGTTGTTCCGGTACACGTATTTCGACCACGTTACTTAATGTGATGCAAGAGAAAGACGCGACGCTAGGTCTAGCGACAATGTGTATTGGTATGGGGCAAGGTATTGCTACTGTATTTGAGCGAATTTAACCGTTTGCTATCTAGGTTCTGATGTATTGTTAGATAACCCCTTTAACAGGCAAATACGAACCTTTTCTGTCGTTGGCCCCTCTTTATGAGGGGCATTTTTTTGTCTGCTATAAATGTAAAAGCAGGTTAAACCTTGGTGAAAAAGGCGTTACTTACTGTCTGACGGAGCAGAAGGAGCGGTCATATCTGCATTTTCAGATGAGTTTTGAGTTTGGCGGCTTGAATAAAGCAAACAGAGCAAAGCAATGCAGCTCATAACGAGAAAGCCAATCGTTAACGGCAGTAACGTCCCATCATAAAACTGTCCAATGGTGGTGCCAATCGTAATAGACATTAACGATGAGACTGAACCAATAACCGCAGAAGCAATACCAGCGACATGCCCCATTGGTTCCATCGCTAATGCATTTAAATTACCGAACAACAGGCCGAAGGCAAAAAATATCATGGCCATATACAGCATAAACATCCACAAACTAATGTGTATGGCAAAATAGTGCAGAGCAAAAAAGATCAGTGAGCTAGCAATAATTAAGCAAATTGCGCAATTAGCGATGTAGTGCATCCCTAACTTTTGCACAAGGCGTGAGTTGGCGAGAGAACTAACACCCAACACCAAGGCTAAAATCCCAAAGTACACACTGAATAGTTCACCAGTACCAAAGAGTGTTTGGAAAATTTGCTGAGACGAATTGAGATAGCCTATTAAACTGCCGAATACACAGCCAATACAAACGATTAAGCTGGTAGTAGATTTATTGGTTAATACTTCTTTAAAACCGTTAAGAAACCCAGTTCGCGTAAACGGAATACGATTTTCTGGCACTAGTGTTTCTGGTAAACGAAAGAAAATCCAACTGATGATGGCACAGGCGTAAATGATATAAAACACGAAAATACCATGCCAATCGGCCGCAAAAAGAATTAACTGGCCAATAGAGGGCGCAATCGCTGGTACTAGAATAAAAATCATCATGACCAGTGACATAACTTTGGCCATATCACGGCCAACATATCTGTCTCTTACTAGTGAAATAGCTGAAATATAAGGGCCAGCAACTCCGATTCCCTGTATTAAGCGCCCAATAATGAGAACCGTTAAATCCTGCGCAAAAACACAAATTATGGTACCAACAAAATACACTGCCAACCCACCATACAAAATGGGCTTTCGACCAAGAGCATCGGAAAGTGGTCCACATAGTAGTTGGCCAAGCGCCATACCTAAGAAAAGTATGCTGATAAGTAATTGCACCTGATTTTTGTCTGCGACAGCAAAATCTTTAGCAATAAAGCCTAAAGCCGGTAATAGAGCGTCGATAGAAATAGCAACAATCGACATAAGGGTCGCGGTCAGAATGGTGAATTCGGTGGCTGACATGGAAAATTTTGTCATTTGTGAAACGTTCGACATAGTCGTATCCATCTAAAAAGTAGGTTGAAAGATGTATTGCGAGGCTCGCTACTATATAGCCAAAATCAGAGCAAGTATAGATAGCCAAAATCAGAGCAAGTATAGATAGCCAAAATCAGAGCAAGTATAGCTGCGCAAGAATACGTTACAGACTCCAGTATCGTCACTAGGAGCAATAACTTCTAACTAACTGCTTTTTCAACGTGATAGCTCAGCCAATAAAGTAGACTTTTGTTTTTCTGTTAAGGTGTCGGTTGATTGAATAGCAAAACGAGCTTGTTCTTTATTCGTACTCGACCAAAATTTTGCTGTTTCTGTCAGGTAATACAGTCTTTGTTCTGGGTTAATAATATTTTCAGCCAACTTAAATGCTGTGGTCGGATTAGAGTACATATTGGCTTCTACTCCCGCTAGACTGGCTGTAGCTCTCATTTTTCCTACGGGAAGCGTGTTTAACCATGATTCGAATTGATAAGCATCATTTTGTTGTGCCATCGTGCTGGCGACATGGCCGACCACATTAATTTGGGCTGTTTCTGAAAACTCGGACAAACGCTTCATGAGTTGCTCAGGGTTTTTATTGGCGATATTAACAATAGAGGCTTGAAAAACCTCTGGGTGGTTTTGCATATCTGCTCGACTCAGTAAGTAATTTAGTGCAATACCTGACGTGTCACTTTTTGTCCAATGAGTCATAATCTCTGCCATTGCTGTTAGCTCTTCTTCAGGAGACAGGGTTGTGGCCCAATCAATAGCCTTATAGATGTCTTCCTCCGCGAGTTGATTCGCTAGCCTTTTGGTGAAATTTGTTGGTCCAATATCAAGTGACGATGTGTTAATAAATTTGGCTGCGCCTAAAGGTGCTTCTTCAATATAACGATTCAAAACGGTGCGATATAAGTCTGAGTTTTCAGTACCTTCAATGTGTTCTTGTAGCCAATCCAAAGCAGCTAGAGCATCCTCATTTGCCCATATAGTAATTAGGGTGTTGATAACATCTGTTTGGGTTTTGCCTTCGAGTTGTTTGTTGGCAAAGTCAAGCATGGCGTGAAGGTCATACTGGCTAAAATCGTCGTTAGTTAAATGGTCAAAATAAGTGCTTAGCCAAGTGGGATATAAATGGTGAGCATCTTGAGTATTTAACCATTTTACTATTTCTGTGTTCCCTTGCTCGCCGGTAATGGCAATCACAGTATCAACCAATAGTTCAGGTTTGTTTTGATAAGAAAATTGCAATGCGGCAGGCCAGTCGGTGCTGGACCATTGCGCTACTGTTGACTGCAAAAGGGCCATGTTTAACGCACTGCTTTTTTGTGCCAATAAGGTTTCCGCAATGGTTTGAAAGTTGCTCTTCTCTGTTTGGTGAATGGTCTCATCGTTAGCAACTGTTGTAACAAGCGTTGTTGAATGAGTAGGGGGAAGGGGAACGGAATTTGTCTGATTATCTGGTGCAATATAAGCGACCGGTGTTATTTGAGAACCTATGAAAAAAGGGCTCAATTGGATACCAACGGTTAGGCTCACCGCATTAAGTAGGACGACAGTAAAAATAGGTATTTTCATAAAGCATTTCTTGTTTTTGTTATTAATGCATAAATTAACAGATTAATTTTTGTATAACCTTTTTTTACTTACTATAGTAAAAAAGCGGTAGTTAAGTAGTCGCAATTTGAAAAAGGAGAGTTATTAAAGGATAAGGACAAAGAATAAAAATAACAAAGGTGACTTAAAATGAAATACATTCTCACAATATTATGTGCGGCTTTGTCGATGTCGGTCGCTACATTCAGCTACGCAGTGGATCAATGTAATACGACTGCTCAATGTAAGCAAACCTATGGTGCTCAAGCAACAGACTGTTTAAATAGCGCAAGCGCAAACAGTATTTGTATGTGTGGCTCTGTGGCTTGCTCTGCACCTCCTGGAGGCGGTGGTGGTGGCGGATCTGATACGTTAGGACGCTTTAATAAGGTCAAAGATCTATTACTGTGTAATTATGATGGCAAGCCTGATGAAGATGATCTTCATGCCGTGGCAGGCTTAGCAACTATGCTAAGTGATTCTCGCTTCAGTGGTGTTAAAGCTCACTGTACAGCAGGTGCTTATGGTACTCAAGGTGGAACCTTCCTCAAAGAAAATCGTTTATTTAACCTCGCATTCAGTAATCGTTGGGCCAGTGCGCACGATAATTATAACAATGCAGTGAACCAAGCGTTTAATAAAGCCCGAGATGCGCTCAATGCCGGCGGCAAAGTGTGGGTTGCTGAGGCTGGGCAATCGGATTTTACTGCGGACGTAGTACGTAGAATCAAAGCCACTATGCCTAGTGTAAACACCAAAACGCGAATTCATGTGGTGCAACACAGTAATTGGAACGAGGACAAAACAACACCAAGCGATCTTGCTTATGTTAAGAACAATACAGCCTACCATAAAATTGCCGATGGTAATTCTAGTAACAACGCAACGCCTGGATTGACCATCAATAATGGCAGTCAATGGTCTCGTGCTGTGAACGATGCTCAAGTGGGTAACGTTTGGCAAGAAGCTCGTGCTGCTGCACTGCGCTGGATGGGCGTTAACTGGGATAATGAGAAAATCAAAAAAGGTGGTATGGACTTCTCAGATACAGTAGAAGTTATGTGGATTTTTGGTTTTGAAAATCAAAACGGCGGTGTAAAAGGCTTCTTCGACGCCTTTTTATAAACCGAGCTAATGTAGACTTAGGTTTACATTATCGAGCGCTTTGTTAACTGCAAAGCGCTCTTTTTAGTTATAAGAAAAACTCGGTTATAGCGATTGCAAAACTGCACTATTTAAATCAGACACCCATTCCAAAATACTTGTATTTACTGGTTTTTAAAGGTGGGTGTCTTGATAGAGTTCTTGCCCGTTATGAATGCTAATAAGCACATTAGGTTTTGCTCTCTAGCGTTTTACCTTGTTTATCCACCTTACGGCTTAAACTGCTTTCTGATATTTTGAGCATTTGGGCCACCTCTTTTTGCGTGTCAAAGTAGTGGTTGGTGTGCTCAATCACCACCCCTTCTACTTCTTTTAGAATAGCCTTTATATTGATATGTTGGCCCACAATCGGGCCATCAAACTGCCTCATTAACTTAAGCAGCTTTAAGCGATATTGACGCTCACGGGAAAAGGGCACAAAAGACATCATAGTAAAGAGCTTATGTTTATCACTTAATGAGATAAACACCAACAACATAAATGACAAGAGTAAAGAGGAAAAGCCAACCATGTTGATTTGATAATTAAAATGCATTAATACAATTAACAACAATGTAAATAGTATAAAAGGAGTGAATGCAAGTAGCGCAATAAGGCACTGACTTCTAATTTGATGTCTACTTTTAGTCATTAGTTTATGTATTAATAACAAAAGAGCTATAAGTAAAATGCTTACAGCATAAATTTGGAAGATAAAATAATACTCACCAGAAATCCTCGTAAGAGCATTATTAGGTAAGACATCAAATCCCAAAATAATGTGTTGTGTTAAAAGAGTAGTAACTGCCAAAGCACTGACAGCTACTAGTACTAAATCATTCTTTAGCCAAAAACAACTTTCCGATATGTCTGAACAAACGACGGCTAGGTAAAAAACCGTGAATACCGCGCAGCAGTAATACAATTTTAAAACCACTAAGTCATACCCAGGGCGGATAACAACTAGTAACTCACATAAGTTCAATAAAAACGTCGAAATTAAAAATATAAAAAAATACTTTTTTTTATGCACATCTGAATAAAAGAATAAAAATGTCTTAATCAGCAATGCAATAATCGACGGTAATTCCCATATCATATTTTGTCCTTGTTAAAATACCAATCCACTTTGACTAATTGATAAGCCAGAACCAGTTCCAGCAATCAATGTTTTGTCTCCTTTAACTTGTTCAACATTATATAAGTTTGCAGGGATTGTCGCACTGATAATATTGCCAAATTTTTTGTAAGATATTGGCGTTTTTTCTTGTAAGACATTTGCCATATTCATCATACGCTCATGAGGCTTCTTACCTACTTGGTGGCAAATAAAGTGGTCAATATCTGAGGCTTGCCAACCTAATTCTCTATAGGTTTGTTTAATTAGCTCTGAATGAAGTTTAACTATCATATAACTAATCTCTCCCATTAACATTTGCCCTTCATAGCCACCTTGTTGTCGTTGGCTAAATTTGCATAAATCAGCATGTTTCGCTTCTGTATAAAAATTAAAATATTGGAACCCGACATTGGGGTTTTCTTTCGGAGTTAATACCATTGCCGCTCCTGCATCTCCTACCGTAAAAGTACCTAGTACATTTTTAAATGGGATTTCTTTATTATTTAACTGTTTGACATAATCGAACGTTACGTCAGTTAAGGTTTCCCCTGTTACCACTAATACATTATTGGCATTACTGGCCAGCATAAGATTATCGGCAATTAAAATGCCATTCATAAAACCATGGCATGCATTAGTAACATCAAAACTAATGGCATTGGTGCAGCCCAGTTCGTGTTGCACCTTGTGGGCGACGCTGGGTTCAATCCAATCTCGGCTGACACCACAAAAAATTACCGCATCAATCTCTGTTGGGCGTACGCCACTGTTTTTTAAAGCAATTTCTGCCGCTTTAAGGGCCAATACACTTGGTGTTTCTTCCGTATTGGCAACGCGCCTTTCGTCAATACCACATACTTCATTGAGCCAATTTTCCGCTATGCCGTAGTTGGCCTCCGATCGAATCTCACGCATTAACTCTTGTGAGGTGACAATCTGGCTCGGAAAATACGCACCGATTCCAGCGATTTGGCTGTTACCTTTTATTAACATTGTCTGTTCTCCATAGTTGGACAAAATAGTTATGCAAAATTGCCCTTCCATAGATCGCATAATTATACGCATAAGAATATGATTAATTTGTACAATTTCTTTTTTGCAATCTCTTAAAAGGCGAAATTTCACAAATGAAATCTTTTCAAAAATGAGGAGGCGCAAGACCAAAATTGTTCCGAAAAAGCTTTATTCCAAGCGTTACAGGGCGCTTTGTTAACTGCAAAGCGCTCTTTTTAGTTATAAGAAAAACTCGGTTATAGCGATTGCAAAACTACACTATTTAAACCAGACACCTATTCTAAAAAACTTGTATTTACTGGTTTTTAAAGGTGGGTGTCCTGATAAATCTGTTATCTCAAATAAAAAGACCTTCTATAGTTCTGCTATGTGAGAGAGGGTTTCTGGGTAACGTTGTACTAACTTCAAGAGAGTTACAGCTTGCCCATTTGGTGCGCTGCAGCCTTGTTCCCAGTTTTCTAACGTCCGAGATGATGTATGAAGCAATTGAGCAAATACACCACGTGACATATTAAATTTTTCTCTAATACTTATAATTTCCTTAGGTGAAATGATAAGTTCTCTGACATCATTTGACGGATGTGTTTTCAGGGTGATTTTTCCCTCTGAATGCGCTTTTGCTTCAATCAGAGCCGAGCTTAATTCTGTAAATAAATCACGACTGCTCATTACGCCATGCCTCCATAAAAGTATATTTAACTGTACGCAATTAGCGTATAGATAGCAAAAAGAGGGAAGTAGACAGTGTGACCTACAAAGCTCTGCCAGTAGAAATTAACATGCTTGTTTTGTTAACTTGTGCTGAATGGCGATGGGTGTCCTGATAAATCGCCGCTAATAAACGATTGATGATTATTAAATAACTCCGTTTTGCGAATTAGCTGCATATGCATTCCCACGCTGGAGCATGAGAACGAGAAAAAACAAATTACGATGGGTGTCTTTGTAATTTGCGAAAAGACAAAAAGCGCTCTAGTATCAATAAGTCATTAAATTCACAGTAAAAATAACGTGTTGTGGATAAAAGAAATAATGCGTATGTGTACTATTAAAATGTTAGCTTCCATATCAAGGATTGGGAATGAAAATAGAATCAGTACGAATTCAGAATTTCCGCACATTTAAGGACGAAACAATCTTTTTCGATAATTATAGCTGTTTTGTTGGTCCAAATGGTTCCGGTAAATCCACTGTAATGAATGCACTTAACGTATTCTTTCGTCAGTACAGAGACAGTAAAACTGACTTGAATAAGCTTTCAGTTGACGATTTTCATCACAAAAATGTGAAGGAGCCAATTTCAATAACGGTCACATTTAAAGATCTTTCTGACCAGGCCATGCAGGACCTTTCGGACTATGTAAGACAAGAGCGCTTAATTATCACAGCAAAAGCTGAGTTTGACGAAGGCACAGAAAGAGCAGAAGTTAAGCAGTTTGGTAACCGCCTTGGAATGACTGAATTTAAGGTCTGGTTCGAAGCTGAAAAGTCTAGAAAGCCTGTGGCCGAATTAAGGCAAATTTTCGCAGAATTACAGGCAAAATGTCCGGATATTAACAAAGCTTCCTCGAAGGCTGATATGGCTAATGCACTTAATGAGTTTGAAGCATTGCACCCAGACCAATGTAGCTTAATTCCAAGTGAAGATCAGTTCTATGGTGTTTCTAAAGGAACTAACCGACTCGCACCTCACTTACAATGGGTTTTTGTGTCTGCATCTAAGGACCTTTCTGAGGAAGCAGAGGAAAGCAAGAATTCAGCTCTTGGGCAACTGCTTTCAAGAGCAATTCGTGCAAAAGTAAACTTTTCAGAAAAAGTGACAGGTCTTCGGGATAACTTAAGGCAAAACTATGAAGAAATGCTGGAAGAAGAACAGGGAATTCTTTCGAGCATTTCTGACTCCCTCGAAGATAAACTCAAACTTTGGGCGAATCCTAGTGCAACGGCCAAGGTTCTTTGGAAGAACGACGCAGAGAAATCAATCAAAATAGAAGAGCCTCTTGCCCATATTCAAATAGGTGAAAAGGGATTTGAAAGTGAGCTGGCTCGTTTTGGGCATGGCATGCAGAGGTCGTATCTTTTGACTCTTTTGCAAGAATTAGCTGATATAGATGATGAAAATGCGCCGACCCTTGTGATGGCAATTGAGGAGCCTGAACTATATCAACATCCTCCTCAAGCAAGGTATTTGTCAGATGTATTGCAAGATTTAGCAAATGAAAATTCGCAAATAATTGTTTGTTCTCATAGCCCGTACTTTATTCCTGGCGATGACTTTCACAGCGTTCGCTTAGTGAGGGAGTTTGGTTCTCCATCTTGTTCAAATGTTACTTCGCTAACTTATGCTGATCTATCAAAAGAACTTAGCGATGCAGGAGAAAAGGCTGTTAAAGAAACTGGAATGATTGCAAAGTTATATCCAACTTTACGTCCAGAAATCAGCGAAATGTTTTTTAGCCGAAAGCTCATATTAGTTGAAGGAGTAGAGGATGTTGCCTATTTAACGTCCTACGTTCAGCTGATGGGCAAGCTCTCAGACTTTAGACGCTCCGGCTATCATATCATTCCAGTAGGCGGTAAAAATGAGCTCCTAAAGCCTTTGGCAATTGCTAAGTTGTTGAATATTGAAGTATTTGTTGTCTGTGATGCTGATACAAACAAGACTAGAGAAGATGAAGTCAATAAGCATAAAAAAGATAATGCGGCAATTTTGCACTTATTAGGTCACGATAAATCTGAAAATTGGCCTGAAGCTGATATTAAAAAAAGTAACTTGAGAATGTGGAAGACAAATATCACAGACACAGTTGGCCCCGAGCTTGGTGAAAATTGGAAGACGCATGAAGATCAGGCTGCTGAATATTATGGAAATGCCGGTGGGTTAAAGAAAAATCCCTTGGCAGTATCTCGTGCACTCGAGTCTGCATGGAATGAGGATTTAAAGTCCACTACATTACAGGAACTAGTAGATCGTCTCCTAACCCCAGCGCTACAATAATCTAACAATTCAATGCAGCCGACCGTTGAAGCGGCGGCTGATTGAAGTATTATGACCACAAGGAAATATCACATGTTTAAATGGTTATCTTCCCTATTTTCAAAAAATGAATCGACTGAAGATACAAGTCAAAATTCACCTCCAGTAGGCAGCTCTTGTACAACAGTGAGGGTGTGGTTTGATAAAGAAAATG
>NHNK02000128.1 GCA_002173415.2 Marinomonas agarivorans
AAAGAGTCCGTTGACCTTATGTTGGCATTATTTCCTTTTGAACTGGATATCTATCATTAACATGAGATTCCGGTAACCTGTGTGGGGCATACGTTAGCAGATCACATTGACTTAGAAACAGACCACGTTGCTGCCAAAACGGACTTAGCACTACCGAGCGATTTTTATGCGCAAGATACGCCTGTGTTTGCTGTCTTGCCCGGTTCTCGTGGAGGGGAAGTTAGTCGTCTAATGCCGCTGTTTGCTCAAGCACTGGTGCTGATAAAGCAAGCATACCCCGCGGCACATTTTATTATTCCCGCGGC
>NHNK02000129.1 GCA_002173415.2 Marinomonas agarivorans
GTGAGCGAGGCGATATATACACTAATTACGCAATGGAATTAGTTGAAAAAGGCCATGCTTTTTATGCGTTTGAAACGCCAGAAGAGCTTGACCAAATGCGCGTAGAACAAAGAGAGCAATGCCTACCACAAAAGTATGATGGTCGTGCTTTGTTATTATCAGAAGAAGAAATACAGGCCAATCTAAAAGCTGGCAAACCTTATGTGTTTCGCATGAAAGTACCTGATGAAGGTACGTGTGTTGTGAAATACAAACTACGAGGTGATATAGAAATTGCTTGGAGCCAAGTGGACATGCAGGTTTTA
>NHNK02000130.1 GCA_002173415.2 Marinomonas agarivorans
TGCTGGCAAGAGACTGCGAATGGATTTAAGCGCAGCAATAAGTACATCCTTATTGCTAATATTAGAGGTAGATAACTGCTTGCTTAATTGGTTGAGCAATCAGGTGGTTTTGTCTTGGGAGCTAATTGCCTTTTTCGCTTGTACTTTTTTCTTGCTACCTAGAGGAATAATCTTTGTTCCCATACCGTAGAGATAGGGTGCCAATAAATCACAAGCTAGGGGAACTTTCGTATGATTGCTATACTATTTTGCTGCCTCTACCGTGGCGACGTGTGTGGTTTGTACTATGATCGAGTGCTTAGTAT
>NHNK02000131.1 GCA_002173415.2 Marinomonas agarivorans
AACCTGGCTAACTTCACACAAAATCGACTATATTGCCACCAGAGAACCTGGAGGTACTGAGTTAGCGTAAGAGATAAGGGCGCTCTTTTTGCAAGAAAGAGAAGAAAAGGAACAAGAACTAACTGAACTCTTGTTAGTGTTTGCCGCTAGAACTCAGCACATTAATGAAAAAATAAAACCAGCGAGAGAACAGGGTGTTTGGGTGTTATCTGACCGTTTTGTTGACTCGTCTTATGTTTATCAGGGAGCGGCACGAAGCGGAGATATAAAAAAAATAGACATACTGGCAGATTGGGTTTTGGAGG
>NHNK02000132.1 GCA_002173415.2 Marinomonas agarivorans
TGCTCGTTTAGATGGTCGTCCTGTTATGGTAATCGGTCACCAAAAAGGACGTGAAGTCAAAGAGAAAGTATTGCGCAACTTTGGTATGCCTGCACCAGAAGGTTATCGTAAAGCACTACGATTAATGGAAACCGCCGAACGTTTTAACATGCCCATTGTTACCCTAATTGATACTCCTGGAGCCTATCCAGGTATTGGCGCTGAAGAGCGTGGCCAAAGTGAAGCCATTGCGTTTAATCTTGCGGCAATGTCTCGTTTAAAAACACCGTTAGTTGCCACAGTAATTGGCGAAGGTGGTTCCGGCG
>NHNK02000133.1 GCA_002173415.2 Marinomonas agarivorans
AAGCAAAACAAAACAGCCGCACTCTTGACCACTTGATCATTGTTGAAGGCTATATGGATGTTATCGTGCTCGCACAACACGGTATAACCAATGCCTTAGCGACCTTGGGAACATCCGGTAATAGCCAACATATTCGCAAAATATTCAAATTAGTTGATAAAGTCACACTCTGCTTTGATGGCGACAAAGCCGGTCGCGCTGCGGCAATTCGTGGATTGGAAGCCGCTCTTCCTGTTATGCAAGATGGCAAAAAAATTCGTTTTTTATTTTTGCCAGAAGGCGAGGACCCAGACTCATTAGTCCG
>NHNK02000134.1 GCA_002173415.2 Marinomonas agarivorans
TCTACTACAGTGAAATCGCTCACCTCGTCTCTTAATACATCTCTTCTTAGCGCATCATAACCAAATTTTTTCAGTCCGTTTGATGGTTGCATTGGACTGGGCTGAACACGCTGAATAAAAGACGATTCTCTGCTCTCTATAGTTGGTTCCAGTAGCGGAGCTGGCTGTGCTTCATCTAATTGCTCAACACCTGTGAACTCGTCTAAAACACCACTAGCAACACCCAATTGACGAGCCAGAGCCTCCTGCTGCGCCTTTGGCAACTTTTTAAACTGGTTGATTTGCTCTTTAGTTGGTGTAGCCG
>NHNK02000135.1 GCA_002173415.2 Marinomonas agarivorans
CCTGAAGTAAAATGGGGTTATGGCTACCAAGCGCCAGCGAATAGCGAAGAAGCGAAACTAACAGACTACTATCAAACCAATCGTAACTGGCTAAATAGAGCGCTATAGTGCATTATTACCTTGTTTTTTAGCTAACAACTTCTTCTGACAGAAAAGGTTGCTAGTTGCTTATGTGAATTGCTTTATACTGGCTCATCTACAAACCCTAGATAAAAGCAAAAGCCCTAAATAAAAGTAAAAACTCTGGATAAAAGGTGCTCTTTCTTATGGACCAATCTGTTGTTGTTGGTAACCCAATTGCCCA
>NHNK02000136.1 GCA_002173415.2 Marinomonas agarivorans
ACTAGAGACATTGCTTGATGGAAAGTCGATCTGGGCTGAAAAGAATTTAGCTCAAATCTAAACTGACAGTCACCGATTGAAAAACGGGCAACTGTCAGATCAAGTCTGAACTAGTACAAATGAGTAACTCTTACATTCCCTCATTCCCTTTCTTTTCTATCTCACCTTCCCTTATCCTTAACCCACAAAAAAAGCCCGACAACTCTACGCTGTCGGGCTCCTCATTCAATCTTGATAACGTCCTACTCTCACATGGGAACTCCCACACTACCATCGGCGATGACACTTTTCACTTCTGAGTTC
>NHNK02000137.1 GCA_002173415.2 Marinomonas agarivorans
AATGGAAGCAATGAATTAACTCCAAACCTACAAACTTACAAATACAACGGATAAAGCATGGAAGATAATATTATAGAGCGTAGTTGTACTGATCGACCTCAAGATGAGCAGGAAGCTCTGCTAACTTATACATGGTGTAATTATTGTATGGAGGTGGATTTAGGCATGCAAAATGTGAAGGAATACCACTCAGAAGATAGGGTTTGGTTAGAAGGTGATTGTATAAAATGCAATAACAAAGTTATTACAGAAATAGACGAAACGGAAGATTAGAGAAGATGTAAATTGGCCTTTATTAGAAAT
>NHNK02000014.1 GCA_002173415.2 Marinomonas agarivorans
CTAAGGGAACGGACCTCAGAAAGGTGACCGATGCAGAGATTGCGAAGGTGCAGCGGTCATTAAACCTCAGGCCAAGAAAGTGTCTTGGCTATAGACAACCTGCGGTCGTGTTCGATGAACTGCGAAGTGCAGCGTAATTTAGGGAGTGGTGCACTTCGGAGTTGAATTCGCGGGTATTTTTCAGGGGCGACTAAGTATCAATATGAATATCGAATGTGTTAAGTAAGTTTATTGCTTCAGGCATAGAAAATATCGATTTTGTTACTTGGTTATTTAGTATATCAATGTCATACCCTGATGCATGACTGAAGTTGCAATGAGATAAGTTTGTCTTATTAAATAAAGAGCCTGTTAAATCACTTTTCACAAAGGAAGTACGCTCTAAATTAGCGTCACGAAAATCAATTTCACGCAAGCTGCAATTTTCAAAAATGGCCTCGTTTAAATGTAGCCCTAAAAAGTTTGAATAGTTCAGATTGCAATCTACAAACTCAAGTTCACAATTTATGATGCTAATGGACCATTTTAACTTGTGCCAATTGACCCCTTCGAACTTGCAATCATTGAAGAAGCAATTACTGAATTTTGAGCCTGACAAATCGACTAAACTGAAGTTACAAGAATAGAACTCAGTATCATAGAAGGCACAGTCTTTCAGCAAACCTTCATAGCAGTCCCAATTATGAATTTTACTATCATAGACCTTAGTATTAGAAAGACTTTTGGGCTGATTTTCGGGTACACCAACCACACTTTCAACATCTTGATTAGAAGTAAGGGTTATCATGTTCATAATAAAGTTAACCTACATAGTTTCCATCTGTTCGTGTATTTAATTTTCATCTTTACCGCTTCTACATCGGCTCAAAAACAGAGGCTGTTACATAGGTTCGAAAACGGAACCTAAGCTTGGTACAAAGAGTTTGTTATAGAGACGGCTGGCGTAGTCGTCTGTCATGGAAGCCATATAATCACAAATGATGCGTCGGCCGTTACCAGTTTGTTCTGCTGCTTGCCATTCATGAGCTAGCTCGGTTGGCAAGAGGCGTAATGGGTCAGACAACAAGGCTTCAAACATTTCTAACAACATTTGTTGGCCTTTGTAGACCAGCATTTGTACCTCAGGCGTTTGAATAATATGCTGCATTTCGAAGTTTTTAAGCGCCTGCAAGGCTTTTGCCTCAGAGTCAGGTAAATGCACTTGGTAAGATAAGAGTGGATGAGAAAATACGTCCTGCTTTTTGACGTTGCAAGAGGTAATAAAATGACTAACTAAAAAACCAACCGCATCTTTACGTAAATGGCTTGCGCCACTAAAAATGTTTTCACGAATGGTGGCAATATTCGCACTTAATGTGTCACTGCCACTGGCCAATAAAGCAGGCTCCAAATGCTGTAACCACATTTCTTTATTCACCATACCAAGGACGATGGCATCTTCCAGATCGTGTACGCCATAGGCGATATCATCCGCCAAATCCATAATACTGGCATCAAAGCTTGAATAGAGCGATTTAGCATGTTGAGCTGTATCAGGTTTATTGACCAAGCAAAAAGTGTCTTGATCCTGTTCACTCAAAGGAGAAAGTATCCAATTAAGTAATTGCTCCTCCTCTTGATAGACGCATTTAGGTGGATTCCACTGACTTGCTTTAAACTGACGAAACGAAGACGGCTTTTCAGGATAAGTACCAACCACCTTTTGATGAATCACTGGGTACTTTAAAATACCCAATAATGCCCGTCGCGTAACGTCCATGCCAAAGTCTCGAGAGTAAGAACCTCGCTTGCCTAAAATACGCAGAGATTGAGCATTCCCTTCAAAACCACCATGTTCCGACATCATATAATTTAACGCGATTTCACCACCGTGGCCAAAAGGTGGGTGGCCAATATCGTGACTTAGACAAATGGTTTCGATTAAAGACTCTTCTGGTAACCAAGTTTGTAATACAGAATCGGTCATATTGGCGTGCTTAAGGTGATGGACAATACCACTGCCTATTTGCGCAACCTCAAGCGAGTGGGTTAAGCGCGTACGACTATAATCATTTTGTCGGATGGCCAGAATTTGCGTTTTTGATTGCAAACGACGAAATGCAGCACTATGGATGATTCTCGCCCTATCTCGTTGATAAGGAGATCGGTAGTCATTATGCCTAGGTGTGATAGGCCCAGAACGCCTTTCTTGCCAGATATGCAGAGCAGTTAAGGACGTATTGCGTGTTGAAATATCAGACGATGTGGGTGTGGTAAGCGACTCAATATTTGCCATATTTCCCCGAGATTCTTTGTATTGTCTTAAGCATCATAGTTGATGAAAACTCTGTTAAGGTCAACGATAAAGGCGCCTTAATACGCAAAGTGTATTTATCCTATGGCAATTTGAGCTGTGATTGTAAATTTGTGTATACCTTCTACACTTTATTATTCACCAAGCAGAGTGCTGTTTATCGTTAATCAATCAACTTACGCCAGCTACTTTATAAGCGGCCATGTAAGCGGTCATAGCCATGTTAATAGTCAGGTGAGAGTAGGGAAGACTGTAGTATGAATACACAAAGTCATATAGATACACAAAAAAGCAATAGTCGTTTTTCGGCCCGTTATATCAAAATTATGGCGATCAGTAGTTTTATCGTACTCGCCATATCTGCCACTTTATTGGTGATTGAAAGTAATCGAAAAATTGTCTACGAGCAAGATCGTTACGCTTCTGAGTTTCGCAGCCACTCTTTAGCATTGGATAGTTTGGTGGTGAGTATAGGTGAACACCTAAATGCGTTTGAAGAAATAGCCAGCCACTTTTTTCGTGATCAAGAGCTCAAACAAGATTATGACAGTCTGAGCAATTTCAGCTCGAAAGAAAATTACACTTATCAATTTTTAGCCGACGCCGAACAAGGCTTTTATCACTTGGATCGGCTACCAACTGGTTATGCTGCGGAATATGTTGGTAACTTAACTGGCGAAGGTTCCATTGGTTCTGTGGATAAAGCGCTGAGTGACGAAATCACTATGGCATTGTTACTGAATAGTGCGTTTCAAGCGGCGAAAGAAAATATTCCAGACTCGTCATGGATTTACTACACCTCAAAAAATAAGTTTATTAACATTTATCCTTGGGTCGTATCCAGCGGGTTTCGTTACTCGGATGAACTATTAACACATGAGTTTTACCATTGGGGTCTACCTGAGGTGAATCCAGAGCGAGCAACATTTTGGACGCCAGCCTACATTGATGAAGCCGGTGAAGGCTTGATGGTTACCTCTGCCAAGCCTGTGTATCGCAATGATGAATTCCTTGGGACAGTCGCCATCGATATTACCCTGCATCAACTTATTGCCTTCGCCCAAGAGTTCGAACCAGAGCTTGGACAAATGATGATCATCAATAAGCAGAATCAATTGATAGCACATCACTCTCTTGCAAATGCCTCGGGCGATGCAAAAATTATGAAAGTAAAAACATTGAATGATGTCTTGCCAATTCCTCTACAGGAAGATGCGCAAAAACTGTTTCAGCAAGACGAAATGACAGTGCAAAAATTTAATCAGCGTTATTACATGTGGTACAGCATGAAAAACGCACCGTGGCGAGTGTTGTATCTTTTTAACGATGATCAGTTCAATCTAGGTTACAAAGCGCGTCTTAATGCTGATTTCTTTCTCTTGATCGCTGCACTGGCGATTATTTTGTACGTATCCTATAAGGTCACTTTTAAAGAGTTTATCTTCCCTGCTGAAAAGTTGGTCAACCATATTGCGCTGGAAAATGAAAAAGGCGCTGAGCCAGAAAGTACAGACCAAGAAAACAACAAGAAAAAAGAAGTGAAAGTGCCACCACCTTGGCGACCTTGGTTTGCCAAAATTACCCAGGTGTTTGCTGAAAATCACAATATGATTGAAGAAATCAAAGAAAAGAACGAAATTCTGCTAGAAAAAAACACCGCCCTTGAGCGTTATATGCCAAAAACCATCATCATTTTAGATGTGGAACCTAGATCGGGTAGCACGACGATTGGTAATTACCTTTCCCATACGTTTGCTGCGGCTGCGTCTTCTGATACCAAATCGACTGTGTATCTTGAATTTCCGAATATGGGGAAAGTATTTAAAGACTTTGACATCAAGCAAAAAGAGCTTACTTATCACCATCCAGATGGTTATGACATCTGGGGTGGCTATGATTTTGGTGTTATGCCTGAAGACGCTCATCCGTCGATGCTGATCAACAAATTATTAGAAAACTACAATAACGTAGTGTTAAATCTTGGGGTGAATGAAAGCGGTATCTTGCCTTCTGAACAAGAAGTGTTTTTGAATTACGCCAAAGTCATCATTCTCGTTGCGCCACACGATGAAGCTTACTGCCCAACCTTTGACCGCCTGTGTGATTATCTACGACAACAGGTACGACAAGATAAAACCTCAATTTACGTCTTGAAAAATGAAGTACAGGCCAACCAAGAAAGCCCTTGTACGACTAAGGTTACCATTGATTTTTCTATACCCTACTTGCCAGATTTGCCAGCGTTTAGTGCCGACTCGTTCAGTTTGCCAGAAGCGGCACAACCCGTTATGACAGAGCTGGTCGACAGAGTAGAGCGTGTGCACCAAATCTCCGTCTTTATTCCGACAACCATTAACATCGACGAAGTGGTTGATACCAGTGGTTACGTTGAGCGGACGATGGCATTTTTTGGCGAAAAATTTGGTGGTGCAACCTGTAACGAAGCCAATGGCGTTTGGAACAGCAGCAAAGGGGACTTGGTATCAGAAACCGTGAATATCGTCGTTAGTTATACAACAGAAGACAGCTTAAATATGTATGTTGACGATGTGATTGAGTATGTCAAAGTGATTAAAGATGAACTTTCGCAGGATGCCATGGCAATCGAAATTAACAAAAAACTCATTCTCATATAAAAGGTAAAAATATTATGGATATGCTCTTAGCGATTCTTGGTTTAGTGGGGGCCTTTATTGGCGTATGGGCGACCTATTGGACCTATGTGAACGGCAAACGCTTAGAGCTCTTTCAAACCTACATTGATAAATTTAACGACATCATCACCCCAGAAGACATGCCGTGGTGGACCAAATCAATGAGCAATGAACCTCTGGACAGCGAAAATATTCAAGATTACGAAATGAAAATGCTACGCTATTTGAATTTGGTCTGGGAAGAGCATTTCTTATACACCGAAGGCATGATTTCAAAAAAACTCTGGCGCCTATGGGAACCCAACATTTGCTTTGCATTGAAGACAGATTTTTGTCGGCAAGTATTTGATAAATACGAAACCAGCTTTGGCCCAGAATTTTGCCAGTGGGTTAAAACAAGTCGCCAGTAATCTTCTCCCATCTCTGATGCTGGTGGCTCATTGCTCTGAATCGAAGCAATAACCGAACTAATAACCGAACTAATAAATCGACACAGCAAGCAGAGAAGGCCATTTTGATAACTAATACCTATTTACGATGCGGATTACTGATTTTGTGTGGGGATAAGATTACCGATATGCAGCCCGCATTCTTTGTGTTCCGGTTCTTCCCACCACCAACGGCCTTCACGCTCGTGTTGATTGGGTAATACAGGGCGAGTGCAAGGTTGGCAGCCAATGCTGATAAACCCCTGTGTATGTAATTCGTTATAAGGTACATCGAACATTTTGATGTAATTCCACACATCTTCGGATGACCAATTCGCCAAAGGGTTAAATTTATAAAGTGGTTTATCGTCTTGGCTAAATGCGGTATCAACCTCGGCAATAGCGAGTTGATTACGGGTACCGTGACTTTGATCTTTTCGTTGTCCGGTGATCCAAGCGTCCAAGGTATGAAGTTTACGGCGTAACGGCTCTACTTTTCGAATATCACAACATTCTTTATGGCCATCCTCAAAGAAGCTAAACAACCCTTTTTGGCGAGTAAATGTTTCTAACTTCTCTCTATCGGGCGATAAAATATCAATATTGATATTGTAGTGAGAGCGAACTTTTTCGATAAACTGGTAGGTTTCAGGGTGTAATCGGCCGGTATCTAACGAAAAAACGTGAATGTCTTTTTTGGCTTTAACCGCCATATCAATCAGTACAACGTCTTCTGCGCCACTAAAAGAAATCGCCAAATTGTCGAACTCGGCTATCGCATTGTGAATGATTTTTTGGGCTGCATCTGCTTTGTTTGCAGCAATAAAATTATGGATGAAATGGGTAGAATCAATAGAGCTGGTCATTGTATTAGTCCGGTACAGTCGTATAACGAACTAACCATATCAAGTTGTGCCTAGCATATGAAATAAGAAAGCACGCTAACCTTATAATCACTTGATTATAAAAAAGGCTATTGCTTACTCGTCAAGGCAGCGTACAAGCCGTAAATAATACCCGCTGTCACGCCCCAAATATGCAAATCCTGATAGTGTATTTCAAAGAAGCCACGACGCTTATTATCGATTACCTTCTCAGTAAAACGGAAATTGGCGGGATTGAGCAAATAATCAAGCGGTACCCAATGCACTGACTGCACTTCTTCATAGCAAATAATCATAGGTTTATGATTAGTAATTTGTGCCACAACAGGGCTAACACAAAAGCCAGACGTGGTGAAATAGTCCCCTAACTGGCCAATAACCTGAATGTTTTTAGCCTTTAGGCCAACCTCTTCTTCCGCTTCTCGCAACGCCGTATGAATCACATTGTTGTCTTCGTCGTCCATTTTCCCACCAGGGAACGAGATTTGCCCAGGATGGTGACGTAACTGTTCGGAACGCTGAGTTAGCAACACTTGAATGCCATTATCGGGTGTATCTAACAAGGCCAATAGTACCGACGCGGTTGAAAAAGGAATACTGTAAGCATCCGGTACATTTTTTTGATCCGGATTATGAATTTCAGGCACATAGTAGGCCACATTCAAAGCCTGTTTAATCTCGTCAATCGTGGGAGAGATCGGCTCAGAAGACAAAAACATTTTTACATCTTGCATTGCTTGTATTAGTACCCTTCTTAACGTGAGCGTCTAAGGTTCCCCTAATAAACTATAAGCCATAATCGGGCCTAGTTTTGCCGTCATATTCCTTTCTACTTTCAAAGTGTTCTTTCTAAAGTATGAGTTAAATTCCGTATTTTGGTAAAGGTTTCCTGATATTCATCTTCACAATTGGAGTCAGCTACCAAACCACCGCCAGCCCAACAGTGCAATTTTCCTGCGTTGGCCACTAATGTGCGAATGGTAATACTGGAATCCATCTGCCCATTCACACTGAAATAGGCAATCGAACC
Organism: Marinomonas agarivorans; assembly: GCA_002173415.2. GTDB lineage: Bacteria > Pseudomonadota > Gammaproteobacteria > Pseudomonadales > Marinomonadaceae > Marinomonas > Marinomonas agarivorans. The sequence continues at coordinate 7,290 of NHNK02000014.1, forward strand.
ACAATACACTGAACGCTCATCTGGTTCTAATTCATCAATGATTTCCATCGCCCGAATTTTTGGTGCCCCAGTAATAGAACCACCAGGAAAACTGTGGCGAAACACCTCAAAATGCTGTTCACGTGTAGGAATTGTGCCAGTCACGGTGGACACTAAATGATGAACGTTGGCGTAACTTTCTAAAGCAAACAGAGTGGGCACCTTGATAGAACCTGCCACACAGGTCTTGCCTAAATCATTACGCAATAAATCGACGATCATCAGATTTTCCGCACGATCTTTTTCAGACTCAAGTAAGGCTTGCGCCAACGCATCATCCTCTTGTTGGGTTTTACCACGCGCGCGGGTGCCTTTAATGGGTTTTGTTTCCACCATTCCCAGACCTTGTTGACGGCCTTTATCTTGTTGAGAGCTCTGACCTTGTAAATAGTCCACCCGAATAAAACGCTCAGGAGAATGGCTCAATAAACTGTTGCTATCATCCAGCTCGAAATAGGCCGCAAATGGCGTGGGAGAATGCTGGCGCAAACTCTGATACGCGGTAAATGTGTCCCCTTCATAAGGCGCTGAAAAACGTTGTGCCAGATTTACCTGATAACAATCACCAGCCAAAATATACTCTTGCACTTGCGCAAACTTTTGCGCGTACGCCTCGGCCGACATATTGGCACTAAAGGGCGCGGTTAAACGAAATGAAGAAGGCGATTGCGAATGCTCTTGAGAATCCCCCTGAGAATATTCCTGAGACAACAACTCTGCCTTGGCCTCATGGGAACGTGTCTGGGATTCTTGAATGGCTCGCTGGCAACGCTGGGTCAACGCGTTCATTTCCTCCGTTGTGCACCAAGGCGTCATCACCAATAATGTCTGCCGGGTTTGGTGTAAACTGATTAACGCCCACCCATAAAGGCCAACCTGCAAGGTGGGTATATCAATGTCTTTATTGGTAGTGCTGGGCAAGGTTTCTAAAAAATGACCGCTTTCATAACCAAAATACCCCAATAATCCGCCAGTAAAAGGTAATTTGTTTTCTGCCTGCTTTTCTAGCTGCTTAGTCTCTTCTGCCGGCCTAGCCCAAGCCTCCTTACTGGCCGCATTAAGTAATGCCTGCAAATAATCAAAAACATTGGTTGGCTCAGGCAAATCGTAAAGTGGGGTATCACGCCATACTGCCTGCCAATAGTTTTCTGCATTTGTTGTGGGTTGGTGAGCTTTAGCGTTCTGGTGCTGAAATGCATGAATACGACAAAGTGGATCTGCCACCAGAATATCGCATAGGCTATCAGCGAAATGTGGCTGATTGCTGTCCAAAAGTGCAGGTGCAGGCAAATCACGAAAATAAGGATAGAGAGTAACTAACTCATTCACATAAGGTAAATCAATAATATGCAGATCAGACATCGTATAACTCATGCTCGCAAAACAACCACTAAGCTAGGCACTTCCGCCCATCTTTATTCATCAAAAAACCTCACAATAGTACCACCTTCCTAGCAAGTGGAATATGGCTAATCAACAGACCCGATAGGGATTTCTAAAGCCTCAGCCTTTCAGACAAAATGAATGACGCCATACACATTCCCGACTTTTACAAAGAGTGCATGTTCAAATGCGCCTAGTTTTTCGTATTAACATAAACGAACAAACAGTAGGTTATGTTGCTGAGGGAGGTGCTATAAAAGCAGTGCTCTTTCAAGGTTGTTTTTTTTCAAGGTTGTTTTTTTTCAAGGTAATGCGGCAAATGTTTCTAATAGCGTGGCTACCATCGCCTCTGCCGCAACCGACAAAGGAACTTTAGCGCGAGTAATTATCGCGACATCACGACAAATCATCGGGGCTTTTATTGGCAGACAAACGGCTCCTTGTTCTAACATCTGCCGGTGGCACAATGAAGGGACAACAGCAACTCCAAGACCTTCTGCAACCATGCGACCAACCGTGGCCAGTTGATGGGCATCAAAGGCAACATTGAATTCCATATCAGCGTCAGCTAGAGCGCCCTCTATCATCGATCGCACACTGGAAGGACGTTGTAAACTAATCACATCATAGCGTAATAGTACTTGCCAAGTTAGTTCCTGTTTTTGTGATAAAGGGTGTTCTTTAGGTACTACAGCAATAAAACGATCATTAAACAGAGTATGAACCGTTAATTCTTTTGTGTCTTTAGGTAAAAAGGATAACCCAATTTCTATGTGTCCAGATCGCACCATTTCTACGACCGTATCGGTCAATACGTCATGTACTTCGACTTTAATATTTGGATAACGTTGGCGATAAATACGTAACCCTGAAGGCAAGAGTGAAGCAGCAAGAGATGGCATGACCGCAATGGCGAGTTTGCCGATATTGAGCTTAAATCGTTGCTTCAGCTCATGCTCTGCATCTGCCCATGCTGCTAGTAAAGAACGGGCTGTAGGCAATAGCGCCTGACCTTCTTGCGTAAGATGCAAACTGCGAGTAGATCGAACAAAGAGTGCGCCACCCAAATCTTCCTCTAATCCTTTAATTGATAGGCTGACCGCCGGCTGTGAAAGATGAATCAACGTGGCTGCATCGGCAAAGCTGCCTGTTTCTGCCACAGCCAGAAAAACTTGCAATTGTCGTTTATTCATAAGTTTTAAAAATTAATAGATCAAAATAATAAATTTAATTAATTGATGGCAATGATGCAAACTAATAAACAATAAAAATGAATAAAGGTGACAACATGGCAGGATTTAATAAGTTAGTAAACTCCTATGAAGCGGCTCTAGCAGGATTGGAGGATGGAATGACAGTGCTGGCAGGTGGCTTTGGTTTATGCGGTATTCCCGAAAACCTTATTGCAGAAATAAAGCGTAAACAAACTAAACACCTGACCCTTGTATCCAATAACTGTGGTGTCGATGGCTTTGGGTTAGGAATGCTGCTGGAAAATCGACAAGTTGATAAAATGGTTTCATCCTATGTGGGAGAAAATGCCCTATTTGAGCAACAGCTACTCAGTGGTGAACTAGAAGTAGAACTAACACCTCAAGGTACATTGGCAGAAAAAATGCGAGCAGGCGGAGCGGGTATTCCAGCTTTTTATACCGCAACAGGTGTCGGTACCCCCATTGCTGATGGCAAAGAAACACGCCGTTTTAATGGACGAGGTTATTTGTTAGAAGAGGCGATTACAGGTGACTTTGCGATTGTAAAAGGCTGGAAAGCTGATCCTTACGGCAACGTTATTTATCGTCATACTGCCCAAAATTTTAACCCGCTAGTCGCCACAGCAGGCAAAATTACCGTAGTTGAAGTCGAAGAACTTGTTGAAGTCGGAGAACTCGATCCTGCACAAATTCATACTCCCGGTATTTATGTCGATCGTCTTATTGTTGGCATGTTCGAGAAACGTATTGAAAACCGCACAGTGACAGACTGATGTTATCAACATAGCTACTATTATTAACCCGCAAACAGGTAAATTCTTATGGCTCTTTCCCGTGATCAAATGGCGATGCGCGTCGCTCGTGAATTACAAGATGGTTACTATGTCAACCTAGGTATTGGTATCCCCACATTAGTCGCTAACTATGTGCCAGATGGCATGGCAGTCATGCTGCAATCTGAAAACGGCTTACTTGGAATGGGCGCCTTTCCTACAACACAGGCTGTGGATGCGGATATGATCAATGCTGGTAAACAAACGGTTACTGCTATTGATGGAAGTTCCATATTCTCTTCTGCCGAGTCTTTTGCGATGATACGTGGTGGTCACGTAGACTTAACAGTACTTGGTGCGTTTGAAGTCGATGTTCAAGGCAATATTGCCTCTTGGATGATTCCGGGCAAATTGGTTAAAGGCATGGGAGGCGCTATGGATTTAGTAGCAGGAGCAAACAACATTATTGTCACCATGACTCATGCTTCCAAAAATGGTGAATCAAAATTACTAACACAATGCCAACTGCCATTAACAGGACAAGGTTGCATAAAACAAGTGCTAACCGACCTTGCTTGGCTGACAATTGAAGATGGCGCCTTTATATTAAGAGAACGAGCACCTGGAGTCAGTGTTGATGAAATTAAAGCAAAAACGCAAGGGCATTTAATCATTCCAGAACAGGTCTCAGAAATGACGTTCTAACCATTTTTATTCACGCAAATTGACTAGAGAAATCATCATGGACATTGTAATCGTGGCAGCAGGCCGATCACCAATCGGCACATTTAATGGCAGTTTATCTTCCCTATCGGCGGTTGAAATTGGCACCCAAGTCTTAACGAAATTACTAAACACTCAACCAGATAGTGTGAAATCTCATATTGACGAAGTAATTTTAGGGCAAGTGCTCACCGCAGGTTGTGGCCAAAACCCAGCAAGACAAACCGCATTAGGTGCGGGGCTTGCTAATACTGTCTCCGCTCTAACGATTAATAAAGTTTGCGGCTCCGGCCTAAAAGCCGTGCAACTGGGCGCACAAGCCTTACTCGCAGGTGATGCCGAAATGGTAGTTGCTGGTGGGCAAGAAAGCATGAGCCAAGCTGCTCATATCTTACCTCACAGCCGACAAGGCCAAAAAATGGGCAACTGGGCTCTCGAAGACAGCATGGTAAAAGATGGACTATGGGATGCGTTTAACGATTATCACATGGGCATTACTGCCGAAAATATTGCCAAGCAATGGCAAGTCAGCCGAGAAGAACAAGATCAATTTGCTCTACTGTCACAACAAAAAGCCCAAACCGCACAAGAAAGTGGTAATTTTGCTGCTGAAATTATTCCAATTCGTGTCCCACAACGCCGCAAAGACGACCTGATAATCGATGTTGACGAACAGCCAAGGCCCAACACAGAATTAGCGGAGCTGGCCAAACTGCGACCCGCATTTGATCGAGAAGGTACAGTAACCGCAGGCAATGCTTCAACCATTAATGATGGCGCCGCCATGGTCATCATGACCACCAGAGCCAAAGCCGAAACCTTAAACCTTCCCATACTTGCAGTGGTGGAACATGTTGTCAGTGTTGGGTGTGATCCTAAAATTATGGGCACAGGGCCAATCCACGCCAGCCAAAAATGTTTGAACAAAACTGGCTGGGATATTGAAAGCCTTGATCTAATTGAAGCCAATGAAGCCTTTGCAGTGCAAGCCCTCACCGTTAACAAAGAGCTTGGGCTAGACCGCAACAAAGTGAACGTGAACGGCGGTGCGATTGCATTGGGTCACCCGATCGGTGCCTCGGGTTGCCGCATCCTTGTGAGCCTGATTTATGCCATGCAGGCAAGACAAGCCAAACGTGGTTTGGCCACACTCTGTATTGGCGGCGGCATGGGAATTGCTGCGGCGATTTCTCGTTAACATCATGTTATTGTGTTTTTCTTATTGCTTGCCTGTGGGACAGCGCCAGCTTTGCAAAATCTACCCTGATCAACTAACCTATTTTTACCAATAAAAAACACGCTCTTTAAAAAACGATTAAAATCAATAAGTTAGAAAAAAGCTAAAAAAAAGGGTAAAGTGCTCTAATTTTGTCAAACGCCTTGCGATAACTGGCTTTTTGCCATAAATTTTATTGTTCACGGCCGCACAGGCCGCTTAGAAAAATCACCAGCAGAAATGATTTTAAATCTAAATGTTCACGGCCGCACAGGCCGCTTAGAAATTACATGGAACTTAGAAAACTATCTTCAGTTTGTTCACGGCCGCACAGGCCGCTTAGAAATTCCAAGGAAGAAATGAATAAGTTCTTACGCTGTTCACGGCCGCACAGGCCGCTTAGAAATAAGTATTATCGCACACCTTTATTCTCAGTTAGTTCACGGCCGCACAGGCCGCTTAGAAATTAACAGGTAAACACTCTTAACAGTAAAATAGGTTCACGGCCGCACAGGCCGCTTAGAAAAAAAGGTAAGAGATAAATGGCTTTAATTGATGGTTCACGGCCGCACAGGCCGCTTAGAAAATCAGTAGCTTTAGCCAGCCCGTCAATAGGATGTTCACGGCCGCACAGGCCGCTTAGAAATGTCGTTTTAGCCACATCTTCTTTAAACTGTTGTTCACGGCCGCACAGGCCGCTTAGAAAAACTACAGCCGCTCTAGCTAATCCTTTGATGAGTTCACGGCCGCACAGGCCGCTTAGAAAAGTCACTTCTATACGATCTCCTAAGAAACCAAGTTCACGGCCGCACAGGCCGCTTAGAAAACTAAGCCCGAAGGGGAATTGGTAATAGCACCGTTCACGGCCGCACAGGCCGCTTAGAAATACTGTAATTATATTGCGGGTAACGAAGTAGGGTTCACGGCCGCACAGGCCGCTTAGAAATGAAACTTAGCATCTTCTAGAGCATTATGACAGTTCACGGCCGCACAGGCCGCTTAGAAAGCCAAGCCAAGACGGGAGACCTTCAAATAGAGGTTCACGGCCGCACAGGCCGCTTAGAAATACTACCGCCCTGTCCAGTTCCAGCAATAAAAGTTCACGGCCGCACAGGCCGCTTAGAAATGTTGTTTTTTTCATGTGGGCTCTATACCATCGTTCACGGCCGCACAGGCCGCTTAGAAAAGAGAACAAATACAAAAAGCAAAAAAATACAAGTTCACGGCCGCACAGGCCGCTTAGAAAAAAAGGAAAAGCAAATGAGATCGACATAAATAGTTCACGGCCGCACAGGCCGCTTAGAAATAGAGCTTGCAGGTTTACGATGTCGTAACTCGGTTCACGGCCGCACAGGCCGCTTAGAAACGCTTCAACGTTGAGCCAGAAATTGAACTGAAGTTCACGGCCGCACAGGCCGCTTAGAAACTTTAAATGAATCCGCCGAACCTCCCTGTCTCGTTCACGGCCGCACAGGCCGCTTAGAAATGCCATGTCGAGTTGTTTCTGTGAATTCTGATGTTCACGGCCGCACAGGCCGCTTAGAAAATTCATGGAATTCAAAAGTAACGCTGTTAAATGTTCACGGCCGCACAGGCCGCTTAGAAAAACTGATATAACACCATTCAGAGCCGCTTGCTGTTCACGGCCGCACAGGCCGCTTAGAAATTCTTTTTTTTCAGCATAAAAAGCAAATGTATGTTCACGGCCGCACAGGCCGCTTAGAAATCTAAACTAACAATGGGGCTAAAGCCTAAGAAGTTCACGGCCGCACAGGCCGCTTAGAAATCTTTCATCTTGTACTAGTACAGCATTGCTGGGTTCACGGCCGCACAGGCCGCTTAGAAAGCTCGATATAGAACCCCAAGCAAGCATCACCAGTTCACGGCCGCACAGGCCGCTTAGAAAAAAAACAGGGGATGTAGCAGACATTAAGCGAAGTTCACGGCCGTACAAGCTGCTTTATTGCATTGCGTGTAAACCATGTATGCGGTTTGTTTTGTAAAGAATGTGGTTGGTCTACACACTCCCTCCAACTCCCCCTTGACTCTTTTTGAAAAAAGGGGGAGAACGGGTTTGTTTATACCGCGGTTTATTCCCTGCCCCTGCCAAAGGAAGAGGTCAGTCTTGACCAATAGCGCATTTACAACACTTCATCCAGCAGCGACTTGCCGGTGTGCTGTTTTACCCTGTCGATAACGTCATTGATCCACTTTGGGTCGAGTCGGTTGCTTTGCTCTGGGGTGTGATCCTCATTTTGCATCTCATTTGGCCTTGCGTAGAGATACGCAAGGTGTTGGTATTCGCGAATGGTTTGTATCAGGTTGATTAAATCGATAGTGGGGATGATGGCCACATCATCGCCAACTCGGATGGCTTGCGCTAATTGGTTAAGCTGCTGGAGCTTTTTATCGAAGGAGTTGGCATTGTCGCGTTCGTTAAACTTGTCCCCCAGCTCAAATTCGCATTCCAGCAAATAATAGCGAGCATCGCGGCCGCGGTCTGTGCCTTCGATGCGGGCCAGTTCCTTTGCCATGCTAAGGCTGATGCTGAGGTCTTGCTCAAACTGAGGTTCCTCAGTGACAGCGTCTTTTTCAAGTTCAAGTTCAAGTTCAAGCTCAAGCGCAACAAAATCAAGATTCCATTCAAAACCGTAATGGCGAATGCGCTGGGTAATCCACTCGGCAAAATGCTCGTCGGTTTGCTCTAGTGGGAAGAGAAAATGATGCAACGCTTTGGCGTTGAGGGCGTAGGTGAAGTGTCTGGATGCATAAATATGCATCGGTCCGTTTTGGTATTTTGCCATGATTGGCCTCCTGTGTTGGTTAATAAACCACCTAATTAGAGGTGAGATACTCTAAACAGGTGGTGGGTTAAACTCAGGATCTCACAACCGCCCACAGGAACGGCCCAGCCGAAGCTGGCCCGAAAATAACCCACCATAAACAACAGGTAGATTCTGGCCATAAAAAAACACGCGGTGCGTGTTTTAGGCCGCTGTGGATATACGGGGTGAGATGCCCGACGCTGGTTTTTCTCAAATGAGTTCCAACGCACCAATTAGGTTAGAGATATGGGGGAAAATCGTCAAGTAAGAAATGGCATAAAATGGTGTAAACTATTGATGACAAGATTACACTGTCGAGCCTGAGTTGTAAGATGTATTGATAGGGGCGACATTTTTGAGAACAAAAATATAAAACCAACGATCAATGCAAAGAGACAAAATTAACGAGACGCAGTAATGAAAAAAGTCGTATTAGTGAGTTTGCTTTTCTCTTCTTTTGTGGGGTCGCAAGCATATGCTTATTACCCAGTGGAAGCTGAAGAATTAACCGCTCTTTATCATCGTATTGAACATGGCGAGGTTAACAGCGCCGTTCGTGAGCTGGAAGCATTGAGCGATACCGACGTATACAACGCCGATGTTTGGAGTTTATTGGGATATGCGAAACGGAAGAGTGGTGATTTAATTGGTTCAGAAAGTGCGTACAAGCAGGCGTTGCGTTTAGAGCCAAACCATAAAGCAGCGCTTTCTTACCAAGGTGAATTATTTATACGACAAGGTAAACGGGCGCAGGCACAAGAAAATTTGAGACAACTTCAGCTTTTATGTAAGCAGCAGGCAGAACAAGAGTGCAAAGAATTGCACGCGTTGGATACGGCTTTGAAACGATAAACATGCTGATTAAGCCTACTTTCTCCTAGCGCAGTTACTTTCTCCCAGAGCGCAGCTACTTTCTTAATTTGTATGCTTATTTTGTATGTTTCTGCCTTGTACCTTCTTACTTTGCGCTTTTTTAATCCTACACTTTCTCTTGATTTATTGGGCGTAAGCGGCTTTGGCCTTGGTGACCTTTTCTAAATACTTGCGTGACTCGGCGCGTGGGTGGTCATAACGTAGTTTTTGATAGACGGTGCTGGCAGGCGTTTGGTTGATTTTGTCCATAGCCACTTTGCGGTTACGGTCAAAGGTTTTTAACACGTTGCCCGTGCCGCCGTTGTAGGCGGAAATCATCGAGTATTCTTGACTGGTTTTATTAGCGACTTTGGCCAGATAGCGTGTTTGCAAAATATGCAAATAGGCGCTGCCAATGTCGATGTTTTTCGCAGGGGAAAAGAGCACTTCTTTGGTTGGTTGTCCTGAGCGTTTCTTCACTAATTTGTACACATCTCGCCCTGCGGTTGCGGGCACAACTTGCATTAACCCATAGGCATTGGCATGGCTGACGGCGTAAGGGTTAAACGAGCTTTCAGTTTCGATAATGCCATAAATGAGTGCAGGTGAAAGGTTATAACGTTGGGCTGCTGCAAGAACGTGTTCACTGTATTTTTTCTGGCGTAAATGTTGGTGCCGTTCTACCAAATTAAAGCTGACTGCGTAGACGGTTTTACCATTAACACGGGAGGTTTTGAGCCTGTTGCTAACAAGGTAATTGGCATAGCGCTCTGCTCGCCAACGGTATTGCACGACTATGCCTTCGTTATCAATAACTTGAGGGTACAAAAATGGCACGCCCTCTGTGTTAGGGGCGGAGCTAGAGAAAATATCGGTTTTCGTTGGATCAGCGGTGGTGAGTAATGTTAGCGCAACGGCTTTTTTAAGGGTGTCGATTGGCGCGCTTTTGGTAAGGGTTTCTACCTTAACAACACCTTTATCAAAGTCCACCAGTGTTCTGGCTTGGTAGTTGTTGATGTATTTTACATAGTGTTTTTTATCAGGCAGTAAGCTGTTGTCGCGCCCCCACTGACGATCGGCATTGGTGCTGAGCTGTTTATAAAGTGCTTGAACGCGTTTTATGTCAGCTTCGATCAATTCACGGCTGACTTTGGCCTGTTTGGCAATGCGTTTTATATCTTTAACATCATCGGCGTTTTTAATTTCTTCAGAGAGAGTCTCGACTGATTTGAATGACGCAAAGGACTCGAAAGAATCAAAAGACTGGCAGCCGCTGAGTATTAAAAACAACGAACTGAGCGAAAGAATAGTAAAGGTACGCAAGGTAGATTTTGTCATGGTAGTTTTCAACTTGTGAAAGTAGCTTATGTCACAATAAGGTTTTGATTTTATCTAAAACAGAGCTCTTTGCGCACAATTTTTTATGAGTCACTGACTTCTTCCAAATCAGCAACTTTCACGGCTCTGCCTGCGAGTAGACCCAATTCAAACAACATCCACATAGGGATAGCGAGTAGGGTTTGGGAGAAAATATCTGGTGGGGTAATCAACATGCCGACAACAAAGCAGCCAAGGATAATATAAGGGCGCTTTTTCGATAAACTGGCAACGGTGGTAACGCCAGCTTTGATCAATAAATAGGTGGCAACTGGGATTTCAAATGTAATACCAAAGGCAAAAAAGAGTTTTAAAACAAAATTTAAGTAGTTGTTTATGTCTGTCATTACCGCCACTTGGTCTGGCCCTATGGTAGTGAAAAAGCCGAAAATAAGAGGTAAAACCACGTAGTAGGCAAACACGATACCGCTGTAAAACAAAATGACACTGGAAATGAGTAACGGTATGGCCAGATACTTTTCGTTTTTGTACAGTGCTGGGGCAATAAAGGCCCAAGCCTGATATAGGGTAAAAGGAATCGAGATTAAAAATGCGAGAAAAAACGTCAGTTTTAGTGGGGCCAGAAAAGGCGAAGCAACTTCTGTGGCAATAAGAGAACTGCCTTCGGGCAGTAGTTGCCTGAGTGGTTCTGATACTAGCAAATAGAGTTCATTGGCTATGCTGTATAGACCTAAGAAGCAAAGTAGAATCACTAAAACGGCTTTGAGCAGTCGGTTTCTTAGTTCAATTAAATGAGCAATTAAAGGTGCTTGAGGCGCAATGGTATCTGATTCTTGACTCATATTAGCAAGGATAATCCCACGGTTTAGTCGTTTGTTGACGAGGCTTTTTTGTCTTGGGTTGAGTTTGTATCAACCTTGATTTCAGCCATGTCGGTATTTTTGTTCTTCTCTTTATTTTCAAGCTCAGGAAAGTGTTCCATGATGTTTTCCGACAGGGGTGTGATGGTATTTTGAATCACATCTTGGGTGTCGGTCTGTGAGCTTTCTTGTTGCGCATTACCATTCTCTTGTTGCGCATTGTCATTCTCAGAGCCGCGCATAATTTGCTGATTGTTCTCCAGCAATTTGCGTTGTAGCTCTTCTTGGTCTAGTTGCATGTTAATTTCGCGCTGTACGGAGTGCATGGCACGGCGGACTTTGCGTATCCATAAACCGGCTGTTTTAGCCGCATGTGGTAAACGTTCTGGTCCGAGAATCAGAAGGCCAACCACAAAGACAATCAATAATTCAAAAAAGCCAATGTCAAACACAGATTATGCGCTCTTATCGTCTTTTTTGCTTTCCCCTTCAAGGGTTTTTGCCTGTTGGGCGTCATTATCAAGGTCATCTTTATTGACGGCTTCTTTGAACCCTTTAACGGCACCACCTAGGTCTGAGCCTAAATTTTTCAGTTTTTTGGTGCCAAAAATTAAAACTAAAATGGCTAAAACAATTAATAGTTGCCAAATGCTGATACCACCAAGCATGTTATTTCCTCTTGTTCTATTTGTTTCGTTGCGCTTTTTCTGTCAAGCCTGACAAGTCAAAGCGGCGGGCTAACTCATTTAATATATGGTCTGGACCTAAGTTTAGATGAGATAACATAACTAATGAATGAAACCATAAATCGGCCGTTTCATAAATGAGGTCTTTGGTCTCACCAGATGCTTTGGCATCTTTTGCGGCTAGGATGGTCTCGATTGACTCTTCCCCTAGCTTTTCTAAAATTTTATTCAGCCCTTTGGCATGTAAACTGGCAACATAAGACTCATCAGCTGCTGCGTTTTTTCGTGCTTCGAGGGTATTGGCGAGCTCTGTCAGTACGTCATTATTCATTATACATTCTCAATTGTTACGGTTTTAAGACTAATAAGCAAATGCCAATCGCCGCCAATGCTAATTGCCCTAATTCTACGTTGGTTAATTGTTGCAAAGGCTGTGGTTCGCCAATAAACCAAGCGGCCAATAAGGCTATACCGCCAGTGGTTTTTATTAAAAAATGAGCCGGCTTTGGTTTGAGGTTTGTTTGGATTGTCTGCAAGGTTTTTTGTTGTGCTAATTGTAGCTCATAGCTCGGCTGACTTTTTTCTAGCGCAGAAAACAACAGGGATGGCATTTGCGGTAACTGTCCTGCCCATAGCGGTGCTTGCTTTTTAATTTCTGCGATCATGCGAGCTGGGCCTACTTGAGTAGATAGCCAGCGCTCTATAAAGGGTTGGGCGGTTTCCCAAAGATCAAGATCTGGGTAAAGTTGTCGCCCTAGGCCTTCAATGTTTAGCATGGTTTTTTCGAGCAAAACGAGCTGTGGTTGCACTTCCATATTAAAGCGTCTTGCTGTTTGAAATAATCGAATCAGGACTTGTCCGAAAGAGATGTCTTTCAGAGGTTTGGCAAACATGGGTTCGCAAACACTGCGAATGGCGGTTTCAAAAGCGTGTACAGGAGTTTCTTTAGGCACCCAGCCGCTTTCAACATGCAATTGTGCGACTAAACGATAATCCCGTTTAAAAAAGGCCAGTAAGTTGCGGGCAAGATAGCTTTTATCTGCATCAGTTAAACTGCCCATAATGGCGCAATCAATCGCGATATATTTAGGGGCTTCAGGGTTACTGGCATCGACAAAAATATTGCCAGGGTGCATATCAGCGTGGAAAAAACTGTGCTCAAATACTTGTGAAAAGAAGATCTCTACCCCGCGTTCTGCCAAGGTTTTCATGTTCACATCCGCTTGATGTAAGGCGTTTATGTCAGCAACAGGAATGCCGTGAATGCGTTCTACGACCATGACGTTATCACGGCAGTAATCCCAATGAATGTCGGGCACATAAAGCAGTTTTGAATCGGCAAAATTACGTTTTAGTTGCGTTGTGTTTGCCGCTTCCTTCATTAGGTCCAGTTCATCCATCACGGTGTATTCATAATCCTGTACGACTTCAACTGGTTTTAGTCGACGGCCATCGGCGCTAATTTTTCGAATAATACGAGCTAATAAGTAGAGCAGCGCAATGTCTTTACGGATGGTTTTTTCGATTTTTGGACGAATGACCTTAACAACGACATTTGCCCCATTATGCAATGTAGCTTGATGAACTTGGGCGATAGATGCTGAGGCCAGTGGCTCGTTTGTGAAATTAGCAAACACCTCATCAATGGGCTGTTCCAATGCTTGTTCAATGATACTGACCGCTTGTGTTGAGGAAAAAGGAGGCACTTGGTCCTGTAATTTTGCCAGTTCATTGGCAACATCATCGTCTAATAGGTCGCGTCGAGTTGACAGTATCTGGCCGAATTTAACAAAAATTGGGCCTAGGGTTTCTAAGGCAAGCCTTAATCTTGCCCCGCGAGATAATGATTTACTAGGTTTTAACAAACGGCTCAATAACCCAAACGAATAGCGGCAGTACCAAGGCAGTTTGGAATAAGGTAAAAAAATATCCAGCCGAAACCGTAGTATCACGCTTACAATTCGTAAAAGGCGAGAGAGTGTTTGAAACATAGTTAAAACTTGAATCCTTTGTGAAGGGCGACAATGCCACCAGTGAGATTTTGGTAGCTGGTACTTTCAAAACCAACATTTTCCATCATATCTTTCAGTGTCTCTTGATCTGGATGCATGCGGATTGATTCAGCGAGGTAACGATAACTTTCTGCATCATTTGCCACCAATTTGCCCATAAATGGCAGTACACGAAAAGAGTATTGATCATACAGCATAGAAAGGTGTTCAGATTTGGGCTTAGAAAACTCAAGGACCAATAATCGACCACCAGGTTTGAGCACACGAAACATTGAGGCAAGCGCGGCGTCTTTGTTGGTAACGTTACGTAAGCCAAAAGCAATGGTGATGCAATCGAATGTATTATCAGGAAAAGGCAGTTCTTCGGCATTGGCTTGTACAAATTCAACGTTGCCTACGACGCCTTTGTTGGCAAGTTTATCGCGTCCAACTTTCAGCATGGAATCGTTGATATCGGCTAATACGACTTTGCCTTCTGCACCGACAATACGTGAAAATTTGAGTGTTAAATCGCCAGTACCGCCGGCAATATCTAATACTTGATTGCCGTATTTCACCCCAGACTGGTTAATTGTGTGCATTTTCCACAAACGATGAATGCCGCCAGACATTAAATCATTCATTATGTCGTACTTAGCTGCGACAGAATGAAACACTTTCGCAACGGCATCGACTTTCTCGTTCGCGGGGATTTGCTGAAAGCCAAAATGAGTTGTTTCATCTTTTGATTCTTGCATGGCGTTATATCCTAAAGGTTGTCTATGGATTAAATGCGTATTGTGCTTTTCGCAGCCCATTATTATAAATGGTTTGGATTTAAGTAATCTCTAAGTATTATGACGCTCAGCGTAAAAAAACACTATTCTTGCAAGGCAATATTGTTAGATAAATTTGTAAAAACAGTTTGTCTGACGGAAAGGGCTAAGTCTGAATGCATTTTTGGGTGGGCGTGTCGTTAAAAAATTTGACCAGAAGCCCAATGCTGGCTTCTGGCCATACTAGCAAATTATTTTTTTGCCTGACGTTCTTTCTCAATCAAGAAATTCACAACAGGATAAACATTTTGGTTGCCGCCGGCTGTGCTCGCAGAAACTAAGTACTTACCATTAACAATGATAGCTGGTACGCCTTGAATGCCATACGCACGGATTTTGGCGTCTGCTTGTTTCAAACGACTATTTACTGCAAAAGAGTTATATTGTTTGTTGAAAGTGGCCTCATCAACACCATAGTTGGAGAAGAACTTCGCTAAAGAGCCTTTTGTATTCAAACGACGTTTGTCGATATGAATAGTATTGAAAATATTTTCATGGGTTTTGTTTTCAATGCCAAGCAATTGTGACACGTAGTAAGCTCTGGCATGTGCTTCCCAACTACGGCCAAATACGGCTGGCATGAAGGAGAAATCAACATCAGATGCGATCGTCTTTTTCCATGATTGTGTTAATGGCTCTAAACGAAAACAATGAGGGCAGCCATACCAAAATATTTCCAACACTTCGATTTTATCTGGGTTTGCTGTGCGTACTGGTTTTTCTATTAAGGTATAGCCATTGCCAGGGCTATAATCTGCGGCAAGAGCTGTAACAGGCCACCAAGCGATGATTAGTAGAAGGGCAAGAAATTTTTTCATGAAGTACTCCATGTTGATTAAAGTCATAAACTAAAAAAGATAGTACAGCTAAGAATGATTCTCGGGAAGAAAGTTCATATTATTTGCACATTAAAAAAGTGCGAATAAGTTGAGTATCTTATTCGCACCTTTCTCAAACTGGACGAATCAATAAAACGACCACTTTTAATTGATTCATTATCGTGACTTACTTAATTAGTGTTTATTTAGTAAAGACCTTGAATGTAGCTTGATACCGCTTCGATTTCACGATAATTCATCTTGATTGCAATATCACGCATGATGGCTGCTGGGTCATTGTTACGTTCTTGCTTCTGGAACTTATTCAACTGATTTTGTGTATAAGTTGCATGTTGACCACTAACGGCAGGGAATGCTGCAGAACCAAGACCTTTACCAGCAGGACCATGACAAGCCATACAAGCCGGAACCCCAGTTTCTGAATTACCAGCACGGTAAATTTTTTCGCCTAGTTCAACTAATTCAGGAGAGGCTTCGCCAATGCTGCCTTTTTGACTAGCAAAGTAAGCGGCAATATCACTTAGATTCTGATCGGTAAGATTATCGAGTAAGCCAGTCATTTCAGTCACTTTACGTGCACCTGATTTGATGTCTTTCAGTTGTTTTAGAAGGTAGCCTTCCTGTTGCCCAGCCAGTTTAGGAAATGTTGCCACTAAACTGTTACCGTCTGCACCATGACATGCTGCACAAACTGCTGTTAAGGCTTTTCCTGCTTCTGGATTGCCTTCGGCCATAACGGCAGGTGTACCTATAATGCCCATGGACATCAATACACCAACTAATACCTTTTTCATTCGCTGCCCCTGATATTTCACTTAAAATTGCGGCTTCGTTTACCAATTATTGAAAGCTTAATAAGTACCGAAAGCTTAATAAGTGTAGAAACCGACGGATAAATTTGCTTGTTTTTATCATTCTATCGCTGAGTACAAGCATGGTAAATAAGCAAATTAGCAGGCATTATATACAACCAGATGTAAAACGTGAACGTTAATCCCATTCTATCTGACGAATATCAAGCTTATGACACCCTTTGATTCCATTTTTCGCTCTGCTCATTTTATTAAAAGCGCAGAGAAACTATCGCAATGCCCTGTAGATCAGGGGCTAGAGGTCGCTTTTGCAGGACGCTCCAATGCTGGTAAGTCCACCACACTGAATACACTGACAGACCAAAAGAAATTGGCTCGTACATCGAAAACACCGGGTAGAACACAGTTAATTAATTGTTTTGGATTAAATGTTGAAGACAGGCGTTTAATCGATTTACCGGGCTACGGTTTTGCTAAAGTACCGATTGCGATGAAGGTAAATTGGCAGGCTCATATGCAAGATTACCTAATGAATCGCCGTTCATTAGTGGGTGTTGTATTGGTGATGGATATTCGTCATCCGTTAAAAGAGTTTGATGAAATGATGTTGGATTGGGCGAAAACCAACAAAATGCCTGTTCATGTTGTATTAACCAAGGCAGATAAAATCAAAAGAGGCCCTGCTAAGTCCACCATGTTGAAAGTGAAGAAAGAGCTTAAAGAAAGAGAAGTACTGGGCTCTGTGCAAACCTTCTCTGGATTGTCTGGCGATGGCGTAGATACATTACGATTAAAACTCGCTGACTGGCTAAGTTTCGAAACAAAAGAAGACAGTGATATGACGACTTCGCAGTAGTCATGTTTTTCACTGACTTACTCAACCAGCCTATTAAACTGTTATGGGCGAAAGGTAAATAATAGAACGTCTTGCACCTTTCGCTCTGCTTTCACATCCGCACTGATAAAATCGCTCTTTTCAATATCATATAAAAAGGGTTTTACATCTCGAAGTTTTTTTACTGCTTGAGGATCATCAGCTAATAAAACGGCAACATAAGAGAATGCGTCGTAGAATGAAAAGCCTTGTGCTTGTAATGCATCTAAATATGACTCTACCGTTTCTTCACCAAAAACTTGTCTTATTGCTGTAACGGCACCATACACGGCAGCACCTTCACATAAGGCAGTTGTTTCTTGTCCTGCTTGTTGTTTTGTGAAACCGATCGGGTAAAGCGCCCTGACCATTTCTTGTATTAGATCTGCTAACAGCATAACGTCATTGGTAAAGCTGCGAGCAGGCATTTGTATTTTGTAAGAGTAGGGGTGAGCTTCATCAAGAAATAACAAGCTGGGTTTAGCAATATCATTATTTATGTCGAAACCTAAAAACTCTGTATGTGGAGCAGCAGGACCAAAAAGAAACTCCACCATTGGTTGCCAAGCTGTGTGAAGTTTTTCTAATTTATTTATTTGTATGTCTTGAATATCTGACACAGAGTTTCCTTATTTGTTGTTTACTGGATTGATCGCTTCAATAAGTGCTTTAATTTTTTCATACAGCGCTAGTATCTGCAAAGACATTACTCAACTGTCTACATAAGAGCTTTGCTACACAAGAGCTGCTACATAAGAGTTCTGTACAAAAGCTTGACCCAAGTGAATAATATTGCATTACTGTTTGTTCAAACAGAGAAACATGACACATTGAAGTACGCCATGTTTACAGCATCTTCCTTAATTTAATGGTGAATCAGGATGAGAAAACTATATATTTATTTTGCAGTAGGTTGTTTGGGAGCGTTAGCGAATAGCATAGTCGTATGGCTATTTGGTTATTTAGGTATCACTTCGTCACTTGGCGTTTCAATCGCTCCATCTTTATCTCTAAACTGGCTTTATCCTCGTATTGTATGGGGTGGCATTTGGGGATTACTTTTTATTTTACCAATGTGGAACTCAAGGCTGTTATTAAAAGGCGCTGTACTCAGCTTATTCCCTACGGCTGTTCAATTATTTGTTATTTTTCCCATGAAGGAAAAGGGTATTGCAGGGCTTGAATTAGGATTATTTACACCTATCTTTGTGCTCTTCTTTAACTGGGTGTGGGGGGCTGTTGCTGCTCTGGCAATAAAAACTGAGGACTAGCGTCTACAACAGTAAAAACAACAGGTAGGATTGGTATGCAGGAGAATGTTTGCTTTAGCTGTGGTGGTTTGTTTCCTGATATTGAGGGTCCAACTCATCGGTATATGACTTCTTCTGCAGGATGCTGGCATGTTTATGGAGAAGTACTGGCTCGAGAGTATAGTGATCCTGCCTATTTTGAAACTCACCGACTGTCTGTGGACGCTTATGCTGTGCAGCACCCAGGTTCCACCGATCGACAAAGTATCCAGTCAGTTGGTGTGCATTTAATAAGGCTCTGTTTGTTTCTGGAACATGGTTTAACCGCAGACAAAGCAAATGATGTTATGTTGGCAGCAGGCAAGAATAAGCATACGTTCACGTTTTTATCGCCACCTGAACATATGGGTGATATTACAGCTGCCGATGTTGCTAAAACTGACTCTACCGATGAGCATATTGCTATGGTAAAGCGCTGGGCTCAAAGTGCTTGGGATGCGTGGGCAATACATCATAAGACGATTAGAAGTTGGTTGCCTGATAATCACTAAATGGCTTTTTCAGGTAAGTGAAACATATGCCTTTGTTTATAGAGGATAGTCAGTATGACTTATGAAGAGTTCAATGATTATTGTCGGTCTCTGCCTGCAACAACCTATGTTGTTCAATGGGGAAACTCTCACGTGTGGAAAGTGGGCGGAAAAGTATTTGCTATCGGAGGTTGGGAAAAGATAAATGAACCAGCTTTTACTTTTAAAACCTCTGATTTGCATTTTAATTTGTTACAAGACGAACACGGGTTTAGACCCGCACCATACATGGCATCACGCGGAATGAAATGGATTCAGCAATATCAGTCTGCTGAAAGTGACGATGAAGCATTACAATACTATATTAAAGAATCCCATCGCTTGGTCTGACAAAAAAACGGCAGAAAGAACTTGGTTTAAATCAATGCCAAGTATGATGAACTGAACGAGTACAAATTAACGATAAACTCGCAAAAAACCGTCGGTTTTATTTTTGTGGCCTTCTGATGTTGTCTTTAAGTCATACTTCCTGAATATCATCAAAATCCACATAGCCTGAGATTTTGTCAGTTTCTTCATTGTTAAAGAACCTTTCCATTTGCTCCATAACGTATTGACGCGCATCTGGCATCATCATATTAAGTTGTTTTTCATTAATCAGCATGGTTTGTAGGTTTTGCCATTCCAACCAAGCTTGTTTTGAAACATGGTTAAGAATGTCTTGCCCTTTTTGCCCCGGAAATGGCGCTCGCTCAAGGGCTGCCATTTCTTTTTTATACTTTTTGCACATTACGGTTTTTGTCATCAAGGTAGCCTTTTTATCTATAGAAATTTTCATTAATTGTGTGGTCGACAAGGACAATTAGCAAGGGTAATTGTTTCTCCAATTGTATTACTCATCTGTTGAATTATTGCTTTAAGAGAGATTCTAGTATTTCTCTAATAGGCGCTGGTAAGCCTAATGTTAACGCTGTTGTCAGATCGTACCATTGATATTTATTGTTATCAGCAACACGTGATGATTGCTCTAGCAAAAACTGATGGGGCTGTATATCCAAATGATAATGGCTGAATGTATGCCTAAAGCCATTAAGTGGTTGATGTTGTGTGATTTGTGCTTGAAAGCGTTGCTCAGTAGCAAGAATAAGTTCGCTCTCTTGTGATTCTGGTAAGCTCCATAACCCCCCCCAAATGCCAGTTGTTGGACGTTTCTCTAATAAAACTTGTCCTTGAGCGTTCTGTAATACCAGCATATTAGTGGCTTTTACTGGTTTGGCTTTTTTAGGTTTCTTGACTGGAAAGTCCGTTGGCATGCCTGTTGCGAGGCCTTGGCAATCCGATTGCAATGGGCACAACAAGCATTGAGGTTTGCTACGAGTACATAATGTCGCGCCAAGGTCCATCATGGCTTGAGTGTAGTCACCACAGCGTTGTTCAGGGGCGTAACCCTCGGCCAACTCCCACAATTGCTTTTCGGTGTTTTTTTCACCGGGCCAGCGGTCGATAGCATGCAAACGGCTGAGTACACGTTTGACGTTGCCATCTAAGATCGCTGCCTGAACACCTCTGGATATGGATAAAATTGCGGCAGCGGTAGAGCGACCAATACCGGGTAATTCGGTAACTCCTTCAACACTAGTGGGGAATTCCCCTTGTTTTTCATCAGCAAGTATTTTGGCGGTTTTGTGTAAGTTGCGAGCGCGAGCGTAATAGCCTAGACCGCTCCAATGAGCGAGCACATCGTCCTCTTGTGCTTGCGCCAAGGAAAAAACATCGGGAAAACTCGCCATAAACCTTTGATAGTAAGGAATCACGGTTGTTACTTGGGTTTGCTGTAACATGATTTCAGAAATCCATACCCGATAAGGCGTTTTATCTTGTTGCCACGGTAAGTTTTTACGCCCATGTTCATCGAACCAGTTAAGTACTCTGGTGGAAAAATGATTAATGGGCGTTATCTCTGCCATTATTTCGGTCATGGCGCTATTTGCTCACAAAAGTTAGATAGATTAAAACAGTTTTTTCAGACGTTCTTTCAAGCGATCTGCTTCTTTTTTGGCTTTTTCTTCCAACTTCTTTTTTGCTCGTGCTTTTTCGGCTGCGGCCTTTTTCTTTAATTTTGCTTTGGCCAGAGCTTCAAATTGTTTACCGAAACCTTTTAAGTCAGGGCCACAAAACGACGCTGGGTCATCACTAAATTTGCCTTTACACTGCACAGGGAAAGCAAGTGTTTTAAACTCTTCCTTGATGCGACATGCGTGGTCATTGCTACTGCCGGTTAAGCCAATGCTGGTGGTATAGTCAAAAGAAGAAGTGGGTAGTGATACCACGCCATTACCTTGAACCGTGATCGCTGCTGCTTGAATCTTGAGGCCAGGTGTTGAAATTTTACCCTTACGGATACGCGCAGGGAATTTGAGTGATTCAAATGGTGTATCTTCTCCCCATAATTCAGGGTTTAGGGTTTCGTTGCGATAGTTGGCAATGCCTTCACAGACAGATTTTGTGAGATTCGTGCCAATCAAAGCGCCATCCAGAATTTGTACCACTAAATCGCCATTGGCATTATTGATTAAATGGTCAATTTGATTGCCTTGAGTATTAATTTGCCCTTTTAAATCAGCAACGCCAGTCACCTTCTCTTTTTCCGTCAAATCTCTGATCAATGGCTTGAGTTGGATATCTTTAATGGTTGGCACTAATGTTATTTTCGGTGTGTTTGTTTGAGCATTCAAGGTGGCCTCAAGTGCTATCTCGCCGTCATAGAGTGAAGCCGAAAGAGGGTTAACCTTTACCACGCCGTTTTTTTGGCTGGAAGAGAAAGTGATGTTATCAATGTTAAGGTTGGCAACTTTTAAATTTTGCCAGCCAATGTTCACGAATCCATTCAGTGAACGCACTAGCTCCACAGGGATTAACTCACCTGATTCGTCCGTATTCGCTGCCGATTCGTTGTTTTCTGTATTTGTTGTGCTCTTTGTTTCAGCTTCTTTTTCGTTTTTGGCTGGTAGATAGCGATCAAGGTCTAGATTTTTACCTTCTATACCGACTGACCAGAGTAGAGGTGACAGTTCAATATTTGCGGCAGCAGTTAATTCACTATCATCAAAATTTACGGTCAGATTCTCCAAGAGTAAGTTCTTGGTATCTCCCTTAAAATCGAATCCCGCCTTCATTTTTTGTAAGACATCTGGGTCGCTTGTTGGTATATCGATAGCAAGTGCTTGCAACAATTTACTCGGGTTAAACTCGTCAACTGATAGTGCGCCTTTGAATGATGGTTCTGTAAAAATATTGTCAGCACTGGCGTAGGTGTGCAGAGTGACGCCCAGTGTTGAGAGCGACATCCTGTTTAAGGTAAATTTTTGCGTTGCTAGAAAAATGGCAAATTCAGTATCGTTTAATCTTGACTTAAGTGGCGAGACAGGTAAAAAATCCGCCTCTATTTCGTTATCAATTGTCAGTCCAGCTAGTTGAATGACTTGATCTTCAGGCAATATGGTAATTTGGCCTGATAAGTTTGTTTGGTTCTTGATAGTGCTGGATGGAGGATTGGTGACAGTACCAGCCGTTTGGTTTGTAAGTGATGATTGACGCACCTGAGCAGAAAGCGATAGCGGCCAAGACTCGCCCCATTTAACGTCTTCTAATGTCAAATTTATCACAGCCGTTAGGGTCAAATCTGCGCTTTTATCTAGGTAGTTAATTTGTGCATTTTCAACACTTAATAGTGATAAGTGTAGATCGGGTAGATTCAGTTCGGTCGTTGTGGTTGAGCGGTCTGCTTGGGTCGCTGGCTCGGCTGTTTTGGCTGGTGTAGCAACCTTACTCGACGCGGTAGAATCTACGGAGGCTTGCCAATTTGTTTGGCCTTTTTCATCGACAATAAGATCGGCTTCAAGATCGATAAGTTTCAATGTGTCGATGCGAATACTTTTGCTTAGTAATGGTAGTAGCTCAACACCAAATTCGGCGGCACCAAAACGCACTAGTTCTTGTTCTCCAGCGAAAGCCACGCCGATATCTTCTAACTCAACCCCAACCCAAGGGAAAAATGACCAACGAATATCGCCGTCAAGGCGCAATTCAATATTGGCTTGCTCTTTGGCGAGCGTCGTAATTTTGTCCTTGAAATCATTGGGATCGACAAACAGAGTAATGTAAGAAATAAGTGCAATAAAGATTGCGAGAAAGAAGAGTAGTGTAATGCCTAATCGCTTGGCCCAAATCATTGATAAATCCTTGAAAAATTAGCTGATCATAATCTGTGAAAATCGGTTTTTATCATATCATTAGACAATAGAGCAACACACGGACAACAGACAAAAAACCAAAAGCCATCAAAAAGCATAGAAGCAAAGGCGTGTGCACTTTATAATGCAGTGATAGCAAAGAAAGTGTGAACAAAGCAAAACCCTAAAAAAGGGTATTTATTCGCATTTTTCTAATTACTCAACTAGAAACGGCTTTATTTAACAAATGTTTTAGCCAGTTTGATTACCTAGGAGCAGACTCTTTATGTCCAATCGGATAGCGACCGTAGAGCGTAACACGCTTGAAACTCAAATTAAGGTTTCCATTAATTTGGATGGAACAGGCAAATTTGTGTGTGAGACAGGCGTTCCCTTTCTTGATCATATGTTAGATCAGGTTGCTCGTCATGGCTTGATTGATTTGGATATTAAAGCAGTAGGTGATCTGCATATTGATGCTCACCACACAGTGGAAGATCTAGGCATTACTTTGGGTCAAGCATTTGCAAAAGCGGTCGGCGATAAAAAAGGCATCAAGCGTTATGGTCATGCTTATGTGCCTTTAGATGAAGCCTTATCGCGTGTGGTCATTGATTTTTCTGGCCGTGCTGGTTTGGAGATGCATGTACCTTTTACCCGTGCTTCAGTCGGCGGTTTTGATGTCGATTTATTTTCTGAATTCTTCCACGGCTTTGTTAATCATGCGCAAGTGACACTGCACCTTGATAACTTGCGTGGTAAAAACACGCACCATCAAGCAGAAACCATTTTTAAAGCCTTTGGTCGGGCTTTGCGTATGGCATTAGAAGCCGATGAGCGTATGGCGGGTCAAATGCCGTCGACAAAAGGCAGTTTATAAGCGAAGAAGTAGGAATATTGACTATGACGAAATCCGTTGTTGCCGTCATTGATTATGGTATGGGCAATCTTCACTCTGTGGTCAAAGCGCTAGAGCATGTTGCCGATGAACACACCCAAGTGGTGTTAACAAGTGACCCAGCCGTAATCGACAGTGCCGATAAAGTTTTGCTTCCTGGGGTTGGTGCCATTCGTGATTGTGTTGGGGAAATGTATAACAGAGGGCTGGTTCCTGCTATTCAAAGAGCATTAAAAACAAAGCCTTTCCTTGCTATTTGCGTGAGCATTCAAGCGCTAATGTCCCATAGTGAAGAAAATGGTGGTGTTGATTGTTTGGACTATTTCCAAGGTAATGCATTTTTCTTTGGCGAAGAGCATAAAGATGCACAGGGTAATCGACTAAAAGTGCCACACATGGGTTGGAATCAAGTTTCCCATAAAATGGCGCACCCTTTATGGCAAGGCATAGAAGATAACGCACGATTCTATTTTGTGCACAGTTTCTATGTGGTACCGAATGATAAAAACGAAATTGCTGGCACCTGTGAGTACGGTCATGAGTTCTGTGTTGCTCTAGCGAGAGAGAATGTATTTGCAGTTCAATTCCACCCAGAAAAAAGCCATAAAGACGGTTTGCAGCTTTATAAAAATTTTATTCACTGGGATGGCAAACCAGCCTAAAAGCCGTTTAAAAACACGTTAAGAAGCTGTTTATCAGCTCTTTAGAAACAGAATGACAGATTAATAGGAGCCGATATGGGCTTAGCAAAACGTATTATTCCCTGTTTGGATGTTGACAATGGCCGAGTAGTAAAAGGCGTGCAATTTGTTGATATTCGTGATGCAGGTGATCCTGTTGAAGTGGCGAAACGCTATGACGAACAAGGGGCTGATGAAATTACTTTCTTGGACATTACTGCCAGTTCCGATGATAGGGAAACCACTGTTCATATGGTAGAGGCGATTGCCAGCCAAGTATTTATCCCTCTTACAGTGGGTGGAGGTATCCGTACCTGTGATGATATTCGTCGTATGCTGAATGCAGGGGCTGATAAAGTCGGTATAAACACTGCGGCTGTGTTTAATCCTGAGTTTGTCCGTGAAGCCGCGCAACGTTTTGGTTCCCAGTGCATTGTGGTTGCTATTGATGCTAAAAAAGTCAGTGCAGAAGGTGAAGCAGATAAATGGGAAATCTTTACTCACGGTGGCCGCAAGCCAACAGGTTTGGATGCCGTCGAGTGGGCGAAAAAAATGGTTGCATATGGCGCTGGTGAAATCCTCTTGACCAGTATGGATCGTGATGGTACTAAAAACGGTTTTGACCTTGGTGTGACCCGCGCTATCAGCGAAGCTGTTCATGTTCCTGTTATTGCCTCTGGTGGTGTGGGAGAACTGCAACATCTTGTTGATGGCGTCAAAGAAGGCAAGGCCGATGCGGTCTTAGCTGCAAGTATTTTCCATTTTGGTGAACATACTGTGCCTGAAGCGAAAGCGTTTATGGCGGCACAAGATATTGAAATGCGTTTGTAAGAGTAGAAGTAACAGTAGCGTCTTTATTGAGATGCTACTGTTAATAAGTTTAAAGCCCCAATGCTTTTAGAGAAATTCTCTTACGACCTTCATCTACCTCAAGTACTTCTACTTGAATGATCTGACCAACGCTAACAATATCGGCTGGATTCTTAACAAACCTATCGGCTAATTGCGATATATGAATCAGCCCATCTTGATGCACGCCAATATCAACAAACACACCAAAGGCTGCAATGTTAGTAGCAACCCCTTCTAAGGTCATACCTACTTGTAAGTCGCTTATTGTTGTAACGCTTTTATCAAAATTGACATAGGTAAAATCAGGGCGAGGGTCTCGGCCAGGCTTGGCCAACTCGGTTAAAATATCATCAAAGGTGTAGGCGTCAACATTACTAAAAGTAGGCTTTAAGGCTTTAATTTGATGTAAAGCAGCCTGATTAGCGATTACTTCGCTTACTGGCAAATTAATCTTTTGCGCCATTTCCTCAACAATGCCATAGCTCTCTGGGTGCACGCCTGAGGCGTCTAATGGATGTTTGCCATTGTTGATTCGTAAAAAGCCAGCGCATTGTTCAAAGCATTTTTCACCAATACCTTTTACTTTTTTAAGTTGTTTCCTATCGCTAATGCCGCCATGTTGCTGGCGAAATTGTACAATATTCTCAGCTAATTTAGCGGATAAGCCAGAAATATGGCTGAGTAGGCTTGAAGAAGCGAGGTTGATATCGACGCCAACTCGGTTAACACAATCTTCAACGACATTCCCTAATGCCTGCTCTAATTGCTTCGGTTTTATATCGTGCTGATACTGACCAACGCCAATGGACTTAGGGTCAATTTTGATTAATTCTGCTAGTGGGTCTTGTAGCCTTCTGGCAATGGAAATCGCACCTCGGATAGTCACATCTAAATCAGGGAATTCTTTTGCGGCCAGTTCAGAAGCAGAATAGATGGACGCGCCAGACTCATTCACCATGATACAAGCGATGTTCATGAGCTCTGCGTCTTTCTGCTCTTTTAGCAATGTGTGTACAAAGGTTTCGGTTTCTCGTGAGGCAGTGCCATTGCCAATAGCAATCAACTCGATCTTGTGTTGCTTTAATAAGGTCAGTAGGCGATGTTCACTTTCTGCTAAGTTGTTTTGTGGTGGGTGTGGGTAAATAACGCCGTGACCAACATGCTGGCCATATTGGTCGATTGCCGCCATTTTTACGCCATTTCGAAACCCAGGATCAAGCGCTAAAATAGACTTTTGTCCTGCTGGTGGCGCCATTAGTAGGTCAGTTAAATTGTTGGCGAAAACGTTTGTGGCTTCAATATCTGCATTTTCTTTGAGCTCTGCAAGCAATAATGTTTCAATTTTTGGGACTAATTTATTCTGCCAAACATGCTCTAAAACAATGGTTTGAAATGTACTTAACTGGTAAGGAATCTTATATTCAATCGTCAGTTTATTTAATGCTTTAAGCAATGTGGGCGGGAAGGCGTTATTTTCTAAATTCGTTTTGACAGTAAGTTTTAGAATACCTTCCTTTTTTGCTCTGAATAATGCTAGTAGTCTATGGGAAGGCGCTTTAGTTAACGATTCTGAATAGTCGAAATAATCTTGATATTTTATACCAACTTCTTTTTTACCTCTAATAACTTTGCTGTTAATTGAACCATTTCGATAAATGTAATCTTTACAAGTTTGAATAAAATTCAATTGTAATAAAATAGCCTCAGAGAATAATTCTAATAAAAGCTCTTGTGTCTTTGTAACATCTAGAGTCTTTTTATCTTGCTTTTGTAGGTTGTTGACAAAGTTTTCTAAAGCTTGAATGTCCCAGTTTTTCCAAGAGCGCCAAGCTTGATTGGCTAATTTATCCAGCCCTAATTTTCGGGCCAGTTCTACTTTCGATACTTTGTCTTTCTTGAAAGGGGCATAAATATCTTCTAACTCTTTTTTAGTTTTAGCTTGTTGTAATGCTTGCCTTAATTGACTAGATAATCGGTTATCCGCAATGAGTTGTTCTAATATGCTGGAGCGGCGCTGTTCTAATTCGCGCAAATATATTTGCCTGTGGTCGAATTCTCTTAATTGCACATCAGATAACCCTTGGGTCGATTCTTTTCTATAACGGGCGATGAATGGAATGCTGGCCCCTTCATTAATTAGCGCTAAAATATTATTTACCGTTTGGCGGCTAATACTAAATTCAGTTGCAAGTTGCTCGACGATATTTGCCATTAATACTCTTTTTCCATAATTTAAAATAGAAGCCTATTTTACTTGTAGAAATAATGTTTTGTCATTGTTAGTATTTTCTTTTGCGTAAAAAGAAAATACTTATATAATTTTTTAACAATAGTTTTTTAAACACGAAAGAAATAAGGAAATATATACGTTATATATTTTTTTAGCTGCTTCAGAGGATAATCAAATTATGAGTTTTTTATTAGAACTTGCTGGAAATAAAGCAAAAGCTCGCGCTGCTGCAAAAGAGTTAACAATTGATCAATTAGAAAATATCATTGCTGGCTTTAGTAGTGCATTAGAAAAGTTAAAAACTGAAGCAGAAGAAAAAGCGAAACAAGAGCAGGAAAAAACAAGGAAAGCAGAAGAGCTGGCAAAACTTATTGCACAAAGTGGTTTAACTCTGGAGGAAATTGCCGATTTGTCTTCGGCAAAAACAACAGCAACAAAAAGCAAAAGTGTTGAACCTAAATATCGTCTTGTTGTTGATGGAGAAGAGCATTTATGGACAGGCCGTGGCCGCACACCGAAAGTATTTCAAACGTATTTTGATGCAGGTAATACAAAAGAAAGCTGCGCAATTTAATTTATGAAGGTGGTAAAGCGAGAGTGCGGCGCTTCAAATATTGAAATCGCCGCGCATGCGTTTTAAGAAACACCTTTCTTTAGATAAATTAAATCCCATACACCATGCCCAAGTTTTTCGCCTCTTTGCTCAAATTTGGTTAATGGGCGCCATTCTGGGCGAGGGTGAAACTGTTTTTCCCCTGCCGCATTATTATAGGCTTCATGTTGCTCCATGACTTCCAGCATGTGCTCTGCGTAGGGTTCCCAATCTGTTGCCATGTGAAATACTCCCCCATCTTGTAGCAAAGAAGCGACTTTGGTTGCAAAACCAGTTTGTACTATACGACGCTTGTTATGCTTCTTTTTATGCCATGGGTCTGGAAAGAAAAGCTGCAAACAGCTAATAGAGGCAGGAGGGATACAGTCTTGCATGACTTCAATGGCATCATGACAGTAGACACGAATGTTTTTTAGGTCTTGTTCTGCTGCCATCATCATAAGTTTTGCCACGCCTGGTGGATGAACTTCGATACCAATAAAATCTTTTTCTGGTGCATTTTTGGCCATTTCAATTAACGAGGTGCCCATGCCAAAGCCTATTTCAACGACAATATCTGCCTCTCTACCAAAAATGGCCTTATAGTTTAGCAAGCCATCTTGATGGTTGAGTCCATAGTGTTTCCAGTTGTTGTCGTAGGCTTTTTGCTGCCCTTCGGTCATCCGCCCTCCACGTACGACAAAACTACGAATAGTACGTTTGTAGAATGATTCTGCTTTTTTGGTGAAATTGTCGGTATTTTGCTCTGTCATGAAGTTACTTTTTAAAGGTATTTTAAAGTTATTTTGAAGGTCTTTTAAAGACGCTGTTAATCAATGGATTATTGATTTACACGAGGCCAATGCTAACGTAAAAAAGACCAAGGTGGCTAGGGAGGGGAAAAAATCTTTCTTTACAACTGACTTTTTAATCCGTTAAGAAAAGAATAATTAGGAAGATGTTGTATCTCGACGTATGTTCCATATGAAAAGAAGCCAACCCAAAATATAGAGTGTACCGCCAATTGGCGTAATCGCACCTAGCCATACCGTTCCGGTAAGTGTCATTGTCATTAGGCTGCCGGCAAAAAATAGGTTTCCGCTTGTGAAAAGCAAAACACAATAGCGCATAGTAAGAATCTTTTGTCCCATCCAAGCACACACTAAGCTGGCAAGGGAGTGATACATTAAATACTGGACTGCCGTATTCCACCAAACCAAATGATCGAGTGGAACGATATTTTTGACTATATGGGCACCAAATGCGCCTAAAGCAACAGCGAGCAAAGCTTGAAATGCAGCAAGGGACAAAAAGGTTTTTACTGAGAAATTCATGCTGGCGTTGCTCATGTTTTATTTTAAAACATTCAGTAGGCCATTACCGCCAATAGCGTAATATTTTCCATCCAACCCAAAAGATAGAGCGATGATGGCAGTACCTGTTGGACGAAATGAATCTTTTGTATTTGCTTGCCATGATTTTAATAAATCCCCTTGTGGCAATCGATATAATCGTATTTTGCTGTTTATTTCGCCTGTCAGTAAGTAACGATTGTCATTGGAGAATTTTGCTTTGTTGATTGTGGCGTTGCGTGAAGCTAAGGCTCCGGTATCCAATTCAAATACAAGTTCACCAGTATCGGCAGACCAGACGATCGCATTGCCCAATTGAGCGGCGCCAAAAACGTATTTACCATCTTGTGATAACGCAACCGAACCGATGCGGTTTGATAATGACCACTCATGACGCTTTTCTCCACTCTCGGTATCCCAGAGAATAACATTGTAATTGTCGTCGCCTGTAACGGCTAAACTCCCACTTTCATTTAGGTCAACGGATCTGACAATGGCATCTGTGCGGAAGGTTTGTTTAATACCGCCATTTTTGATGTCAAAGTAACGAGCAGTGCCATCATCTAAACCAAGTAAGGCAAAATCACCATTGCTATTCAGTTTGAGTGACTTGATATCGCCGGGGCTGTTCCAAAATTCTCTTGGTTCCCCTGTCTGTGCATTCCACAGCACAAGCGTACGCTCGTCCGCAGTGAGCGCATAAAGCCCACTTGGATCAATATCGACACTGATTAACGAGGCATATTCCCCTTGCTTGTGATTCCAATTAAAACGGCGCTCTTTCTTATTAACTCCCCAGAAGCTACCGCCATGAAGAATTGAGCCAGCAACAGCAGTTGTTCCGTCATCACTTATATCCGCTGAATACAAACCTTGCACAGCAAGTTCCACAGTATCAATCGCATCGCCCCCAGAGCAGGCAGACAACAGGAAAGCGGATGATATAATCAGAAAAAGGCGTTTTTTCATGAAAATCCAATTTTTATTAAGCATGTTGTTTACTGTGAGCTTCATGTAATTCTTGAATTAAGACATCTTCCAGTTCGAATCTATCTGCTAGTACAAGCCCTAGTGCTTGCAGGGAAATAGGCAGCTCTGTTAGTTGATTGTTACAATGTTCCTTTGAGCCAAATTTGTCGTTAAATTCAACTACTAAAGTGGTCGTGTTTTGAATTTCGGGGAGAACTTTTTGCGCAAGTAATAAAGCATTCTGGTCATTGAATGCCTCGGCTTCTTTTGTTAATTGCTCGTATATTTCAAAATGTCCGGTTGAAGTGTAGTCAACCAGCCTCTCACAAAGAATTTGAATTTTGGGTGTATCTATTGGAGTGAACTCGTCTTCAGCTCGTAGTTTCGCATAAGTTTCAATTAATGCTTTGCGTGCTTCTAGCCATCGATCAATAAGTTTGTGAACGCCTCCCCAGCGCTCTTGTGCAGATTTACAACGTTCTAACATTATGTCCACTCCATGTTGTTATTTACTAGTTTTCGGACTCAAAGCAGGCATCAAAAATGACATCAAATTTATTCGCACCTACTTTAAGCATATGCCCATCTAAGTTAGGCTGCAAGGCCTTAAATACTTCCAGGCTAAATCTTTGATTTTTTTAATAAAATTAAAGAAAGTGAGTTGGATACAGCGATTGCTATAAAGGCAACCAAGGTCCAGCCAGGAATGCTTAACCCAAGGAAGGTCCATAATACATCACCACATTCTCCTGTACCCATTATCATTGCGTTCAAAATGTCTTGTAATGGAAAGGTTTTTACCATGTAACTTAAGCCAGGGAGACAAGCAGGAAGTTCGTCATAAGGTAAATTTTGTAAATAAAGATGTCTGATGGAAAGTGCTGAGCCAATGAGAGATAAAACAATAATAGAATATATGTATTTTACGGTGCAGGAATAGGATTTTCGCAGTGCTGAAACTAGACTAATAACGCCTATGAAAAAGAAAACGATACGCTGGAGCATGCATAAGGGACATGGTTCCAAACCCATTACATATTCCATATAAAATGCAATGCCTAATAGTGCAAAAGCTGCGCCGGCAATAAAATAATGTAGGAAAGCCGGCGATAAAAGTTGCTTATAATGGAAAGCAGTTAATGTTTGATTAAGTGGCATTTTTATTATCCTAAAATTAAAATGTTAATTGACTAATGAGAATTTATGCTGACATTAGTCAGTACTGGGAGTTAGTATACCGATAATTGTGATGAAAACGAGAAAAGTTATGTTGCTTATAGTCATTCAAAAACAGGTGCTCAGATCAGCTCTTTTGTGTTTTGTTTTATTCGGTTCAATTGCAGCTTTGGCTGAAGATGACCGGCGAGAAAATTTGCCTATTTATATTGAGTTACAGCCGGCCTTTGTTATTAACTATATTGGTTATACAGACAAACTTAGGTATCTAAAAACGAAGATAACATTGCGGGCAGCGGATCTATCAGGAGACACAATTGTTGAGGAAAATATGCCGCTTGTGCGTGATGCTCTGGTAATGTATTTATCTGCACGTAATGTGGATGAGGTTACTGGCGCCGCTGCACGAGAGGAATTAAGAAAAACATCGATCGATATATTGAATGAAACGTTAAAGGAAGAAACAGGGCAAGCGCCAATAATCGATGTGTTATTTACCAGCTTTGTGACTCAGTAATCAAAAAAGGTATGAGTTAAGCATCTATGGATTAACTGGTAGAGTTTTGTTGTATCAAAAAGCAGTTTTACGGTGAATTGTAAAACTGCTTTTTATGCATGATACTTTTATTTAGTGATCGCTGTATATTTAGTGATTATTGTGTGTTGAACGATTATTGTGGTTGCTGATAAGCTTGTAAAAACTCATCAAAAGGCACTTGATCATTGCGTTCAATTTCTAACTGAGCGGCAATTGATTCTTCAGCTTCTTTGGTAAATTTCTGCTTTATATCTTCAGGCACATTTTGTGTTAGCCAATCTGATTGCTGTTGATTGGCTATTTCTAACATGGCCTTTGCATAGCTGCCCTTTTCCTCTGTTAATGCCATAACCTTCGCAGAAGGTAAGCCATTCACACTGTTTAACTTGTCTATTTGTGCGTTTACGGAGTCGACATAGTGTTTATTACCTGTCACGTTTGTCAGCATTTGCGCTACAGAAAGGATATCATTGAGGAATTTATCTGCTTTTGCTTTGATGGTTTTTTTACCACTTAAAAAGTCAAAATTCGCGTTGAGATTACGACCGTTCTTTACTACATCTTGCTGTAATTTTTTCAGTTTGGCGCAGTCATCGGATGAGAGCTTGTTGTCTCCTGCCAACATACAATATAGAAGATACACATCGATGAAATATAAGGTTTCTTCATTCATGCCCACTGCAGAAAATGGATCTAAGTCCATAATACGTATTTCAATATACTCAACACCACGATCACGTAATGCTGCACTTGGGTGCTCACTAGGGCGTGTTACACGTTTGGGGCGTACGTCACTATAGTACTCATTTTCAATCTGTAAAATATTGCTGTTGAGTTGACGGTACTCGCTATTTACTTTGACGCCAATTTCTTCATAGGGTGGAAAAGGTGTCGTTAGCGCATTGCGAATGGTTTGAATATAGGTATCTACTTCGTTATAGCATACATAAAGGCTAGCTTGAGCATCATTGCTATAACCAAGATCACTCATTCGTAGTGATACAGCATTTTCTTTTGTTAAAGAATCTTCAGAAAGTGAAGATAGGTCACTACTCTTGCCATTCAGAAAACTACTGTCGATTGCTGGCGAGGCGCCAAATAATAAAGGCAGCAGCCAAGAGCTGCGACGAAAATTTCTTATCAAAGCGAAATAACTATCTGACCGAAAGTCTTGATCACTTTTCTCGTTTGCAGGAATCGCTTTAAACTGTCGTAAAAAGTGCCAAAACTCATCATCAAAAGAAAAATTATAGTGCATGCCTGCTATGCATTGCATGACACGTCCATAGCGGTGGGATAAACCTTGGCGGTATATATGCTTCAACTTACCAGTATTGGATGTACCGTATTCGGCTATTGGTACATCATCATTACCGTCAATGTAACCTGGCATGCTGGCAGGCCAGAGACACTCATTATTGTTAGCAAGAACGTGATTTACATAAAGATGTATGTTTGCTAACTCTTGCAGAACCCCTTCAACACTCGGATGTACTTTAGTGATAAATTCCAATAGTGCTTCTGAATAATCTGTCGTAACAGATGAATGGGTTAAGGTTGAACCGAGTTCTTTAGGGTGAGGTTGGTGAGAAATGCGGCCGGTATTTTTATTTACTCTAAGTCCTTCACGTTCTACGCCTCTATGAAAAGTTAAAGGGGCGATTGAACCGGATTGCTGGCAGTACTTTTCCAAGGAAGATACTGCGTTATTTAAAGAAGTCGTCAAGTCGATTCCCTTTTTAAAATTATGGATAACGTTATGGCTGATTGTACTTATATTGTATAGATACACAATGATCTATCGCATTCTAACTTGGCTTGCTGTATGTTTGGTCACATAAGTTTCCAGCCGCTTTAAAACAGCCATATAATAAGTGGACTGGGTTGAAATATTGTGAATTAAATATGAATAACAAATTATACTTATTGCTTACCTTAACTTGTCTGCCGGTCATTTTTTTCGCCTCCCAATATGCCAGTAAATTTGTTTTACCAACTCAAGATCAAGCTGAACTGTTAGCGATAGAGAATTGTGAGTTTGGTGTTAGAGTTTGTGTTACTTCTTTTCAAGAGCAGGATATATTGATTGCCACTGAAAACAGTTTAACAACAGATGAACCAATACAGATTCGTATCGCTACTAATACAAAGGAAATTGCTCACCAATTCGCACGTGTCGAGTTAGTGTTACAGGGTAAAACCATGTATATGGGCGTAGTGCAAACTCCTTTAAAATTAGTGGAAGATGTATGGCAGGGAGAGTTGTACATTCCTTTTTGCACCACTGAAAAGATGGACTGGTTGCTAACGGCGAATTTTTTTACCCATTCTGGCCAACAATTACAAACCAATATTGAGTTTCAAATATCCCATTCCTAATAGGCGCAACTTATGAAAAAAAATAGAAAAATGTTTATCGCTTTGTTGGCGAGCTTATTTTTAGCGGGCATTGCTACCTCTGTTTTATTACAACCTAATAGCGGCGGCGATAAAAGTTCTTTTGGGCAATCCACTCTCGGCGGTGACTTTTCCCTGAGAAGTATTAGTGGTGAGGTAAAACTAAGTGACTTTTCTGGCAAGGTTGTGCTGCTGTTTTTTGGTTACACTAACTGCCCAGATATTTGCCCTATCACACTTGCTAATGTTTCTCGAGCAATGAAGCAAATAGAGCCAAGAAAATTACCTGAACTGCAAACGTTGTTTATAAGTGTTGATCCGAAGCGAGATACGCTTGAGCACCTTGATAATTATACAAAATTTTTTGGAGAAAACTTTATTGGTTTAACCGGCAGTAAAAAGGAGATCGATAAGGTTGTCAGACAATATGGTGCAGTTTATCGAATAGTTGAGTTAGAAGACTCTGCGATAGAGTACAGTGTGGATCATAGTACGCGCCTGTACTTGATTGATCGAGAT
Organism: Marinomonas agarivorans; assembly: GCA_002173415.2. Classification (GTDB taxonomy): domain Bacteria; phylum Pseudomonadota; class Gammaproteobacteria; order Pseudomonadales; family Marinomonadaceae; genus Marinomonas; species Marinomonas agarivorans. The sequence goes on from NHNK02000014.1 coordinate 42,766, forward strand.
GGGCAAATAGCAGATTATCTTTACCATAATTCAACGCCAGAAGAGATCGCCGATAAGGTTAATTTATTGTTGTAATTTTTTGTCATTTTTTTTATGACAAGTGGACTTGTTTGCACTTTTCTTACAGGTTTTAATGCGCCATATATTTTTAATGGTAACGTCTATCTAAGGTTTTTCTCAGGTTTTTATTTTTGAAGGAGAAGGGTTTGAGTCATAAAGATATTGTTGTTTTAGCTGCTGGGAAAGGCAGCAGAATGAAGTCGAATAAATCGAAAGTGCTGCATGAAATTGCCGGTGTGCCTATGATTCGACGAGTGCTTGAAACAGCAAATAACTTATCAAACTCTCGCTTGCATCTTGTAGTTGGTCATCAAGGGGCCTCAGTTGCTGATCATTGTCAAGATTTTTTAGCCAATGTCGTCTGGCAAGATAATCCAAAAGGAACGGGTGACGCAGTAAAACGTGTCGCTGATCACTTGTCTGGCGATGGTATGACATTAACCCTGTATGGGGATGTGCCTCTTATTCGTCAAAATACGCTAGAGCAAATGACCCAAGCCGGAGATGACAATACCCTTGTGCTATTAACGGTTCTGCTAGAAGATGCTACCGGTTACGGCAGAATTGTACGTGATGAAAATAATGATGTGATGGCGATTGTTGAGCAAAAAGATGCTACGCCAGCACAGGCACAAATTCGAGAAGCCAATACAGGTATTCTACTAGCGCCAAATAAACATCTCTTGTCCTGGTTGTCTCAATTAGACTGCAACAATGCCCAAGGCGAATATTATCTAACCGACATTATTGCGATGGCGGCGCGTGATGGTTTGAAAATTGTAACGGTTCACCCTAGCTCTGAGTCAGAGGTGGCAGGAGTCAACGACCGAGTGCAACTGGCCCAACTTGAGCGGGAATGGCAAAAACAGCAAGCAGACAATTTAATGAGACAAGGCCTAACATTGGCGGACCCAAGCCGCTTTGATCTACGAGGCTCTTTGAAAATCGGCATCGATTCCTTTATCGATATTAACTGTGTCATCGAAGGTGATGTCTCAATTGGCGACAATGTTGTTATTGGGCCCAATTGTCATCTAAAAAACTGCTCTATAGGCGATGGTTCCCATATTAAAAACAACAGCTCAATTGAAGAAAGCCTCATTGCAGAAGCTTGCGAGATTGGCCCCTATGCACGATTGCGTCCAGGCACAAAATTAGCCGAGAAAGCAAAAATTGGTAACTTTGTAGAGACAAAAAAAGCGGACATTGGTGCAGGTAGTAAAGTGAATCACCTTAGCTATGTAGGTGATACAGAAATGGGCGCTAACGTTAATGTCGGTGCTGGAACCATTACCTGTAATTATGATGGTGTAAACAAATTCAAAACAGAAATTGGTGATGATGTGTTTGTTGGTTCCAATTCATCCTTGGTTGCGCCAGCAAAGATAGGTAGCGGTGCGACAATTGCGGCTGGCTCGACCATTACCAAGCCAGTCAATAATGATCAACTTGCCTTTGCTCGTGCGAGGCAGACCAATAAAGATGGTTGGTCAAAACCTACTAAAAAGTAAGTGACCTATTAGTACATCAGTCAGTCACGATAAATGAATTAGTAAACAGCTGAATGAATTGAATAAATAGTAACAAGATTATTTTTACCATTACTTACGCAAAATACGAGTAATAAGGAACAAGATTATGTGTGGAATTGTTGGGGCCATCGCGCGCCGTAATGTATCAAAAATCCTATTAGAAGGTCTGAGTCGCTTGGAATATCGTGGATACGATTCAGCTGGAGTGGCCATCAATAATGATGAAGGGGTTTTCGGTCATCGAGCCGTTGGGAAAGTTCAAGGCCTGAGAGATAAATTTGATGCCGCACCACTGGATGGCACTGTTGGTATTGCCCATACTCGTTGGGCGACACACGGCAAACCAACAGAGTTAAATGCGCATCCACACTTCTCTGGTAATGACCTTGCTCTGGTTCATAATGGCATTATTGAAAATCATGAAGAACTGCGAGCAGGCCTTAAAAATCAAGGTTATGTATTTCAGTCAGAAACGGATACCGAAGTCATTGTTCACCTTATTCATAGTGCCTTGCAATCGGGATTAGGTTTGCTGCAAGCGGTGCAAACAAGTTTGAATAAATTGGAAGGGGCGTTTGCTATTGCCGTAACCCAAAAAGATGATAAAGAGCGTTTTATTGCCGCGAGAAAAGGCAGCCCTCTCGTTGTAGGTGTTGGTATTGAAGAAAACTTTGTTGCCTCTGATCAATTGGCTCTTTTGCATGTAACAGACCAGTTTATTTTTCTCGAAGAGGGCGATGTTGTTGAGGTAACCCGCGATGCGGTGACTGTGTATGACCTCAACGGACAAGAGCAAGAGCGTCCTGTTAGTGTTTTTAATCACCATGTTGATGCAACAGATAAAGGTGAGTTTCGTCATTACATGATGAAGGAAATCTATGAGCAACCTTCAGTGATTAGCGCCTGTCTTGAAGGACGTATTAGTGATAAAAAAGTACTTACCAGTTGCTTTGGTGCCGATTCTGCCTTTTTAAAGGATGTGGAAAATGTGCACATTATTGCCTGCGGCACCAGTTATCATGCTGGGCTAGTGGCTAAATACTGGATTGAAGATCTCGCGGGAATTCCATGCCTTGTTGAAGTGGCGAGTGAGTATCGTTATCGAAAAGTTGCTGTGCCAAAAAATACGCTATTCTTAACCCTATCTCAATCAGGAGAAACCGCAGATACGCTGGCCGCTTTGCGGATGGCAAAAGAGCTGAATTACTTAACCACGTTGGCAATTTGTAATGTGCCTTCCAGCACGTTGGTTCGAGAATCTGATCTCACTTTGTTAACGAATGCAGGCGCAGAAATTGGCGTGGCTTCGACAAAAGCCTTTACCACTCAGCTAACAGCATTGCTCATTACGAGTATCGCAATTGCCGTTGAAAATGGCCTGCCTGCAGATAAAGAAGAAGCACTCGTTCAGGCAATGAAAGAACTCCCTGCTCATGTTTATGCAGCGCTTAAACAAGATGCTCATATCAAAGAAGTGTCAGACAAATTCGCCAATAAACATCATTCACTATTCTTAGGGCGAGGCGTTATGTTCCCTATTGCGCTTGAAGGCGCCTTAAAGCTGAAAGAGATCTCCTATATTCATGCAGAAGCCTACCCAGCAGGAGAACTAAAACATGGGCCTTTGGCGCTTGTTGATGAGCATATGCCTATCATCACCCTCGTTCCTCATAATGACTTATTGGATAAGCTAAAATCGAACATTCAAGAAGTCAGTGCCAGAGGCGGAGAGCTATTCGTCTTTGCTGATAGAGATACAAACCTAGATAACGAAGAAGGCATCACCTTTACTGAAGTGCCAAAAGTGCCGCAAATATTAGAGCCGATTGTGCATACTATTCCTCTTCAGTTGTTGTCGTACCATGTTGCTGTAGTTAAAGGAACAGATGTGGACCAGCCTAGGAATCTAGCCAAATCGGTTACGGTGGAGTAGGTGGATTCGTCAATGATTCACTTTATTTAAGATAACAAAATAGCATACTAAAACTGCTTTATATAAGAGGCTGTCTCAGAAGTTAGGGGGGGGGAAAATGGCTCAGGAAGTAAAAAAGTAAGATGTTTAGACTACGCTCCCGCTAAAACTAAGATAGTGGTGAGATGTTTACCTTCAGATTACTGAGCATGTCATATATTTGAGCATAAAGCGAAATGTGTTCTTTTTCGCTCATTTATTGATTAATAAGTTTTACAATTACTAGAAGTTTAGAATAGAATTGTAGAGGAAGATTTTTCTTCTATATTAATAATATTAGCGCTAAGGAAAATATTATGAAAACTTCAATTGCAGCAACTTTAGTTGCTTTTTTGTTAGGTCTATCAGGGCCGCTTTTTGCTGAAACAACAGGTGCAGCAGGTAGCGCAGCTGGTAGTGCAGGTGCAGCGGGTTCAGCTGCTGGTATTGGTGGTGTAGGTGTTGCTACAGCAGCAGCAGCAGCAGCAGCAGCAGCCGTCGCTATCGCTGTAGTAGCAAGTGATGATGATGAAGACTCTAGTTCATCATCTACATCTACTAGTACATCTACTAGTACTACTACTGGTACCTAATTCTAAATAATAACTTTGTTATGATTTAGAAAAGAAAAATCGCTCAGATTAGTCTGGGCGATTTTATTTTAGCTCTACAATAAATGTCATAGTAGTTCGTATGCGTTATACCTCATTGTTTAAAATTACCTTTTTTCCTATTTTGTATTTGTTTTCTGTTTTGTTGCTTAGTGCTTGTAGCAATAATGTGCGTAGTTCATTAGGTTCTCTCAAGGAGGTAATAACTCCGAGAGTTACTCCAGACATACCAGAAGACTATATCCAGAGCCTTCCTTATTCAGCTAGTTTGGTGACCGTAAATGATAGAAAGCCAATATTGATGGTGTTGGCGTATGTCGATGAAATCACGCAAGGGCATCAGGTAGTGAAAAGACTTACTTGGGTGGCCAATGATGGCGGTAGTATTACTACAGAAAGTGGACGAATTATTCAGACGGCAGGTTTTAATAGCAACAACCTTGCAGGGGTTTCAAGTGCTGAATATTTGAATTCACCGCGACCTGGTAAACTACAGGAATGGGATGCAATTTACGACTGGGATGAAGGCTATCGGTATAATTTTTTAGCCAAAGTAACCGCTTTACCAATTTTGGATGAGAAAGTAACAACTTTCCTTTGGCAGCAGGATACCCAAAAAATTACCGAAAAAGTTTATTTCCCAAAGTCAGGTTACTCTTTCGATAACCAATTCTGGGTGTCACCAGAATCAAACAAGACAGAAGCTTTTACTGTAAAGTCTATACAAAAGCTTGGTCCTCATATGGATACCATTCAAATGGTTATGATACGTCCTTATGTTGAATTCAAGTAATAGATAAAATAATAGCTTAATAAGCTTCAGGAAAAAGCGTCTATGAAAAAAATTATACCTGCCTGTTTAGCTGTTTTTTTTGCTTTGAGGGTAGATTCAATATTTGCGCAGTCAGAGTCTGCACAGCCAATAAAAATTCATTTATTGCAGGCAGGATTAACGCTAGAATATACAAGCGCACCTAGGTTATCCCAAAGCATTAGTGATGCTGAAAAACAAGTAAACTATGCTGTTTATCCATTAGGCATTACGCTAATATCTCCCGAAAAACAGCCTTTAATCGAGCAGAAAAAACGCGCTATCTTTTCTAAGCTTAAAACTATTGATACTCCAGAGTCTTTGCAAATCCTAAAGCATTTAAAGAAGCTAAATTTTGTTTATAAGCAACCTACTGATAATCTGTTAAAGCGGATTCGTTTAAATAAAAAGCACGATCCTCTATTATTAAAAGATTATACGTTGTCGATTTCTATCCGGCCTAACCACATACGAGTAATTACACCACGGAGAAAATCAACCTCTTTAGTTAAGCTGTTACCGAATGCAAGCTTAAAAGACTATTTAACCAAGAAAATTGCTGGCGATAGTTATGACTCTGCATGGGTTGTTCAAGTAGATCAACATATTAGTCAAGCATCTAACATCCAATGGGAAAACAAAAAGCACTATTTAGCTCCTGGAGCTATTGTTTATGTGGGCTTATCAGGTCTTTTTAGTGAATACCAAGCCCTAAATCAAGATATTGTTGAATTGCTTAGTCAGCATTTGGAGTTGTAATGCGTATCAGCTTTCGTCACCTTCTGATGTCTATCCTTGTTAGTTTAATTATTGGTCCAGCTGGCAATGTGTTAGCAGTTGAAAGCGCGTCTGACTTTTTTAATCCTCTTTCTTTTGATGTTTCACAAATGAATTTGGGGGGTGTTGGTCTAATACAAGTGCCATCGGGAAGAGTGGCACCAGAGGGTGATTTTACCCTCGGCTTTTCTCAAAACAGTGAGTATGATTTTTACACGGCTTCATTACAGCTACTGCCTTGGCTAGAAACCACTTTACGTTATACACAAGTTGAAGATGTGCTATATAGTAGCTCAGAAGCATTTAGCGGAGACACTCGCTACACCGACAAGGGGATTGACGTAAAAGCTAGATTGTGGTCTGAAAGTCGTTACTTTCCCGAAGTGTCTATTGGTTTAAAAGATATTGGTGGTACAGGTCTGTTCGACGGTGAGTATATTGCAGGCAGTAAGCGCTTTTATACTGACAATGCAGGACACTTTGATATTACACTCGGCTTAGGTTGGGGATACTTTGGTACACGGGGCAATATTAGCAATCCATTATGTTCGGATACAGGTCGTTTTTGTAATCGTATATCAAGCTATTCAGTCAACGGTGGTATGATCGACTATGACAGATGGTTTACTGGGAGCACATCCTTATTTGGTGGTATAGAATATCAAACGCTTTACCAACCACTGAGCTTGAAGTTGGAATATGAGGGTAATGACTACAGTCAAGACTTTCCTGCTGTACGTGCTAACGTGGATATGACTCCCAAAACACCTTGGAATTTTGGTGCGGTGTACTCCATAAGCGATAGTTTTGATATGAGGCTGAGTTATGAGCGAGGTACTACTCTGACTGTTGGATTTGGTTTAAATACCAACTTTGACACCATAAAAACACCTTGGTTGGATCACCCTATTCCTAAGCCTGATGCGCATCGCCCTTCTACACTGGATAAAGTGAATTGGCAAGAGCTAGATAATGAGCTTAGAAGGGTGGCAGGTTATAGTGCGTCAAAAGTTTATATTGACGGTGACACTGCTAAATTTAAGGCTAGACAACGAAAATATCGTGACAGAGATATTGCGTTAGAAAAAGCTGCTGCAATTCTTCACAATAAGCTTCCAGATAGTATTCGTCATTATCAAATACATGAAGGCGTCAAAAATATGCCAATGAGAGATACTAATATTTCAGTGGAGAAATACAAAGAGTTTGCAGACGTTACTTACATCAACCCTCACATTCAAGATGCAGTAACTGATCTTAAAGCAAGAGCGCCTTCAGGGGCTGCTATTTATGATAATACAATCCCTTATAGTTTCGGCTTTAAACCCCACCTTAATCAATCATTTGGGGGCCCTGAAAGTTTCTACCTTTATAGCCTTAGTTTGAATGGGGCGGCATCTTATTGGTTCAATGATGACATCGAGTTTTCAGCTGGAGTATCGGTCAATCTTCATGATAATTACGATAAAATTCGCTTCAATGTTCTCCAAGATGGCACCTCAAATTATCGAGTTCGTACTCTAGTTCGTGCTTATGTACGTGACAATGATGTTCTGCTAAGTAACTTACAGTTAACTTGGTATCAAAAATATGGTCAGAATTTTTATCAACAAGTATATGGTGGTTATTTAGAAACCATGTTCGCAGGTATTGGAACTGAAGTTTTATATCGTCGCCCTAATTCAAATTGGGCTATTGGTGTCGACCATAATGTTATATCACAGCGTGATCCGAATTCAGTCTTTGATGTCTTCGAAAATGATAATGCCTACAGCAGCTCTGATAAAGTTCTTTCTCAAGGAACTACAGGGCATCTTTCACTTTACTACATGCCCAAATGGACACTTTTAGAAGATACCCTTTTGCGTGTTGATATGGGGAAGTTTTTAGCTGGCGACATCGGTGCAAGGTTTGATTTCTCTAGGCAATATAAAAGCGGTGTGATTGTTGGGGCTTATGCAAGTAAGACTAATTTGTCAGCTGAAGAGTTTGGTGAAGGCAGCTTTACAAAGGGGTTCTACCTATCAATACCGTTCGATACCTTATCCTATAAACCTACTGTAAGTCGTGCTGGGTTACATTGGCAGCCTCTTACTCGTGATGGTGGGCAAATGCTTGGTAAACGTAACGGTTTGTTTAGTAATACAGATCTTGTATCACCTTGGTATCAAAGACCTAATCAAAACAAATGAAAAGCGTTATGAGGCCTTGCTGAACAAATGTCTTGCTGAGTTGTTTGGACTCAAGTGTGTGGTAGACTTTATTGTTTAGTATATGATGTTTTCGTATGTGTAGTGGTTCTTCCACAATAAGGGAAGGCGAAAAGTAATATCTAAGTTAGTTATAACAGAGAAAAATAATGTTTTTATTTGATTGTGAGTGCCAAAAAGTATTAACCAAGTCTTTGTTTTGTTCTTTTGTTTTCTTGTGTATGTCAAGTGGTCAAGTGAATTCGTCTCCTTGGTTGGAGTCATCAGACCCATTTTTACGATCTTCCCTCGTCTTACTTTCCGATACTCAGCAAATTAGTTCTCCTGTTGGTACCTACCCAATGCGTTGGGCCTTGTTTGGTGATGATTTGTCAAACTTAGGCGCAAAAAACAACTTAACAGATTACCCAGATTTGCCTAGTTTTGTTGTGTTAGCTAAAAATGAACTGAGCTATTCACTAAATACGGCAAAATTAAATAGAGGGAATAAATACTTTGGAGTGCAGGCATTTTCAGCTAATTTATCTAAAAAGCATGCATTATTGTTAAACTACGGTCAGTTTGACGATAGTGAATGGCAAGTTTATACGGGTGTTGACTATCTTAGTAATTCGTTTGCTTATCGAATGAAACTCTCTTATCGAGACGATGGCAGTCGTGAAGAGGTTGATTGGCAAGACAGTTATTTATCGTTGAACGCTGGTAAATGGCTTTTTACTGTCGGTCAATTAGAGTATTGGTGGGGGCAAGGCTGGTTACATAATCTAATACTAGCAAATTATGCCGATCCCACGCTTAGTTTGCAGGCCAGTTATATTAATCAGAACGACATCTTAGGTGTATGGAGTTTTCAGACTCTAGTGTTGGCTCCAGAAAGCAGTTTTTATGATCGCCATGCAGCAGCTCGTCTCTCAATTAAACCTTGGCATAGTGCTGAGCTAGCCACTACTTATCAATCTTGGTTTTCGGGTTTAGATGAAAGTTCCGATGAGCAGATTGCGTTAGATGCAAAATTGACACTGCCTTCTCTGATTGGTATTTACCATAGTGTGTATAGTGAATTAGCTTCCGCGGCTAATGTATCGAGTATTGGTGCTTGGATGACGGGGTGGACTGGGAGTTTCGCACTGGATCAAAATACTTTGCGTATTGTTGTCGAAACGCAGCGCCAGAGCAGCGAATATCAGGAATCTGATTGGCATGCTGGATCTTATCCATCTTTATCAAACAGTATTGCTAATACCAGCTATCAATTAGATCGTAGTCACGCAGTTGCTCTGTATATTCAGCGTACTAATGATCACAATATCGGTATAAGTTATCAGTTGGCCGATGATGAAGGCGATTCCATTCAGGCAGCAATGTTTACCTATCGTATGCCAGCTTTATCGGGTTTGGTAAATTTTTCAGTGTCCTCAATCAAGGATAGTTCAGTAGGGAGGGAGCGAAATCATAATAACCAGTGGGGTGTAGATTATGAGCTTCGCTTTTAATTATGGCTTGAAAAGATAATGTAATTCGACTCAGGTTTCTTTTTGAATGAAATTTGTACGGCATTTTTTACAATAAAGACAAGACTATGTATCTAAAACGTTTAGTTAATATGAAATTATTTTCCTTCTTATCAATGGTTGTATTTGCTTTTATGTCCGCAGGAACATTGGCGGCTACACCAACTAAAGAGCAAATCAACCAGTTTAAAAATTTGCCAAAGGCGCAGCAGGAGGCTCTGGCTCGTCAATTTGGTGTTGATATTAGTGTTTTAGACGAGTTCACAGGTGTTGAGCAATTAGATGAAGCACAGCCAGCTCCGCTACTGGAACCAACTATAGAGAGCAGAGAATCGTCTTTTATTCAGCGTGTTCAGCCCAGTCCAATGCAACCATCAATCGGACTGAAAAAATTTGGTTATGATGCGCTAAGAAGAGATGTATTAAGAGAAGAGGTGAGCGATTTCACTGTAGTAGAAAATCTTCCTGTGCCCTTGGATTATCAGATGGGGCCGGGGGATAGTGTTAGTATCCAAACCTTCGGTAAATCCAATAACACCTACGAACTCACTATTGATCGTGATGGTCGACTTAACATTCCAGAGCTAGGGCCAATTTCGGCATCAGGGCAGACTTTTTCTCAATTAAGCAAGCAAATTCAAAATGTATATAAGCAAAAGGTAATAGGGGTAGAGGTTTCTATCTCGATGGGATTAATGCGCACCATGCAGGTTTACTTAGTGGGAGAAGTGACGCAGCCAGGCTCTTATAACGTAAATGGACTAACTACAATTACTCAAGCATTAGTTGCCAGTGGTGGAATAAAAGAAACTGGCAGTTTGAGAAATATACAGCTAAAGCGCAAAGGGCGAGTAGTGCAAGAGTTTGATCTGTACGACCTGTTATTGAAAGGAAATACAGCAAGTGATGTTCGCTTGTCTGCAGGCGATACACTTTTTGTCCCTCCGTTATCGAGGACTGTGGCAGTAAGTGGTGAGGTAGTTCGCCCAGCTATTTACGAATTGAAATCCACGACAAAACTTGAGGATTTGTTACTAATCGCGGGAGGGGCAATGCCTCAGGCTTATCTTGCAAACGTGAGTATTAGGCGAGTAACCTCAGAAGGAGTGAAGCAAATTACTTTAGATCTAACCCAATCAACGGGGCGCGATTTTATTTTGCAGGCAGGTGATGAGGTGAATTTATTTACTGCCTCAGAGACTCTTCAAGGCTCGATTACTGTTCGTGGAGAAGTGGTACGGCAGGGGAGTTTGGCTTTTGCCGATGGTATGCGAGTGAGTGATGTTATTGGTTCACTTGAGCGAGATCTAAAGCCCAGTGCTGACTTAGATTATGCTTTATTGGTGCGTGAATACAATCAAAATAAAGACATTGATGTGTATCAATTTAGTTTAGCAAAAGCGCTAGAGTCTGCCTCATCGAGGGATAACCTGCTGCTGCAAGAGAGAGATCAAATTTTTGTCTTCTCAAATGGATTGGACTTAGGATATTGGCGTTTGTCTTTGGATCATCGTTTAGATGTTGGGCAAAAGACATGGAGTGAAAAGCAACAATTAGATGGTGACCAAGGCAAAGAGCTAAATGAGTATGTTGATCCTGAAACAGGTGCCTTTGTTGGTAAAGGTATCGATGGGGCTAACAGTACTAATTATATAGATGTATCTGAGAATTCTGTGAAGCATCATAGTGATCGTGAAGAGGTGTTAAAACCTATCATCGAGCGCTTAATTGAGCAGTCCACATTTGATATGCCTGCAAAGCTAGTTGAAGTAACTGGGGCTGTAAAGTTCCCTGGAACCTACCCTTTGGCTAAAGGGGCGGACATTGAGTCGCTAATTCAAGCGGCTGGAGGGTTGACGGAAGGTGCTTATCTTAACTCGGCAGAATTGACTAGGCGTTATGGAGTATCAAATAATGGTGATGGAAGGAAACAAATTGTTTTTTCTTTGCAAGATGCCTTAAATGAAGAACATTCGGTTTCTCTAAAGCCGCAGGATAGCTTAATGATACGAACTCGACCTAGCTATCAAACTGACTTCGTTATTGGGTTGCAGGGCGAGGTTGTTTTTCCTGGTGAGTATGTGTTTCAGCGAGGTGAAACTCTAAAAGACATTATTGAGCGAGCGGGAGGGTTTACTCAGTTTGCCTATCCTGAAGGCGCTGTATTAAGTCGAGACCGTCTAAAGCGGCAAGAGAGAGAACGTTTGGCCTTTTTGACACAGCAGTTAAAGCAGGAAATTAGTGCTATGTCATTGCGTCGTCAAAATGTGTCAGCTTCGACTCCTCAGCAGGCTTTAGCTATAGTGGATCAGCTTGATCAAGCAGAGCCTGTAGGGCGTTTGGTGATAGATGTAAAGCAAGCAATGGCTGGAAATAAGCAAGCGAATGTCTTGCTTGAAAAAGGTGATAAGCTCTTTATTCCTGCGCTAAACCCTGTGGTTAGTGTGGTTGGAGAGGTGCAATTTGCTTCCCATCATACCTTTAATTCAAATCTAAGCGTGGATGACTACATTGAGTCTGCGGGTGGTTTGAAGCGTCAAGCTGATGAAGGACGTGTGTACGTTATTAAAGCCAATGGTTCGATTGAGTTGCCTAACAACTCTTTTTGGTTTAGTCGTCAGCAGCAGTCACTTTCACCAGGAGATACTATTGTTGTGCCAATTAATACAGACTATATGGATAATCTGGGTACCTTATCAACAGCAACAGAAATATTGTATCAGTTGGGTATCGCTTGGAATGCGATAAATGACTAGTCGACTAAGTTGGATGCGGCAATAATAAGTGAATGTTATTGTGCTACATGTTGCTTAGGAATATTTTAAAAAGAGTAAACTATGTCAGAAGAAATAAAAGTGCCGTTGCAGGCTTATCAGCAGGACGATGAAATTGATCTGAAGGAGCTGTTTGTTGCTCTGTGGAAAGGAAAATGGATTATCCTTTTGTTGACTATAGTCTGTGCAACTGGTGGAGTTTTTTATGCCTTGTCACAACCGAATGTTTATAAGGCTGAGGCTGTATTAGCATCTGCGGGTGATGGCGGTTCAAATGGTTTGTCGGCCATAAAGTCCCAATTTGGTGGTCTAGCTTCTCTGGCGGGTATTAGTCTTGAGGGCGGAGGTGCGGATAATAAAGCTATAGCATTAGCTGTGTTGCAGTCACGTCAGTTCATTAATGCTTTTATCCATAAATACGATTTACTGGTACCTTTAATGGCAGGTAAAGAGTGGAGTGCTGCTTCAGGTGAATTACAACTGAATGAAGAGCTTTATGATTCGGCTGCAAAAACATGGATAAGAGAAGTACAGGCAGGAAAATCTCAAATGCCAACGGAATGGGAGGCCTATAAATCCTTTAAAGAGATCTTTGAGGTCACAGAATCAAAAGATAATGGTCTGATGACTTTATCAGTTACTTATTTTTCTCCCATATTAGCGAAACAGTGGGTAGATAGTTTAGTAGTAGAGCTAAATGCTTGGATGAAAGATAAATCTTTAAAAGAAACGCAAGATAATATTGACTACTTAGAAGAACAAATTCAGCGCACTAAAATCGCCGATATGCAGTCTGTTTTTTATCAACTTATCGAAGAGCAAACTAAGAACCTTATGTTAGCGGAAGTTCAAACTGAGTTTGCCTTTAAAGTAATTGATCCAGCTGTTGTGCCAGAGGAAAAAGCTGGGCCAAAACGCGCTTTGATTTGTATTGTAGCAGTTCTATCGGGTGGCATGCTTGGAATTATGATTATATTGGTTCGTTTTGCTTTTCGTTCAAAAGAGTAAGTCAAAAAAGTGCTCTTCTTGACAGAAATAAAGATCTACATATTTATTGCAATATTATCCATTCTCATTTAGACTTGTTCAGTCAGTGAACGACATGGAGTGTTTGCTGACTTTCACCAGAGTGAAACTCAAGATGATATAAGCAAGCTTAAAGAAAATGTGCAATCGCAAAGAAGCGCATTTATCTCTTCTTAAGGCATGAAACAATAGAGTTTTTCTTAATCTTAAATCCATATTGGATTTCATTTGATCAGCATCTTAAAGGCAGGGCGCTTATATGCTAGATGAAGAAAGTCGGTATAAAATATTGAAAGAGCTAGAGCAATACCCTGACATTAGTCAACGTGAGCTTGCAAGGCGTTTGCACATTAGTGTAGGGAAAACAAATTTTTGTCTAAAAGCTTTAGCTGAAAAAGGCTTAATCAAAGCAGGGAACTTTAAAAAAAATGCGAATAAAGTGCGTTATTTATACCTTTTAACGCCAAAAGGTATAGAAGAAAAAGTTTTTCTGACCCAGCAGTTTTTGAAAAGAAAAATAGCTGAATATGAAACGCTAGAAAAAGAAATAGAACAGCTTCGACGAGAAGTAAAGTATTGACTTATAAAATATAAATGCTAAGTAGAATGAATATGTGAAAAATAGAATATTATGGAAGCAGTTAAATGAAATTCTTAGTCACTGGAGCAGCTGGCTTTATTGGTATGTATGTGTGTAAGCGCCTCCTCGAACAAGGTCATTATGTTGTTGGTCTTGATAACCTCAATACCTACTACCTACCTAAACTTAAACAACACCGTCTTGATCAATTATTTCCTTATGATAACTTCACTTTTATCAAGAAGGACCTAGCTGATCGCGATGCCATAGCGGCATTATTCAAAGAAGAGCAATTCCAACGAGTGATTCATTTAGCTGCACAAGCAGGTGTGCGTTATTCACTAGAAGCGCCTTTTGATTATGTGGACAGTAACCTAGTTGGCATGATGACCATCTTAGAAGGCTGCCGTCACAATAAAGTGGAGCATCTTGTTTATGCTTCTTCCAGCTCAGTTTATGGTATGAATACTAAAGTGCCTTTTAGTGAGTCAGATACTGTAGACCATCCAGTATCGCTTTACGCAGCTACAAAAAAATCCAATGAACTCATGGCGCACTCTTATTCTCATCTTTATGGTATCCCTACAACAGGGCTTCGATTTTTTACAGTCTACGGTCCTGGTGGTCGTCCAGATATGGCGCCTTGGTTGTTTACAGAGGCTATATTGAATGACAGACCAATTAAAGTGTTCAACCAAGGGAAAATGATGCGTGACTTTACCTATATCGACGATATTGTTGAAGGCGTTATACGTATTCAGGAAGTAATCCCAGAGCTTAATGAGTCAAACGAAACAGGAAGCACAGCACCTTATAAAATATTTAATATTGGTAATAATCAGCCCATTCAGCTATCCGAATTTATTGAAGCGATTGAATCTGCCTGTGGCAAACAAGCAGAGAAGATTTTGATGGATATGCAGCCAGGGGATGTACCTAAGACCTACGCAGATACCGCACAACTAGAAACAGCAGTGGGATACAAACCTTCTACGACCATACAAGAAGGCATGGTGAAATTTGTAGAATGGTATAAGACTTTTCAGAAAGAATTATAAACTATAGATCAGCCAGTAGGTCAGAGAGAACGAGGAACGAAGTCGTAATCTGACGATGCGAAGTGGCGATGTAGTATGAGATGAAATATGATAAAAAAATATAAAATTGCAGTGGCTGGAACAGGATATGTAGGTTTATCTAATGCAATGTTATTAGCTCAGTATAACGAAGTGGTTGCAGTTGACATAGTTCCTGAAAAAGTGTCAATGCTAAACAATAAGCAGTCGCCAATAGAAGATAAAGAAATACAAGAGTTTCTAACGAACAAAGAGTTAAATTTCAAAGCCACATTGGACAAAGACCTAGCGTATAAAAACGCTGATTTTGTCATCATTTCTACTCCAACGGATTATGATACTGAAACCAACTATTTCAATACCAAAAGTGTTGAATCTGTCATTAAAGACGTCCTGAGTATTAATCCTGATGCCGTGATGGTAATTAAATCAACTGTTCCGGTGGGTTATACAAAAAGCGTTAAAGAAACCTTTCGATCCCAAAATATCATTTTCTCACCAGAGTTTTTAAGAGAAGGGAAAGCCTTGCATGACAATCTCTATCCGTCACGAATCATCGTCGGTGAGCGTTCACAAAGGGCTGAGAGCTTTGCTAGCTTGTTAAAGCAAGGTGCAATTAAGCAAGATATTGAAATATTGTTTACCAATAGTACGGAAGCGGAAGCGGTGAAGCTCTTTTCGAACACTTATTTGGCTCTGCGAGTGGCGTATTTTAACGAGCTTGATTCCTATTGCGAGTCTCATGGCTTAGATTCAAAGCAAATCATTGAGGGGGTGTCCCTTGACCCTCGTATTGGTGATCACTATAACAATCCGAGTTTTGGTTATGGTGGTTACTGTTTGCCTAAGGACACTAAGCAGCTTTTGGCTAATTACCAAGACGTACCAAATAACCTCATTCGAGCGATTGTAGATTCGAATTCAACTCGCAAAGATTTTATTGCTGATTCTATTATAAAACGTAATCCTACAATAGTAGGTATTTACCGTCTTGTAATGAAGTCAGGCAGTGATAACTTTAGAGCCTCTGCTATTCAAGGGATTATGAAGCGAATCAAAGCCAAAGGTATTGAGGTGATTATTTATGAGCCAGTATTGGGGAAAAATGAATTTTTTAACTCGAAAGTGATACAAGACGTGGAAGAATTTAAAAGAGTAGCGGATGTGATTGTAGCCAATAGACAAGACAATGTTTTGAGTGATGTGGTAGATAAAGTGTATACACGTGACTTGTTTGGAAGTGACTAGTAAATATTAAGTTAATAAGTTTTTTGGGGTTTTTGATGTTAAATAAAAAAAGTGTTTTGATCACTGGTGGCACTGGATCATTTGGTAAAAAGTTTATTGAAACAATATTGTCTCGTTATCCAGATGTGGAAAAAATAATAATTTTTTCTCGTGATGAATTGAAGCAGTCAGAGTTGCGTTTAATTTATCCTCCACAGAAGTTTCCGCAGTTACGTTTTTTTATCGGTGATGTTCGAGATAGAGAGCGTATTAAGCAAGCTTGTGAAGGGGTAGATGTTATTATCCATGCAGCCGCTATTAAGCAAGTAGATACAGCGGAATATAATCCAACAGAGTGTATTCGTACGAATATTGCTGGTGCAGAAAATGTTATTCATGCGGCACTAGAGTGCGGAGTGAAAGATGTAGTGGCCTTATCAACAGATAAAGCGTGCGCGCCAATTAATTTATATGGTGCTACAAAGCTTGCCTCAGATAAAATTTTTGCAGCAGCCAACAACATTAAAGGTTCAAAAGACATTAAATTTAGTGTTGTGCGTTACGGTAATGTAATGGGGTCTCGTGGCTCGGTGATTCCTTTCTTTTTGAGTAAGCGAGAAGAAGGCGTTCTACCTATTACACATGAAGATATGACACGGTTTAATATTTCATTGCAAGATGGCGTTGATTTAGTAATGTTTGCGATTGGTAATCACCTAGGTGGAGAGATTTTTATTCCTAAAATTCCGTCTTATAAAATCTTAGACGTTGCTAAAGCGGTTGCTCCAGATTGCAAAACAGAAATAGTTGGCATTCGTCCTGGTGAGAAATTGCATGAAGAAATGCTAACGGAAACAGATTCAATCAACACGATTGATTTGGGTGATAAGTATGCGATTCTACCATCCGTTTCTTATGTAAATACCGAAGCCGAATTTTTGGCCCATCATAAGGCACAAAAAGTACCATTTGGTTTTAAATATAATTCAGGCACAAATACCGAGTGGGAAACCGTTGATAGTTTACGCTCTTTGGTTAAAGAGCACGTAGACTCTTCATTTGAGGTGTAGGAAAACTAAATGATTCCATATGGTCGCCAAGATATTACGCAAGCAGATGTTGATGCAATTTCAGATGTGCTTAACTCTGATTTTTTAACGCAAGGACCACAAGTTCCTGCGTTTGAAGTCTCTTTGATGAGTGCGACTGGTGCGAAATTCGCTTTCGCCGTAAACAGTGCAACTTCTGCTTTGCATATTGCGTGTTTGGCGTTAGGACTAGGAAAAGGAGATGTTCTATGGACGTCTCCTATTACCTTTGTTGCTTCGGCAAACTGTGGCTTATATTGTGGTGCATCTGTCGATTTTGTTGATATTGACCCCGCTAGCTATAACCTTTGTCCAATCGCTCTAGAGGAAAAGCTTAAGTTTGCTAGATTGAATGGCTCTTTACCTAAGGTTGTTGTGGCTGTGCATTTATGCGGTCAGCCTTGCGATATGAAAGCGATTCATGCGTTATCGGTTGAGTATGGGTTCAAGGTGATTGAAGATGTCTCTCATGCAATCGGTGGTCGTTATTTAAATCAACCAATTGGATCGTGTGAATACAGTGATATTACAGTATTCAGTTTCCACCCAGTTAAGATTGTTACTACAGCTGAGGGCGGCGCAGCTTTAACAAATGATAAAGCACTTGCTTATAAAATGGCCTTATACCGCAGTCATGGAATAACACGCGATGAAGCTTTAATGGAAAACGTTTCTCAGGGTGGCTCGTATTATGAACAAGTTGATTTAGGCTTTAACTACCGTATGACTGAGTTACAGGCTGCGTTAGGTGTGTCACAGATGACGCGTTTGAGTGAATTTGTAAAAGCGCGTCATCAACTTGCTGAACGGTACTACGAAAAGCTTGCAGACTTACCTATTACATTGCCATATCAATTGCCAGGTACCTATTCTGGCCTTCATTTGTTTGTGATTCGTTTAAATCTAGGCAAGATCTCAAAAACACATAAAGAAGTGTTTGATGAGCTCAGAGCAAATGGTATTGGTGTGAATGTGCATTATATTCCTGTTCATTTACAGCCGTATTATCAGAGAATGGGGTTTAAAAACGGCGACTTTCCTAATGCAGAAAGTTACTACACTAACGCAATCTCTTTACCTATGTTCCATGCAATGACTTATGAACAACAAAACGAAGTGATTCGTGTGTTAACTAACGTGATTATTAGTGAATGATGAATATTGCAATCATCCCTGCTCGTGGTGGCAGCAAGCGGATACCACGTAAAAACATCAAAGCATTTCATGGTAAACCTATGATAGCGTATTCGATTGAGGCGGCATTAGAAAGTGGTTGCTTCGTTGTCTCAA
Source organism: Marinomonas agarivorans (assembly GCA_002173415.2). Classification (GTDB taxonomy): domain Bacteria; phylum Pseudomonadota; class Gammaproteobacteria; order Pseudomonadales; family Marinomonadaceae; genus Marinomonas; species Marinomonas agarivorans. Next base: position 61,290 of record NHNK02000014.1, read on the forward strand.
CTGATGATAATGAAATTGCGGAGATCGCTAAGCAATACGATGCGCAAGTACCGTTTATTAGACCTGCTGCGATAGCTGATGATTATGCAACAACTCTTGATGTGATCGCACACGCTTTGAGATGGTGCGTAGAAAGTGGTATGGAAGTTACGAGTGCATGTTGTATTTACGCTACCGCGCCTTTTATTAGCCCGTCAAGCTTACAAGAAGGTATGGTAGCTCTATCAATAGAAGATATCGATTATGCATTTAGTGCAACCAGCTATGCTTTTCCCATACAGCGCGCGATCAAAATAGACAATGAATGCCGAGTGGATATGTTTCATCCTGAATATTTGAATACTCGCTCTCAGGATTTAGAAGAGGCGTATCATGATGCGGGACAGTTTTATTGGGGCAAAGCTCAGGCATTTTTAGAGAAAAGAGCGATATTTGGGGCGAACTCAAAAGCTATATTGTTGCCGCGTAAAAGAGTTCAGGATATCGATACTCAAGAGGATTGGGAATTAGCAGAAGCTTTATATCGAGCGTTGCAATGCTAAAAGTTGTTATTCGTGTTGATGCCTCTATACATATTGGAAGTGGACATGTGATGCGCTGTTTAGTTTTCGCTGATGCGTTAAAAAATGCCGGCCATCATGTTGTGTTTGTAACTCGCCCGCAGAAAGGTGACCTTATCAGCATTATTAAACAAAGAGGCTTTGATGTAAGTGAGCTAAGCCAACCATTTGAATGGTTGGCTCCTGAAACAACGTCAGATTACGCTGCTTGGTTTCAAGTTGTTGAAATAGATGACGCGGATGAGTGTGCTTCTTTGTTTGATAATGTTGATTTGATGATTGTAGATCATTATGGCATTGGCATTAACTGGCACAAAAAAGTAAGAAAGACCTATAACTGTAAAATCATGGTTATAGTTGACCTAGTTAGACAGCGCGCTGCGGATTTGATTGTTGATCAAACGTTATTAAGAAATGTGAATGAATACCAAAAGTTTAATCCTGGGGCGCAAATTCTAGCAGGTAATGACTATGTAATAATACACCCTGCTTTTGCTAAATTTCGCCAAGAAGCAGTTAGATTGAAGGTGTTAGATAATAGACCTAAAGTCTTAATATCAATGGGTGGGATTGATGCTCCTAATGCTACCCTTCAAGTCTTAAAAACGATTAAGAGCGACTTCATTGATCGGCCGTCAGTCACTGTTTTACTTAGCAAGAGGTCGCCTCATTATCAACTTGTAAATCCATTTGTAGAGCGAGAGGATTCTTGGGTTACGCACATTGATTTTGTAGAGAACATAGCTGAGTTTATATCTGATTACGATATCGCCATTGCTGCTTCAGGTTCAACTTCATGGGAAAGGGGGTCTATAGGAATACCTAGTATCATCATTGCATTAGCAGATAATCAACTTACCATTTGTAAAAAGTTAGCTCATGTAGGGGCTGTGATTAGTGTGGATATTGGGTGGATTGTTCAAGGTTTAAAAAGCGCTTATCTAAGCCACCTATGCAATCATGATAAAATGAGGGAGGTTAATCTTCAGTTATGTGATGTCTGGGTATGGAGCGCATAATGAAAAGGCTAAAGTTGATTAATAAAACTGATCTTCAATTAAGATCTGAAACAATAGATGATATTTTGCAAGTATTTAAATGGCAATGTGCTCCACAAACACGACGCTATGCTTTAAATAAAGATATTCCTACTTTACTTGAGCATACTGATTGGATGACTCGTAAAATAGCGAGTCAAGACGATTACATTTATATTATAGAGCTTAATGAAGGAGCTAAAATTAGCTCTGTTGGCGTAGTTCGCTTGGATTTATTTGCTGAAAATACCTACACGATTTCAATTTTTGTTGCTCCAAATCAATATGGTAAGGGGGTTGCAAAGGAAGCATTAGCAATTCTGGATAAATTACACCCAAGCATCGTTATAAATGCTGTGGTGTTAAAAGAAAATATTGCATCTCAAACTCTTTTTAGCCGGGCTGGTTACATAAAAATTGGCGCAGAGAATTTTACTCGACAGCCTTTAGTGTGAGGATTTATGAAAGAATTTATAATGATAGATAATAGAAAAATAGGACTTGACTACGAGCCTTATATTATTGCGGAGATGTCTGCCAATCATAATGGAAGCATAGAAAACGCCTTTAAAATAATAGAAATGGCAAAGGAGTGTGGTGCGGATGCCATAAAGCTACAAACTTATAAGCCTGATACGATTACTATTAAAAGTGATAAACCTGAGTTTTTAATTAAGGGCGGTTTGTGGGATGGAAAAGCTCTCTATGATTTGTACGAAGAAGCTTATATGCCTTGGGATTGGCATGAGCCATTATTTGCAAAGGCAAAAGAGTTAGGGATTACAATTTTTAGTTCGCCTTTTGACTTTACAGCAGTTGATTTATTGGAAAGTTTGGGGGCTCCCGCATACAAGATTGCATCGTTCGAAGCAATTGATCTACCACTCATTGAGTATGTTGCTAAAACAGGTAAGCCAATGATTATCTCTACAGGGATGGCGAACGAAGAAGAAATACGGGAAGCGGTAGAAACAGCGAAAAATGCAGGATGTAAAGAGCTCGTTGTTTTACATTGTGTCAGCGGCTACCCAGCCCCTTCTGAAGACTATAACTTAGCGACGATTCCTGATATGGCTAATCGGCTTGGGGTGCTCACAGGTTTATCTGACCATACTATAGACAATACAACGGCGATTACTTCAGTTGCATTAGGTGCCTGTTTAATAGAGAAACATGTCACTTTAAACAGAAAAGGTGGTGGGCCTGATGACAGTTTCTCTTTAGAAAAGCCTGAACTAATGCAATTGTGCCGAGACAGTAAAATTGCTTGGAAAGCAATTGGAAAAGTGAATTATGAAAGAAAAGAGAGCGAAAAAGGCAATGTTATTTTTAGGCGTTCACTTTATGTCGTAAAAGATATTGCTGAAGGTGAAGTGTTTACATATGAAAATGTGAAAAGTATTAGGCCTGGTTTTGGTATTGCACCTAAATTCTATAACTCAATTCTTGGAAAAAAAGCGAATCAGGAAATTACTAAAGGAACAGCATTTAAAATTGAATTTTTAGAGGTTGAGATGTAGTGAAATACTGTAAACAATGCCTTACTACAGATTTAAGGCCGAATGCTTCATTTAAAAATGGTATATGCATTGCTTGTAATTACACAGGTGGAACTAAAGAAGATAATTTGAGCTTAAAGCTTAAAATACTTCAAAGTAAAATTCAAAAGAGCCGACAAAAGCAGCGTAATAAAGCTGCTTATGATTGTATTGTAGGTGTTAGTGGTGGTAAAGACAGTACACGTCAGGCGCATTGGGTTAGAGATCGATTAGGGTTAAGACCATTATTGGTTTGTTGTGCTTATCCGCCTAAACAGATGTCTGAAATCGGGGCGAAAAACCTCACTAATCTTATTCAAATGGGGTTTGATGTCATTGCTGCAACCCCAGCACCTCAAACGGCTGCTCATCTTGCTCTAGAGTCATTCAAGCAGTTTGGAAACGTATGTAAGTCTACAGAAATGTCGTTGTTTTCTACTGTTCCTCGTTTAGCAATTGAGTTAGGCGTTAATACCATTTTTTGGGGGGAGAACCCGGCTCTACAAGTTGGTGATGCAGCAGTAGAGGGATTTGATGAGTTTGATGGTAATAATTTACGCCGCTTAAATACTTTGACTGCTGGCGGTACCGATTGGATAACAAAAGGCGTTACACATCCTTATCATGCAAAGCATTATTTATATCCAGATGAAATTGAATTCGAGAGAAAAAAAATCAATATCTTCTATTTAGGGCCTGCATGGGATGATTGGAGTAATGATGATAATTCTGTATATGCTTCATTGCAGGGCTTGGTATTGCGTCCAGGCGAAGAATTTGAAACTGGGGATTTATCAAATGCATCAATGCTCGATGAAGAGTTTACCAATATCAACATGATGCTTAAGTATTATAAGTTTGGATTTGGTCGAGCAACAGATAGTGTAAATGAAAAAATTCGAGCAGGAAAATTAACTCGCGAGAAAGGTATTGAGCTAGCTGAAATGTACGATGGTCTATGTTCTGATCGAATTATAAAAAGCTATTCAAATTATGTTGGCATAACAGTTGAAGAATTTTGGAGTATTGCTAATAAATGGGTGAACGCTTCTATTTTTGATATTCGCCCTGGTCAGCGTCCTATTAAAAAGTTTACTGTCGGAGTTGATTATGAGGGTTGATATCTTAGATATTGGCAGTGGTAATATTCGTTCAGTTAAAAACTGGATTGAAAAAGCACATGTATCTACGCGGATTGTTGCTCAGCCTGACGATATCCGCTCCGAAATCTTAGTACTTCCTGGTGTTGGTTCTGCAGGTTCTTATATGCAACGTATGAAAACAGGCCATTATGATGAAGCTGTCAAAGAGCATGTTAAAAGTGGTCATCGATTAATTGGAATCTGTTTAGGTTTTCAGATCATGATGGACTATTCAGAAGAGGATGGTCATGTAGAAGGGCTTGGGTTTCTTGAAGGGCATGTAGAGCGTCTGGCTGGGCGCGTTTCTCATAATGAATGGGAGCCACTTTCGTTTCGGTGTCAAGAAATGTCAGCCCAGTCATTTGGTAGTACTCATAATCTTACTCATAAGCGTATTTTTAATGGCCGTGTATTTTATAACCATGAATATGGAGTGGTTAATAAAAGTCAGAGCGCTTTTTCCCTTCCGGTGAGCAGTACATTTTCTAAATACAGTGGTTTGTTGGTTAAAGATAATATCATTGGCATCCAATTCCACCCGGAGAAAAGCCAAATTTCGGGCTTAAACTTAATCAACATGATTCTTTAGGGGGCTAATATGCGAGTTGGTTCTACTGTATTATTGTATAACACTCGATGTGTACAATCTTATCATTGGGATATAATGCGCCCTCTTGGCGATTTGCAAGGTGTGATGGATTCTCTTGAGGAATACCAATGTGACGAAGTTGCTATTATTCGTCCGGCAAGAGATGAAGATAGTTTTGATAAATTTGAGGCGGATATTCAAGTGTTGCGACAATTGAGGACTATGACACCAATTAGTTTTGGTGGTGGTGTTCGTTCGATTGAGCATTTGCTTTTATTAAAGGACTTACCTGTTGAAAGGCTAGTTTTCTCTTCAGCATTTATAACAAAAGATTACGAATTACTTGATAAAGTAAAAAACCTATTTGGTCATCAAGCAATTCAATGCTTATTACCAATAAGAGTGCTCAATGGGGATTTAGAAATATTTTGTTCTAAAAAATCAGAGTATTCTACAGTCGACAATATAGATTTTTCTTTTATTAAATCTTATGCGAATGAAATTATATTATTTGATATCATCTCTGAAGGTAAACATAATCAATTTGATTTTGAGTTATTGTCAACTTTGCCAATTGAAAACAGTAAGCTAATCATAACTGGTGGTATTAGTCACGAGTCAGTAGCTGTTGCAAAGAAAAATGGTCTTGCTTCTGTGTTGATTGACAATAAGGTCTTACATAAAGAATATTCGATTGCGAGCTGCAAACATGCTATCAAACTGTCCTAAATGTCATTACCCTCTTAACCATCCTTTTGGTCTCATAATAAATGAAAAAGAATGTTCGGGATGTTTGACGCATAAAGAAAAGGATCAGATTGATTGGAGTATTAAAGCGGAAGAACTTGATATCATCTTAGCTAAATTTAAAAAGCAGCATAGCCAGTACGATTGTGTTGTTCCTGTTGTTGGTGATGCTGAAGATTATTTTACTTTGAGTAAAGTGCTAGCTGCAGGCTTGTCTCCTTTAGTTGTTTGCGTGAATGACTACTTTAAAAATGATATAGGTTGGCATAATTTTCACAATTTGATTACTTATTTTGATGTTGATTCCTTTGTCTTTAATCCAGATATACGTGTTTATAAAGACCTTGTTCGTAGTTCTCTTAGAAAGTTTGATCATATCATGTTGCCATTTTTACAATTACATACAGCTTTTCCTGTGCATGTAGCTTTTGAGCGAAAAATTCCACTCATTATTTGGGGGCAAAATCAAGCAGTCGAGCAAGTTGGTAAGTTTTCTCATTATGATGCTGTAGAAATGAGTCGTTGGAGTCGTAGAGAGCATGATTTATTTAATGTGGAAACGGAGCAGCTAATTGGTAATGGTGCTCAAGTGGATATACGAAATTTGAACTACTATCATTATCCAGATATAAAATTACTTTCACATCGTGGAATTCAAGGTCTTTACTTAAGTAATTATATCAGATGGGACCCATTGGCTCAGAATAAAGATATATTAAAATATGGGTTTATACCCGAAGCTAATATGTCTTCATTTGATATATATGAGAGAGCAGGTAGTTCTGTATATTATCACTTTCATGATTTACTAAAATTAAAGCGTGTAGGCTATCAAAAGATACATGATCATATTGCAAGAGAAATTAGGCACGGGAGAATAACTAGTGATGAAGGTATTAAAATTTCAACTATATATAACCACCGAAAAAAAAATATAAAGCCTTTTTTCGATTGGCTAGGCGTAACTAAAACAGGTTATGAGTGGTTTAAGTTGCATCGGTTGTCTGAGTATCAGCACTTAATTTGTGAGTCTTCATATGTTGAATGTGAAAACAAAAGTAATAATTTAGAAGTATTGCCTCCTCGTATTTCTGAAATGTTAGCTCCAAGTAAAAGAGCAGAGAAGAGCTTCGTTGTATATGGAAAAGGAGTCAGTATTTGATGAACTATAAAAATGCTATATATGTTGGTTGTAATGTTGAATTATGGATTCCTGTTGCTGAGAAATTGAAGAAAATACATGGCATCAATCCCGTGTATTTTGTTGGAAGAAGACCTGAATTTTCACGAGAGAAAATAAATGAAGTTTTTCCTGATTGTTTCTTTCAATATACAGAAGATGCATGGAAAGGCATTGGGTTTCCATCAGAAAGTAAGCTAGTGAGCCTCGATGAGACTATGGTTAAAAAAATAGGGTTGGATGTTCTTACAGGAATGCGAATGATGGACAGACTGGATGTCTTTTCATCATTTCCGAGCACTGATCGGCAAGCTTGGTTCATTGAACTTATCGAAAGGTGGTTGTTTATTATAGAAAAAAGAGCTGTTGACATCATAATCTCACCATCAATTCCTCATAGAGTGTTTGATTTTGCATTGTATGTTGCTGCAAAATTAAAAGGGATTAAATTTATTATGTTTCAGATGACTCATTTTGGTGATGGAAGTTTTATAATTGATGATGTAAATATGACTTCACTTAGAATGAAGTTGGCTTTTGACAATAAAGTGGAAGCAGAATTAAAAGATTTACCTACTATAGTTTCGGATAAACTAAAGCAACTTTTGGGTGATCATAGTTTGGCTTTGCCAGCTGATATGGTAGAACAAAAAAACAAATCCGAAAAATATAAAACGATTTCTTTTCAATTGGCCTCGTTTTATTCAGATATTAAAAAAATCCGTAATTTTTTCGATATTTCACCGACTTATAGGGTATATAAAGATGAACATCCTAATACTTCATCTATGAGAAAAGGTACTGCATTTTTAATTAGGAAGCTAGGTGAACTCAAAAAAATAAATCTTAAAAAATCTTATGCGACATATTGTGAAGAAGTAGACCTTAATAAAAAATATGTTTTTTTGGCGCTACATTATCAACCTGAAGAAACATCCTGCCCAACGGGAGGGTTATATGTTGAGCAGAGACAAATTATTAAGAATTTAATCGACAGCTTCCCGGAATACGTTTCTATTTATGTGAAAGAACATAGTTCGCAGTTTTACCCATATTTTGAGGGTGAGGTAGGTCGAAATGAACTTTTTTATAAAGAAGTGTCAATGATGTCAGATCGAGTGAAATTTGTTTCTATCAACTCAGATACATTTGAGCTTGTTGACAATTCTATTGCTGTTGCGACTATTAGTGGTACTGTCGGGTGGGAATCTTTGTTTCGTATAAAGCCAGTTTTGTTGTTTGGTAGAGGATGGTATGAAGATTTACCAGGGGTTTATAAAGTTAAAGATAAGAATGCACTAAAGCTTGCTGTTCATGAAATAATCAAGAAAGTCTATGAGTCTGATTTAACACTTAATAGACTGTATGGTGCTCATTTGATATTAAGCCAATTTCTTATTTTCTCATCTCATTATTATGATTTCAAGCAATTAGGTATGACTAAAGACAGTGAAAGTGTCGAGAATATAGTTTCTGGAATTGTTGATTTTTTGAGCGCTGAATGTGAATAGCTTTATTTATTTAGTTGGGACATTAGCATCTGCAGCACTTCCTTTTTTAATGATGCCAATTATGACTAGCGTCTTACAGCCTTCCGAATACGGGACTATGATATTATTTGTAACACTGTACTCATTTATCTATCCCGTTTTGTCATTAAATGCTCCTAGCTATATACAAAGATGTTATTTTGATAAAGATGGTTTAACTCGAGAAAAATTCTGGAAAGTAGTTCGAGTTTTGTCTTTTTACTCAATATTTCCAATTGTTTTGTTATTGATTTTTCATGATGTTGTTTTCTCTCTTTTTTCGCTTGATGACTACGGTATGTCATTGATGCTTGTTTTGATTGTGACGGCTATGTTATTTATTGGTTATGAAATTCTGCTGTTACTTTATAATGCAAAAGGAGAAGCTATTAAATATTCAGTCTTTCTTTTATTACAGTCTGGTATGGTTTTTTTGTTTTCCATAATTTTTTTGTTTAAAGGGTGGGATTCGCTTAGCCGAGTATATGGTACTGCTTTGACTAACCTCATAATGTTTGCCATTTCATTTTTTTTTATATTAAGTATCTTGAACTCTCGTTCAGAATCTAGAACTCCTGTAGCTCAATTTCTAGTTGAGAAAGACTTTCTAAAGTATAGTTTCGGTTTTATGCCTCATGTACTATTTAGTTTGCTTTTAGGTGTATTTGATAAAATGCTGATTGCCAAATTTTTGTCTATTAGCGATGTTTCAACATATGCTATTATTTCTCAATATTCTGCTGTTCTTCTAGTTATTTCTCAAGGCCTCAATCGAGAGTGGGTGAAAAAGTTTTATAAAAATGGAGTTACGAAAAAAAATATATCTTATAGAAATAATCTGATTCTAATTCTGATTTTTCTTGTTTTTTGTTTTTATTTTTTTTCTGATATCTTTTATGTTTTTTTTGTTGATGAACGCTATGAGAGAAATGAATTGGTTTTGTTATTTTTGTTACTTTCCCAGTTGTGTCACATGATTTATATGGTTTTTTCAGTAAAGCTCAATTATGAAAAAAAATCTCTGGTTTTATCTAAACTTACTTTTCTATCACTTTTTTTAAATGTCGTTATCAGTCTCGTTTTAATTGGTGAGTATGGTTTGATTGGAGTCGCTTTAGGTACATTTATTGGTATGCTTTCAAAAATGATATTCGTTATATATGTTTCTTCAAAACCTCGATTGAACTTGTCTTAATTTTCGGGGTTGAATTCGCGGGTTTTTCGATATTAGAGAGTTAAAGTGAAAAAGATTATCATTCTTCAACATAACGGGTTTTTTACCCAGCATCTTAAGGAATATCAAAATATTGATATGTCATTGGTGTGCTCAGAGTTAGAAAATGCAGGATATGAGTTCGAGTTTTTAGAATATAAGCATCTCGCTGATTATCATTATAAAGTGGATGACTCTGCGATTTATTGGACAGGAAGTCATCAAAACATTAGCGTCAAGCACTATATTAGTGATGTGCTTACCACTCGGTTTATAGGGCGTAACAATTTAGTCCCTGCGTTAGATACCGTTTTAGCTCATGAAAACAAGGGGGTGATGGGGATGTTGGCTGCGGAAAAAGCCCTTCCTTTTGTAGCACAAAACTATCATATTTCGAGTGTTGAAAATCCAAGTCTCACTAAATTTCCCTTTGTATTCAAAGCCCTTGGTGGTGCAGGCAGCAAAGGGGTTTCATTGATTCATGACCGAAAGCTGTTACTCAAATCGTTGCGAACGACCACATTTTTGGAAGCGAGCGTCCGAGAAATGCGTGAAGGCGTAAAGAACCGACTAAGAAAGTGGTTAAATCGAAAGAAGCAAGCTGATTACCTTATGCAACAAGCGCGATTTTGTGAGCAGGCTTTTATCCCCAATTTGAGCTCCGATTATAAAGTATTGGTATTTTGGGATAAGGTGTATGTATTGAAACGAGGGGTCAGAGAAGGAGATTTTCGCGCGAGTGGATCTGGTCAGTTTGAAGTGCAACATACCATAGACTCGACACTGGCAGAATTGGCGATGGAATGTCGTGAAAAACTTAATACACCTTATTGTAGCCTTGATTTTGTCACTCTAGAAAGTGGAAATTATCAGCTGATTGAATTCCAAACCTGCCACTTTGGGCCTTATACGCAGATATCTGCAGTGTGTTTTTATCAGTCAAGTAACTGTTATAAAATTGAAACTAGCCACCTTCCGTTTGAGGTTGTACTCAGTCGATCGTTTTTAAAATATCTTGAAAGAGCTTAGCTGGTGATGATTTATTTCACATTGGTGCTATTCATAATGATGTTTGTTAGTGCAAATATCATGTATTACTATTCATCTAACAAACGTATTATATTTGTTTTTGTTTTTGTTTTTACTGTTCTGGTTTTTTTTACAAGATCTTACATGCAACCCGATTTTTACAATTACAAGCTTATTTATGACTCTATATATGTTCGAGGTGAGTTACTAAACTATATAATAAGCATAGAGATTGGTTTTTTGGGTCTGCTGAGTGTTTTTAGTTCTTTGGGATTAGATTATTTTCAGGTTTCAAATGTTATTTTTTTCTTGATATGTACCCTTTTTGGTATTGCCGCACATCAGCATCATGATATTAAAAAAGGTGAGGCATATTTACTTCTTGCACTGTTTTTTTCTTCTTATTATTTTTATTTTCTTTCGTTGAATGTTGTGCGTCAAGGTTTGGCTGTTGCAATATTCTCTATTGGTCTTTCGAGACTTCTTTCTAATAGAAATTATTCGGCTCTATTTTTTTTGATTGCAGTTTTATTTCATTACTCTGCAATCCTTTTGTTTTTAATAGTTTTTTTTTCTAAGTATGTAAGTAAGAAAATCTCCATTATAGCGTGTTTTGTAGTTATTTTCTTATCATGTCTATTCGGTTTTTTTGATGTTCTGGCAAACTTTCCGTTTCCAGACTTTATTGCAATCAGAATTCAAAAGTTGAAGTATTATAATGAGTCGACTCTTGGCTCTTATATTAAGCTCCTGTTTTATTTTTTTACATGTTTGCTTTATTTTTCCTTGTTGGTTGTTGGGAAAAAAATCAGTAGAGATGTATTTTTCTTATCTTCTGGTTTTTTGGTTTTTTCTCTCTTGTTTATGAATTATGGTGAATTTTTAGATAGATTGATGATGTATTCAATTGCATTTTCTGCATTTATTTTTGTTGATATATATAGAGTGATTAGCCCGAGGTCGGTAGGGAATATAGTTTTGTTTTTTTATTGCTTGTTATCCTATGTTTTCGTATTTCTCTCTTCACCTTTAAATGGTTTTTTTGTATGAAATATATTGCCTATTTGAGTTCTACTCTCGAACAAACTGGGCCAACATCTCAGCTTTTTAATATTATATCTGGCTTAGACCGTTCTCAATTTGTCCCTTGTATCATAACGCTTTCGCCAGAAAGGTCGAATTCTCTAAAGGATAAGTTTGACGAGGCTGGGGTTAAGGTGGTCTGTATTGATCCGTCTGGAGCTTTGAGTTTGAAAAAGTTGCAGTTGTTGATTGAGGCTTACCTTACTGAAAACCACATTGATATTGTTCATACGCAAGGCATCCGAGCGGATGGCCTGATGAGTCGTATCGTTAAGAGCAGAGATATTACATGGGTGGCGACATTGCGCAATATTCCTTACCTAGACTACCCAGCACAATATGGCTTGATGAAAGGCTATATGATGGCAGTATTTCACCTTATTGCTTTGCGATCATGTTCTCAGATGGTAGTGGTAAGCCAGTCAGTAAAAAACACGTTACAGAAGTTTTTTAAAAAAAAGATCAATGTTATACCCAATGGAATAGATACTGGCTTTTATGCACTTAAGACTATTCAACATGATACTCTAACAGAGCTAAAACAGTCCCTTTCTATTTCGAACAATGAGCGTGTGCTTGTTTATACTGGTGTACTTGAAGAACGTAAAAATCTTATGCCATTGCTTGATGAAATGGTTAAGTGTGAAGGCTACCGGCTTATATTAGTCGGCGAGGGTAGCTTAAGAGGGAAGTTAGTACAACATTCAGCCGTCGTTTCAAATCAAGTTATCTTGATGGGCGCAGTGAAAGATGTGCGACCATTTTTGGCGATCGCCGATGTGTTTATTTTGCTCTCCAAAGCGGAAGGGCTCCCTAACTCCGCGTTAGAAGCTTTAGCATTGGATTGTCCAGCTATTCTGAGTGACATTGGCCCTCATAGAGAGATCGCTAAATTGGCTCTTGGTTGTGTCCAGCTTATTGATCTGTCAGATAGATTGTTATTGAGTACTTTCCTTAATACTGAGTTTTCAACATGGCGTAATGCTATGCCTGCTCAGGCGTGCCGTAATGTTGCTGTGAACGCGTTTAGTTCGCTGGTGAATTCATCCTGTTATCAATCGTTATATACAAAGTATGAGGTGTAAAGTTGTCTTCGAAAGTTGCCGTCATTATGTCTGTTTATAGATCAGATAATTTAGAACATTTTAAGTTGGCTGTTGAGAGTATCTTGAGGCAAAGTTACTCATCGATAGACTTATTTATCTGGCGAGATGGGCCTGTACCAGAAGAGATAGACATCTACTTGGATACGTTGAGTGAGTATAGGAATGTAGTTGTTTCCCGTGCTCAAGAGAATCAAGGTTTGGCCTCGGCACTTAACGAGATGATTGATTTGGTTGTAGGTTTGGGTAAATATGCATTTATTGCCCGTATGGATAGTGATGATATCAGTTACTCGGAACGTATCGCTAAACAGATTAATTTTTTATTAGAACGCCCAAGTGTAGACGTGATTGGCACCGCTTGCCGAGAGTTTGGGGGAGGGTTCGCTTTAGAGGCGAAGGTGTTGCCAGCAAGCCATGAGGAGTTACTTGACTTTAGCATCATACGCTGCCCATTTATTCATCCTTCAGTTATGTTTCGCGCTAGTATCTTTGAGCGCCCAGAGGTTCGATACCCAATAAACACTGAACTGACAGAAGATCTTGCACTGTGGTACACGTTGCTGTGCTCGGGGGCCAAATTCGCTAACATGCCTGATGTACTGTTGGACTATCGTTTAAGCGAAGCTACTCTCTTAAGAAGGACTGGGCTCTGTAAGGCTTTTAGTGAAATAAAAGTGCGTTATCACTATATGAGAAAACTGAATCGTGTTTCGGCTCGAAATATACTTGGCATTGCCTCTAGGTTGCTTTTCCATGTCTTGCCATTATCGCTGATTCGCCTGGCATACAAGTATTTTCGTTGAGTGTTTTTTATTTACCCTAACATCTTGTCTTTAGGCAATAATAAGCGTTTGCTAAATTCTACGAAGTAACCGATTCGATGGAATTGAAAAGACTTTACACATTAGTTTTAATAGATAGTCCTCCCTGAAAAACGCTCAATCCATTGAATTTAATAGGGTTTTGTAACATAGTGAGTACCAGAATCTTACGAAAAATCCCCCTTTAGGCCCAAAAAGTTGCAGAATCGGTAAGTTTTATGAAACCTCGTCAGACCAAAATTGTCCCGCAGAAAGATTTAT
>NHNK02000138.1 GCA_002173415.2 Marinomonas agarivorans
ATTATCGTAAGCGGCTCGACAAGGTTTGGTTTTAGGTTTAAAAATATTATATATATTAAAAATTTATAAACCAATTTTGGAGAGAATCATGTTTGCCAAGCGATTATTGCGAGCGCGCAAAGCGGCTGGTTTATCTATGAGTGCGCTTGCTGAAGAAGTGGGTATCTCCACAAATATGATTAAGAAGTATGAGCATGGGCAGAGCATGCCGTCCTCGGGTAAGCTTTATAAGCTCTCAATAGCCTTAGGGGTTCGTTCTGAGTATTTCTTTCGTCCGACCAAAGTTGAATTATCCGGTATTGA
>NHNK02000139.1 GCA_002173415.2 Marinomonas agarivorans
AGGTGGTGAATCATATCGAATCGGCTTTGATGATGAAGATGGCTCTGCAGTGGTTGTTATCTGGGGTTTGGTTTCTGTTGTGGTGGCTAAATTGATTTGAGCAGTTTGGCGGTTTTCGTGACTTGGCACGGTTGTGGCAGTTGCTTGTGTTGGAGGTGTATTGGTAAGTGAATTTGCTAGAGAAATAGGCTGCTTGGGTTGAGTGTTGATGGTGTTATTAGGCAGATTGCTCGTATGTGCTTGTCGATATGTTGATGCCGACCTTGCTTGTGTGGTCAAAGTTTGTGTCGCTAAATTTGCTGC
>NHNK02000140.1 GCA_002173415.2 Marinomonas agarivorans
TTGCTGGCATCAGGAGCATACAAATTACTTGCAGATTTACATGCTTCTCTTGCGCCATAATGCATTGGTTTAGCACTCTTTACAGCAAAAGGTTATTAAAATGACGTTGATAGGCAGTACGAACGAATGAACTTGCAAGGCAAACATATTCTTATTACACGTCCTGAGCCAGAGAATCAGATTGGCTGTCTTTTCTTTCAACCCGCTGGCGCAAAAGTAACGTCTCTACCCATGCTTATCATCACGCCGTTGTCTGAGAAAGAAGCATCAATTCGCGCTCTAATATTTGAATTAGACCACTAT
>NHNK02000141.1 GCA_002173415.2 Marinomonas agarivorans
TATGACAGTTTTGGTGATTTTGATAAAAGAAAAACATCGAAATTGAACTGACCCCCAATAGTTGGACAGTCCAATTACTGGGGGTCTTTTTATCATTGTTGCTAAAAACGTTACCCATCAATTTTCGCTAAGGTTTCCCACAGTTCTGGTGCAGCGGTGCAAACTAGATTGCCTTCTAACAAACCGTTGTTGGCCAAATAGTCATTCACCTTGCCGCCAGCTTCTTCTATTAACAAAGAGCCTGCTAGTGCATCCCAGCTATTCATATGGGCTTCGTAATAGCCGTCAACTATACCTAACGCA
>NHNK02000142.1 GCA_002173415.2 Marinomonas agarivorans
TCTTGCTGATGGAGCATGTACAAAGTGACGATGGCGACATTGCCCCAAGGCTAGATGACGTTATTCTAACCGAAGAGCAAGCCCTCGAAGACCATGC
This sequence comes from Marinomonas agarivorans, assembly GCA_002173415.2. Lineage (GTDB taxonomy): Bacteria > Pseudomonadota > Gammaproteobacteria > Pseudomonadales > Marinomonadaceae > Marinomonas > Marinomonas agarivorans. Next base: position 98 of record NHNK02000142.1, read on the forward strand.
TCTGATGATTCACTCTGTCAAATTGATGCTGTGTACGGGCATTATTCACGGCGATTTATCCGAGTTTAATATTCTTGTAGACGATTACGGCCCTGTGATTATTGATTTGCCACAAGCCGTCAACGCCGCGGCCAACAATAGCGCTTTTGCCATGCTAAAACGCGACGTCGATAATCTCGCCAATTATTATGGCCAGTACGCGCCT
>NHNK02000143.1 GCA_002173415.2 Marinomonas agarivorans
ATCCATCTTATGGTCTCTTAGACCTACTGTTTCACTGACAAATGATCAGTGTTTTTTCCATAATTACTAATCACTCTTGGGTTATCCACACCTAAGCGACGACCTTCTCCGCTACCAGTCCTTGTTGTATAACAAAATGCAACATGGGCTTGGCCAGTAAAGGCTGAGATATCCACCTGAAGAGCTCTGCTTTTTGTAACGGTCACATTATAGTGACCAATTTTTTGATAATAGCTGTTGATAATGCCTGTCAATAATAGTGAGCGCTTACCTTCCATCACGAGCTTTAATATAAGCGTGTT
>NHNK02000144.1 GCA_002173415.2 Marinomonas agarivorans
ATTGGCAATATCGTACTTACTCCAATATAGTAAAGGGTTAAGATCACTTTCCTTAATCCCTTCGCTGACCAAGGTCGCATCATAAGCAACGCCAACACTACCAATATCATTCCTCGCCGCAGCAATAACACCTGCGACTAATGAGGCATGGTGTGTCGGTTCAATATTGGGGTTTTGGGTTCGTAGGGCTTCGGCATCAATATTCGGCAATAAGTCCGCATGGTTATAATAGATTTGCCCATATTCTTCACCGTCCCAAGGACCAGGTTCGAAAACCCCTACGGTGACACCCGCACCTGTAT
>NHNK02000145.1 GCA_002173415.2 Marinomonas agarivorans
TGAATAATAGGCGGCAATATATCGCTACCAAAATGATGCCAATGTGCCCCAAGTGTGATTGGTGCAGGAGCAAAGCACTTCATAATTAAGCTGCCAATTGGGTCTTTTCTGTACCTAGGCACATCTTGTGCAAAAGCATATTGATGCCCAAGGCCGATACAGGGTTTCCCCTGACGTTTTGCCGCCCATGCCGTAATAGGCTCATAGTCGGTCAATACTAAGTCATAGCCACTTAAATCCAGTTGCTTGATGGATGCAAACAATTGGCGTATGGAGGCTTGCTGTAACGTCGCCATCAATTG
>NHNK02000146.1 GCA_002173415.2 Marinomonas agarivorans
TACTACCACCGCCGACAATTCGTCCAGTCTTAGCAATTTGTAATACCGAACGCATCAGGCCTTTGATATCAACCCCGGGGTGGCTATAAAAGTCATTGTCTTCTGCTGCTAGAACCGCAGCCTCTAATAACGGTGGAATGTCTTCGTATGAAATCGGAGCTCGGCGTTTTTCTCCAAATTCTTCGATCAATTTGCCATCTATTGTATAAATACGTAAAGGAACCTGTAATTCAGAAAAACGAATTTGCTCAACTGTTGGAATCTTATCTTTAACGCTCTGGTAAAATGCGAACCCCAAACC
>NHNK02000147.1 GCA_002173415.2 Marinomonas agarivorans
TACGATGAATTTGCTGGGTTAAAAGCACTACAATGCCTAGATCTTACTGAAGAGCAAGCGGTTGAAGAGTTCAAAGCCAAGTACTACTTAGACGATACCGACAGCAAGAACATGCAAGCCATCGATATTCCCAGCGAGCGAGCGCTGCAAGATTATCGTTCTATCTATAATGATACCCGCGATTGGTTACGCCGTGAGAAGCAAGGCAAAACCGATGATAAATCGACGTTAGATTGGGACGATGTCGTTTTTGAAGTGGACCTGCTTAAATCTCAAGAAATAAATCTCGATTATATTATTG
>NHNK02000015.1 GCA_002173415.2 Marinomonas agarivorans
CTAAGGGAACGGACCTCAGAAAGGTGACCGATGCAGAGATTGCGAAGGTGCAGCGGTCATTAAACCTCAGGCCAAGAAAGTGTCTTGGCTATAGACAACCTGCGGTCGTGTTCGATGAACTACGAAGTGCAGCGTAATTTAGGGAGTGGTGCACTTCGGAGTTGAATTCGCGGGAATAAATTATGGATAACATACTTAACCCAAGTCGAGTAAAGGTTTCTGATGCCTTAACTAAAGTAATTAGCCATTATTTTGGTAAAGATAATATATCAGAAACTATTTTAAAAAAATCATGGATGGAAGAAATATCATCGCATACTGAACTTACAGAAAATGGTTGGTATAACCCTCCATCTAAAGGTTCTGCTATTCTAGTATGTAATAGTGATGATGTATCTCGTAGTCACTTTAAATCATTTAGAGACCCTAATTTTTTTGCTAACAACAACTCTATTAGCTGGAAAAATTTTATTCTAATAGCTTATGCATCAAATGTTGATAATAAATCAGGAGTTCCTGCCGATTTTGCAACAACAGCATATTTTGGAGAATCAAAAAATATGCGTAATTATTTCAAAAAATGCTTTAAGGCTAGTAATGAAATTCTTTCTTCAATTAATACTAATTGGACAAGTAAACAATTATACTCCTACATTAGTCATGTTATTGCTGAATATGGCCTTGAAGGTAAAACTTGGAGTTCAACTGATAATAATTATAATTTTGGACATACACTTCCATCACTATATGAGCTTAATCCATTAATTAATAATGTTGAGAAAATATTAAATGACGATACCACAAAAATAATGAGAGATTCTAGGCGTTTTGTTAGCGAGTCATCGGAGTGGAAACTTTCAGAAATTGGTCAGTTCACAATAGAACCCCAGTTTACAATTCCTCTAAAACCAAACTTCCCTAAAGCAATGATCCATTATGCTGTTGACGCTACTTCTAAACAGTTAAAGATCTGTAATAGTTGCGAACATTTACCTAGAATGCTGGGGTTATTATGAGCAACGACATAAAATTAAATGAAAATACCGTGAAAGAAAACAATTGGGTAGACATTATTGTTTTATGGTTCGTAGGTATTTTTGCTGCAATGCAATTTTCTAAGTTCTCCATTTCATATGACAATCTACTAGTAGAGTACAGCACGAGTGGAGCCTCAATAGGAACATTGCTATCAATCATAGGTGTTGTTGGTTTATTGTGCGGTGTAGTGGCAGGGGTTGTATCTGGTCATTTAGGGTATCAAAAAGTGCTTATTGGATCTTTATGTATTGGGGGAGCAATGTCACTCCTTCAGTCTACGCTTCCATCTTATCCAATATTACTTATCAGTAGAGTAGTGGAAGGAATATCGCATCTTGGAATTGTTGTTGCAGCCCCTACACTTATGCTGCGAAACTCCACAACCAACTCTCAATCTTTAATTATGGGGCTATGGGGAACTTTTTTTGGAGTTGCTTTTGCTATAACAGGTTGGGGTGGTGAGATATTATTGTCCTTGTACGGTTCTTCAGGCCTATTTTTATCTCACGCTATTATTTCATTACCATTAGTAGCATATTTTCTATTATTTTTACAAAAAGATTCCAGCACCCCATCAACCATATCGAAACTTCATATAGAGAAATTGTTCTCATTAACCTTAAAAGTTTATCTAACCCCACGAACTTGTTTACCTGGTATAGTTTTTTTATTTCATACCAGTATGTTTGTGGCACTATTAACGTTTGTTCCTAAGATATCTGCTGATAATTCAACGAAAAATTTACTTTTAGTTTTACTTCCATTATTTAGCATTATTGGTACGTTTTTATCTGGACCTCTATCGCAATACTTTTTACGCCCTCCAAATTTACTTATTGTTGCATACACTAGTGTCGCACTCTCTACATTTTTAGTTACTTTATTTGAAGGTGAGCAACAACTATTTCTTTATAGCTCTTTGTTCCTACTATTAATGTCTGGTGTTGTGCAAGGGACTTCCTTCACGCTAATCCCTTTTCTCTCAAAAGATGAATCGGAACAGGCAATGGGAAACGGAGCAATCGCCCAATTAGGTAATTTAGGTGCAACTGTTGGTCCACCTATGTTTGCATATTGCATTGAGTCTAATGGGACAGAAGGCTTATTTATAATTGTGACTTGCCTTTGTTTTTTCGGGTGTATTACTGGGCTAATATCACGCCGTTATTAGGATTCCTGATCACAGCGAATTCAGCTCTAGCGAATAAAGACAGGCGGCGTAAGTGTTGACCAAAAAATAACACTGACAACAATCATAACCACCATCATACATAGCCCTACTGTTACCACAGACATAGAAAACATAAATCCCTGCTCTTTTGATATATGACCTAAAGCTGGTACGCCTGTCATCAAGAGGTGTATTGCATAAGAAAGTGCAGCTAACCCAACCAGTACGTCAAACCACATAACCGGATACAAACCTGCAAAACCAGCTAGCATCAAAGGCGTTGCAGTAAAAGTGGTTAATAAAAAGCAACGATCTAAACTGGCATCAGTACCATATGTATGCTCCATCCAATACATAGCATAAGCCATACCTGCAACTGAACCTAGGAGCACAAAGTAGAAAACGATAGCCATTGGTAAAGCACTTGCTTCAGTTAACTTAACGACATCACCGCCAGATAGACTCCAACCAACTTGTGTTGTACCGATATAGACTGAAATAGCTGGAATGGCTGCCAACCAGATAATATAGCGTAAGTAGCACTGCAAAATTGTATAGCGCTCCTCAACAATTTCTTCCCATTCTTCTCTTGGATGACCAATCAGCCCTACTAAATGTTGAATATACATAAACACCTCCAAAGGTAAGAAACGTATTTTTTCTCTTTTATAATGGTATATAGTGATCTATTAACAACCAGAAAAATAACCACATGATGTAACGAATCGAAAACCAGAACATACGTAAAGGAATCGATTCATTCGTACTAAAAAGTTGTAAAGCAAAATACAAAAAACGGCAGTTCAGGAAAAAAACAGCAACGAAGTAAATTAAGCCACTCATGTTAACGATGTAAGGAAGAACAGTTGTTGCCATCATTAATAGGCTGTATAACAGAATTTGTAATTTCGTAAATTGCACACCATGAGTTACAGGTAGCATAGGTATACCTGCTTTGGCGTAATCTTGTCTTTTGTGTATAGCCAATGACCAAAAATGAGGTGGTGTCCAAGCAAAGATAATTAAGACGAGCAATAGACTATTTGCTTCAAGTGTATTCGTCATTGCCACCCAACCTAATAATGGAGGCATGGCACCAGCTAAACCACCTATGGTTATATTCTGAGGCGTGGCTCTTTTTAAAAAAGCCGTGTAAATCACCGCATAACCAATTAGCGATAACAGAGTTAAATAGGCCGTTAAAGGGTTTATGAGAAAATATAGAATAATGAACCCTAAGCAACCAATACTGGTAGCAAAAAGAACCGCTTGTTGCGTTGTTACTTTTCCACGCGGGAGCGGGCGTTGATTGGTTCGGTACATTAGAGCATCGAAACGACGATCCAATACATGATTAAACGCAGCAGCAGAAGATGCACATAACCCAATGCCGAGCGTTGCTATAATAACCTTGCTTAGATCAGGCAAATGAGGTGATGCTAACAACATTCCGACAATTGCAGTTAACAAGAGTACGGCAACAACCCGCACTTTACACAAATCATAATAATCACGCCAAATTGCAATTGGTGCCATCAATCCAGTATGGAACTGCATACTCTCACCTCCTGATCAACTTATTGGTTATTTTTGGCTAGAGTTCGTAATTTAACCCCTTTGCATCAAGCTTTTTAAATCGCACTAACATATAAAGCACGCTGATGAGCGTTAGCATTAGCAAAGCGGCAAACAAGTTATGCAAAACAGCAATGGCAATGGGTATTTGCCACCATACGTTAGCCATACCAAGTGTTAGTTGTAGAAAAAGAACAACAAGTAAACGTATTGCTAATGCTTTCTTCTTATTAAATATATAGAAGGCTAATAGCAATACAGCAAGCATTGTTAACAGTGCTCCTATGCGATGTGTCAAATGAATTGCGACTCTAGCCTCTCCATCTAACAGCCCTCCTAGATAGGTTGGGCCAATTTGTTGGGCTAGGTTAAACCCTTGATAAAAATTGGCTTCGGGCCAAATACGCCCCTGACATAAAGGTAAATCAGGGCAGGCAAAAGCAGCATAATTAGCCGCCATCCACCCTCCTAAAAATATTTGTCCTATCAGAAATAGAAAAACGAAAAAAGCATATAAGATATGTTTGTTTTTGACGCTAATAACAGGAGAAAAAGCAATAAATTTCGGTTGCCTCTTATGTGTTCTAAGCCACAGCAAATAGACAAGCCCTAAGGTTGTGAAACCACCTAGTAAATGCGCTACGACAATTTGAGGCCATAATTTCAAAGTGACTGTCCACATGCCAAAAGCGGCTTGCAATAAGATTACCGTTAAAATCAGTGTGGCGTGTTTTAAATACGGGCTTGTACCTATTATCACTTTCTCTTTTACTGAAAGATAAAATAGAAGCAATGCCATTAATAATGCACAACCTGCAATGTAGCGGTGTAGCATTTCAATGAAACCTTTTTCATACTCGACTTTTTGCTCAGGATACAAGGTGTTAGCCACAGTTAACTCATGAGCTTGATCAGGAACGGTTAAAAAACCATAGCAACCAGGCCAATCAGGGCAGCCTAATCCTGAATCAGATAAACGAGTGTAAGCGCCTAAACCAATTACACAAAAAACCAGAACTAACATAAGCAAAGCTGAGCGGTTAATTGCTTTTTTATGAGCGGATTCTTGCGAGTTTTTCTCAATATTTTTTCGTAAACTGCTATGTGCTATGGCAACTGACATAAAAGCTCCTTCTTGCTTAAACCTTTAGAAGGTATTGGCTAAACATCAATAAAATACGATACTACTTGTGCTAACTTTTTGAATTCGCTTTCAGTAATTTTAGAATATCTTGATGCAACTCTGCTGCGGGTTGATCCGGTGTAAAGCGCATAACGATCCAACCGTCAGGATCGGCTAACCATACTGTACTCTCTGATGGCGAAGTCGCTGATAAGGACAAATGTGAAGCATTTATTTGGTATAAAAAAGGATCTTGTGAGGCGAAAGGCACGCTGGTAATTAAAACACGGGATAGTGCTTTTGACTGACGCCCTAAAGCAATGTGCATTTTACGATAACTCTCCAAACGCTCTTGGCAACGTAAGTCACAATGGTTTTCCAATACAAGTAGACGCCAGGTTTCAGGAACACCCGCCATCTCTGTATTTGCTATTGTTTTCCATTCTATAGGGGGCGCTAAAAATTGCCCTTTCGCGGTAATATGGCTCGGTTGCCATCCAGTAAAGACCATGCTCCAAGCAATAGATAATGGCAGCCCTGTCAGTAAAAACATAATTAACAATAATCCTTTACCCGAAAACAGCTTCTTAACCAAAAATTGCTTTGTATCGGTGTATTGTTTTTGCATTGCTTTCTCCTTTTTGCTTAATCTTTTCCTTGCTCTTTTTTATGTCCTTTTCTCTGTTGGTAAAAATAGAAACCGCTACACAATAATAAAAATACAGATAACGTAAACCATTGCACCGCATACGCTTGATGTTTTTCTGGTGTCATAGATGAAGAAGCCCAGTGAGCGATTCTTGCACCAATTTCCCCCTGCTCTATTCGTACTTGATATGGTACTAGCACGGTTTTTAATCCTGTTTTTTTTGCCAGTTGTTCTGCAAAATACTCGCCTGAAAAATATTGTATACGTTTAGGCCAATCAATATTGTCGTATTGTTTATCACTTAACCGAAAAACATCTTTATCTGGTTGATAGACTCTCACCTTGACCTTGACCTCACCACTAGGCAACACAATTTCAGGCAATACGCTGCGATCTATATTTGCCTTAACCCAACCTAGGTTCACCATAAAAACGACTGGTTCTGATGTTGGTGTAAGCGCTTCAACCATGAAAGGCACTATCGGGCTGTAACCTACACTTCCTTGATAAGACTGATTATCTAGCAAGAAATAAGTATCGTGTTTATATCTACCTCGCAATGTTAAAAGCGTGCCATTTTCTGCGTCCTGCCAATCAGATGCAGAAAGTTGTACATCTGTTGTGGCTTGCTTTAAAAGTAGGCGTTTTTCTTCTGCACGTTCTAATTGCCATATACCTAGTCTGATACTTAAACAAACAAATATCGTTATCAGAGCAATAAAAAAGTAAAATTTTGTCATATACTTTAGTAGCTCCCCTGATTAATTAGTCCCTCCTGTTAACTCGCTATTACCATACTATAAGGAGTAGATAGACCATGTTATCCATCATTATTCTGTTGGTTTTTACGTTAATGTTGATCAGTTTATTTATTGGTTTGTATTTTTTATTTAGCAACAAACAAAGCAAACAAATATCAGATCAATCCCCAGTCTCATCTTCAGAGGAGCATAACCAGAACAACGATTCAATGGACCCTCTACTCAAATCATTATCTTTGCGTGTTACGCTTGCGTTAGTTTTGCTCTTGCTATTAATTATTGGATTTCTTAATGGCAACTTACGTAATCATGCACCTTGGTCGGCCATGTCACCAAAAACAATGTCACCACAAAAAATGCCATCACAGTACATAAACGAAAATAAAGAGCCCTAACCAAACAACATCAACAAAGTGCCAATACCAAGCTGAAGCTTCAAAAGCAAAATGCTTCTCAGCACTAAAATGCCCTTTTCTCATACGAGCCAACATAACAATCAATAAAATAGTACCTAAGGTAACATGAAGACCATGGAAACCCGTTAGCATAAAGAAAGTAGAGCCGTAGATACCTGACTGCAAGGTTAAACCTAGATGAACATAAGCTTCATAATATTCGATGCCTTGGACCACTAAAAAAGCAAGGCCCAATAATACGGTAATCGCTAACCAGTTTATTGTTTTGTGCCTATTACCTATTTTTAGTGCATGGTGCGATATCGTCAGTGTGACGCTGGAAAGGACTAATAAAATTGTATTGAGTAGAGGTAAGTGAAAAGGGTCTGGCAGGGCACTTGGTACAGAACTGTTGGCCGCTGGCGTATGAAACAATGGCCACTCTGCAATGAATTCAGGCCAGAGCAAGGTGTGCGTCATGGCATGACTACCTGAACCATTCAACCAAGGGATTGCTAACGTCCTCACATAAAATAATGCACCAAAAAAAGCGGCGAAGAACATCACTTCTGAAAAAATAAACCAAGCCATCCCAAGGCGAAAGCTTTGATCCATTTGCCTGCTGTAAAGGCCTTTTTCACTCTCTTCTACAACCTTACTAAACCAACCATAAAAAATATAAATCAGCAGAGCAAAGCCAATTAACAGGACAATTGGTGAGCCTGAGTTCAGTAATAAACCTGCGCCTAATGCCACAAAAAATAATGCCACGGTAGCAACAATGGGCCATGCGCTTTGGTTGGGTACGTAATAGTGTTCTGATGTATTTTTCATTACTGCTCCTCCTAATAAAGAAGCTTCAGCTAGGGTACGTTAGCGTTCTGCTATTGCATCCGTAATATCGAAAAAAGTATAAGATAAGGTCATTTTTGTGATCTCTTCTGGTATATCAGGGTCAATACTAAAGACAACACCTATGGATTCTTCCTGCCCTGCTTTTAATGCTTGTCTTTCAAAACAAAAACATTGGGTCTTATGAAAATATTTGGCACTCGCTGAAGGACTAACGCTCACAATTGCTTGCCCAATCATTTCCCTTTGAGTCGTATTTTTAACATAAAATATGGCTTGGCCATTTGCCCCAGGATGTAAAACAACTTCTTTATTTTGTGCTGAAAACTTCCAGGGCATATTTTCGTTTCTATTGGCGATGAATTGCACTTTTATAAGTCGAGTTTCATCCACACCTGCATGATATTTTTTCTTACTTTCAACCAAATCAACTTTGCCATTTAGACCTGTAATCTCACAGAAGACGTCATACAATGGTACTAACGCAAAACCAAATAAAAACATACCTAAACAGGCTGTCGATAATTGTAAAATTAGCTTTTTATGCATATCGATCCCCTTTATCTCTGTTTATTCAGGGATATTTTTCATCGGGTAAATTTGGCGGAGTTTCAAATGTGTGATACGGGGCAGGAGAAGGAACACTCCATTCCAAGCCTTTCGCTCCTTCCCAGCAAACGGCTTTTGCTTTTTTGCCGCCCTGAACACATTTAACAATCACAATCACAAATAGAATTTGGGCGAAACCAAATAAAAAGCCGCCCATACTTGAAATCATATTGAAGTCAGCAAACTGCAAAGAGTAGTCCGGAATACGCCTTGGCATGCCAGCTAGACCAACAAAATGCATAGGGAAAAAGGTTAAATTTAAACCTATAAAAGAACACCAAAAATGACATTTTCCTAAGAACTCGTCATACATGTACCCTGTCCATTTCGGTAACCAGTAATAGGTTGCCGCCATAATAGAAAATACTGCCCCTGGCACAAGAACGTAATGGAAATGAGCGACCACAAAGTAAGTATCGTGGTACTGAAAATCTGCTGGAGAAATAGCCAACATCAACCCAGAAAATCCGCCTATTGTAAATAACACAATAAACGCAATGGCAAACAGCATTGGTGTTTCAAATGTTAGTGAGCCTCTAAACATGGTTGCGACCCAGTTAAACACTTTTACGCCTGTTGGTACTGAGATCAGCATGGTGGCATACATAAAAAATAGTTCCCCCACTAATGGCAGCCCTACAGTGAACATGTGATGTGCCCATACAGTAAATGACAACAGAGCGATGGAGGATGTGGCATAAACCATTGAAGGATAACCAAACAGTGGTTTGCGACTAAAAGTTGGGACAATCTGAGAGATAATACCAAATGCTGGCAAGATCATAATATACACTTCAGGATGACCAAAAAACCAAAACAAATGTTGAAACAAAACAGGATCACCGCCACCACCGGCATCAAAAAAACTGGTTCCAAAGTGGATATCTGTTAGCATCATTGTGACTGTACCGGCGAGCACTGGCATTACAGCAATAAGCAAAAAAGCGGTAATAAGCCAAGTCCAGACGAAGAGAGGCATTTTCATGTAGGTCATTGCCGGTGCGCGCATATTCATGACAGTGACGATGATATTAATAGCACCTAGAATGGAAGAAACTCCCGCCATATGCATTGCAAAGATGAAAAAAGTAACACTCGGTGGCGCATAAGTAGTTGACAGTGGCGCATAGAATGTCCATCCAAAATTAGGTGCACCACCATCCATAAACAGTGACGACAACATCATGGTAAACGCGAAAGGTAAAATCCAAAAACTGAAGTTATTTAATCTTGGCAATGCCATATCTGGTGCACCGATCATCATAGGCACCATCCAGTTTGCTAATCCAACAAAAGCCGGCATGACAGCACCAAATACCATAATTAAGCCATGCATGGTCGTCATCTGATTAAAAAACTCTGGTTGTACTACTTGTAAACCTGGTTCGACCAACTCCATACGGATAATCAACGCCATAGAACCGCCAATAAAAAACATCAACAGGCTAAAAATAAGATACATGCTGCCAATATCTTTATGATTGGTGGTTAATATCCACCTCATAAGCCCTTTTTCTGGTCCGTGATGTTCTGTCGCACTGATTGACGTCATCTTATTTCCCCTTACTTGTCTTTAAGCAAAGATTGAATATATTGAGGCGCAATAAGGTCACCTGTGTTATTTCCCCAAGCATTACGTTCATAGGTAATAACTGCGGCTAAATCAACAGCATTCAGTTGTGCTGCATAAGCCTGCATTGCCGTTCCAGCTTTACCATTTAAAACAATATCGATATGGGCTTGTTGATCTTGCGTAGCAATAACACTGCCTTTTAATGCAGGGAAAGCAGGAGAAATACCTTCTCCGTTAGGTTGGTGACAAGCAGCGCAATTAGTTTGGTAAACTTTCTCACCTTGCTCCATCAACTCTGCCATAGTCCAAACACGTGCAGCCGCTGCTTCTTGTTCTGCAATGATAGTTTTTTTATCACTGACCCACACAAGATAATCTTCGTAAGGAACGGCTTTCACAACAATTGGCATAAAGCCATGGTCCTTACCACATAATTCAGCGCATTGACCACGATAGATCCCTACTTCCTCGACTTGTGTCCAAGCTTCATTAATAAACCCTGGAATAGCGTCTTTTTTTACTGCAAATGCAGGTACCCACCATGAATGAATAACATCATTAGATGTGAGTAAAAAACGCACCTTTTTCCCAATAGGTATTACTAATGGTTCATCCACTTCTAACAGGTAGTTCGCATTTTTAACGGCGAGATTACTTATTTGTTCTTTAGGTGTGGCAAGGTTACTAAAAAAAGCAAGATCTTCACTTAAATATTGATACTGCCATTTCCATTGATAGCCTGTCACTTGGATATCAATATCAGATTCCTTCGTGTCATACATATCAATTAATGTTGCTGTCGCCGGTACCGCCATGGCGATTAGGATAAAAATAGGAATGATAGTCCACAGCAATTCAATGGTTGTATTCTCATGAAATTGTGCTGCTTTTGCTCCTGCTGATTTTCTGTGATGGATAATCGACCACAACATAACGCTAAAAACAACAACAGCAATAGCTACACAAATCCAAAAAATTTGCATATGCAAAGAATAAACTGACCGGCTTACATCTGTTACGCCTTCAGTCATATTGACAGCCCAATCGGCTAAAGATAATCGAGGTAGAAATGTAATAACGAATAAAAATACACTAGCAACGATTTTAGCTAACATCCAACACTCCCTACTTATCATTCTTCTAATAGGAGAGTAATGAAAATAACGAGCGCCACACTGCCCTTAAGCGCTAGCTATTTCAATACGTCTTATAAAAAGTATAGAAAGGAATTTTAAAAGCGCCAGAATAATGTTTAAAAAGCAACCAGATAGTTAACAATTAATACCAAGCACAACACAAAAAGCACAACCAAAATGATGCCAGTGATAATGTAGGGTAAAGGCGTTTGAGCCTGAAAGTCCAGCTGACGATTCTTTTCACTTTGCACACCAATAAAAGCCGCCAATACAGCCTTAATAACCTGCCATAAACGCATCTTGTTCCCCAATAACATACCGTCCCAAAAAGTGTGTCTACAATTGTCGTCTTAATTAATAAAGCATAGCCAATAAAAAAGCCCCTGTAACAACAGAGGCTTTTGGAAGTAAAAACAGGTGGGTTTACATTACCAACCTGTAATCTCTTTTAATGCATCACCGATATCAGCTAAAGAACGAACGGTTTTTACACCTGCATCTTCTAATGCAGCGAACTTCTCAGCAGCAGTACCTTTACCACCAGAAATAATGGCACCAGCGTGACCCATGCGCTTACCAGCAGGTGCTGTTACACCAGCAATGTAAGAAACAACAGGTTTAGTCACATTTGCTTTGATGTAAGCAGCCGCTTCTTCTTCTGCTGTTCCGCCAATTTCACCAATCATAACGATTGCTTCAGTTTTTGGATCATTTTGGAACATTTCCAAAACATCAATAAAGTTAGTACCAGGGATTGGATCACCACCGATACCAACACAAGTTGACTGGCCAAAACCTGCATCCGTTGTTTGTTTTACAGCTTCATAAGTTAGCGTACCAGAGCGAGAGACGATGCCCACTTTACCTGGCAAGTGGATGTGGCCTGGCATGATACCAATTTTACATTCACCTGGTGTAATCACACCTGGGCAGTTAGGGCCGATTAAACGTACACCTAATTCGTCACAGCGAACTTTACAGTCAAGCATATCAAGAGTTGGAATGCCTTCTGTAATACAAACAATCAGTTTAATACCACCATTTGCTGCTTCCAAAATTGAGTCTTTACAGAAAGGAGCTGGAACATAGATAACAGATGCTTCAGCACCAGTTGCTTCTACTGCTTCTTTTACTGTGTTAAAAACAGGCAAACCTAAATGAGTTTGACCACCTTTACCTGGTGTTACACCACCAACCATTTTTGTACCATAAGCAATTGCTTGCTCAGAGTGGAAAGTACCCTGACCACCAGTGAAACCTTGGCAGATTACTTTAGTATCTTTATTAATTAAAACAGACATTATTTGCCCTCCGCAGCTTTAACAACTTGGACAGCCGCATCTTTAAGACTGGAAGCCGCAATGATATCAAGACCAGATTTCGCTAGAACGTCACGACCCAGCTCAGCGTTTGTACCTTCAAGACGTACAACAACAGGGACTTTTACGCCCACTTCTTTCACTGCGCCTATGATGCCTTCTGCAATCATGTCACAGCGAACAATACCACCGAAGATGTTCACTAAAACTGCTTTCACATTGTCGTCAGACAGGATGATTTTGAATGCTTCCGATACACGCTCTTTCGTTGCGCCACCGCCAACATCAAGGAAGTTTGCAGGTTTGCCACCGTGTAGGTTAACAATATCCATGGTTCCCATTGCAAGGCCAGCACCATTTACCATGCAACCAACATTACCGTCTAACGCTACATAGTTTAGCTCGAATGATGCGGCGTGCGCTTCGCGAGCGTCTTCTTGAGAAGGGTCATGGAACTCTTGCATTTTCTTCTGACGGTATACGGCATTACTATCAATATTGATCTTACCGTCTAAGCAGTGCAAGTTGCCTTCTTCAGTAATAACAAGCGGATTGATTTCCAATAGTGCAAAATCAAAGTCATGGAACATTTGCGATAAACCAAGGAATATTTTGGTGAATTGCTTAGTTTGTGTTGGGTTTAAGCCCATTTTGAACGCAAGTTCACGTGCTTGGTAAGGCTGAGCACCAACAAGAGGATCAATCTCAGCTTTGTGAATCAATTCTGGCGTTTCTTCAGCCACTTTTTCAATTTCCACACCACCTTCTGTTGATGCCATGAAAACAACTCGACGTGTACCACGGTCAACAACTGCGCCAAGATACAATTCGTTGGCAATATCAGTGCAAGATTCAACAAGAATTTTTGCTACTGGCTGACCATTTTCGTCAGTTTGATAAGTAACAAGATTTTTACCTAGCCATTGCTTGGCGAAATCAGCTACTTCATCATGGGTTTTAACAAGTTTTACACCACCTGCTTTACCACGTCCGCCAGCATGTACTTGAGCTTTAACCACCCACATATCGCCGCCGATTTTTTTAGCTGCTTCTACCGCCTCTTCTGGCGTGTCGCACGCATACCCTTTTGATACTGGCAGGTCATATTCAGCAAAAAGCTGCTTAGCCTGATATTCATGTAGGTTCATTTGTTTTTCCGCTCATCTTTTAATGATTGATGTGATCTACCCATTGATAGATAGAAATGTCAGATAAACAACTACTTAATTAAGCAGTTGTTTATCTGACAAACCGAATAGTTTTTAGCGTTTTTTGCGATTCGCAATATGTATTGCATGTCCATCCACAGCTAAGGCAGCTTCATGCACTGCTTCACTAACGGTTGGGTGGGCAAATACAGTTAATGCAATATCTTCAGCTGTTGAGCCAAATTCCATCGCGATAACGGCTTGAGCAATCAGATCTGCTGCATGACCACCAATAATATGGCAACCTAATATGCGATCTGTCGCTTCGTCAGCAAGAATTTTTACAAAGCCATCAGTGTCATTGGCAGCCATTGCACGACCAGAGGCTGCAAATGGGAACTTACCTGCTTTGTATTTAATACCTTCTGCTTTAAGTTCTTGCTCTGTTTTACCGACCCATGCAAGCTCTGGGTGAGTATAGATGACAGAAGGGATACAGTCATAATTCATTTGCGCTTTATGGCCAGCAATAATATCTGCAACCATGACCCCTTCTTCAGAGGCTTTATGAGCTAGCATAGGGCCACGCACAATATCACCGATAGCAAAAACACCAGGAACCGATGTACGGCATTGCTCATCAACAAATACAAAACCGCGCTCGTCCAGTTTCACTCCAGAATCTGCTGCTAAACAACCATCTGTAAAAGGCTTACGACCAACAGCAACAATCAATTTATCAAATGTTTGCTTCTGCTCTTCACCTTGCGCATTTAAGAAGGTTACTTCAACTTCTTCTTTTTTACCTTTTTTCTTAACTTCGCTGCCCGTTACTCGAGCGCCAACACGAATGTCTAAATGTTGCTTCTTAAAGATTTTTCCAGCTTCTTTTGCAATATCTTGATCGCACAAACTCAAGAACTGGTCTTGTGCTTCTAAGACAACAACTTCGGAGCCTAAACGTGCCCACACAGAGCCAAGCTCAAGTCCGATAACACCGGCTCCAATAACGCCTAGACGCTTGGGTACTTCACGGAAGTCCAACGCACCTTCGTTATCAACAATAATGTCACCTGTACGAGGCGCCGGAGGAATATTTACTGGTACAGACCCTGTTGCCAGAATAATATTTTCTGCTTCTAGGGTAGTTACTGTGCCGTCGTGAGCAGTGAATTCAACTTTTTTATTTGCAAGTAGTTTACCCATACCTTCAAAGCTGGTTACGCCATTTGCTTTGAAAAGGCCTGTAATGCCGCTAGTAAGTTGATCAACGATTTTATCTTTACGGTCTACCATGGTCCCTACGTCCATAGTGACTTTACCAACCGAAATACCATGCACATCATAAGCCTCTTTGGCATCATGATATTTGTGTGATGAATCAAGTAACGCTTTTGATGGGATACAACCTACATTAAGACAAGTACCACCAAGTCTTGGCTTATTTTCTTTATCTAACCACTTTTCAATACAAGCCGTTTTTAATCCCATTTGTGCAGCACGAATCGCTGCCACGTAACCACCTGGGCCACCACCAATTACAATTACATCAAATTTTGTAGACATAGATTTTTCCATCTTTTCAAGAAGAGGTAGCGGAACAGTTAAATAACAATCGTGCCGCTACTCACTCAATTTATAATTACTTAGTTGCTTTACTCTATTACTTTTTACTTACTTTCACGCTAAGGTTTTTACTCGACGAAAAGTATTAAATTTCTAGTAATAGACGCGCTGGATCCTCTAGTAATTCTTTTACGGTAACCAAAAATTGTACTGCTTCTTTACCATCAATCATACGGTGATCATATGACAGAGCTAAGTACATCATCGGCTGAATAACAACTTGTCCATCCACTGCCATTGGTCGATCTTGGATTTTGTGCATTCCCAAAATAGCCGTTTGAGGTGGGTTTAGAATTGGCGTAGACATGAGTGATCCGAAAGTACCACCATTAGTAATGGTAAACGTACCACCCTGCATGTCTTCAATACCAAGTTTGCCTTCACGACCACGTATCGCAAAGTCCATAATGTTACTTTCGATATCAGCCAAGCCCATCGCTTCTGTATTTCTTAGCACGGGAACCATTAGACCACGATCTGTTGATACGGCAACCCCAATGTCTTGGTAACCATGATAAACCATATCATTGCCATCAATTGAGGCATTTACTGCAGGGAAACGTTTTAACGCTTCTGTTGCCGCTTTTACAAAGAAAGACATGAAACCTAACTTAGTTCCGTTGTGCTTCTTCATAAATACGTCTTTGTATTTTTTACGTAATTCCATTACTGGCCCCATATTAACCTCGTTATACGTGGTTAGCATGGCGGCTGTTTGCTGTGCTTCAACTAGGCGTTTTGCAATTGTTGCGCGTAAACGTGTCATAGGAACACGTTTTTCAACTCGACCATCAGCTGAAAGCGGCATTGCTGCTGGCGCTGCTGGACTTACTGGAGCAGAAGGCGCTGTGTTCTGTTTTGCAGCTTCAACATCTTCTTTAGTAATACGTCCGCCTTTGCCCGTACCTTTAACTTGCGCTGTTGTTAGCCCAGCTTCAGCAAGTGCTTTTCTCGCCGCTGGTCCTGCGACTCCATCTTCACCATCGACATCATCCGTCACTGGTGCTGTTGTTGGCGCGTCGGCTTTTGCCGTAGTTCCTGCGGCACCAGCTAAGAAAGCGCCTAAAATTTGAGCACTTTGAACCGTGTCACCTTCTGCAGCTAAAATAGTGCCTATTGTACCCGCAGCAGGCGCAACAACTTCAAGTACTACTTTATCAGTTTCAATATCAACTATGTGTTCGTCTCTTTCACACGCTTCACCTGGTTGTTTATGCCACGCAGCGACTGTGCCATCGGCAACAGATTCTGGAAATACAGGGGCTTTTATATCAACCGCTTCCGCATTCGAGGATACTGCAGGTGCACTATTTTGAGTTGGCTCAGAAGCGTCATTAGCTGCGGCACCTTCTTTAAATAATGCCAAAACTTCCGAACTTAAAACGACGTCACCCTCATTTTTATGGATAACTTCAATGACACCATCAGCAGGTGCAACAACTTCCAATACAACTTTATCCGTTTCGATGTCGACAATATGCTCATCACGAGTACATGCTTCACCGGGTTGTTTATACCAAGTAGCAACCGTGCCATCGGCTACAGACTCAGGAAATACAGGTGCTTTAATCTCAATAGTCATTTTAAAACCTTTCATTTTCTGACAAATGTGTCATTAACCTGAAATTGCGTCGTTTACCAACGCTTCTTGTTCTTCAACATGAACTGACATATAACCAGCAGCAGGTGCTGCAGAAGAAATACGACCAGCAAAACGAATTTTTAAGTTCGGGTAAAGAGCCTCTAATACTCTGTTCATTCGATGACGATTAGCATGCCAAGCCCCTTGGTTTTTCGGTTCTTCTTGACACCATATTAACGTTTCAACATTTTTGTATGGCGCTAATATTTCTTCAAAATCCTTATATGGGAAAGGATAAAGCTGCTCTAGACGAATGATTGCAACATCTTTTTCATCTAATTCATTCCGACGATTGATTAATTCGTAGTAAATTTTACCGCTACAAAGAACCAATCGCTTAACTTTTGTTGGTTCAACCAATGGTTCAGGCTCTGGTAAAACGGTCTTAAAGCTACCTTCTGTTAAATCCTCTATCGTCGAAATAGCTTGTTTGTGACGAAGCAAACTCTTAGGCGATAAAATTATTAAAGGTCGACGCATTGGCCGAATCGCTTGTCTACGCAAAATATGGAAAATTTGTGCAGGTGTCGTTGGTAAGCAAACTTGTATATTAAATTCCGCACACAGCTGCATATAACGTTCAAGTCGAGCAGAAGAGTGTTCTGGCCCTTGACCTTCATAACCATGAGGAAGCAGCATAGTTAGCCCGCACAAACGTCCCCATTTATGCTCACCACTTGTAATGAATTGATCTATTACAACTTGAGCGCCATTGGCAAAGTCACCAAATTGCGCTTCCCATATGACTAAGCCTTTTGGTGATGTCGTTGCATAACCATATTCGAATGCTAAAACAGCCTCTTCGGATAAGTAGGAATCATATAGGTCCAATGTTGCCTGATCTTCAGAAAGGTTTTTAAGAGGAGTATAGCTAGAGCCATCTTTCTGGTTGTGTATAACAGCATGTCTGTGTGAAAACGTACCTCGACCTGAATCTTGCCCTGTTAGACGAATTGGAAACCCTTCCTCTAACAAGCTCGCAAAAGCCATTGTTTCGGCATATCCCCAGTTGATTGGTAAAGCCCCTGCCGTCATTTTCTCCCTATCTTCATAAATTTTTTGCACTTGACGCTGAACAACAATGCCATCAGGGATAGTGACTGTTTTCTTGGCAAGTTTCTTAAATTCTGCCATCGGATATCTTGTATCTGCGGGGTCAGTCCACTCAGCACCTAGATAAGGAGACCAGTCAACAAACATACCGGATTGAGGTTCTAATACGAGACTCTTAGATACATGACGGGCGTTATCTAAATCTTCCCGGTTTTCATCAACCATTTTTTTCGCTTCGGCCTCTGACACAACATTTTGCTGAATCAGTTTTTCTGCATACAAGGTCCGTGTTGTTTTCAGCTTATTGATGACTTTGTACATAAGTGGCTGAGTACCAGAAGGTTCATCTGTTTCATTATGCCCACGACGGCGATAACAAACTAAATCAATCACTACGTCTCGACCAAATTCATATCGATAATCTAAGGCTAGCTGGGTAACAAATAATACCGCATCTGGGTCATCACCATTCACATGAAATATTGGTGCTTGAACCATTTTCGCAACATCTGTGCTGTATTGCGTTGAACGAACATCTTCTTGACGATGAGTTGTAAAACCCACTTGGTTGTTCACGACAATATGAACGGTTCCTCCTGTATGAAAACCTCGTGTCTGAGACATCTGAAAGGTTTCCATTACCACACCTTGACCGGCAAAAGCAGAATCTCCGTGAATAGAAATGGGGACAACTGCCTTTCGATCTGTGTCATGACGTCTATCTTGACGGGCTCGGACTGAACCTTCAACAACAGGTGAAACTATTTCTAAATGTGATGGGTTGAATGAGAGAGCAATATGAACTTCTCCGCCGTCAGTCATGACGTTTGAAGAGAAGCCTTGGTGATATTTAACATCACCAGAAGTATTAACGAGTTTCTTACCTTCAAACTCATCAAACAAATCTTTCGGGTTCTTACCTAATGTATTGACCAGAACATTCAAACGCCCCCTATGCGCCATGCCAATTACGACTTCTTTCGCTCCTAATGCACCTGAACGCTGTATCAGTTCATTCATCATAGGAATAAGGGATTCACCACCTTCCAAACCAAAACGTTTCGCGCCAGGGTAGCGACTACCGAGGTATTTTTCTAACCCTTCAGCTGCAGTTAAACGCTCAAGTAAATTTTTACGTGTTTCATTTGAGTATTGAGGGTCTGAATAAACAGATTCAATTCGTTTTTGTAGCCAACGTCTTTCTTGTGTATCAACAATATACATGCATTCGTAGCCAATTGAGCCACAATAGGTTTTCTCTAAACCAGCAATAATATCCTTGAGTTTCATCACATCTTTTTGGAAGTACAAAGATCCGGTACTAAATTCTTCATCCAAGTCAGCCGCTGTCAGCTGGTGGAAGGCAATTTCTAAATCAGGAACATTATTTCTTTCTTGCAAACCTAGAGGATCAAGATTTGCGTGTTGATGACCACGCATTCGGTAAGCGCTAATTAACTGTAGAACTTTGATTTGTTTTTGTTCATGTCCAGAACTAACTGAAGCAGAGGCAGGGGCCGGTTGAGTTCGAAATTTATTTTTACTTATTTGTAAGAATTGCTCTTGGATAACTGAATGAGGAACATCTGTCGAGTGTTGTTCGCTAATACGAGGTAGCTGATCAAAACATTTACGCCACTCTTCAGAAACAGAGTTGGGATCAACAAGATAACTTTCAAATAAACCTTCAACATACTCAAGATTGCCTCCTGAGAAATGCGAAGTACCCCATAACAGTTCCATTAAACTTTCATGCATTCAGGCTCACCCTTTAAATTCGAACTGACTTCTTTTATAAACTAAATAGCTATGGTTCTGTAAATATCTATTTGGTAACTAAAAATTTGGCAACTACCAATAAGCTGACGCAATATAGCTATTATTTTAAATTACATAGCTACTTTAACTGATAATCACCTTACTAATTTCCCTTTAACTGTTAAATTCAAAAGCAGAGAACACGACATTCTCTGCTTCAATGTATTTAACAACTCGAATCGGTAAAATATATTATATTCTACCTTTTCATTGATTTTCATCCGTAAAAACCCTTATTACAACAAGTAATTAAGTTGCTCTTTGCAACAGCATCGAACGGATATTACCAATTGCTTTAGTCGGGTTAAGCCCCTTAGGGCATACGTTGACACAATTCATGATGCCATGACAACGGAATACACTGAATGGATCATCTAGCTCTGCTAAACGTTCTTGTGTCGCGGTATCACGACTATCAATCAAGAATCGATAAGCTTGTAATAGTCCTGATGGGCCTACAAATTTATCTGGATTCCACCAGAAAGAAGGGCAAGCTGTTGAACAGCAAGCACACAAAATACACTCATAAAGTCCATCCAGCTTCTCACGCTCCTCAGGAGTCTGTAGACGTTCGATTGCAGGGGCTGGATTATCATTTACCAAATAAGGACGTATTTTTTCATACTGCTTATAGAACTGGCTCATATCAACAACAAGGTCTCGCACTACAGGAAGTCCTGGCAAAGGGCGCAATACCAGTTTATTTTTCTTAACTACGGCTGACATTGGTGTAATACACGCAAGACCATTTTTACCATTCATGTTCATGCCATCAGAGCCACAAACACCTTCACGGCAAGAACGACGATAGGAAATTGTGGAGTCTTGCTCCTTCATAAGATTCAAAACATCGAGCACCATCAGGTCTTTGCCTTCGGGCAAATTAACTTCGACATCTTGCATATAAGGAGCGTCATCCACTTCTGGATTGTAGCGATAAATACTAACTAACATTATCTAAAAACTCCCTTAGTATGAACGTACTTTTGGAGGAAAAGCTTCGACCGTTTTCGGCGCGAAGTTCACATCACGTTTCGTTACTGATTTGCCTGCTGGATGATAAAGAGAATGCTTCAACCAGTTTTCGTCATCACGCTCTGTAAAGTCATTACGGGCATGAGCACCACGACTCTCTTTACGGAACTCTGCAGGAATTGCGGTTGCTTCGGCCACTTCAAGTAGATTTTCTAATTCCAACGCTTCAATTCTTGCTGTATTGAAAGCCATACTCTTATCTTCAAGATATAGATTCTCTACGCGTGCACGGATTTCAGCAAGTTTCTGCAAACCAGTTTGCATTGCTTCACCATCACGGAATACACCAAAATAAAGTTGCATTGTTTTTTGTAACTCTGCTCTAACCTCAGCAACACTTTCTCCGGATGAAGAGGCGTTAAGGCGATTTAAACGAGCCATGGCTCTTTCAATATCCGTATCATTCGCATCCATAGAATCAAAACCTTCATCTAAAGACTTTTTAACTTGAATGCCAGCTGCACGCCCAAACACCACGAGATCAAGTAAAGAGTTACCACCTAAACGGTTAGCACCATGAACTGACACACAAGCTGCTTCACCGCAAGCGTATAAACCATCAACAACTTTATCTTGACCAGCCTCATCTATAGTAAGAACTTGACCACCAACATTTGTTGGCATACCACCCATCATATAGTGGCAAGTTGGTATAACTGGAATTGGTTCTTTAACTGGGTCTACGTGAGCAAACGTTCTGGATAACTCAAGAATACCTGGCAGGCGTTTGTTCAGTGTTTCTTCACCTAGGTGATCCAGTTTCAATAGAACATGATCACCATCTGGACCACAACCTCTGCCTTCTAAAATCTCAAGAATCATAGAACGAGCAACAACGTCACGTCCTGCTAAGTCTTTAGCGTTAGGTGCATAACGCTCCATAAAACGTTCGCCATCTTTATTGATTAGGTAACCACCCTCACCACGACAACCTTCTGTTACAAGAGTACCAGCACCATAAATGCCAGTTGGGTGGAATTGCCACATTTCCATATCTTGCATAGGGAAACCGGCACGTAACGCCATACCAACACCATCACCAGTATTAATATGAGCATTTGTTGTTGATTGATAAATACGACCTGCTCCACCTGTCGCTAGCACTGTTGCTTTTGCCTTAAGATAGACTGTTTCGCCTGTCTCAATACAAATAGCAATAACACCAACAACCGCATTATCTTTGTTCTTTACTAGGTCAACGGCATACCATTCATTGAAGAAGGTAGTACCACCTTTTAGATTGGCCTGATAAAGAGTATGTAATAAAGCATGACCTGTTCGGTCTGCAGCCGCACACGTCCGAGCAGCTTGACCACCTTTACCAAAATCTTTTGATTGCCCACCGAATGGGCGTTGATAAATTCGGCCTTGATCTGTACGGGAGAAAGGCAAACCCATGTGTTCTAATTCAAAAACCGCTTGCGGACCAACAGAACACATATATTCGATTGCATCCTGATCACCTATGTAGTCAGAACCTTTAACGGTGTCATACATGTGCCAGCGCCAGTCATCATTTGGATCATCACTGGCAATTGCACAAGTAATACCACCTTGAGCTGAAACTGTGTGTGAACGAGTAGGAAACACTTTAGTAACACAGGCCGTATGCAAACCTGACTCTGTTAATTGCAAGGCGGCACGCATACCAGCGCCACCTCCACCAATAACAATGGCATCAAAAGAAATCGTACGAATATTTGCCATTACTTATAGCCCCCACAAAACCTGAATACCCCATACAACATAGATAAACATAGCTAAGCCGCATAAGGATTGAAAGAAGAAACGCAAACCAGTTGCTTTAATATAATCGGTAGAAACTGACCATAAACCGATCCATGAATGAACACCAATAGACAAAAGTGTTAGTAGACTAAAAATCCGCATCCAAGTGGTTTCAAATAAAGCGCTCCACTGGTCATATGTCAGATCAGGATTTAATAGCAAATAGCCTATAATGAAGATAGTGTATAGAGACAAAACAACAGCTGAAACACGCTGTACCATCCAATCATAAAGACCAGAACGCCCAAAACTTGTGACTTGAGTTACCATACCCAAACTCCTATAGCAACAATTAGAATAACGGCAATAACGATGTTGGCATAAGCAGCATAACGACCACTATCCAACTCTTCAAAATACCCTAAATCCATAAATAAATGCTTCACCCCTGCCACAAAGTGATACATCAATGCAGAAACAACACCCCAGATAACAAATTTAGCTAAAAAATTTGTCTGCAATGTAGACACTACTTGCTCAAAACCTTCTTTTGATTCTAAAGAAAGATCAAAAGCATAAAATAGGAAGGCAAGGCCTACAAAGAGAATAACTCCGGTAATGCGGTGAAGAATGGATACAATAGCAGTAGCTGGCATTGATGTTGCCATAGTGGTTATATCAAGATTGACTGGTCTTTTCTTATTCACGACTTTTCACACCATTGTTGTTGTTTGAATGGTAAATTATGGTCTATTTCTCCGATAAAGTGACATTATTGCACTTTAACTAGACCATTCTGTAAGTACATTCATCTATTTAGATAGTTGATATAGCAAGTAGCTACTATATAAATACACTTCCAAATCAATTAAATGTTCACGATGGTGATTATAGACCAGCAATTTTTACTAACACAAATAGACTGTACTAGCACTTCATAATGATCGTCATTCACAACATGAATAACCATATAAACACAAACAATGTCAGAATTAGCGCCAATACATGCAAGCCAAACAAAACTTTCCTAAATAACTTTTAAAAATCAAACATTTAGAACTGAAGGTGTTTAGGATGCTAATTTATTGTTTGTTGCATCTATTCTATTTATACAATATTTTTAACTAGACTTAGAAATAACGGGTACTTAAAGAGTTAGTATCTCAAGCTTATATTTTTCACCACAAGTGAATTTATGATGAATAAAAAACACTAACTTGTTTTCTCGATTTACAAATACACTCGATTTACAAATACAAAGGAGACCTGATAATGGCCGACCGTAAAGCCACACTCAAAATAGACGGCGTTGACAATACAATTGAACTACCCGTCTTATCTGGCACACTAGGAACAGATGTTATTGATGTGCGCGCCTTAGGCTCACATGACGTATTTACTTATGACCCAGGCTTTATGTCAACTGGCTCTTGTGAGTCATCGATAACCTATATTGATGGTGACGCTGGTGTGCTTTTACATAGAGGCTACCCAATTGATCAGTTAGCTGATCATTCAGATTATTTAGAAACCTGTTACCTTCTATTAAAAGGCGAACTACCTAGCAAAGAAGAAAAAGTAAAATTTGAGAAAACAGTAAGAAATCATACGATGGTCAACCAATCAATGCATAAATTCATTGAAGGTTTCCGCAACGATGCACATCCCATGGCAATTATGTGCGGTTTAGTGGGGGCATTATCAGCCTTCTATCAAGATCATATGGATATTAACAACCCAGAGCACCGAGAAATAGCCGCTGTCCGCTTGATTTCAAAAATGCCAACACTTGCGGCAATCTGCTACAAGTACTCTAAAGACCAACCTGTTATGTACCCTCGTAATGATCTATCTTACGCAGAAAATTTCTTATACATGATGTTTGGTACACCTTGTGAAGAATATCGCGTCAATCCTGTTTTTGCTAAAGCAATGGATAAGATATTTATTTTGCACGCGGACCACGAACAAAATGCTTCTACATCCACAGTACGTTTAGCAGGCTCTTCTGGCGCCAACCCTTTTGCTTGTATTGCTGCTGGTATTGCTACTTTGTGGGGGCCTGCTCATGGCGGCGCTAACGAAGCCGTATTAACTATGCTTGAACAAATTGGCGATGTCTCAAATATTGATGAGTATATTGCTAAGGCGAAGGATAAAAACGACCCATTCAGACTAATGGGCTTTGGTCATCGCGTTTACAAAAACTTTGACCCAAGAGCAAAGGTCATGCGCGAAACCTGTGATGAAGTTCTTTCTCAACTAGGCCAATTGGATGATCCTCTTCTTAAGATTGCAAAACGCCTTGAACAAATTGCGTTAGAAGACCCGTACTTCATTGAACGCAAGCTTTATCCAAATGTTGATTTCTATTCAGGAATTATCTTGAAAGCAATTGGGATTCCAACAAGCATGTTCACTGTTATCTTTGCTATGGCTAGAACTGTAGGCTGGATTACTCATTGGAACGAGATGATTAGCGGCCCTTATAAAATTGGCCGTCCTCGCCAGTTGTATACTGGTGAGAAAGAACGTTCTTACCCAAATAAAAAGTAACAACATTTAGATCCCCCAAAAAAACCAGAGCACTCAATTTTGTGCTCTGGTTTTTTATGAAGTTGATTTATTGCACTCCGATACCCTATTTCTAAGAAAGGCCAATTTACATCTTCTCTAATCTTCCGTTTCGTCTATTTCTGTAATAACTTTGTTATTGCATTTTATACAATCACCTTCTAACCAAACCCTATCTTCTGATTGGTATTCCTTCACATTTTGCATGCCTAAATCCACCTCCATACAATAATTACACCATGTATAAGTTAGCAGAGCTTCCTGCTCATCTTGAGGTCGATCAGTAAAACTACGCTCTATAATATTATCTTCCATGCTTTATCCGTTGTATTTGTAAGTTTGTAGGTTTGGAGTTAATTCATTGCTTCCATTACTTTCAGCGCTCTCTTTAATAATCAATGAATCCAAACTTATAATATTGATTAATTTACTCAAACTATCATTTAGCGAAACGGTAAATCGTACAACCGAGCCATCAACCATCGATGGATATACATCTTGGACAATGCCAAGTTTTTTCAAATAACCTTGCACCTGATCAAGCGCTTCATGATTCACAATATTTGTCACCTGAATGTCTATTTGAGTTTCTTCACCGCTATTTTTTCTTGAGGCATAACGGTCTGAGAACAGTTTGGCTAGAAGTTGTGTCGCTTTCTCTGCCAATTCCAATTCATCCTGACCTTGTAGTTCGATACGAACAGTTGGCTCAGATTGAAACAGAACTTGTAGAGTGCCTTCGTATCCCTGGTCCAATTCAATGACTTTCAAAACACTGATAGTGTCTGTTTCATAACGTCTACTGGCTTCTCTTATCGTTGTTTCGAAAAAGCCCCATAAATCAGAAGCGGTTAATGCGGAACGATCTACGTCATCTTGCAATGGCGCATAAATAGGCACACCTTTTTGTTCAGCATTTCTCGTTATTTCCGCCAACATATCTGAAGGAGATTGAACACCAGCAATCTGACGCTGAAACTGTTTCTGCTCTATCATCCAAAGCAAAACTGAAGGACGGCTTTTCCCCCACACTGGAGCATCGTGTTCAAATAAAAATTGATCGATAGATTGCGAATAAAAGCTCACAACAACTTTTTTTGCAGAATAAATTGCATCATCTAATTCGATTAAATTCTGTTCATCTGTAATTGAGTGTTGAGCAACCCATTTGGCAACGGACTTTTTAGCTAGTGGTAAAATTTTTTGTACAGCAGCTTCATCCCCTGACACTTTAGTGAGAACTTGCTCGACAGCTAAATCATAAGCCTTCTCTATTACTTTTTGTTCAGAGTCTATTAAAGGTAAAACAATTTCTGCCTTGTATAAGTTGTCCACTGTTACGGCATGGCTTGATTGCATAGCAAAAATGGCAATCAATAAAAAAAATAATCGAATAGTCATATATCCCCTCAGATTTATTGCCATATTCTACTGCTATATCAGTAAAGAACCATAGCCCTAATATCTTACTATGTTAAAATAGCTTTTTTAATCCCATCATCACTATCATGATTTAAGGCATAAAAATGACCAAATCGGATACAAACACAATGACCTCGGCGAAAAAACAATCTATCAGTTATAAAGATGCTGGTGTTGACATTCATGCTGGCAATCAACTTGTTGAAAGAATAAAACACGTTAGTAAAAAGACACATCGTCCAGAAGTATTGGGAGGTCTAGGTGGTTTTGGTGCGTTAACACGTTTACCTACAAAATATAAAAAACCCATTCTCGTATCTGGAACCGATGGAGTCGGAACCAAGTTACGCTTAGCAATGGATTTAAATCAACACGATACGATTGGTATTGATTTGGTCGCCATGTGTGTAAATGATTTGATCGTTGCTGGCGCAGAACCTCTGCTTTTTTTAGATTACTATGCCACGGGGAAACTTGATATTGATGTTGCAGCAGATGTTGTTGCAGGCATAGGTGAAGGTTGTTCGCAAGCTGGCGCTGCACTCGTTGGAGGTGAAACCGCTGAAATGCCCGGCATGTATCATGATGGTGATTACGACCTAGCCGGATTTTGTGTCGGTATTGTCGAAGAAGATGACATTATTGATGGCAGTAAAGTAAAGGCAGGCGATAAATTGATTGCTTTAGCATCATCAGGCCCTCATTCAAATGGTTACTCATTGATTCGAAAAATTCTTGAAGTAAACCAAACCGATCTTGAGCAAAACATTGCAGGCACACCGCTTAAAGAGGCGTTAATGGCGCCAACCAAAATTTATGTAAAATCTATTCTCGCACTAATGGAAAACATGCAGGTTAATGCGCTAGCTCACATTACTGGCGGCGGTTTATTAGAAAACATCCCTAGAGTTTTGCCAGAAGATACCTGCGCTTACATCGATAGCAATAGTTGGAAGCGCCCTGCTATCTTTGACTGGTTACAAGCCCAAGGCAATGTTGAACAAGAAGAAATGTATCGTGTACTTAACTGCGGTGTCGGTATGGTTCTATGTCTTGATGCAGATAAGGCAGAACAGGCTATTGAAGTATTAAAAGCGCAGGGAGAACAGGCTTGGGTTATTGGTGAGATTCGCCAAAAGAAAGATGAACACAGTGTCATTATTTCAGATTTAGAGCAGTAAAATATGAGTTTTCCTGTTGTCGTTTTAATTTCAGGTAGTGGTAGCAATTTACAGGCTTTGATCGATCAAAGCCTGGCTGGGCAATTGAATCTCGAAATCTGCGCCGTTATTAGCAACAAAGCAAATGCTTTTGGATTACAAAGAGCAAAACAAGCAGGCATTCCCACACATGTGTTAGATCATACACATTACTCAAGCAGGGAATTATTCGATACAGCGTTGCAAGAGTGCATAGACGCTTATCAACCTAAACTAGTTGTTTTAGCTGGTTTCATGCGCATTCTTACGGAAAAATTTACGCGCCATTATCAAGGGCGAATGTTCAACATTCACCCATCTCTACTGCCAAAATACAAAGGCTTAAACACCCATGCAAGAGCAATACTCGCCAAAGAAAAGTTTCATGGTGTCTCAGTGCACTTTGTTAGTGCCGAACTAGATGCTGGCGCTGTGATTATTCAGGCAAAAGTTGAAATTTTATCTGACGATACGCCAGAAACACTTGCCCAAAAAGTACACAAATTAGAACATATTATTTATCCTCAAGCGGTTAAATGGTTTAGTGAGGGGCGTCTTGCCATTGATAATTCAGGTGCTTGGCTGGATAACACATTATTACCAGAAACGGGATTTCAATATTCTTCCTCGTAATTAAGGTAATGGTGTGAAAGGCACTTTTCATAAAAGGCACTTTTCATAAAAGGTAATGTGCATGAAAAGTATGACTTACTTTTCTCAAGGGTAAACAATGCTATATGACAACTCTCTCCATCGCTTTTTAATGCTTCTACTGGTAACTTGGCTTGTAGCCTTTTCCTTGAGCGTAAAAGCCACCAATTCTGATACCGAAGCCCCTCTTCCATTTTTGGCACCTTATAGTGCAACTTATAGTACCGTTTGGAAAAAAGGTATTAGCCTCAAGGTTAAAGGAACGCAAGAGCTGATAAAGCAGAGCGATAATCAGTGGTTATTTTTGTTTAAAGCCAAAACCTTTTTTGCTTCACTAAAGGAGAGTAGCCTCTTTCAATTAGATGAAAACAACCAAATTCAGCCACTAGCATACCATTATCGCTCAAGCGCGTTTGGTAAAGAAAGACAGGCTAAACTCGTATTCGATTGGCAAAAACAGCAGGTTGTAAACGATGTCAAAAATACCCGCTGGAAAATGACCATCCCTGAAAGTACGCTAGACAAGTTGAGCGTGCAATTACAAATAAGACAAGACATTAAGTCCAAGAAAACTGATCTTAGCTATCGTATTGCGGATGGTGGTTTATTAAAAACATGGGTATTTCAAAACCTAGGAGTAGAGAAAATCAACACCAAAATAGGCGCGATTGAAGCCATAAAAGTGACACGAATCGATAACCGTAAAAAAGACAAATATACAACCTTTTGGTTTTCCCCAAAGCATGATTATTTGTTAGTAAAACTAGAGCACAGAAAGAAAAAAGAGTTCTATCAACTTAACCTTGAGTCACTTTTGTAGTCACACGTCTAACTCACTCATTCGGTTAATGTTGAGGAATGATTCCTCGTTTTCCCAAGTAATGACTTGCCCATGACAGGCATGATAAAAGTCTACCACCCTCTTTTCTTGTGTTGTTTGTAGAAAAATTTCTAATTGTTTTTTACTACTTACCACAGGAAGCACTGCATGCAAAGGTTGTAAACCTAGATGACTTTTCGCATAAAAAATTGTGTCTGTAGTTGTCTCAGCCTTTCTTCTGAGTTGTCGAAAAAGTTCTTGCTGAATATTTGGCGTATCACAGGGCGAAATTATTATGTGGGTAAAGTCATGAATTTCAGCGAAACATAGTGCTGAGTAAATCCCCGACAGTGGGCCTAAATTGGCAAATTGCTCCTCATCAGCAAATACTAGATCGGAGAACTCTTTATATAAAGAAAGTGATTTATTTACATTTATTGCAATGCCATTACAAACCGGTTTTAACGCAATCAATATATATTGACACATTGGCCGCCCCTTAAAAGGCATCAAACCTTTTGGCTGACCTGCCATCCGACTTGCTTTTCCGCCTGCCAAAACGACTCCCAAAAAAGATATTCTCATCAAAGCTCCCATAACACACTTTTTACCTTTAGAAATCCGTTATTATTCTCATCTCAAATACACCACATTTAAAGATAGATTCTAACCATTTGAAAAGCAGTGTGACATTTTCACTTATGCTAGTATTTGTCACAATATGATGAGGAGCAGTTAACATTGGCACAGACAGCACACGCATTACACATTCTTGTAAAACAAAAAGAGTCGGCCCTTGAGATTATGAAAGGGTTACAAAAAGGTGGCCGATTCGACCTATTAGCCAAACGCCACTCCATTTGCCCTTCCGCCAAAAAAGGGGGCGATCTAGGAGAGTTTAAACGCGGTGAAATGGTACCAGCATTTGACAAGGCGGTTTTCAAAGGCCCTCTATTAGAATTACAACTCGTTAAAACTAAATTTGGTTGGCATATTGTAAAAGTTCTTTATAGAACATAAAAAATGGGACTTACTTATCAACTATCTCTACGCTAAATTGCGACTATTCTGCTGCGACAAACTTCATAGAAATTGAGTTAACACAGTGTCGTACATTTTTGCTGGTTAACATTTCCCCTTCAAAAACATGGCCTAAATGCCCATCGCATTTGGCGCAGGTTATCTCAATTCTACGCCCATCTGCATCAAGAACACGTTTTACTGCACCTGAAATTTCGTCATCAAAACTGGGCCAGCCACAGTGAGAAAGAAACTTATGCTCGGATCGATACAAAGGCGCTTCACATTGGCGGCAAACGTAATGTCCCTGATCCATTTTATCTGTGTATTCTCCAGTAAAAGGCCTTTCTGTGCCTTTATTTAAAATGACATAGGCTTCTTCTGGAGTAAGTGCGTTGTAATTCTTTTTCATAATCACCTCATTCATTAATAGTCAGAAAAAACAGTATAATTTACCCATTGGTATGGAGATCATTTTTCGAAAATCAATCGTACTTATTGGAGATTAAATCAGTTGAAAATAAAAATCACACAAGCGATTTTCATATGATACTTTTCCATTTATTATTTGCGCCACAAAGGTTAATGAAGAGTATTTTTCTTGCACATCCTGATTATTGGCTATGTTTGGCCAGAACCTAATTCCTCTGCTGCGGGTCATCGCATGCTTCAACTTATTGAAAGCCTTCTTCAGCAACGCTTTCGTATTACATTTTCTAGTCCTGCACAGCATACAGACCATCAAGTTGATCTATCTACACTAGGCGTTACATCTCACACCATTTACGTAAATTGCGACTCATTCAATCAATTTATTACGCAAGCACAGCCAGACGTTGTCATTTTTGATCGCTTCATGATGGAAGAGCAATTCGGATGGCGTGTCGAAAAATACTGCCCAAATGCTTTGCGAGTACTAAACACTGAGGATTTACATAGTCTCAGACAAGCAAGGCATCAAGCCATAAAAGACAATCGTGAATTTACTATACAAGATATGCATACGGATGTGGGATTACGAGAAATAGCTGCCATATTACGTTGTGATTTAACATTGATGATATCCAGCTACGAACATCAATTACTCAAAGATGCTTTCAAGATACCAGAGTATCAATTGTGCCACTTGCCTTTTATGCTGCAACCTGTGCCTGAGCGACAAAGACAAAATCTGCCAAGTTTTCAAGCCAGACAGCATTTTATCGCTATTGGTAATTTTCGTCATGCGCCCAATTGGGATATGGTGTTACAGTTAAAGCAGCATATCTGGCCAATGATCCGTAAGGAACTGCCAGAAGCAGAATTACATATTTATGGCGCTTATCCTCCTCCGAAAGCATTCCAGTTACACAATCCAAAACAAGGCTTTATGATCAAAGGTTGGGCCAATAATGCAGATGAAGTGATGAGTCAGGCAAAAGTGTGTCTCGCACCCATTAGGTTTGGCGCTGGTATCAAAGGCAAACTAATACAGGCGATGCAAAATGGTACTGCCAGTGTTACAACTCATATAGGCGCTGAGGCAATGTGTGATGGTCTGCCTTGGAATGGTGTGATCACTGACGATTTTTCTGAATTTGCTACAGCAGCAATTCAGTTATACAAAGATCAAGAGAGCTGGAAAGTCTATCAAGAACACGGTTTTACTATCTTGGCAGAAAAATACAATAAGTCATGCTGGCAAAATACATTTAATGCCGCTTTATTAAAAGCGAAAAATCAACAAGAACACAATCGTCAAAAAAACTTTATGGGGCTCATGGTTCGCCATCATAGTTTAAAAAGCACCCAGTACATGTCGCAATGGATAACAGCGAAAAACTCGAAGTAAAAATATCCCCCCATTGTCGTTTTTGAATTCAGAACAAGTTTTTTTGCGTTTTTGTATAACCCTTTTTTGTCATTATTAAATTATCTGCTTTATTCTCTTCAAATACCTATCAATTATCCTGTATACTTGCGCCAAAAATTTCCCCCTAACATGATTAGAGTAGAGTAATGGCTAATTTATCACACTACAGAAACATTGGTATTTTTGCTCACGTTGATGCTGGTAAAACCACAACAACTGAACGTATTTTGAAATTGACTGGTAAAATCCATAAAACTGGTGAAGTTCATGACGGAGCCGCAACAACTGACTTCATGGAACAAGAGCAAGAGCGCGGTATTACAATTCAATCCGCTGCGACGACTTGTTTCTGGAAAGATCACCGTTTCAACATCATTGATACTCCTGGACACGTTGACTTCACAGTTGAAGTATACCGTTCTTTAAAAGTACTTGATGGTGGTGTTGGTGTATTCTGTGGTTCTGGTGGTGTTGAGCCTCAGTCTGAAACTAACTGGCGTTACGCTAACGAATCTGAAGTTGCTCGTATCATCTTCGTTAACAAATTAGATCGTATGGGTGCAGACTTCTTACGCGTTGTTAAGCAAGTAGAAGATGTACTTGGCGCAAACCCAATGGTAATGACATTACCTATTGGTCGTGAAGACGATTTCGTTGGTGTTGTTGACCTACTAACTCGCCAAGCTTTCGTTTGGGATGATTCTGGCCTTCCAGAAAACTTCGAAGTAAAAGAAGTTCCTGAAGACATGGTTGACCAAGTTGAAGAATACCGTGAAAAACTAATTGAAATGGCCGTTGAGCAAGACGACGACCTAATGATGGCTTACATGGACGGCGAAGAGCCTTCTATGGAAGACATCAAACGTTGTATCCGTAAAGGTACAATCGCTCTTGACTTCTTCCCGACTTATTGTGGTTCTGCATTCAAAAACAAAGGTGTTCAACTTGTTCTTGACGCTGTTGTTGATTACCTACCTAGCCCTGTTGAAGTTGATCCTCAACCACTTACTGACGAAGTCGGTGAAGAAACAGGTGAATACGCTTTAGTAGATGTTAATGAGCCGCTACGTGCGCTTGCATTCAAAATTATGGATGACCGCTTCGGTGCTCTGACATTCGTTCGCATCTATTCTGGTGTACTACAAAAAGGTGACACTGTTCTTAACTCGTTCACAGGTAAAACTGAGCGTATCGGCCGTATGGTTGAAATGCATGCTGACGACCGTAACGAAATCGATCGTGCACAAGCGGGTGACATCATTGCTATCGTTGGTATGAAGAACGTACAAACTGGTCACACTCTATGTGACACAAAGAACCCTTGTACTCTTGAGCCTATGGTTTTCCCTGAGCCTGTTATC
The DNA here is from genome assembly GCA_002173415.2 of Marinomonas agarivorans. Lineage (GTDB taxonomy): Bacteria > Pseudomonadota > Gammaproteobacteria > Pseudomonadales > Marinomonadaceae > Marinomonas > Marinomonas agarivorans. The sequence continues at coordinate 33,151 of NHNK02000015.1, forward strand.
TCTATCTCTGTTCAACCAAAAGATAAAGGCGGTAACGAGAAAATGGGTATTGCAATCGGAAAAATGGTTGCAGAAGATCCAACATTCCGCGTTGAAACAGACCAAGAAACCGGTGAAACAATCCTTAAAGGTATGGGTGAACTTCACCTTGACGTTAAAGTTGACATCCTAAAACGTACTTATGGCGTTGATTTGGTTGTTGGCCAACCTCAGGTTGCATACCGTGAGACTATCACTCAGTCTGTTGAAGACAGCTACACTCATAAGAAACAATCTGGTGGCTCAGGTCAGTTCGGTAAAATTGACTACCGTATCAAACCAGGTGAAGTGGGTTCTGGCTTCTCTTTCAGCTCAACTGTTGTTGGTGGTAACGTACCTAAAGAATACTTCCCTGCTATCGAAAAAGGTTTTGCTAGCATGATGCAAGAAGGTACGCTTGCTGGATTCCCTGTACTAGACGTTGAAATCGAACTATTTGACGGTGGTTTCCACGCGGTTGACTCTTCTGCTATTGCCTTTGAGATTGCTGCGAAAGGCGCATTCCGTCAATCAATGCCAAAAGCAGGTCCTCAGTTAATTGAACCTATCATGGCTGTTGACGTGTTCACTCCAGATGATCACGTTGGTGATGTTATCGGTGACTTGAACCGTCGTCGTGGCATGATCAAAGATCAAAGTGCTGGCACAACAGGTGTTCGTATTAAAGCAGACGTACCTCTTTCAGAGATGTTTGGTTACATCGGTAGCTTGCGTACAATGACATCTGGTCGTGGTCAATTCTCTATGGAATTCTCACACTACTCTCCATGCCCGAATACAGTTGCAGAAGCTGTTATCGAAGCACAAAGAGAGAAAAAAGCGAACGCTTAATTAGCATTAGCTTAACTGGCTCAGTAAAAGCTCAGAGAACTCTGTTTTCTGGGCTTTTTTATTGTAAATAAACATTTACTATCTTTTCCTCCATCCTCTTACGATCAAATATTCTTGCTACAGGCTTTTTCACCTTAATAAAGATAGCCACCTAGTATCAAGCTCACTATTCTATTTTTAAAGTAGCCCAAACCGTAGATTATTATTTTGGTATTACCAATTTTTTTTATTTTGACATTGTTTTTAGGAGATGTAGATTAAACTACACAATCAAAATAAAAATGGTCTTACCAATAGAGAGATAGAAAGATGTATACCGATTTCTTAGCTGACATTCATAAAGTGCTACCAGAAGAGCAAATAATACAAGATGAGCTGAGGACTCTCGCTTACGGTACAGATGCAAGTTTTTATAGACTAATACCAAAAGCGGTTCTAAAAGTTAAAAATCAACAAGAAGTGATTAATATTGTTAAAGCTGCCCACAAGTACGAGGTACCCATTACTTTCAGAGCAGCAGGTACCAGCCTATCTGGACAGGCGATTACAGATCATATTCTTGTCTCGTTAGGCAACGATTGGCAAGACTATGACATTATCGATAACGGTCATAAAATTCGTGTGCAACCGGGTCTTATTGGCGCCAAAGTTAATAAAATTTTAGCGCCTTTTAGTCGCAGAATTGGACCTGATCCAGCTTCTATCAATACAGCAAAAATAGGCGGTATAGCAGCAAACAATGCTTCTGGCATGTGCTGTGGCACAGCCAACAACACTTATCACACAGTCGATTCGATTCAACTTGTGTTGTCTGATGGCACAACCTTAGATACAGGTGACGAGCAATCGGTAGAAGCATTTAGAAAATCTCATTCCTCTTTATTAGAGGGATTAACAAAACTGTCTAAAGAAGTTCACGACACACCTGCTTTAAAAGAAAAAATCAAACACAAATACCGCCTGAAAAATACAACAGGTTATGCGCTTAATTCTCTAATCGATTTTCATGATCCGATCAAAATACTAGAACATTTAATGATTGGTTCTGAAGGGACTCTTGGTTTTATTTCCAGTATTCAATACAACACAATCCATGATAGCAAACACAAAGCTTCTGCTCTTATTTTCTTTAACAGCGTTGAGTCCGCCTGTCAGGCCGTTTCAGCAATAAAAAGCAGCCCAGTTGATGCTGTTGAGTTAATGGATTGGCCAGCCTTGAAATCGGTAAAAAATACTGCACCGATGATTGGTGTTATCGACCAACTTCCCGAGGGCTGCACCGCACTTCTCATCGAAACCCACGCCATTGACGATCAGTCATTGGATCAAAAAATAGCGGATATTTCAGCCACACTAACCGAGAAAGCATCGCCACCGTGCATACCATACCAATTTAGTAAAGATGCCTCTCTATGCGCACAATATTGGTCAATTCGAAAAGGTATTTTTCCAGCTGTTGGCGCCGTAAGAGAAGTCGGTAGCACAGTGATTATTGAAGATGTCGCCTACCCTGTAGAGCAACTTGCTGATGCCGTTAATGATCTACATACTCTCTTTAAAAAATGGTCATACAACGAAGCGGTTATTTTTGGTCATGCTCTTGAGGGCAACATTCACTTCGTTTTCCCGCAATCTTTTAATACTGAATCAGACATAGAGCGCTACGATGGTCTGATGCAAGACGTAGCGAGCCTTACGGTTGGCAAATATCAAGGCTCATTAAAAGCAGAGCATGGTACAGGACGAAATATGGCACCTTTTGTTGAATTAGAATGGGGACAACAAGCCTATCGCATCATGCAAGACATCAAACAGCTTTTTGATCCGAAAAATATTCTAAACCCTGGCGTAATTCTTAACGAAAACGCCAACATTCATGTGAGCAACATCAAACCTATGCCAGCAGCTCACGAGCTTGTTGATCCGTGTATTGAATGTGGTTTTTGTGAGCCTAGTTGCCCTTCAAAGAACTTAACATTAACTCCAAGACAACGCATTGTTATCGCAAGGGAAATGAGTCGTTTAAAAAACACTGAAACAGATCAAGCAAGACTTTCTCTCTTAGAAAAGGACTATCAATACCAAGGAATTGATTCATGTGCAGCCTGTGGATTGTGTAGCACAGTTTGCCCAGTTGGCATAAACACAGGTGATCTAACACGTTGGTTCAGGCATTCTCAAAATGTCGAGCATGAAAATAAAGCTGACTGGGTAGCAAATCACTTTTCAAGTGTGACTAAAGCATCAAAACTAGGACTAGATGCCGCAAATTTAGGGCGAAAGGTCATCGGCAATAAACTCATGAAAAAAGCAGTAAAAGCGACAAATATGTTAACCAACAATATGGTTGGAGAGTGGCGCCCTAATACGCCTGCGGCAAATCGTTGGAAAATACCAACACGACATAATGCCATCCACTTAAAGGATGTAGAAACATCAACAACAGACAAAAAACACACCCAAGGAAAAGTTGTCTACTTCCCTTCTTGCGTCAATCGAACCATGGGGATAGACCCTCAACAACAAGATCAACGTACTCTCACAGAGCTTACTATCAACCTCTTGGAAAAAGCGGGCTACGAAGTTGTTACGCCCAATAATTTGTCAGATCTATGTTGTGGGATGCCTTTTAAGAGCAAAGGCTTTTTTGACACGGCAAGCAAGAAGCAAGATCAGCTTCATTCAGAACTATTCAAGGCATCCGAAAAAGGAAAATGGCCAATTCTCTTTGATACAAGCCCCTGCTTCAGTAATTATGAAGAAGGGCAAAATTCCTCACTTACCTATTACGATCCGATTAAGTTCGCGTTAGAAAAACTCGTACCTAAATTGGATATTACACCAACAGATGAATGCATTAGTTTGCATATTACCTGTAGCACGACCAAAAGCGGTTTAGCGGCTAGCATGCAGCATCTTGCTCAACAACTTAGTAACAACGTGATTATTCCTGAAGAAATAACCTGCTGTGGCTTTGCTGGTGATAAGGGTTTCTCACTGCCTGAGTTAAATAGAAGTGCTCTATCGCCTTTGCAAAAACAGATTCCAGCAGAGTGTAAAAGAGGCGTTTCGTCTAGTCGAACATGTGAAATTGGCTTAAGCGAACATGGAAACATTCCATATCACTCTATTTTTTATTTGCTGGATTCCGTGAGCACTAGACGAACAACTCAGTAAAGTGTCAAAGTTGTTCCACTTTATTTACACAAGCAAAACTGTATTGCAGAGAATAAAACACGTATTCTTATATAAATACTAATTTCTGTTTATAGAGAATATGAAAAAACTGTTTTATGCGTTGAAACTAAAATATAAGCTGTTTTTAATTTTTGCGATTAATAACATTATTATTATTGGCTGTATGTGGCAGGTTTCTTTGTGGAGTTTTGATCAAGGCTTTTTCAACTACACATCACAACAGGACAAATCTTACTTACAGCAGATGGCTACACGCTCAGGTTATCTTTATTATTATTACGATAATTGGGATTTCTTAATTTATGAAAGTGAACTTGCAACTAAATGGTATAAAAAGCAATTAGGCAAAACGAGTTTAGCACCACCGCCTTCTACACCTAACTTAGATTTAATTTACCCTTCGCAGAGTTACCGCAAACGCTTTCTACTATACAACAAACACCAAGAGCCTCTGATTGGTGATCTCTCTTTTTCTAAAGCAACCACAAAGCCAGTTTACCTAGATGGTCGTTTAATTGGTTATATTGGTTTGCGTCCACTCAACAGTATTTTGCAAGATCATAACTTAAAATTTATGAAGCAACAGGGAGAGGCCTTTTTATTAATTGCAGCCTTTGTACTAACGATTGCAGCATTCATTACGTGGTGGCTAGCCAAACTCTTGAGTCAGCCTATCTGTGAAATGAGCCAAGCAACTAGACGCCTTGCCTCTGGTAACTATGACACCCGAATTAGAAGTAAATATGCCGACGAGTTAGGCCAACTTGCGTTTGATTTAAACCACTTAGCAAGCACCCTAGAGAATAGCTCACAAGCTAGAAAACGCTGGGTTGCAGATACTGCGCACGAGTTAAGAACACCGTTAGCGATATTGCGAGGAGAAATCGAAGCAATGCAAGACGGTATAATTAAGGTTACCCCAGAAAGTTTAAACTCTCTCTTCCAAGAAACCGTTCACTTAGGTCGATTAATTGACGACTTAAACCAGCTATCAATGCATGATACAGGCAGTATGAGTTACAAAATGGAAGATACTGACTTGGTCACTATACTTGAGCAAACTATCAACAGTATGCAAAGAAGCTTCGATGATGCCGGTTTAAAGCTTTCGTTCGAAACGAACAAGAAAAAGTCTATTCCTATTATTGGCGATGCGGATAGGTTAGCTCAAGTTTTTTCAAATCTAATGAGCAACACATTAAAGTACACTAATGCACCAGGAGAATTAGCCATTGCCACCCAATGTTCTAATGGCTTCACCACCGTAATATTGGAAGACTCCGCCCCAGGATTGAATGAAGAAGACATTGAAAAAATATTCGACCGATTTTTCCGTGCCGAATGTTCACGTAATCGCAGCAGTGGTGGCCGCGGCTTAGGACTTTCAATTTGTCGTAGTATTATTGAAGGACATCAAGGGCAAATTAGTGCCTACAATTCACCTAAAGGTGGCGTAGGCATTAAAATAGTATTGCCAACCGTATAATGATAAGGTAACCAAACAACTACAGCAGGAAAATAAATAAGATTATGAGCAATATATTAGTTGTTGAAGACGAACACAAATTAGCAGAATTATTAACCGCTTACTTAACACAAGCAGGCTATGACAATCATCATTTAGATCGAGGTGATACTGTTGTCGAGTACGTCCAAAATCACAATGTTGACTTAATTCTATTAGATTTAATGTTACCAGGGTTGGATGGCATCGAAGTTTGCAAGCAAATTAGAGCATTCAGCAATATTCCTATCATTATGCTAACCGCAAAAGTAGAGGAAATTGATCGCCTTTTAGGGTTAGAAATGGGAGCAGATGACTATGTCTGCAAACCTTACAGCCCTCGGGAAGTGGTTGCTCGAGTTAAAGCTAACTTGAGACGAATCAGTTTTGAGAGTGAAACAAATAAAGAAGAAACGTCTGAATTCGAACTGAGTGTTGACCGTTTAAGAGCAACATACAAAGGCGAATTAATCGATCTCACGACCGTTGAATTTCAGCTTCTACAATTACTTATTAGTGAACCTGGTAAAGTATTTGGTCGTGAAGCTATCATGAACCGCATTTACAATGATAGCCGTGTTGTTAGTGACAGAACGATTGATAGTCATATTAAAAAGTTACGCAAAAAAATCGCCTTGATAGCGCCAGAACTTAATGTCATTCATTCTGTTTATGGTGCTGGATATCGGTTTGAAAATAGCGACTGATCATATTATTTCTACGCTGTGTGTAAAGTCATAACATAATCATTCGTGGCAATTAACTATCAGGGATAAATTGTCGTTTATTCCTGATATAAGTGATATGGAAGTATACCATTGACTGACTTTATTAGCGTTTTTAATTTTTCCCTTTCTATTACGTTACCTATTTTCTTTATCATTTTTTTAGGTTTGATTCTTAATAAGCTTAGAGTGATTAACGACAATTTTATTGACGTATCATCCAAACTGGTTTTTAACATTACCTTACCTGCTCTACTTTTCATTAGCATTTTAAAAACAGATCTTAGTAGCAGTGTTAACTTTTCATTAGTTTTGTTTGGCGTTATTGCAGTTTTTGTAACTTATCTGCTGTTCGAAATAATGGCGAGGTACTTGGTTACTTCGAAACAAGACAGAGGCGTTGTTGTACAAGGTGCCTTTCGGTCAAATATGGGAATTATTGGGTTAGCATATTGTGTTAATGCTTATGGTGATGCCGTTTTTGCAGTGGTTTCTCTCTATTTAGCTGGCGTCACAATTCTCTTTAATATTCTGTCCGTCGTCACTTTAAATCATTCATTAAACAAAGACGTAAACTTGCTAAATACCATTAAGAGCATTGGAAAAAACCCTCTTATTTTAAGCATTTTAGCAGCATTACTTGTTTCAAGCGCAGCAATCAAATTACCAGAAACGCTAATTAAAACAGGGACTTATTTTGCTCAAATGACATTGCCTTTAGCCCTACTCTGTGCTGGCGCAACATTAAATTTCCAAGCCATTAAAAAAGGCATGAATCTGTCAATTTTGGCCAGTGTCGGTAAGCTAATTATTATTCCTTTTATTTTAACATTCAGTGCCTTTTTATTTGGTTTTCGAGGTATCGAATTAGGGGTGATCTTTTTAATGTCATCAGCCCCTACGGCCTCCGTAAGTTATATCGTCGTTCGCTCAATGGGAGGCAACTCAGGTTTGGCTGCCAATATTATTGTACTTACAACATTGATGTCGTTATTTAGTACCAGTATTGGCGTGACCTTTTTACGTTCTTTTTCGCTTATATAACTTACGGCCCATTCAACTACAACATTATTATTTAACTGCCCCTGCTGTAACACCAGCAAGAATACGTTTCTGAAACACAACAAACAATGCTAATAATGGTAATGAGCCCAATACCGCTGCTGGAAACAGCATATCAGGTTCAATATTACGGTTACCGACAAATCGATACACTTCTATCATCACCGTGAATTTACTTTTATCCGTTAATAATAAAAGAGGATAAATAAAATCATTCCAGACCATTAGCATAACGAACAAAGATAATGTTGCTGTCGCAGGTCTCAATAAAGGACGAATAACATGCCAGAAAATTTGCCACTCAGAACAGTTGTCTAACATGGCTGCTTCATCAAGTTCTCTTGGAATGGCTGCAATAAACCCTGTATAGAAAAATACTGCAAACGGTAAGTTGAGCGCTGTAAAAACAATAATAATTCCTAAATATGTATCTAATAAGCCAAGTTCTCGAAAAATCACATACACTGGGGTGATATTCACAAAGCTAGGCGTAGCCAACCCCAAAGCAACTAACATAATAAACCAGCGTGAAAAGCGCCCTGTTTTTCTTGCCAAGGGGTAAGCTGCTAATGCACCTAAAAACGCCACCAGCACTGTTACTGACAATGTAATACCAAGTGAATTCATAACACTACTTATGTAATTCATGCTTTCCAATGTTTTAATGTAGTTCCCTAAATATAATTGTGAAGGCAAACCTAAAGGGCTTTCGGCAATTTCAGCACTGGTTTTAAAAGACATTATCAACATATAGATCACTGGCATTAACATGCCAATTACCAATAAAAACACTCCAGTTTGTGCTAATGAGAAGGTTACTTTTCTGCGTATTTTCGTTAAAGAGGTAAGTTGAGTATTCATAGATTGTCCTCTTTATTTTTTAAGAAGCGGTTTAAGAAAAATACAATGAAAATAATGACAATCAGCATGACAATAGAAAGCGCTCCCGCAAAACCAAATTTATATTGCCCAAATAGGTTTTGCATAATTTCAAGGCTAAGCGTACGAGTTGACCCAACCGGACCTCCACCAGTCATAATAAAAGGCAATTCAAACGTCTTTAGTGTCCCTATGGTAGAGAGGACAATATTGATGGTGATGCTAGGCGCCAATAAAGGAAGTTCTAGATACCTGAAACGCTGCCATGCACTTGCTCCATCCAGCCTACCAGCTTCTTGAATATCAGCGGGAATATTAGCAAAACCAGCCAAAAAAATGGCACAAGAATAGCCAACAAACATCCAAATATGAGTTGCCGTAATAGCAAATAAAGCAGTTGAAGGGTCACCTAGCCAAGTATGTTGGAGACTTTCTAGCCCAATAGAGCCAAGCAAACTGTTTAATCCGCCATTATAAGGGGAGTAAATAAACTGCCATACGTAGCCGACAATCACAAACGACATCATTGAAGGCGTAAATAACGCTGCACGACAAAAGTTACGTATCGTAGGCATTTTGAAAAGTAAGGCAGCAAAAAATAAACCAATTAAATTTTGAATAATGACAACAATAAACGAGAAGGTAAAAGTAATTTGAATTGCATCAAGATATCGTTGACGGGAAAAAATTCGATCATAGTTTTTCCAACCAACATCATTCGCAATACCGACTCCCGTAAAGTCAGTAAAACTCATCTTAAAAGATAGCGCGATAGGGTATAAGTAAAATATCAACATAACCAGCAATGCTGGCAAAGTGAAAAGATAGATGGATTTAATTTTCAACTGTCTCTCCTAGAGTATCTAACAAACTTGTGTCGTTTAACTGTGACATTTGATAAGTCTTCCTTGGTAGCAATTAGAGAATATTTATAAACAGAGAGAGACAAGGTCACACTATACGGTTAACAATTAACTAGCTTTTAAACCTGTAAAGTGTGACTCAAATGTCTCCAATTCTGTGTTATAGGTTAACGAAGAGTTACTTACAGGCTATCTTCAACCACTTCATCCCAAACTTCCAATATGTCTTCATTGTCCATTGATGGTTTGAGTAATAAGCTGGCAACACCATCAATGGTTGCAGCTTCCATAGTTGCTGGCCAATGATTCATATATACAGGCCACATAACAATATTTCCTGCATCACGAGCATCATTATAACCTTGCGCTAAACTAGACAACCCACTAGTGCCATTACTATAAGGGCTATAGCCTGAGTCTTCTTTCAGTAGAATGGCAAGGTTTTCATCACGAGAGAAAAAGTCTAAAAAGAGTTGTGCTTCTTCACTATGTTTGGTCGTACTACTAATGGCCCACCCCATGGCAAAAGTATCCAAGGCAATGCCTGTTGTTTGATTACTAGGTAAAGAAGTAAATACATAATTCAGCCCTTCTTGCTCGTCAAACGCCTTCATGTTCCAAGCTCCCTGGGGCAACATTGCAACATTTCCTGAACGAAATTCTGTTAAAGACGTTGTCCAAGGGTCTAAACCCGCCTGTAATTTAGGGTCGAAACAGTTTGCATCAATTAACTGTCGAGTTATATCTAACGATTTATTAAAACCTTGATTATCTGCAAACTTAGATTGGCCACTTCCTAATGCCCACGGCTCAGCATCACTTAAATCAATACCATTCGCGACAACAAACATAGAGCCAGATAGTCCTGCTGAGAACAGCATAGGCACAATGCCTTTTGCATCAAGTTTTTGACAGGCTGTTAAAAGATCATCGATGGTTTTAGGAGGTTCACTAATACCTGCTTTTGCCAATAAATCAAGGTTAACAAAGTTACCTAAGCCAACGACTTCGATAGGCTGAACATATAAAGCGTTATTGGATATTAAAGAATTTTTAATCGAAGGAAGCACATTATTAAACCATGAGCTATCAGTACCAAGATCTTTTAACAAACCGGCATCTCCCCAGACCTTAACTAATGGCATATCAACCATCATAATATCTGGTGCGTTTTTGCCGCTTTGTAATCTAGGAGGCAAAACCACATTTGTGTCTCCCCGACTAATGTAGTTTAACTCTATTTTAATATTTGGATTTTCAGCATGAAATTTTGGTAACAACGTACCAAAACCCGCTGGCTCAGCTTCGTTTCCTTTCCACGCCGTAACTTCCAATGTGACATTTTTTGCGATTGCAGAAGATGCAATCATTAAAGAAAGGGCAACCCCTGTTAGCTTTGTTTTTTTCATTATGATACCCAACCTTATTATTTTTTTCGTTGAAGCTCATTAGAGCAGCTCAGCTGTATTACCAACTTTGGTAGAAAATACCATGTTATGGCATCTTCAAACTTATGAGACATAAAATGCTTTTATTATTATGAAAATAATATACATCATATGTTTAAACTAAGTTGTACTAAACCATATTTTTAATAGGTTATGCAATCGATTTAACCTTTAATTCATTAAAAACTGTCAGAAGAATCACTAAAAAGGCGAATACAGAAACTTTGATACGGGCATGTAGCTTTTAAAGTACGCAGAACAAAAACAACCTTAATGATAAACATTTAGATTGTTTGTGCCCAAATTAAAAGAGTAGAAATACAGAAAACAGCTTATGAAAAGTGTTTTTGCAAACGTTGATTTGCGTCGGCTAGTAGGCGGTGAGTTAAATTTTCTGCTTGATCACCATCACGAGCAACAATCGCCTCATAAACCGCACGATGGAAGTCAATTGTCTCGGAGTTATCCCTAGGGTCCATGTTTGTTACTCTAATACTGACTAATAAAGCAGAGTAAACAACCCCTTCCATAGCACTCAAAAATTCATTATGAGCCGCTCTTAAAATGGTTTGATGGAATAACGCATCGGCAATAACGAAGTTTTCTACTGTGCCATTCTCACCTTCCATTTTTTCATAAGCGGAATGAATCTTTACCATGTCCTCTTCTGTTGCTCTCTCAGCAGCCCAGCGTGCAGCCTTCGGTTCAAACGTCAGACGGATATCTATTAATTGCTTTAAAAAGTCTTCATTAACTGGCGCTGATAAATGCCAAGCCAATACGTCATCATCCAGCAAAACCCATTCACTGCGCGGACGAACTCGTGTGCCTATTCCTCGTCTTACATCTAACATTCCTTTGCCGACAAGTATTTTGACAGCATCACGAACAACAACCTTACTGACTTGGTAACGTCGAGTTAATGCATTCTCGTCATCAATAAGACTACCAGCTTCATATGAGCCAGAGACAATTCGACGTCCAAGTTCACGTGCAACTTGAGTTGAGAGGCTTGGGGCCATTCCCACACTGCGTTTTAAATCATAATAAATTAATTCACTCATATCCTTTATATAAATATAGGATCTTTGGATAGTCAATAATTTTTAACATTTCATAACTAAGATTAAAGTTAAAGTCGCTCCTTCTTCACCGAAAAGTGTGCTATGAAATCTAAATCAGGCTCAATCCCTAAACCTGGACCTTGTGGCAAGTTAACAGTACCGCCACTTTCTTTCACTTGTTGCTGAATATTTAATGGTTCTTGCAACAGCTCTTCTCGGAATCGATTGGGGGTTGTATCATATTCCAGCATAGGTTGAACGGGGTGAGCCGCACCAGGCAGATCTGGCAGTGCAGCCACTAGATGTAAATTAGTGCCAACAGCAATGGCGGATCCCCATACATGATTAACGATAGGAACAAAATGCGCTGTCGATAACGCCACCACTTTTTGATACTCTGTTATCCCTCCTAAAGCACACACTTCTGGCTGTAAAACATCCACACAGCGACCTTTAATTAAATCTCGAAAACCCCAACGAGTGAATTCCCCTTCTCCTCCAGCAATGTTCATATCAAGCGCTTCACATAAGTCTCTATAGCCTTGATGATCTTCAGAGGCCACAGGTTCTTCAAACCACTCCACACCTAGTTGTTCTAGTTCACGGCCTAGAGGAATGGCTTCTCTTGCTGTGTAAGCGTGGTTTGCATCAACCATTAAACGTATATCGTCGCCAATGGATTTTCTAACTGCTTCAACTAATTGAATGTCCTCTCGAATTCCTAGACCTATTTTCATTTTCATGGCCTTGAAACCACCAGTAACAATGTCAGCACTTTCTTTCGCAAAACGTTCAGCAAGATCAGGAAAACGCTGTAACATCATCCCATAACCGTAAACTGGTATTCGATCTCGAAAAGTTCCCCCAAGCAATTGATAAACAGGTACATCGTGCACCTTGCCAGCAATATCCCAAAGGGCAATATCCACGCCAGATAGAGACTGAATTGGCATGCCTTTTTGTCCGTGATCTCTTAATAAGTTATATACTTTGTGCCAAATGACTTCGCGATCCAGTGGATTCATCCCCAAAACCATAGGTTGAATCACTTTCTCAACAATCGTCTGATTTGCCAGTGCCACATCACCACCGCCAAAGCATTCACCCCAGCCAGTCACGCCAATATCAGTACGAACTTCAACTAAGTGCGCTGTACGTTTTGTGTAATATTGTTGAGAATACCCCAGCTCTTCTTCAAGGTCATATTGCAATACATGACTTATAATTTTTGTAATTTTCACTCGTTTTAATCCTCAAAATGCACATTGGTTTTGCATTCATTTGTTCGAATTTACTCGGTAAATAGTTGGTTCAAAAACACCCAAAGAACGAATCTAAATAAAAATATGATGTTTAAAATATGGCAAAATTTTTACCGCTGTTTCAAACAACTCATACGGCATGAAAGAGCTCTAGTTTGTTGCAAAAAAGTTTCTATATGAAATACCGCTACCTAACACTAGAGGGCTCTGGAAATGCGCTTTGGGGTTAAATAATCATGCAAAGCAAGCTCGGAACAGTCACAACCAATACCAGACTGTTTCATTCCGCCATGCATAAGATCAATCGCATATTTAATGCCATTTATTTGCACTTCACCAAAGCGCAGTTGCTTGGCAAACCGCTCTGCTTTTTCAGTGTCTCTTGTAAAAATAAAAGACGATAAACCTGCCTCGGTATCATTTGCTTGTTCTAGTACCGTGTCTTCTGATGAAAACTCTATAAGGCTAATAACAGGGCCAAATATTTCTTGGCGATAAACAGCCATCGATTCATCGATATTGTTTAAGATAGTTGGGGCATAGAAGCAGCTATTCTCAAAGCCTTCTGGATAACCACCTCCGATTAACGCATTAGCGCCATCTCGAACGGCTTGTTGAACAATTTGGTCAATTCGTTGCCAAGCAGCTTGATCTATTACGGGCCCCATATCCACGTCACTATGACGATCAAAGCCAACTTTAATAGATTTTGTTCTTGCAAGAATTTTATCGGTAAACTCAGCAGCAATGCTCTTATCTACAAAGACTCTATTCGGAGTAACACACACTTGACCTGCATTCGAATATTTAACACTACAAATGACATCGGCAGCGATATCAAGATCTGCATCAGCACAGACAATAGCGGGTGCATTCCCGCCTAACTCCATAGAGTAGCGCTTAATTGAAGTTGCGCCGGTTTTCATTACATGCAAACCGGTCTGAGTTGAACCAATTAGAGTAATTAACGCTGGAATTTTGGATTTAGAAAGAGTATCGCCAATCTCGCCATCTTCTCCACAGACAATATTTATTACGCCCGCAGGTAACCCTATTTCTGCACATATTTCTCCCACAGCATAAGCAGATAATGGCGTTTTAAAAGAAGGTTTAACAACAATGGGACAGCCCGCGGCCATAGCAGGGCCAAGCTTATAAGCCAAGTTAAGTAAAGGAAAGTTCCATGCCAAGAAGGCAACAGCCACGCCAACTGGTTCATAAACCATCGTATGTTGGTAATCTCCACCTTTATCTGCAAATCTCTCTGCTTTGAAGTTATGAATACAATTTGCATAAAAATCTAAACTGTCTAACAGCATACTAAAGTCTTCTTGTGCTGAAGCCCAACTTTTCCCCATTTCAATATGGATGCACTCGCACAAATACTCTTTTTTCTTCGCTATAGCTTCACGTAGCTTTCGCATCCATTGGGCACGCTCTTCAACTGGTAACCTAGACCAACTTTTAAATGCTTCTTGCGCAGAAATTAAAGCCCTTTCAGCATCATCTTTATTTCCCCAGGCAATGGTTCCTGCAACCTCTGCATTTGCTGGGTTAATTACGTCAAATATTTCACTACTCGTTACAAGCTGACCATCGATGTACATTTTTTTTATTGTATTCATGTCCGTCTCTACATTTTTTATGACTTTCGTATATAGCGTTTACATATAGCAAAAACAAAAACATCATATGTTTATTTTTTTACTATATAGAGGAGTAAAATTCTCGTCAAGCTGTAAGCGTAAAGACTTTATTAACTTCAAAAGCAAGTTTTAAAAAAATAATGAGAATCACTTGCATTTAAAATAAAACCAATTTATAAATAATAACCATTATCAAATATAGAAAGGTTGACAGTAATGCAATTGGCCATGGAAAACCTGTACGACAGTCAGGGTAAAGTTCTCCCTACTTACACAAACAGTTTGTCTGGCTACAAGCGCTGCATTGAAGTGACTCATGGTTTAACCTTTATCATTCAAGAAATTTCTTGCAAAAAAGATGTTACCTTTACTGAGTCTATAACTAAGGGAATTTATATTTCGCTCCTTGCTAACAAAGCCGTTAGCAATGGCCATTCCTATGATTCACTACATGTCACCTACTCTCCGTCAAAAACAAGCGGGTCATTTACTGTTCGAGCAGGTGAAACTAAGAGCCTTTTGCAAATACAGATACAACCTTACTTGCTAGCTCAAGCGTTAAATGAAAGTACAGAAAATTGTATTAATTATCTAACAAGGTCAATTCATAAGTTAGCAGCAAAAAATAGCAGCATTTTAACGATTCCAGTTACATCGGAGCTGATAACATCTGCAACACCGTTATTGGTTTTGTCTCCTCAAAGACGTTTACGTT
The DNA here is from genome assembly GCA_002173415.2 of Marinomonas agarivorans. Lineage (GTDB taxonomy): Bacteria > Pseudomonadota > Gammaproteobacteria > Pseudomonadales > Marinomonadaceae > Marinomonas > Marinomonas agarivorans. The sequence continues at coordinate 48,387 of NHNK02000015.1, forward strand.
TAATGGGAGACATTTACGCATTTATTTTTTTAGTGTTAGAGCAAGTTCAAATACTTACACACATGTTGTCCTGTGCGGATTGCCAAAGTAAACTGTTCAATGTTCAAAATCTGCTGGAAACAGATGCTGGACTTACCAAAGATGTAAAGGATTTTGCTCATCAGGCAGGCTTGAGTGTAACAGCCCTAGAACTAAGCTTTCATCATTTAGTAGGACAAACTGTTACTCAATATCGAAATCAAGTTCGCCTAAAAAGAGCAGCAGCAATGTTAAGAACAGAAGGCTATACAAAGCTGGATATTGTAAAGAAAACAGGTTTCTCAGAAACCCAGTTAGAAACATTATTCATGCAACATTTTGGTGTGCCCACTGCGCAATATGGACAAGTACATTAAACTCTTTGGCTCCGCTTCTAACATTTAGAATTCATTAAAAGGCGCTAACTACAAGCCATGTATTATTAGGAGAGTGACGTGTCACTTGCTACACCCATCGCCATCATTTATGGAACAGATACAAACAATACAGAAGAAGTTGCAAATAAAATTGCAAAGCAATGGTCAGAACTTGGTCAGGCAACAGAGATATTTAACATCAGTGATATTGATGCCAATACCCTAACCCAGTATGACTTTCTCATTCTTGGTATTCCAACATGGGATTTTGGGGGGATTCAATCAGACTGGGAAGATTTAGAAAATGAACTGACCGAGCTAGATTTAAAAGGAAAATTAATTGCTCTATACGGCCTTGGTGACCAGTTTGGTTATGCCGATTATTTCTTGGATGCTATGGGCTGGATGTACGAAAAGCTCCAGAGCTCTGGTGCAACCTTCATTGGCCAATGGTCAACAGAAGGTTATGATTTTACGGCTTCAAGAGCATGTATTAATGGTAAAGATCATTTCATTGGTTTAGGTATCGATGAAGATCAACAGTTTGAACTCACTGACGAACGTGTAGAACAGTGGGTCATCCAACTTTACGCAGAAATGATGGCTGAAATGGAATAAACAATCTATGACTAGCACTTTGATATAAATAAGGTAAACGACTCACAATTTGGATCTCCACTCATTCGCTGCCCCGAATGACCAAATTAGCCTTACATCATTGTGGATTTTTATTTCATTAGGTTTATCGCGTAAAGCACGCAGGCAGTCTAACTTCTCCTACCAGACTGCCTGCGTTTTTTATATTTCATACAATAACCACTTGAAGATAAACCTGTAATCCATTTATATATCATCCTCTGTAGTTAAAAAGTAAATAGTTAAAAAGTAAACTCAACAAGTAATATGACTCTTCAACTAACTGATATTATTTTACTCCTTTTCGTCAGTGGCCTTGTTACTCTTTGGTGGCATGGAAAAGCAGTCAAAGAACTTGCTCTTGTTCAAGTAAAGCAAAAATGCCAAGCAATGGATTTACAGCTTTTAGATGACACAATTTCAATTCATCATACATTTCCAATTTGGGATCGAGGTCAATTGAACATTAAACGTGTTTTTAAGTTTGAATTTACGGCTACCGGCATTTCTAGATATACTGGTACGGTCCAGTACATTGGTAAGAGAATGAATACTATTCATTTTGAAGTTCATCAAATATAAATGCTCTAAACAATAAGTACATTAGCGTGCAAATAATGGATTGACAGTAATAATTAATATAGGATTTAGGGGTTAATAGAGAAAGCATATTCAAAAATAATAAGATTGGAACGGGTAACCTTTTATGTTGAAACACTTTAGCTTTAAAGCAAAACTCATCACCTTACTTTTCTCAAGTATTATCGGTTTTGTTGTTGTTGCACTCGTCGCATTAAATGGTTTAAGTACCCAACAACAAGCGTCAAATAGATTACAGTCTTTGTTAAATACCGAAGGGAACATCAACACCATTGCTTTAGCTATGATGGAGCGATATGAGCAAGCCCAATCGATTAATAATGACAACTACGAGTCCAGTCTAACTGAGATCGAAAATGAAAAACAACGCTTTTCAGAACTGTTAGACAACAGCCTTACTACTATCGAATCAGAAGAAGGAAAACGCCTCTTAACAGCCACAAAAGAAAGTGCGATAGGTTATTTCGATACTCTAACAATATTAGTGAATGAACAAAAAGTTGCCGGCCTAGACATTAACTCAGGTTTGATGGGCGAGATAGGCAAATACAGTGAGGCTGTGTTAGAAAGTATTTCATTTTTAAGTTTATTAAAACAAGATTTTTTACCTGCTAGTGAAGCTCAAAAACAATATATCTTTGATCCTACAGAAGCAAACAAAGCACTCTTCACTGAAAAATATGATGTATTTTACAAGCGTATCGTCACATTTGGTTTGGAAGACCAATATGGCGAAACGATTAAAACCTACTTTAAATCAGTAAACGATTTTGCAAACCAGTACCAAAAAGTCCAACAAGCTGAAGCCGACTTCGCCTCTCAGAAGGAGTCGTTTTTTACTAATAAACAAACCGCATCAGACTACATAAGTGAACTAGTATCACTCGCTTCTGAAGAAGCAGAATCAAGTTCAACGGGCGCAAGTTACACTTTAATATTTGTCAGTATTTTAGTAACCATTTTAGCGAGTGCTTTAATGATTACGATCGGTAGAAGTGTCAACGTTACGTTAAATCAAATTATTGTAGACCTAACCAAGGTAGAAGAAGGCGATTTAACCGCACGTTTACCTATCAATAGTAAGCGTAATGACGAGTTTGATCAGCTTTGCGGCTCGGTAAATAAAATGACATCTGGCCTTAGTTCGGTCATCGGTGATGTCGTTGGAACCTCAACTAGCGTCAATAAGATGGTCAACGAACTAAATATTGCCGTTGTTGATATTGCTGATAGTAACAAGTCTGTTAACGTTCAAACCAATTCTCTTGCAACAGCAACTGAAGAGATTTCGACAACGATTTCCAATATTGCAGACACAACAAATAACTTAAGCTCACAGGCTCAAGGCACCTATAAATCTGCCCAGAATGGCGCAGAAACCATTAAAGTTGCCCTTGATAGCCTTGGACGTACAGTGGAAGTAGTTAACCAAACCAGTCAACAATTGAACGAATTGGGGCAACTTTCTACAGATATAGATGAAGTTATTGGTATGATTAATGACCTTGCCAATCAAACCAACCTTCTAGCCCTTAATGCTGCAATTGAAGCGGCCCGTGCCGGTGAAGCTGGCCGAGGCTTTTCTGTTGTAGCAGATGAAGTAAGATCCCTAGCAGAAAAAACCGTAGAAGCAACATCAAAAATTACTGATATTGTCCATACTATTCAAAGCTCAACCACAACTGCAATTACAACCATGCAAAGTGGTCAAGAAAACTTAACTCTCATTGAAGAATATGGAGAAAAAGCCGGTACAGCAATGCATGAAATAGAAGCTCAAGCCCAAGCAGGTTCAACTGCTGCAAGTGAAATGGCCCACTCTATCCAAGAAGTTGCGAAAACCGCGGTACATATGAGTGAAGAAATGGATGCGATTGCTCAACAGTTGCAGGTAGATACAAACTCAATCGATACTATTGCGACGAACACAACGCAAATTCATTCTTTAGTTGATCAATTAAACGATAAAACGAAAGTATTTAAAACAGAGTAACAGCATGTTGCTGATGCAAAAAAAACCAGCCTGTTGGCTGGTTTTTTTTATATTTATCAAAATGCTGTTGTTTACAACAATTAGTTAGCTAATACAGCAAACTCTTTTTCCCAACGTTTCATTTCCTTTTTCGAAGGACCACCTACCACATCGACAGCTTGTCTGATTCTAGCTCTGGAGATATCAGGACCAAGAATGGCCATTGAATCAAATACCGAAACAGACGCTGTCGACCCAGAAATGGCAACAAATAAGGGAGCAAAGAAATCTTTAGGCTTGATATCCATTTGTTGGGCAAGGGATTTAAGCTCAGAGAAAATAGCGTCTTTTTCCCATACACGTAGTGCTTCTAAACGCCAAAGTGAAAACTGTAATGCCTTACGTAAAATTTCTGGCTCCATTTTAATATCAACAAAATCGCTCTCTTCTGGGTTTAGCATTCCCTGCAAAAAGAAACCTGCTACATCTGCAACATCCGAGAAGGTTTCAACTCGTGAATGAATTAACGGAATAATAGGCATAAGGTAGTTAGCATTCAGCCCCCATTCTACATATTTTTCTGCAAACTGCTCTGACGTTAACTCTTCTCTAAGCCAAAGCCCATTGAGCCAGCTTAATTTTTCCACATCAAAGACTGGGCCACCTAAAGAAACTCGCTGAATATCAAAATGTTCGATCATTTCTTGTAATGAGAACTTTTCCCTTTCATCTGGCATTGACCATCCCATACGTCCAAGATAATTCACAACCGCTTCCGCCAAATACCCCATGCGTTGATAGTACAAAATACTGGTCGGGTTTTTACGTTTCGACAGTTTTGATTTATCTGGGTTACGCAATAAAGGCATATGACATAACTCTGGCATTTCCCAACCAAAGTATTGATATAGCAACATGTGTTTTGGAGCTGAATTTATCCATTCCTCACCACGAATAACATGTGTTATTTTCATTAAGTGGTCATCAACAACATTCGCAAGATGATATGTTGGCATGCCATCGGCTTTTAATAAAACCTGCATGTCCACTTGGCTCCAAGCAATTTCTATATCACCTCGTAGTTTGTCTTTCACAACACACGTACCTTCATCAGGTACTTTCATGCGAATCACATAAGGTTTGCCAGCTTTTAGATTGGCCTGTATTTCTTCTTCTGATAATAACAAAGCACGACCATCATACTTTTGTGGTAGGCCTTGCTCTCTTTGTTCTACGCGCATTTGGTCAAGCTCTTCTGGCGTTTCAAACGCATAAAAAGCATGGCCTTTTTCAACTAATTCCATTGCGTAATTAGTGTATATATCGCCTCGCTCACTTTGACGGTACGGACCATATTCTCCACCCACATCTGGACCTTCATCCCAATCAAGTCCCAACCAGCGCAAAGCATCAAGAATGGTTTGCTCAGACTCTGTAGTGCTACGGGTGCGATCAGTATCTTCAATTCTAAGAATAAATTTGCCACCCAATTGACGGGCAAATGCCATATTAAATAAAGCAATGTAAGCTGTACCAACGTGAGGGTCCCCTGTTGGTGAAGGCGCTATTCGAGTTCTAATTTGCGACATAAAACACTCATATAATATTGAAAATATGGCGCATTATAATCTGCTTTTTTAAGTATGTCCTTGAAAAGATAAAAGGCTTTTTTAATTGTTCGGATTATAACGTAGCTGAGACAAACGAATGCCAATATGTACGTCTGTTTTCAATAGTACCAGTAAGCGACTTAGTAAGGCCTGTTGTTCGTTACCAGCAAGAAGGTTTTGTATTTTAGGAGGAAACACGTGCAAGTTTTGGAAAATGCTTTCTAGAGTTGATGCCTGTTGTAAAATTTGCACCGCTGTTTTTGGGCCAATTCCTTTCACACCTGGAATTTTATTCGTACTATCACCGACCAAGGCCCAGTAATCCCCCAAACAATGAGATGGAACGCCATACTTTTCTATCACCCACTCACTGTCATAACCTAATTTAGCAAAGTAATCGTATTGTAAAATATTTGGATCGTTTAACAGTTGAGTGAATCCTTTATCTGTCGACACGATGAAAGATTTAACATTTGCCTGAGAAGCCTTTTGCGCTAATGTAGCGATAAGATCATCCGCTTCCCATCCGTCCAAACGTAACGCCGCGACTTTATTGAAGCGAAACGCGTTTGCCAATGCTGGAATCGCATTTAATAAATGATCATCCATAGGGACTCGACCTAGCTTGTACGCCGGAAACGCCTCATGCCGCCAAGTTTGTCCATTACTGTCAAAGACGACAACAGCATACGAAGGAGTAAATTGCACTAATAAACGGTTTAACGCATCAACACTGGCAGCAGTAGTTCTCTCGATTCGACGCATCATATCTGCCTCTTTTTCTAACGCGGCATATTGACGTCGAATCAAATTTAAACCATCAATAATTAAAAATCGCTTTGTCACTCATTTGGCCTTCTGGTCGTGTTTTATCGTCTAGGAAAATACGAATAACTATAACCTATTTTCTGCTCTGTTTTACTAATTAAGGAAATACAGCAGAACAGAAAAAAACACATTATTCTGATACAATTTCAGAGTACACTTATTCGTAGATGTGCTCAGTTTTTAGCACTCATGTTTTTATTGTAATCAGTTTTATCGTAACCAATTTGTGTCAAATTCACGCAAAGATAAAACATTTATTGGTTAGTAGCACTAGAAGGATATTATGAAAAAAAATTTTATTGCACTATGCATTGCCATTACGACCTACAGCTTAAATGCAAACGCTGAAGGCATATTACAAGTCTATCAACTCGCTCAACAAAATGATGCTGGATTAAAGTCAGCCAAAGCTACTTATTTAGCCAAAGAAGAAGCGGTAAATGTAAGCCGTGGTAGTTTGTTCCCTAGCCTAAGCTTTTCTGGCAACCTAGGTTATTCAAGTACAACACCAGATGGCAGCAATACTGACATAGACACAGATACTAGCGCTGTAAGCTTAGACTTAAACTACCCTATTTACTCTTCTGCATTAAGCAGTGCTGTGAAAGTAGTAAAATTGAATTATAAAAGTGCAGGTATTGATTACACGAACGCGGAAGAAGATTTGGCTTATGAAACGTTAGAAGCATACTTTAATGTATTAACCCAACGATCTAATTTACAAATTGCCAAAATGCAGGCTAAAGCGACAGCGAGTCAACTAAAGAAAGTAAAACAACAATTTTCGGTAGGACAAGTCGCTATTACAGATGTACATGCATCGCAAGCGGAATACGATGCTAATCAAGTTACCGTATTAACGTCAGAGGCAGACTTAGCCAATGCAGAAGAAACACTTTATCAGTTAACTGGGCAACGCATTGCTAAACTAAATGACTTATCTACCAACTATCCTATCGAACTAGATAAAAAGAAAACACTTAGTGACTACGTAGAAAAAGCACACTCACAAAATAAAGAATTACAACTGCTAAAGGTGGCTTATGAAAATGCCTTAGCAAATATTCAATTACAAAAAGCCAATGGGCGCTCTCCTACGTTATCACTTACAGGATCACTTTCAAATAATGACAAAACAACAACCCCAGCAGATTCATCGGATGGTGCCTCAACCACCTCTTCTATCAGCTTAAATTTATCGATTCCATTGTATGAAGGTGGTGCAATCAATGCTTCCGTACGCGAAGCAACAGCAACCGCTGAAGCAACAAAAGAGTCACTAAATGACGCACTACAGAATACCGAGCTTGCAGTGAATACCTTATATCGCACATTAAAAACCAGTGTGGCACAAATTGCGGCTCAGCAGCAGTTAATTACGTCTTACACCAGTGTACTTAAAGCAACACAAACTGGTTATGAATCCGGTACCCGTAATATTATTGATCTACTCGATGCACAGTCTGATTTATTTGATGCTCAAGGTACTTACCAGCAACTTAGATACAATTTTGTCTTGCAACAATTTTCCTTACTCGAATACATAGGTGAGTTAAATGAGAGTGAAATTAAAAAGCTAGATAATTGGATGAAAGGCTAAACGACAAACGTTTACAGTCAGATAACAAATAGCCCCGTGCAAAAATCATTTGCACGGGGCTATTTATATGAAAAAAAGCTATATGAACAACAAAAAAATAAGTTAGGTATTTGCTACTAACTTCTCTAGCTTTAAAAATCGTTTCAGAACCCGATACAAACCCACAGCATCATCACTACCTGCTAATTCTCGGATTGAATGCATAGCAAACGTCGGTAAACCAATATCAAGTGTCGCTACACCAACTTCCCCAGCGGTAATTGGGCCGATGGTACTACCACAAGCCATATCACTTCGTACAACAAACGTTTGCACCTGATAACCTTCTTGCTGAGCTAGGTGCCGATAAATCGCTGCCGTTTCACTATTGGTCGCATATCGCTGATTAGCATTCACTTTAATAACCGCACCAGAGTTAATCATGGGGGCATGTTGCTTATCATGAACATTGGCATAGTTGGGATGCAAACCATGAGCGTTATCAGCAGAAATAAGCATAGACAAGTTAAGACTTTGCACATAATGCTCAGGTTCTGGGGATAGACGACGCAATACATCCTCTAAGAATGGACCATTGGCACCACAAGCACTTAAGCTACCTATTTCCTCATGATCAGTGCAAATCAACAAAGACGGACGCTCAGTACCAGCATCAAGTAAAGAGCATAATCCAACATAACAACTCAATAAATTATCCAATCTCGCTGAGCAAATAAATTCTTGCTGCAAACCAACCAGAGCAGGTGCTTGAACATCATAAAGGCTCAATTCAAAATCAAGAATTTGACCCACGCTAAAATTAGGATGTTGTTTTGAAATTTGTTCTTTAAGGGTTTGAAGGAAATCCCCTCCTTCCTTTTCTAGTCCGAGAATAGGCAATAATTCCTCCTGCGGGTTCACTTTGAAACCGTCGTTCACGCTACGGTTTAAATGAATCGCCAAATTCGGAATGACAGCAACAGGGTCTTGAAAATCAATCAAACAGCTAACAATATCCCCTGCTTGATTTTTAACTGTTACTCTACCTGCAATGGATAAATCACGATCAAGCCAAGTGTGTCTTAACACGCCACCATAAACTTCTACACCAAGTTGGTTGTAGCCATGTCGCTTTACTTGTGCATGGGGTTTTAATTTTAAGCATGGGCTATCTGTATGCGCTCCGATCATACGCCAACCTTGTCGATGAAAATCAAGCGTTGGTGTAGTAAAAGCAATAATAGATGAGCTGTTACGAGTAACAAAATAACGCCCGCCTTCACTAATTTGCCAATCCTCATGCTCTTTTAACTCTTGAAAACCGGCGTTAAGCAACCTTGAACGCATACTTTGCGTGGCATGAAAAGGCGTTGGAGAGTTTTTTAAGAAAGTAAGTAAGTCTTGATTAAAAGATGCATTGCTCTGGTTAAAGGACTGATTTGTCATAATACCTTCTAAGAATTGTGCCTATTGAATATGTCAATTTTTGATACTTTTTTACAGTTTAACTGGTCATAATTGCATGAGTCTAATATGATTTCTCAACGTATTCGACTTAACTTTTATGTTTTCGCCAATATGTTTAGGAAACGAATTGAAAATATAGAACTCTATAAGAAAAACATAAATAACTAAGAGACAACAATGAACTACAAACAAAAATTAATCAGCCTCATTACCAGCGCCATAGTCGCCTCTTCTTCTTTCCAAGCACAAGCATTAACGGAACTCACACCACCTAGTCAGTATAAAAAAGTCTCACAACAACTTGTGGAAATACTAGAAGGCGTTCATTACAACAAAACCCCAATTGATGATGCAGTTTCAGCCATTGCCTTCGATGAATTTATTAATTCGCTTGACCCAACAAAAAGCTTTTTTCTCGCAGAAGATATCGACAATTTATCTCAGTATCGATTGCAGTTTGATGACGCCATTAAAAGCAGTGATCCTGCAATGGCCTATACCATTTACAACCTTTATCAAAAACGCGTTGAAGCAAGATTAACGAAAACAATTGAACAACTGCCAGAATTAGTTAGCGCTTTTGATTACACAAAAGATGAGTATTTTAATGCGGACCCTGATGATGCCGTTTGGCAACAGAACGACAAAGCACTTGATGAACTATGGCGCAAGCGCATCAAACATCGCACCCTAACATTGCGATTAGATAAACGAAGTGATGAAGATATTGTTACGTCCCTTACAAAGCGCTATAAAAATCAGCTCAAGCAATTGGAGCAGACCGATAGTGTCGATGTTTATCAAACATTTGCGAACTCCCTCGCCTCCGCTCTTGACCCTCATACCAGTTACTTTGCTCCTAGAGCCTCAGAGTCATTCAATATCAACATGCGACTCTCACTAGAAGGCATAGGTGCCGTTTTACAGCAAGAAGACGACTACACGCAGGTTGTCCGTATTGTGCCAGCCGGTCCAGCCGACAAACAGGGTGAGCTCGCGCCCAATGATAAAATTGTGGCCGTTGGTCAAGAAAGTGGCGAAATGGTAGATGTTGTTGGCATGCGGTTAGACGATGTTGTTTCCATGATACGAGGCGAGCGTGATAGTAAAGTACGTTTAGAAATTATCCCTGCCAAAGGCGATGGCCAAACCCATAAAACCATCACTATCGTGCGTGATAAAGTAAAACTCGAAGATCAATCTGCCAAAAAAGAAATCGTCACCATAGAAAGACAAGGGCAAGAATTTAAAATTGGTGTGATTAAACTCCCCACGTTTTATTCTGATTTTGCTGCATTACAAGCAGGTGATGCAGACTATAAAAGCTCAACTAGAGACACCAAAAAGCTCATTGAAGAGTTAAAAGAAGAAGGCATTCACGCACTGGTTCTTGACCTGAGAAATAATGGTGGTGGCTCACTGCAAGAAGCCAATGCCTTAATGGGACTCTTTATCCCATCCGGCCCCGTTGTACAAATCAAAGATGCAGGTGGCCGTGTTAGCACACTTGGCGACCGTGACAAAGGTCTTGCCTACAGTGGCCCAATGGCGGTTATGATCAACCGTATGAGTGCATCCGCCTCAGAGATTGTTGCTGGCGCCATACAAGACTATGGCCGAGGGCTCGTTCTAGGTGGACAAAGTTTTGGTAAAGGCACCGTCCAAGTCTTACAAAACGTCGACCAAGGGCAAGTCAAAATCACCCAAGCGAAATTCTACCGTGTATCAGGGGAAAGCACGCAGCATAAAGGTGTTATGCCAGATATTGAGTTTCCTTCTTTTTTGAATAAAGATGTGGTTGGCGAAAGTGCGCTCGACAACCCGCTTCCTTGGGATAAAATTCATGAAACACGCTACCCAGTCTACTGGCAAATTCCTGATTTCATTCCAGAATTGGATCTACGCCATAAAGATCGTTTGCAGCGCAACCCTGACTTTATCGCTCTAGCAGATCAAATCGACCACATTAAAAAGCAGGAAGATCGTTTTAAGGCTCTAACTCTCAACGAAGAGAAGCGCCTCAAGCAAATAGAAGAAAACAAACAAATCGAACTGGATCGAGAAAATACACGTCGCAAAGCTCTGGGGTTAGAAACCGTGGCTTCTCTGGATGATATCAATGAAGAAGACAACGATCAGGACATTTACACAGAAGAAGCTGCTCAAATACTGCTGGATTTTATTGGGATTAATCAAAGGCAGGCCGCTAACAGTAAATAACGCTAGATCAATAATAAATCAATAACATATAAAAAAGCCATGACTCCAAACAGTCAGGGCTTTTTGTTAATAGTATAATTACAAAAGACAATTACAAAGACACCCATTCAAACTTTTTTGCCTGCTAGGCTTGTAGTGGTCAACAGTTATAAAAAAGTTCACCTTAGAACCGCTTTTAGTTATTTATTAGCAAGTACAGATGTCTTTGTTTCTGCTTTCATTTCACGAATTAGTTTAATTAATAAAGCTCGATTAGTCGGACTAAGTTGACCCGATTGTTTGACAGCTCCATCAGCCTGCGCGTACTCAATTTCTTCATTTTTTGTATAACCAACTCTTTTGGTGCAGGCCATTTTATTTTCGATATATTTTCTTTTTAAAGTATCATCGGACTGATTTTCAAGAGGAATAATTCTTTGCAACGCAAAATTATTCTCTACAATCTGTTTAGAAGTTTTTACTCTTTTTTGACGATCTATTTTTACATACATATACTTTAAACCTTCCTGATTTTTCTACTATTTACAAAGACACCCATATTAAAGTGGGTGTCCTAATAGTTCCTGATCTCAGCATAATCTAAAACTATATTGGTGTTTTAATTGAAACCAACTAATTACCTTTCTTAAAAGGAAAAGAAAGATAAGTGGCTGATTTTTAAATTATTGTTTGACTTGATAATTATACTGCCCGCCGCCAGAGAGATATTTTTTATTTCTATAAAACTCCCTTGTTGCATTAACGTCACCATCGCCTTTTTCGTCGTAGTCTAGATAGTAGCTAACAACAACACGAATCCCTCTAGCCTGTTGGATTTGTGCTATTTGATTCTGACACCACGAGCAAGGTTTATACTCAGATACTAAATGAACTTCCTCCCCTGCTTTTGCGCTACTCATCGCTAACAGTAAAATTTCTGCATGACCGCTCGTACAACTTCTTACCACTCGCCCAGTTTCTGTATCTAAGGCGTAGTTATGGTCACCAGTTGTTGCTGTTTTATCTATGATTCGTTGTTTAAATATCGTTGTCATGAGTTCATTTTTACGGTCCGCTAAATACATCTCTATTGGTTCTTGTTTCTGATCCATTCTCTGGACAGCTAAGTTTGTTCTTTTCAAATCAGCATTCTGCTTATAGAAAGTACTGCTTGTTTGTGAGATAGAATTAAGCAAAGACGCTCTTTGATGCCTTGCCTCTTTCTTTATCTGCGTATACATAGTCTTAAAACCTTGTGGGAAATGATAGAGATTCAAATTCGCTATTATTCACTCTCTTTTCTATTAACGTTGAGGTAAAAAACGTTTCCATTTCGTGAGTAAAAATGGGTATTCGCCAGTAACATCAGCGGCGCTATACCAGCTTTGTCTTGCACCTGTGTTAATGCCTTGATAATGAAAAATGATTTTGGCAATTAGACGTTTACCACTCCAGTAAGTAACCGGTTCCACATTAACCAATTGGTAGCCACTTGGATTGGGGCCGTTTGGATTGGCTTTATAACAAAGAGAAAAGGATTCGTTATAAATTTCTTTATTGTTGTATAAAAGATAATTCAACCCTCTTTCGTCTGGCTGAAAACCGTCGTTCGCATTTAATGACAAAATTTCATCCACCAAATCTTTAAAATTGGATTCGTTTGTCTTTTCTGCGGCAATCATTTTGTTGAGATTCGATGACTTAGTGGGAATTAAATTACTGACTAATACTCGATCGTTTTCTGTCCATTGACCGACCATAATGATCTCTTGATCCGAAGCACCTAGGGCCGCAACAAACTGAAGGAGTTTGTCATCCGATAACGGTTCCAGAGCATAAATTTCGTTATTATCAACATTGTTGAAGGTCCAACTCATCTCTCGAGCGACATAGCCATTTTCTGGCTTGCTTAAGCCTTTGTATAAAAGTGCGCTTAATGAGGCATTACTGTTAAGCTGCGCCAAGCTGACTTCGTCGTTCACCCCTTCTAATAGAGAGACATCCACACCAGACAGCAAACATGCCTGATAAAACTCTTTTTCGATGCTTAAATCAGGAAAATACACATGCATCTTCCCTACAACATACACATAGTACTTATCATCCTCTGAGTCTGCTCCTCCTACCTCCATATTGGCTTGGAAAGGTGTTCTTTGAGCAATCAAACTATCTGATAACTGTGCTTCTAATGATTGCAATGGTTTACTGGCATGGCTGCGAGATAAGAGATCAATGACAGATGGCATCATGATGAAATGTCCTCATTAAGTATTGTTAGGCAGATAGTTTCTGAGAGTAAAATCAACAAACGGGTATTGATCCGTCACATCAATGCCGCAAGAATAAAATGTCTCTATGCCTTGGTTAAAATAAGTCAAAATCACCTCAACACGCGCCCTACCACTGTCGTGATCATAAAATTGATAATTAATTGCGCGTAATGGCTTTGGTAATGTGAGGTTATCAGGAACAATGCTCGAATAATTAAAGGCTAGAAAATTCACCGCCCTTTGCTCTTTCGTTGTCCCATCATTTAGTTTTAAAGGGATATCCGCCAAGGCTTCAGTTGGCTCGAACAATAGCTGATTGCAAACCACCGCAGGCAACTGCAAACCACCGCAGCGATTTTCAGGCGCGGTCGATTCTAACCAACCAATCAACGCCACTGTTTGTTGCTTCTTTTCTGGCTGCAACGCATTAATCATTTCATTCAACTCGTTTTCATAATGTGGAACCACCAAATAGGTATCAATATTATTGATGCTAAATACCCAACAAGCTTTTTCCGCGATATAAAGAAAGGGACGGAAGGCTAAATCATTATTGCTGTTAGGGGTGTCCGTATAGGTAAAAACGCCATAGTAATCGTCTGACTTTAGCCCTAAATATTCAGCTGCCGCTTCAAATTCCCGTTGTAAATCCAAAGTCGAAAAAAAGGGGCGCAATTGACCCAAGGCATAAACAGAGTCGCCTTTGCTATATTGGACCGTACTTTGAAAATTGAGCTGAGAATTAAGCTGAGAAGTACTTTGGGAATCGATATGGCTGTTACATTGACACCCAACACCTCCCTCAGTATTGCATTGACACCCAATGTCTTTTTTACCGTCGTTCACAGTATTACTACAAGCACACATACGCTGAATGGCGACATTACTTTTTATGGGTGTCTTTCTAATTTCGCTTTTTATGGGTGTCTGTCTAATTCCGCTAATTCCACCCTCATTTTTTATGGGTGTCTTTCTATTGTTGATTCTATTTTCTGTATCAAGTATCGATGTTAATGCGTTCATAATACATTCCTATTTGATTAACCTATTCCAGTGAAAAACCGTCATTACTCTTTACTCACATTACTGCTACTTCATAGGCTCTACTGGCATAAAGACACATAATGGCGTATTCACAAAAGGAAACTGACGAGTCACATCAATACTGCAATGGTAGTATTTTTCTTGTTTTGAGCTTTTGCTTTTGTAAGTCAAAACAATGTCGACAATGGTCTGAGGTGACATTAAATCCGAATAAGTTGGTGTAATGGTCTCTAAAAAGTACGGTGACTCTGACGCTGCGTCACTACTGTTATTGATGGATAAAGACCCGTTCGTACCATGAGTGCTGCCACTCGCTCCACCACCAGCGCTTTGCATAGAGTGAGTCATCAAATAAATGTCTGGGTAACGAAAAGCGAGGTAGTTTTTCGCCCGAGCAAAGTCCGTATTGCCATGATTTGGGCTAAACTCAAGTTGCTCTAATACATCTTGAATTGCTGAGGTGGCCGCACCGGTTTGCTGTTGAAGCTTGCTGTGCAATTCGTCCAAGGTTTGGCTGTAAACATGATTACACAACACCTTTGGCAGCATCCCCGAAGCCGTCCCAGTACTTCCATCTAATAAGCCAATAGCGGTGGTATACACTTCTTGCAAGCTATCTTCTGGCGATTTAACTGCGTCAATAAAACCAAGCAACTCTGTTTTAGAGCGTGGTACCAATGCATAGCAGTCTTCATTATTGATCCGTAATAACCAATCAGTCTGCTCTGCGATATAAAAGTAAGGATAGGTATTGGTTTTCTTATCCAGATAACTAAATACGCTGTAATAGTCGTATTCACTTACCACCAACTCACGAGCCGCACTATTAAAAGCATGCTCTAAACCTTGATTAGGGAAAACAGGTTTTAGTACACCAACAGCATAAATCAGTGTTTCACTTTCTACTTCCACATCTACCTCTACTGCATTAAGGTCAGCATTAGGCTCTAACTGTGCAACAGAAGGATCAGAAATCGCCGCCATGGCATTACTATCAATATCGTTCATACCGGCATCATTAAGATCACTATTATCGACGCTACTTTCCATTAATGAGTCCTGATGGCTCTCATTAGAACTTTCATCAGTGCTCCCATTAGGGGTTTCACTCAAGCTACCTGCTGATACGGTATTTTCTGCCACGATACTTTCTGCCACGATATTTTGTTCCATTTGTTCACTCATAGTCTTGTACCTTAAGTCTGTTGCTGACAGCTAAGTCTATTGCAGACAGCCACTCCGCCTGTTTGCTAACCAATACTATAAGCCGCATTCATATCAATGAATTGGCGAAACCTCGCCTTGAATGGATTGAACGTACTAGAAGATAAGTAAAAATAACGAAATAAGACTAGAGCCCAAAAAATGAAGACAGAATTTGAATGATGGGACTTTATTAGGGGTGAATCCTCGAGTAAAAACAATTCACTGACTAAGCAAAAAACCAGTAAGCGTTCGATGTTTTTTGGCAAAGTAGTGCACGGCGTCCTGATAACGCTGCTCAATAGTCGCCTCTGATGTCTTAGCTTGGTTGACTGACATATGAACTTGATTAACTAACGTTGGAATAATGGCCGCGTCACAAAAACGATAATCCGCGATGGCGTCGACAACACTATACACATTCTCTTCTTCTAGCCCAGTCACATACAACATGGGTGAAAAAATATCGATATGCTTGCTGACTAATAAGCGCGGTAATAACACGGCCTCATCAGCAAAACTAAATGGCGAAATACCACTCAACATCACTTTAAAACCATACGCTTTTGCGGTTTCAAAAGAATGTTCAAGTGCCTCGGCCAACCCTGCAACCCCTTCTTGCAAGCAATAAGCAATCCCATCGTATTTTGCCAGATCACCTTGT
This sequence comes from Marinomonas agarivorans, assembly GCA_002173415.2. Classification (GTDB taxonomy): domain Bacteria; phylum Pseudomonadota; class Gammaproteobacteria; order Pseudomonadales; family Marinomonadaceae; genus Marinomonas; species Marinomonas agarivorans. The sequence continues at coordinate 64,854 of NHNK02000015.1, forward strand.
TTGATTGCTGTGGTAATCGCATCAATACAACAAGGGTTCATATTGCCACCCTCAGCACCGCCACCGAAGGCAATATAGCGCTCTCCCACTAAGTGATGATGGATTTTCTGACTCTGTTTTAGCGCCGTTGCAACGTACGTCCAACCACTAAAAGCGATACTGAGTCTGGCATTAGGCACAACACTGAGTGTGTATTGCGTATGACACCATGATCCTAAACAGTGTGGTGGTGATTTTTTTGAAGGGAAAATGAGCAATTTCGACATGATGACAAACAATAAATGGATAAAGAAGTGGCTATGTTAATACAGCAAACGCTCGCAGAACTTGGCGACTCTTGCGTATTAATTGGTAAAAATAGGCTAATTAGTAAAAAGCAGTGAAAAAACTCAAGCTTGTATTGAGGCTACCCCCCCATAACTAAGCTTGAGAAAATGAGAGAACAACTAATTCCGTTTGATTTATTATTGAGAGTGGCTTTTTCTTTATGGCGATAGCCGTTATTTTACTAAGTATTGGTTTTTATTAAGAACAGCTTATTGGAGAAGTCCTAAAAGCAAAAAAAGCACAGACAATCGCTTGTCTGTGCTTTCCGTTGTCCATTTAGCTATTTCATCTATTCTGGCAACACGCTTTACCAGCGAGGAGCAATACCCTGAGATTGCTCACGCTGTATACCTTCTTGTATATCCCGCTGCAAAATCACCGTACGTTCTTCCATTAAGGCTTTTAGAGACGCATAACGAATCACATTCATAATCGACGCGCCTGTTAAGGCATATTTGGCGGCAATACCATGCAAATCAATATTGGCGTCTAACTGTGTTTTGTCGGAAAAACCGCTTTGCCACAATTGCAAACGTTGCTCGGTATCGGGTTTCGGGAAATAAACAATCGACTCAAACCGTCGTAAAAAGGCATCGTCTAAATTCTCTTTGTAATTCGATGCCAGAATCACCACCCCGTGAAAACGCTCAATACGTTGCAACAAATACGAGACATTCTGATTGGCGAACTGATCATTAGCAGAATTGGCTTGCGTTCGTTTACCAAATAACGCATCCGCCTCATCAAAAAACAACAACCAATTATGTTGCTCCGCCAGAGTAAAAACTTGCTCTAAATTCTTTTCCGTTTCCCCAATGTATTTTGACAACATCATAGACAAATCGATTTTATACACCTGCCGCCCCAACGCATTTGCAAGGACACCCACAGTTAAGGTTTTGCCTGTACCGGGCGGCCCATAAAATAACGCCCGAAAACCAGGGCGAATCTTTGTTGCCAAGTTCCACTCATGCAACAAGGTATGATGAAACTTCGCCCATGCCTGAATTTCCTCCAATTGCGCCATAACCTTACTGGGCAAACTTAGCGAATCCCACTGCCTTTCTGTGGTAATTAATTGCGCGGGGAAATTGGCAGGCAATATCGCTTTGTATTCCTCTCCTGTGGTAAAAAACGGCACGTATTCCTTCGCCAAAATCAGTGGCAAAAAGAACCCATCACGGCGTTTTTCAGGCACGGAAGCATCAAGTAAATCCAACACATTCATATTGGGAGAATGCAAATTGCCATTGCCAGTTTGTATGGCCAGATACTGCTGTAACGCCAGTCTGTCTGCTATTGAGCCTTTTTGAGACGCCAATAAAAACGCCCACGTTTCCCCTGTTGCCACATACACATCGTCTAAATAGGTGCCGCCAAATTCTGTAAAAGGTCGATTGATCTGCTCGTTTTGCACTAAAAACACATCAAGCGCGTTAGGTTTCACAAAAGGCAACAAGGCTAAAATCAACAACAATCGCTCTTTAAAATCCAATTGATGCTGAATAATAAAATCAGCGTAAGGGGAAAAGTGGGTAACGTCTTCGTCTACTGTGGTATGAGAAGAGAAAGAAATAGATGGCGGCACCACCTCATACACACTCGCATAAGCACACTCTTGCTGAAAATGCAGCTGCAAACGCGTGGCAATCACCTGCTCACACCAGTGTATCTCTGCCGCTATCGTTTGAGCATTGGCCTGCAATCGACTGTGTTTATCTGTACCACTCGCATGCTCCTCTCGAGTAACGTCATCCCCAGAACCAAGCTCGCTCCCAAAGCCAAGCTTACTCTCAGAGACAAGTTCGCTCTTAGAACCAAGTTTGCCGACAATGGCATTATCATTAATCATGCACGCCCCAACACCACCAGAAAAGCAATACTCTAGTGTGAGCAATAACAAAACACTTGGCAGAACTGGCGAGCGCCTTGGTAAAAATCACCCTCTCTTTCTTTACACCATATTTACCAATCACTAACGAGGTTTTACCAAGTGGCTATTAGGGGAATTTTTTATGCTGGGTAGACGATGACATTAAAGGAAGCGAGGTTGAGGTATGTATGTTCAAGTAGAGAGATCAAAAGTAGACAAAAATCAACTGGGTAAAAAGACTCAGTTTATAAAAAACAAAACTACATACACTACACAAAAAAACCAACCAGTTTTTCAAAAAATGAAATATGCTACTGCAATACATACAACATATACTCCACAGAGTACACCTATGTCATGCTGGGCAGCTTGTATTGCTGCGGTAACAGGGATTCCACAACAATCTATAATTGAGAAATACAAAGATAAAGCTTATGAAGTAAATGGACTTCCAGACAGTCAAGATTGGAGCGTAATGGTCGAAGATTTCGGTTTAATGAAAGTAACACCTTGGAAAGATGCTGTGACACCATATTCAATGGTAGCCATGATAGGTTTACCTGAGCATTGGGTTGTTAGTTACGGACTAAAAACGGACGATAAAACAGGAAATATAACTCATATTTTAATTTGGGATCCTTGGTACGGAAAAACTTACGAAGTAGACATGGCCACATTTGAAAAAGATTGGAAACCAAGTGTGGCATACAAAAAAGTTTAAAAGCCCCATTCTTATTTTCTTGATCTGACCCTCAACAGATGTTTTTATAGCTATTCACTCTGGCAATGGATGCAGGGGTGAATGTGCATGACGTCATTCTGTTTCTGTCGTACTTTTGTTTGTTTCTGCTTTTGTTTATATCTTAATAAGGAAAATAAGGTAGCATACGCCCATGAAAACCAGTTTCGATCATCTCACCACACGTCAGCAGCAAGACGTGCAAACCATTTCTACCCTACTGCGGGACGAGTTAGACGCTTTTCTGCAAGGGAAAACCGGCAAACGCTCTGAGTTTCGCATTCTGAAAATCATTCTATTTGGCAGCCAAACCAAGGGCACACAGGTGTATGACCCAGCCAATGGGTACGTCAGTGATTACGATATTTTGGTGATCGTCAATAAAGCGGCCTTGGTGGACGAGTTTGAAATCTGGAGCGCAGTGGAAGAAAAGGTCGAGCGTCGGATTCAACGGCCATTGGGGTTAATTGTCCATACCCTTACCGACATTAACCAGCGTTTGCATGAAGGCCAATACTTTTTTAAAGACATTCGAGAAGAAGGCATAGAACTGTACAGCGTCGACAAACGGGAGCTGGCTCAACCAGGGGATTTGACGCTGGCCGAGCAAAAAGCCATTGAGGAAAAACATTATGAACAATGGTTTGAAAGTGCCGATGGCTTTCTAGAAGTTTTTGGAATAATGATGGGAAAAGACTTATCCCAAAAGAAATATATAAATCTTGCCGCTTTTAATCTGCACCAAGCCACCGAACGCTTTTACGCCTGCACTCTACTGGTGGCCACCAACTATCTACCCAAAACCCACGACATCGAAAAACTGCGCAACGCCTGCATTCGTCAAGATAGCCGCTTTATTCAAGCCTTTGCTGATGACGGCATTGGCCATGCTAGCCGTTTTCAAAAACGCAGCTTCCAACGCCTAAAACGCGCCTACGTTGATGCCCGTTACTCAGAGCATTTTGACATCACAGAAGAGGAACTTAACTGGCTAGCCAATGAGGTGGAAAAGTTGAAACTACTGACAGAAACGGTTTGTCAGGCGAAGATAGCGGGGTTGCAGTAAGGTTTAGCAAACTAAAACCCCACCCTAACCCTCCCCCTTGACTCTTTTTTCAAAAAAGGGGGAGGGAATAGAATACGGCCTACTCTACTTTTCATACCGTCCCAAAAAGTGTGTCTACAAGAGTGACGTTGAAAAAAGCGCCTCTCTCTCATTAAATGTGTTTGATTCAACCAAAAAATAAACCCATTAACAAAAGAGAGACTATGGATACCT
>NHNK02000148.1 GCA_002173415.2 Marinomonas agarivorans
TTTGATAAGGGGACAAGCGCTCAAGTGCCGCTGTCTTTCCGTAGAGAACCCCAATGCCCGTTGGACCATACATATTGTGGCCAGAGAACACATAAAAGTCGCAATCCAATTCATCAACATTGACAGGGTAATGTGCCACGGCTTGGGCACCATCAAGTAATGTCAGTGCATTCACCGATTTGGCAAGGCGTAGTAATTGTTGGATCGGTGGCTGTACACCTAGGGCATTAGACACATGTGTACAGGCAAAGAGTTTGGTGTGTGCGGTGAAATAATCTTGATAACTGTCTTGCCAGAGCAC
>NHNK02000149.1 GCA_002173415.2 Marinomonas agarivorans
TTTCATGAACTTTGGCGATAAAATATTGCAGCATTTTCTCAGTAACATGGAAATCAGCAATCACGCCATCTTTCAGAGGTCTAATTGCAGTAATATTTCCTGGCGTTCTACCACGCATGCGTTTTGCGTCAGAGCCAACAGACGCAACCGTTTTTTGATTTCCGTTATGACGGATAGCCACAACAGAGGGTTCATCAAGTACGATTCCGCGATCACGAACGTAGATAAGAGTATTGGCCGTTCCTAAGTCAATGGATAACTCGCTTGAAAACATTCCTCTGATTTTTATTAACATGAATTC
>NHNK02000150.1 GCA_002173415.2 Marinomonas agarivorans
GGCAATAATGGCATCAAATTTACGTACTTTTAGACCAGGAATCAGACCATCCCAATCTTGGGTAACGATTTCACATTGTGCTTGCATTTTTTCACACAAGGCCCAAGCGATGTCGACGTCAAACCCTTGTGGCTTACCGGCAGAATCGATGAAGTTAAACGGTGCCCAAGCACCTTCGGTGGCAATACGGATTTTGTCAGCCGCTACACCCTAAATTGAGCTAAGAGACGCGCCTAAAATAAGCGCTGAGCTAAGAGCAATTTTTTTCAAAATCATTAATAGACTCCTTTTTCATGGTTTA
>NHNK02000151.1 GCA_002173415.2 Marinomonas agarivorans
TTGGCGCGACTTCCCCTGCTCTACCTATGACCATCTTGGATGGTTATCTCTCAGGACATGGGATTTTTAAGCATGATATTAACGCCGGTGAAAATGCTTGGCTCTATGCTATTGAGAGCGATATCACGGTCGAAACACCCCAAGGGACTATCACACTCAAGGCAGGTGATGCAGTGGCATTATCGAACCTAACTCATGACGGTGTGCTCTCTATCGCACTTTCTTGTGCTGCTTTTACCGTGCCTTCCAGCATCACTTCATCAAAGGCGCATTTTGCTTTGTTTAGTGCCAAACCAATAA
>NHNK02000152.1 GCA_002173415.2 Marinomonas agarivorans
GTCGAGCTGCTCATGTGCCACCAAGCAATGATCCTTTTTCGCAAGGCATGCATCAACTTTACTATACGTATGAAGAAGTCTGTGAGCGAACAGGCGTATTAGACTTTGGTGAGCTGCTGTTGCGCGCCCATGAATTGTTACTGAATACGCCTGCTTTGCTAAGGCATTATCAGCAGCGCTTTGTACATGTATTGGTGGATGAATTCCAAGACACTAATACGATCCCATATGCTTGGCTGCGGCTACTAGTAGGCGATCAAGGTTCCATTACCGCCGTCGGGGATGACGATCAATCTATCT
>NHNK02000153.1 GCA_002173415.2 Marinomonas agarivorans
CTTGATGATAACGATCATAAGGAGCTAAGTCGTGGGCCTGGCCTCGGCCAAAGGTGGCGTATTCTTCGAATAAGCCTTGTTGGATATAAAAACCAAAGTCTCGTGACTCTTGATTCAAACGATCAGTTGGAATGTCATCCAGTGAAAATTGGTCAACTGTGCCGTTAGCGTACAAAACATCAAAGAGGGTTTTCCCTCGTAACTCTGGTTTTTTTGCAAGCAATACGTCTGGCCAGACATCTTCTACTTTAAATCGTTTGGAGAATTCCACCACTTGCCACATGTCGGATTTGGCCCCTT
>NHNK02000154.1 GCA_002173415.2 Marinomonas agarivorans
CTCAAACAAACACGCCAAAGCAAGCATAAACTCTACAGCTTGCACGAGCCGAATGTGGACTGTATCTCCAAAGGTAAGGCGCATAAGCGTTACGAATTTGGTGTCAAGGCCAGCATTGCCGTCACGGCCAAAGAAGCCTTTATCGTCGGAGCAAGAAGCTATCCTGGTAATCCGTATGATGGGCATACCTTGCAAGACCAACTCCAACAAGTAGCAACCTTGACAGATCAAAAGCCCGACACCTGTTTTGTGGACAGAGGGTATAAAGGGTCAGGTGTGGAAGACATTACCATCTTGATT
>NHNK02000155.1 GCA_002173415.2 Marinomonas agarivorans
CTCCATATCCGTATCCATTACATCCTCCGCTTCCATTGAATCGCCTGACTTGAAAGTTCTTTCCCACACTCGGCCAGACTTCAAATTCCGTAACTTTAAGCGGTTAAAGTCTTGCCCCTTGCCCGGTTTAACATGCTCGTTGTCCAATACCGCACAAGGGTCACCATCAATCATTACTTTTGCGCCATTGCGCATATCACTTGCAGAAATTGCCATGCTTTTTTCTCTCAGCTAACACAGTGTGTACTGTGGTTTAAGTAAGGGTTATATGTAAAAGAGTTGGTAAAATCGCCCCACGAT
>NHNK02000156.1 GCA_002173415.2 Marinomonas agarivorans
CCAGATATTGCCGATAAAGCTCAATAATTGAAGGCAATTAACTACTATCGCAATGCGTCAAATATCGTTGCAGGCACATTGCCATAGGAGCGTTTACCCATTGCATCTGCCTCAAAAGAGCAAATATTGGCAGGTGCCTCTGATGAGGTGTATGTCACCCCCAAAGGTTTAGAAGAAGCTGGTGTGTTTGCCGACTTTACTGGCAGCAGTCATTGGTTTGCCACCCAAACCGCACCGGCTGGCTTTATTAAGGCGAATGGTGCCGCCATATCTCGTACCGACTACGCAAGCCTGTTTGAT
>NHNK02000157.1 GCA_002173415.2 Marinomonas agarivorans
AATCAATAACTTACCTTCATATACAACCACAAAAAATAAGGAGATGTTTGTAGTAGTACAGTCATTTTAGCCACCTAAATGGAATAACATGGACACCCACTTCTGTTCCGAGAATTGCTTATTTCGTTGCTTCTCCGATAGTGCTTCTCCGGTGGGTGTCCTGATAGATTCGCTTCTCCGGTGGGTGTCCTGATAGATTCGACTGGGTGTCCATGCATGGGAGAAAGTTTTTTAAGGGCAACTACTGGTCGATTTTTTGCTGATGTTACTTTCTGAGAGGGTCAGCATGTGGGCAACTTC
>NHNK02000016.1 GCA_002173415.2 Marinomonas agarivorans
CTGCTTATAGCTCATGGTAATACTCTAATTGTTTGGTGACGTTAGAATACCACCTATGGGCAGTTGATCTCTCGTCACCTACTTAACCATGAGTGGTGCACTTATTATCTGAATTTGCGCCTAATCGAGGGTTTCAAAATGGATTGTCAGCTGCGGCAGCGTGAGATCGCCTAAATCATCTTTCCCAACACATGAATATCGTGTTGTTTGCCATTCACTTTCGCCACTTGTGGGTACACGCCCCAAGGCTGAAATTCATGCTTGGCAAAGAGATTCAGGCTGGCATTATTTTCCGCAAAGATAAGCGCAACAAGATGGCTTGTCCCCTGTTTTTCCAACTCTATTTGTACGTGTTCAAGTAAGGAATTGGCGATGCCTTGGCGGTGAAACGTAGGCAAAACATAGACACCGATTTCAGCACAATCAGAGAAGATAGGCAGCCCATGAAAGTCATCCGCATTGGCCCAAGCAACCACTTGTCCTGCTATTTCCAATACCCAAAAAGGTCGCCGTGCAGTTGCCAGATCTAGCCAATCCAGCACGTCACTTAGCTCAACTTTTTGAACATGCCCTGTTGAGATGCCACTTTCTATACTCACATTGTAAATGTCTAGTATATCGATGGCATCGTCAATTTCCGCCAGTCGAATAGAATGAGCAGGTAACATAATCAAATAAGAGTCTGGTGCCTATTAGCCATCTTCAAGTAAACGGCGTAAATCAATAATGGCGGCATTTGCACGGGAAATATAAGACGCCATTACCAATGAGTGATTGGCTAGCACGCCAAAACCACTGCCATTTAATACCATTGGTGACCATAATGTTGCTTGGCTTGCCTCTAACTCACGGATGATTTGCCGTAAACTAACCAAGGCATTTTTGTCTTGTAGGGTAAATACAAAGTCAATTTCAATGGCTTTTAAAATATGAATGAGCGCCCAACTGGTACCACGCGCTTCATAAAACACATCATCAATTTTCATCCACGGCGTTTTAACACGCTGTTGGCTGGCTTCTTGACTCGGTTGACGTGCGGTTGCATCACCAGCAGTATTGGTATTTTCCCGTGTTTGGCCAACACTGGCAGATAAACGTTGCGATAAACTGCCAAGGCGGGTTTCCACATCTTGTAACCAGTTTCTCAGGTTATCGGCTCTTGCGTAAAACTGAGCACTGTTTTGCCCCGCATCACCTGAGCCAAGGCGATTCAAATATTTCAGCAACTCAGCATTGCCTTTGGCATACTCACTTTCACTAGAAGGTAAAGCCCAACTGTTATTAGAGAAATTAAAGCGCGGTTCCGCCAGTTTTAAGTTACTGTCTTCGACGGATTGTGATTGCGAGCGGCTAAAATCTTTGCGCAAGGCTCTAGATAAATCTCTTACTTGTACCAAGACACCAAATTCCCACGCCGGCATATTGTCCATAATAAGCCCTGGTGGCGTAATATCGTTGTTGATAAAACCACCTGGCTTTTCTAACAGCGTTTCTACTAACGTGTATAAAGTATTTGCTGTGGTATAGCCCACTACAAGTTGTTTGCTAGTACCAAGGTAACCTTGCTTTTCTGCTCTTTCTTTGGCGACAGACACCACATCGAATTGGCTAGGAGTGATACTCCAATAGATGCCTAAGATCAACCAAATAACGACCAAAACACCAAAGGCAGCAGCCACCGTTTTACCAATGCTAGACAAACGCCAAACACTCGGGAAAAAAGACAGTTTCTCAATGATTTTCATTTTTGGTCACCTTAATTCGCTTCAATTTCAATCACATGATCTTTGCGCAAGTGGATCATTCCCCGCACACGAAAAGAGTCAATACGACTGTTAATAATTTGGTATAAATATCTGGCTTCTCTGTCATTAGGCCAATAGATTGTAATACGGCTCTGATTCTGCTCAACTCGATCAATAATGGGCTGTAGATGGCGCAAAACGACCTCATCTTTTGATTTTAGTAAATTTGAAGGTAGATAGTATTTATTACCATAAAAACCAATTTTTTTAGTTTTTTTCTGCTGGCGCAATTCCGTAATGCGCTTTTTGGTCGCCTGTATTTGAGGGTCTTTAGGGTTCACAAATGTGGCAGAATCCATATACTGTTTCGCTTTTCCATGCTGTCCATTTCTTGTGCTAGTAAGCGCCCACTTTGTGTAACGAGCAACAATGTCTTGCAAACCTTTTTGAGCTATTTCGTTATCGGGTTCACGGCCTAGAACCGCTTGAAAGTACATATTGGCATTACTTTCTTTAGGGGTTAGAAGATCATCACGTTGCAATGCCGCTTGCCCTTGCTCCAATAGACGCAGAGTAATAGGGTCTTGCTCTGATGCAACAAGGGTGCTGGCATCCGCTTGCAGTATTTCAATTTCTTGCTGTTCAATGGTTTCAATATCTGGGAAAGGCTGGTTTGATGTGTTGCTACCAGATACACCTTTATTTGATGCACTCTGACAAGCCACCAGCATAATACTTAAGATGAGAGAGGGCGCAAACCTGTACATCGCCTTTGGCATTTCAAGCAGTTTTTTCTGGTGTAGGAATACGAGCCTATTTATCATCATATACTCACTATTATTGCTCGCCCTTTTTTCATGATCTCTCGCCCTTTTTTCATGATCTAATGCAACTATATCTCTTATGATTTGTCGTAGGATGAGCATTTAAACATTCAGTTTTAGACAGACTAATGAAATTAAGATACATTCTTCTGCTATTACAATACCTTATTCACATCATACAGCCAGCTAGAATTTATGCGATACCTTGTTTTACTTTTTTTATGCTTTACCGGCATCTCATCACAGGCTTTCGAATTTAAGCTGCCTTTTAATAATGACACTGAGTTTTTACCTGTTACCCAAGCGTTTTCATTCAGTTTTACGCCCAAAGATGACAATACGGTTGAATTAACGTGGGATATTGCAGAAGGCTACTACCTTTATCAACATCAGTTCTCTGTCACACAAACCAATTCATCTAACACTGGCAACACAAACATCCATTTCGCGCCATTCGCTAAAGGGATAGAAAAGACCGATCCTTACTTTGGTGATGTGATCGTTTATCGTGATCAATTTAATGCCACTGTAGTATACGACGCCGTCTCTCCAGGGACAGAAATCGCCTTTAACATTACTTATCAAGGTTGTGCTGATAGAGGCTTATGTTACCCGCCACAAACCTTACCATTAAAAGTAGTTAGCACCGCTGCAACACCAGCCTTATCAAGCACAGATCGTCTATTTGACTCAAAAAATTCTAATTCCACCAATTCTAATTCAGCAGATGTTGCGCCTCAAAACTTGCCTGCCCCTTCTCAAGCAGATGCGGTTATTACACTACTAGAACAAGGTAATGTCTTTGTGGTTATGTTGACCCTACTCGGACTAGGGTTACTTTTATCACTTACGCCTTGTGTTTTGCCTATGATTCCAATTGTGTCTGCCATTGTGGTTGGCAACAATAAAGTAGGGAGTACAACGCAAGCAGAAGGCAAAAACCTCTCATGGCAAGGCTTTTATTATAGTGCTTTGTATGTATTAGGTATGGCGTTAACTTATGCGGCGATGGGTGCTCTCGCTGGGTATTTTGGCACTCAATTCAACTTGCAAGCGCACCTGCAGAGTCCGGTCGTGTTGATTTTCAGCATGTTGATTTTTGTCCTACTCGCTCTAGCTATGTTTGGTGTTTATGAACTGAGGCTACCTTCATTTATTCAAACTCGGCTAGCGAACGTCGGCGAAAAACAAGGTCGATCTAAAAGTCTTAGCGTCATTATCATGGGTGTCTTCGCAACTTTGGTAGTGTCGCCTTGTGTTTCGGCGCCACTTGCTGGGGTTATTTTCTTTATTAGCGCACAAGGTGATGCGCTTTATGGTGCCTCTATGCTATTTGTCTTGGCATTGGGCATGGGGGCTCCTTTATTGTTAGTAGGGCTTTTTGGCACCAAAGTATTGCCCAAGTCAGGCGAGTGGCTTAATGATATCAAGGTTATTATGGGGTTTGGATTGCTGGCAGTCACTCTCTGGCTCGCCGAGCGTTGGTCGCAAAGCAGTGATATTTTTTACCTGTGGGGTGTTTTCTTTATTTTTATTGGGGTCTATTTCTGGCTTCGACACCAACAGCAAGCACCAGCTAACATAACACCAATTCGATTGGGTTTAGCCATTATTGCCCTCATATTTGGCACTTTACAGATTGTTGGCGCCGCCAGCGGTAATACAAATATGTTCAGACCATTGGAGAAACTGGCCGCGAGTCATACTACGAATACAACAGAGCACAATTTAACTTTCGCAACAGTATATTCCCTCGAAGATCTTAATAACGTAATTCAAGCCAACCTATCCAACCCATCAGGTTCAAAACCAATCTTGTTCGACCTTTATGCCGATTGGTGTATTAGTTGTAAAATCATGGAAAAAGAGATTTTTATGGCTGCCGATGTGTTGCCATTGCTAGAACAATTCACTCTTGTTAAAGCTGATGTCACAAAAAACTCAGCCGCTAATCAAGCATTAATGAACCATTACCAACTGTATGGGCCCCCAACCGTACTCTTTTTTTCTGAACATGGGCAACACATGGAGGAGTTAACGCTAATTGGCGAGCCAAGTAAAAAAGAAGTCACCGAACGATTAATGTATATATTAGCATCAGCACAGTAACCCCCTCAAAAGAAAAAAGTTTACTAAAGAATAAAAAATAAACTTTTTTGTTTAAATTCGTGTTTTTTACCACAAAAGTAGACAAATTCACGCTTTTTCATGATAATTTCCTGACATATACAAATTCCAGGAAAGACTAAATGGCGTCATTTCTAGTATTAAATGGACCAAACTTAAATTTATTAGGCCAACGAGAGCCTGAAGTTTACGGCACTATTACATTAGCAGACATTGAAGAACAACTAACACAGTCAGCTAATGAGCAAGGCCATAAACTGACCTTCATTCAAAGCAACGCCGAACATATCCTTGTTGAAGCAATTCACGCTGCCTACAATCAATGCGACTTCATTTTAATTAACCCTGCCGCATTTACTCACACTAGCGTAGCACTAAGAGACGCATTGCTTGGCGTTAACATTCCTTTTATTGAAATTCATTTATCAAACATTCATACCAGAGAAGCCTTTAGGCAGGTGTCTTACTTCTCTGATAAAGCCAAAGCCGTAATATGCGGCTGTGGCGCCAAAGGTTACAACTACGCACTGGATTACGCTATGGCGCATTGTCGAAACAATGCGTCAGGCGACAGCGATTAATTCGCAAATAAAAACACCAAAAATCTATTTTTGGGATTATTAACCACCATAACGACAGAAGAGAGTAAAAGATGGACATTCGCAAAATTAAGAAACTAATTGAGCTGTTGGAAGAGTCCAATGTGAATGAAATTGAAATTAAAGAAGGTGAAGAAGCGGTACGCATCAGTCGTGGAGGCAGTGCTCCTGTTGCTGCGCCTATGATGGCTCCTATTGCGCCAGCACCGGTCGCTGCTGCTGCTGCAGCTCCAGCTCCTATTGCAAGCGCAGAACCAGCTGAGCCCGTAATCAGTGGTCACGCGGTTAAGTCACCTATGGTTGGTACTTTCTATCGTTCTCCTGCTCCTGGCGCGAAACCGTTTGTTGAAGTTGGCCAGAAAGTCAATGTTGGCGACACTATCTGTATTGTTGAAGCAATGAAGATGATGAACCAAATCGAAGCAGATAAAGCCGGTACAATCGGTGCAATCCTATTAGAAGACGGCGAGCCGACTGAATTCGATCAACCACTTGTTACTATCGTTTAATTAACTAATAGGTCCTATCATGCTTGATAAAGTATTGATTGCTAACCGAGGTGAGATTGCACTGCGTATTTTGCGCGCTTGTAAAGAACTCGGTATCAAAACTGTTGCGGTTCACTCAAAAATTGACCGTGATTTATTACATGTACGTTTGGCTGATGAATCTATTTGTATCGGCCCAAACCCTTCTGCACAAAGCTACCTTAATGTTCCTGCCATTATTAGTGCCGCAGAACTGACTGACAGCTCAGCGATTCACCCAGGCTATGGATTCTTAGCTGAAAATGCGGACTTTGCTGAACAAGTCGAAAATTCAGGTTTTGCCTTTATTGGTCCAAAAGCAGAAACCATTCGCTTAATGGGCGATAAAGTATCTGCCATCGAAGCAATGCGTGACGCTGGCGTGCCCACCGTACCAGGTTCTAATGGCCCAGTTCCTGAAAATGCTGATGAATGCATGCGTATTGCTAAAGAAATTGGCTACCCAATTATCGTCAAAGCCGCCGCAGGTGGTGGTGGTCGAGGCATGCGTGTCGTACATAATGAGGCAAGCTTACTGAAATCCATTAGCGTGACACAATCAGAAGCTGGCTCTTACTTCGGTGATAGCACGGTTTATATGGAAAAATTCCTGACCAACCCGCGTCATGTTGAAGTACAGGTACTTGCTGATGGCCAAGGTAATGCGGTTCATCTTTACGATAGAGACTGCTCACTACAGCGTCGCCACCAAAAAGTATTGGAAGAAGCTCCCGCGCCTCATCTTGACGAAGCATCACGTCAAGCTTGTCTGCAAGCGTGTGTTGATGCCTGTATTAAAATCGGTTATCGCGGAGCAGGGACATTTGAATTCTTATACGAAGATGGTCGTTTCTACTTTATTGAGATGAACACTCGTGTACAAGTAGAACATCCTGTCACAGAAATGGTAACTGGCGTTGATATCGTTAAAGAGCAATTGCGTATTGCCAGTGGCTTAACTTTGTCGATTAAACAAGAAGATGTGGTTATTAAAGGTCACGCGGTTGAAGCACGAATTAATGCGGAAGACCCGAAAACCTTTATGCCAAGCCCAGGCAAGGTGAATTATTTCCACTCTCCTGGTGGCATGGGGGTTCGAGTAGATTCTCACTTATACAGTGGTTATTCCGTACCGCCTACTTATGACTCAATGATAGGTAAAATCATCTGTCATGCAGAAGATCGTACAGTGGCGTTAAAACGCTTATCTGTTGCGCTTGATGAAACCTTCATTGATGGCATCAAGACGAATATCGATCTGCAAAAAGAGCTGGCAACAGACCCTAATTTCATTGCCGGTGGTGTCAATATTCACTACCTAGAAAAGAAGCTAGGTCTATAAGCATTGGCTTATAAAACCGTATGGAATAACCTATTTATTCCATACGACCAATAATGGTTTAGCGCGGCATTACAAAAGCGCTAAGCCATTATTATTTTTACGAATATAGATGGCGCCCCATAAAACCGCTATATTTGTCACTCTTGAGCAAGATCCAATGCCATTATCTCTTGTCTCGTTCACTCCCAATGAAAGGTGATTTTTATGCCTTGGTTACAAATTCGACTTCATAGTAAACAAAATCAAGTACCAGAACTTGAAGACATGCTTTTAGATTGCGGTGCTATGGTGGTTACCCTCGAAGATGTGAACGACACACCTGTCTATGAACCTGAACTAAACACCACACCACTTTGGAATGACACCAGAGTTACTGGTCTATTTGAAGCCGATGCAGATGTCGAAAAGATACAAAGCATAATCGAAGAAAAAGCAACGGTTTTAAATACCGACCTACACCTCAAAATTGAAATTCTTGAAGACAAAGACTGGGAAAGAGAGTGGATGGATTCCTATCATCCCATCAAGTTTGGTGAACGTCTTTGGGTATGCCCAAGTTGGCGAGAAGTACCAGAGCCCGATGCGGTAAACCTAATGTTAGACCCCGGTCTTGCTTTCGGTACTGGTACCCACCCAACCACAGCCATGTGTCTGACTTGGCTTGATAGCATCGACTGCCAGGATAAAACCATTATCGATTATGGCTGCGGCTCTGGCATTCTAGGCATTGCTGGATTATTACTTGGCGCCAACAAGATGATTGGCATTGATATTGACCCTCAAGCAGTGCAAGCCACACAGGCAAATGCGCAACGCAACAATATTGCTGCAAACAAAATTGAGGTTAGATTGCCACCCTACGATAACCCGCAACCTGCTGATATTGTTGTTGCCAATATTCTTGCAGGACCATTGGCCCATCTGGCACCAACTATCTCAACATTAGTCAGCAAGAAGGGGTTATTAGCACTTTCGGGTGTGCTTGTTAGCCAAGCTCAAGAGGTCATCGACGCTTATACGCCTTGGTTCACCGTAGAGTCGGTCGCGGAACAAGATGAATGGGTGCGCATTGTATGCAGTAAAAATACTGATTAATTGCATGTTTTTTCATTGCTAACGCTTGAATTTTCGGTGGTTTTCGATTCTCATATAAAGAATTGCGCATTGAAAATTCAATATGAAATGGTGGGATGATAAACAATGTCATTCTGTTAGAGCCGCAAATTCAAGAACGTATTTTTATAGTCGCTTTTAAACTGCCACTTTTAAATAGTCATTTTTGACACCATTTTTAATAAGGTAAAAACGCTTACTTCATTATGTCAGATAGTATTATTACTCAATGCCCTAACTGCTCAACCACATTCCGAGTGAGCGATGAAGTATTAAAAATGGCCAAAGGCAAAGTCCGTTGCGGACAGTGCTTCCACATATTTGCAGCACAACCTCATGAGAGTAACGATGGCAATAATTCTTTAAAACACACACCAGTTACCGACAGTACAAATAAAGGTTTAACCAGTAATACATCTGTTACTAATACTAAAAAAGAACCAATCGAACCGCCATCACCACCTGAGTGGTTAGATGTGTTGGTTGAAAGTGAAAACAAAGCCGTAGATGAAAGTGAGTTAGAACATCTTACCCCTTACCAAAAACGTGTTTTAGCAGAGCGAAAGCAGCAGCAAGAACAAGCCCAAATCTCCCAACCTGTTATAAAGTCAGAAAAAGCAGCATGGGAGATCGAACTGGAAGAGCTTGAGGAGATGCAAAAAAGTGCCGCTAAGAAAACACCACCCTTAACTGAAAAGAGCAAAGCGAAAACAAAAGACGCAGAAAAAAAAGTAGTGATCGAAAAAGCGCCTAGTATAACGCCGGAAACTACGCCCTTACCTTCTATTGAGTCGTTATCTCAAGCTGCACTACAAGAAAAAAATGCGGGGCATGAGCATACTCACCCAGAATACATGCAAGCACTACAGCAACTTGCCCAAATTAACAATGCAGATCCTTCTGTTCGGAATCAATATCAAAGAGACGCACAACAAAAACTCAGCGAATTGATGGAAGACAGCCCTACCCCAGCAGAGGCGCCCAAACCTAAACGCCATACTTTCTTCTGGTTCACTACCAGTGTTATGGCGTGTTTATTACTTGCTGTTCAACTACTTTATTTTAATTTTGAAACGGGTTCTCGTTCTGCGAACTTTAGACCTATTTATAAAATTGTTTGCTCCTACTACAAATGTGAGCTGCCTGTTTTTGAAGACGTTAAAAGCATTGATATCCAGTACGTAAGAGTGCAGAGTCATCCGACTCAGAGCAATGCTTTATTGGTTAACGCCATCATGACAAATACCAGCCCTTTTTCACAACCGATGCCAAAACTGGCTTTAGAGTTCTTTGACTTGAATGGCAACCCCATTGCGGCAAGACTCTTCTCCCAGAAAGATTTCTTGGATAAAGATTTCCTAGACATTACCTATATGCCACCAAATACCCCAATTCATTTGGTTATTTCAATTGCTGACCCAGGTGCAACCGCCGTAAGTCATCAATTAACACCCCATAAGGCGAACACACGCTCTTTATAAAAAGAGCAAAAAATAACCAAGTTTTTGCCTTGTCAAGACTTTAAAAGTTCCAATTGTCTAGGTATTATTCACGCCCACTTTCATTATGGCTTTCAGTTAGAAACCGTATAAAAGCACAGGAAACAGATGGCTTTTACAATTGGTTCTTATTCAATTTCATCTCCGGTCATTCTCGCTCCTATGGCGGGCATTACTGACCTACCGTTCAGGCAATTGTGTCATACACAAGGTGCTGGTTTGGTTGTGTCCGAAATGGTTACCTCAGATGTACGATTATGGAATAGCACTAAAAGCCGTCATCGACTTGTACATGATATGGAAATTTCACCTCGATCTGTTCAGATTGCAGGAGGAGAGCCTGAAATGATGGCAGAAGCAGCCCGTTTAAACGTCGAGCAAGGAGCACAGATTATCGATATTAATATGGGGTGCCCAGCCAAGAAAGTATGCAACAAAGCAGCAGGATCTGCTTTGTTAAAAGATGAGCCATTAGTCAGACGTATTTTGGAGTCTGTGGTTAGCAGTGTAAATGTACCCGTTACATTAAAAATTCGTACTGGATGGAACCGAGAGCAGCAAAATGGCTTACGTGTTGCTAAAATGGCAGAAGATATTGGTATTCAAGCAATTGCAGTACATGGCCGCACCCGAGAATGTAAATTTAAGGGCAATGCAGAGTACGATACCATTGCAACAATAAAACAGGCGCTATCCATTCCAGTGTTTGCTAATGGTGATATTGATACAGCTCAAAAAGCCAAATTTGTGAAAGACTATACTCAAGCAGATGGCATTATGATTGGCCGTGCAGCACAAGGAAAGCCATGGATTTTTCGAGAAATACAACATTTTTTGGAAACCAACAAAGAATTACCTCCCCCTAGTATGAAAGAAATTAAAGCCCTTGTGATGAAACACGTGTCAGCTTTACACCAATTCTATGGGGAGTATTCAGGTGTGCGCATAGCCAGAAAGCATGTCGGCTGGTATTTAAA
Organism: Marinomonas agarivorans; assembly: GCA_002173415.2. Classification (GTDB taxonomy): domain Bacteria; phylum Pseudomonadota; class Gammaproteobacteria; order Pseudomonadales; family Marinomonadaceae; genus Marinomonas; species Marinomonas agarivorans. The sequence continues at coordinate 10,754 of NHNK02000016.1, forward strand.
CACATTAACCAATGGCAACGAGTTTCGTCGTTTATTTAATCGTATTGAAGGAGTAAGCGAACAACTTACAGCATTGGAACTTTTTTTTACTCAACAGGAAACACAATACATTGCGTGCAGATAAACGCAGTGTGTTTATTTTTATCATTTAACTAGAAGGTTTATCATCCGTGACAGAACAAGTTAACTCTCATGTATTTAAAGCGACTTCTCCAGCAGGTCAGTCTCAAACACTACGAGACAACGTAGAAAAATCGTTAGAGAATTATTTCTCTAATCTGGGCAGCCAACCTATAACCAGCTTGTACCAACTGGTGCTGGCAGAAGTTGAGGCCCCTCTACTTGAAGCGGTTATGAATTACACCCATGACAACCAAACAAAAGCTTCTGAAGTGCTCGGCCTGAATCGCGGCACATTGAGGAAGAAACTTAAAACATACGGCATGTTATAAGAAAGAAAAGGCGTTTTACGCCTTTTTTTCGTTTTGAGCCCAACAAAATAAAACAGACTAACCCTATAGATTTATCGGCCCCGTTGCTTCTTTATCAATGACAATGAGAACTATGATGACCAATAATACTCGAGTGACTCCTATTAAACGCGCACTTATTAGTGTTTCAGATAAAACTGGTATCGTTGAGTTTGCAGCTCAACTTGCAGACCAAGGTGTAGAAATTTTGTCAACAGGTGGCACCTTCGCCATGTTACAAAAAGCCAATGTTCCAGCAACAGAGGTGTCTGATTACACAGGCTTTCCAGAAATGATGGATGGCAGAGTAAAAACACTGCACCCTAAAATTCATGGGGGAATTCTTGGTCGTCGCTCGCAAGATAATACGGTGATGCAAGAACATGGCATCAAAGAAATTGATATGGTGGTTGTTAATCTCTACCCATTTGAGGCCACCATCGCCAGACCTGACTGCGATTTGCCAATGGCAATCGAGAATATCGACATCGGTGGCCCTACTATGGTTCGCTCAGCAGCAAAAAATCATCAAGATGTTGCTATTGTTGTTAATCCTGCTGACTACTCTTGCATTCTCGATACGTTAAAAGAGCAAGGTGGTCTAACTTACGAAACTCGCTTTGATCTAGCAGTTAAAGCGTTTGAGCACACCTCGAACTACGATGGGGCAATCGCCAATTTTCTTGGCAAAAAGGTGGAACATGGCAGTGATAATTTTGCTCGCACCTTTAACTTACAATTTCATAAAAAAGAAGAAATGCGTTACGGTGAAAACCCGCATCAAAAAGCGGCATTTTATGTGGAAGATCAGCCTCAAGAAGCGTCTGTCAGCACAGCTGTTCAGCTCCAAGGAAAAGCACTTTCCTACAATAACATTGCCGACACAGATGCAGCACTTGAATGCGTAAAAAGCTTTACTCAACCAGCTTGCGTTATTGTTAAACATGCAAATCCATGTGGTGTCGCCACCGGAGAGGATTTATTTTCCGCTTACGATAAAGCCTATTTAACCGACCCAACTTCGGCCTTTGGAGGCATTATTGCCTTCAACCAAGAATTGGATGCCACCACAGCACAAGCCATTATCGAACGCCAGTTTGTTGAGGTGATTATTGCGCCCAGTATCAGCCAACAAGCTGCTGATATTGTCAGTGCCAAGCAAAATGTACGCTTACTAAGCTCTGGTCATTGGTCAGACAAAGCATCAGTATTGGATTACAAGCGCGTTAATGGCGGTTTACTTGTACAGGATAGGGACGATGGAATGATTGGTATCGATGATTTAAAAATCGTATCAAAGCGTCAACCAACAGCAGAAGAATTAAAGGATCTGTTATTTACTTGGAAAGTGGCAAAATTTGTGAAGTCCAATGCCATTGTCTACGCCAAAGATGAACGTACCATTGGTATCGGTGCAGGACAAATGAGTCGCGTGTACAGTGCAAAAATCGCAGGTATCAAAGCCGCTGATGAAAACTTAACCGTGGCGGGTTCTGTGATGGCGTCTGATGCTTTCTTTCCTTTTCGAGATGGTATTGATGCCGCCGCTGAAGCGGGCATTACTGCCGTTATTCAGCCTGGTGGTTCGATGCGTGACGAGGAAGTCATTGCGGCTGCCGATGAAGCTGGCATGGCAATGGTGTTCACTGGCATGCGCCATTTCCGCCACTAAACAGATTAGCTAAGAGGTTACTATGAAAGTTCTTATTATTGGTAATGGCGGACGTGAACACGCCTTAGCCTGGAAAGTAGCGCAATCAGAGAAAGTGACAAAGGTGTTTGTTGCCCCAGGCAACGCTGGCACAGCATTAGAACACAAAGTAGAAAATATCGACCTGTCTGTCACTGATATTGACGGGTTAATGCGCTTTGCTCAGCAAGAAAAAATAGAATTAACCATTGTCGGCCCAGAAGCCCCTCTTGTTATTGGTGTTGTTGATGCGTTTGAAAAAGCAGGCTTAGCCATATTTGGCCCTACCGCAGCGGCAGCACAATTAGAAGGATCAAAAGCCTTTACCAAAGACTTCTTGGCACGCCACGCCATCCCCACTGCGGAATATGGCAATTTCACTGAAATTGATGCGGCCGTTGCTTATATTAAAGAGAAAGGCACTCCTATTGTAGTTAAAGCCGATGGTTTAGCGGCAGGGAAAGGTGTCATCATTGCTGAAAATGAGGCCGACGCCATTGCTGCCGTTGAAGATATGCTGGCAGGAAATCGCTTTGGTGACGCGGGCAGCCGAGTGGTTATTGAAGAATTTCTTACCGGAGAAGAAGCCAGTTTTATTTGTATGGTTGATGGTGAGACCGTTCTGCCTCTGGCAACCAGTCAAGACCACAAAGCGAGAGACAATGGTGACCAAGGCCCGAACACAGGTGGCATGGGCGCTTATTCTCCAGCCCCCGTTGTTACGCCTGAAATCCATGAACGCATCATGCAAGAAATCATTCTACCAACTGTAAAAGGCATGAATGCTGAAGGTAATCGCTACCGCGGTTTTCTCTATGCCGGTGTGATGATATCACCAACAGGTCAACCTAAAACACTGGAGTACAACTGCCGTTTTGGAGACCCAGAAACCCAGCCTATTATGATGCGTTTACGCTCTGATTTGACGGAACTATGTTTGGCGGCAATCAATGGAAAATTGGATACTGTCGAAGCGGTTTGGGACCCTAGAGCCAGTTTAGGCGTTGTGCTGGCTGCTGGCGGCTACCCTAACAAGTATGCCAAGGGTGATACTATTGTTGGCCATGATGCGCAATTCGCAGCTCATCAGAAAGTCTTTCATGCTGGCACATGTACACAGAATAAGGATATTGTCACCAACGGTGGACGAGTTTTGTGTGCCACAGCTCTGGGGGATACAGTGGCTCAGGCACAGGCGGCGGCGTATCAAGTGGCTGATAATATTTCTTGGAATAATCTGTATTATCGTACCGATATTGGCCATCGTGCGATTAGCAGAGAGAAAAACCGCTAAAATACAAATAACACTAAACGCAGTGACAAGTGCTAACTAAATAAAGCGACAGGCACTCTTTCTATGTAGTGACTGGCACTTTCTCTATGTGGTGACAAGCGAAGATACGAATACGACTTCTGAATGTCACTGCGTTAGTCGTTATCATCCATCTTTCTATTGTTTAATTGATCGGCCTTGCGGTCTAAAACTCCCCGTAACACTCGCCCCCACTCAAGCACTAGCAAACCAAAAATCACCCCACCCATCCAATCAAATGCCAGTAAAAAGCCTAATGATGCTAAGAAACCGTATAGATATAATAGATTTTTTCGAGTCTCTGGCGTCGTTTGTCGGCAAAACCAAGTTGTGACCAGCAAGCCAATGGCAAAGTACCAGTAATATTCAATTAATATTGGGTAAAGCATGTTCTATTATTCTCTGCTATTAAAACGTTAAGATCATTACCAACAGATCCAAGTCTTCTTTTTGAAATAAGCTCAAGCGGTTTACTGTATTTAGCTCAGTATTTTTAATTTTAAAAGAGTCTTTCTGAAATTGAAAAGCTTTCTTTATTCATACGCCACCTGTCGAAAACCTTGTATAATTAAGTAAGGTGCGAATAAATCTTCCTTAACGTATTCATTTTTAAGCATTACCTAACAAGAGCCAAAGGATATGCAATTAATGCTCAAACCTATATTTACTGTATTGCTGCTACTGTTCTCTTATATCGGGCAAGCACAGATATTACCATTTGCTTTAGATCAAGATCGTAGTGAAATTAGTCTTGGTGAAATTGGAGACTTTTTTAAAGATGAAAGCGGTGAACTAGCACTACAAGATGTCATGCAGCCCAACTACAACAATCAGTTTCTCCCCATTCAATCAGAATTTATCCAATTAGGCTCTGTCTCTGGGTACGTCTGGATAAAAGCGACGATCAATGTTACTAACGTAAATGATCTATCGCTGGCGCTTCAAGTTAGAGCACCTCGTTTATTAATTTTGGATGTCTATTTACCGCAAATATATGGTTTGGAGACGGTTACTGAGTCCGGACTATTACGCCCACTGAACAACAAAAAAAACCAGTCTTACACGCTCATCCCGTTAAACGACAACACACCTGACAATATTGATATCTACATTAAAATGTCTTCGGTAACCGCCATAAATGCTGACATTAGAGTCGTACCTGTCAATGAATTAACAAAGAGCTATCAAGCAGAATATCTAATTAGTGGTCTTTTGATTGGCATTATGGTGTTTATCTTTCTATCCAATATTTTCTTTTTCGCCATGTCCGGCAACAGCATGTATTTGTATTACAGTATGGTCTTAGTAAACGCTGTTGTACTCCATGTTATTCTGCATGGCTATTTAGCGCATTTGTTACCGAGTTTGTTCCCCTACCAAGCTCAAATCTACAATGTGTCAGTATTATTAGCGACATCCGCCACATTGCTGTTTTCTCGCGCTTATCTTGAAATTAAAAATCGTCTATCTTTTTTTGATTCACCACTTCTACTACTGTGTGTCATCAATACGGTATTTGCATTTTCGGCCGCTTTTACGCCCGATATTATTCCAGCCACCTATGTTTCTACACTAATCCTTGTTTCGGCTTTATTTTTAACAACCGTTGGTATTACCGCCAGTATTTGTAGAGTTCCTTTTGCCCATTATTACTTAGTCGCAAGGCTCACATTGTTTGTTGGTTACAGTTATTGGGTGCTAAACCGACACGGCATCGCTTCCAATATGACGTTTTTCTTCTGGGGGTTAACATCCTCAATTTTACTTGAAGCCATGATTCATTTTTTTGGCGTCTTCGCTAAATCGAATGTTTTTATTAGTGCCTCACTTAGTAAGAAAAAACGCTTTAGCAACAACGACCAATCGTTGGCAATCATTAAAGATTTAACAGGCAGAATGAAACGACAACTCAATATTGTTAGTGGCTACCTGAACGGCCTTCCTGACGTTTATGCTCACAAAGAAGACAATGACGCCAATAACATTGAGAAAGCCAATCGTAATTTAGAGCACATTGTTGAGCGGCTAGAAAATCTGACCGATCTGCAATATATAACCAATAATAATAGTGTGAGTTACACCTATATTGATTCATTAATCGAAGAGACTCTCAATTTATTCCATGAATTAGATCAGGATGCGACTCAAGTTCAGTTGGTTGCACCTGATATTCTCCGCGATGAGCAAGTCAGCCAAGCCAGATTACTCAAGCACTTACTATTGTCTTTGCTATTAGAATTCCGCAATTTTAGCCACCAGACTCTAACAGTGACCCTATCGAAAGCAATGAACAGTCAAGAAGGCTTGAGTTACCTTGATATTAAAATAACGCCTCTCCCTCGCCACATAGCAGAAGACGATGGCACACAACTAAATTTAGGAATAGGCTACATTCAGCACCTGATTGCTCAACTCAATGGAAGAATTCTCCAGTCAGATCAACCTGAACAAGAGTTTCGTATCCATCTACCCGCTCGTTACCGCCTCGTGGATCGAAAACCTGAAATCAAAAACATCCAATCCTGCCAACTATTCATTATGAATAACCACACTAATACAGGGAAAAAGCTTTTAAGTCTGCTGCAAACTTGGCCAATCAGCATTATTCAAGTACAAGACATGGCCGAGTTGCATAAGCATGACATACAAAGTAGCCGTAAAGGCATTGTAAATATCGTTATATTCCTAGAGCACTCAGGCTACATTCCTCAACTGGCGGTGCAGCACATCAAGCCTTTGATCCGAATAGAGGATCAATGTCTCTTGATTACAGACAATATAAAAATGCCAAAAGACTTTGCTTTTACACTAGGCTTCGATCAATTGATTTACACCCTTGAACTGGAGCATAAATTAAAAAGTACGCTTGTCAGCCTGACTGAAAAAGGGTTACGTTTGCAAGATGCACGTCTCTCATCGAAATAAGCCAAACAAGCGATGTGAGTCAAGAAAACAAGATTGTCATACAACCAACCATACAAGATAATTAAGGAGTCTGAATGGACTGTTTATTTTGCAAACTAGTTGCCGGTGAAATACCTGCAACCGTCTTATACGAAGATGAACATGTCATTGCTTTTGAAGATATTATGCCGCAAGCACCAGAACACTTTTTAGTGATACCAAAAAAGCACATCAGCACATTGAACGACCTCACAGACGAGGACATATTCGTAATGGGCATGCTACCAGTTGTTGCCAGTAAAGTAGCAAAACAAAAAGGCATCGCCGAAGACGGTTATCGCGTCGTAATGAACTGCAATGAAAATGGCGGGCAAACTGTCTACCACATTCATATGCATGTACTTGCAGGTCGACAATTAACTTGGCCTCCAGGCTAACGTACAAGAATACAATTACCATCAGAATGACAGAGCTTACAACGATTGCCGGAGCCCCCATGAACTCAATAGTCGATAACGCTATTTTAAACTTTGATAAAGCACTACGAACCCTAGTGAGAAATGCTTCAGTGGCTAAACGTCCTTCTCCAGCTCTGTCTCACTCTGAGTCGCAACTCACATCAAACGAGCGTCAGCACAGCATAGGCCTAATGCGCATAAACCACACCGGTGAAGTCTGTGCTCAAGGGCTTTACATGGGCCAAGCTTTAACAGCCAAACTAGCAACCGTAAGGGAGCAAATGGACCATGCTGCCGAAGAAGAGATTGATCATCTAGTTTGGTGTGAGCAAAGACTCAATGAATTGGGTGGACGTACCAGCTACCTAAATCCATTTTTCTTTTCTGCCTCATTTACCATTGGTGCTGCTGCAGGCTTAATCAGCGATAAGTTAAGCCTAGGTTTTGTTGCTGCCACAGAAGATCAAGTTTGCCTGCACATAGAAAAACACTTAGCAGGCCTACCAGACAAAGATTTACGTAGCAAAGCCGTACTCGAACAAATGCACAAAGACGAAGCAGAACATAAAAAATTGGCCCTTGACTCTGGTGGATACCAATTTCCTCAACCAATTATGAGCGCCATGACGACAATTTCCAAAGTCATGACAACATCAACCTACAGGATATAACTTAAAGGGTATAGCAATGAATCAAGACATTAGCGCCTTACGTCGCGATTACCAATTTCAAGACTTACTAGAAAGTGAGATTCCACAAGACCCTTTTACACTGTTTGATCACTGGCTTGAACAAGCAATAGAATCATGCCCGTATGACCCAACAGCAATGACCCTAAGTACGGTCGATCCACAGCATGCTCCGCACTCCAGAATTGTTCTGCTCAAACAAAGACAAGAGAGCGGTTTTGTGTTTTTCACCAATTATGACAGCGACAAAGGCAAAGAAATCGCCACAAATAACAAGGCTTGTTTAAACTTCTTTTGGCCAGAACTAAGCCGACAAGTTCGCATTGAAGGCACCCTACATAAAGTAGAGCGCACCGCGTCAGAGACTTACTTTGCTTCACGCCCAAAAGACAGCCAAATCGCTGCCACCGCCTCCCCACAAAGTAAAACCATAGACAGGGAAACATTGCATAGTCAAATGGCCTCACTTACACAAACACTGGCAGAACAAGATGTACCTTGCCCCAAAAACTGGGGAGGCTATGAACTAAAAGCCAACTACCTCGAATTTTGGCAAGGCAGACCGAGCCGTTTACACGACCGCCTTTGTTTTCAACTGCAAGCCGATACAAACTGGCACTTATTTCGTCGAGCTCCATAAGCGGAGCTTCTCTAGAGTTTTCTAACGAATGAGCGGACACCTTATCCACATGTTCACACACGTATTTCAGCGTTTTTTTAACAAACCCAACTCACGCAGCACATTTCTTGACGCCTACCGAGGCTGCGCTGTATTGCTCATGATCGTATTTCATTTATGTTGGGATTTACGTGCCTTTGACTATTTAGAATACAGTCTTAAATCACCTTTTTGGGTCAGTTTTAGGGCCATTATTATGACCCTATTTATCACCGCCATAGGCTGGTCCGCCTACTTAAGTTATCGCACGAGCATTCGCTGGAACGCATTTTTAACTCGACATATTAAACTTCTACTTTGCGCTACAGCCATCTCATTAGCGACCTATTTAGCCTTTCCCGATCATTGGATTTTTTTTGGTATTTTGCACTTTATCCTCCTAGCTAGCATTATCATTACACCTGTCTCTCAGCGGCCATGGCTCAGTGTCGGAATTGGCGTGACTCTGCTATCCATATATTTTTTCAACGATGATATTAATGCATTTAGTTTCCATCGTTATCTGACTCACACCTTTCATCTGCCAACTTACACTTTAGATTTTGTTCATCCATTACCTTGGTTTGCCGTTGTCTTTTTTGGACCTCTGCTAGGCCACTTAGGGTTGCACAATATACGCTTACCTGAAAACCGCGTCTCAACTCTTTTTGCTCTAGCAGGGCGTTATGCATTGGTTATTTACCTCTGCCACCAGCTCGTGCTCTACTCCCTTGTCACCTTACTCGACACCATCATCAAACAATTGGCCTAACAACAAAAGCAGACATGTAAGTACAATATTCAAGAAAGGAAAGCACTCAAAAAAGGCAATACGATTGGAAGAAACATAGGAAGAGGCATAGGAAAACGCATTTTTGATCTAGCCTTAACTAGGCAAAGCGCATTAAAAACAGAGTTGCAACAGCAGATAAGAGAGAACTTATGGCACGAATTTGGCGTAGTTTAACCATTCCTGATCAGGTGAAAATTCGCCGTAGCTTACGGATGCCTGAACTAGGGCCAAAGATATTATTTTTTAGTGGCGGTTCAGCACTCAATAAAGTGAGTAGAGTGTTAAAAAACTATACGCATAATTCCATTCATTTTGTTACACCGTTTGACTCTGGCGGCAGCTCTGCCAAGTTACGAGATGAGTTTGTCATGCCCGCAGTAGGGGATTTACGTAGTCGGTTAATGGCGTTAGCGGATGAGAGTGTACTTGGGCAACCTGATGTGTATAAGCTGTTTAACTATCGCCTTGATGCCACAAAAAGTCAGCCAGATTTGCAGGCTGAGTTGGTCTTGTTAAAAGCCGGTGAGCATGCATTAATTAAAAAAGTGGCTCAACCTTTACGTGAGTTAATTCAAACCCAATTGTCGGTTACGTGCGCCAATATCAGTGATAACTTTGAGCTACAAGGGGCTAGCGTTGGCAACTTGATTATTGCTGGCGGGTATCTGAACAATGAACAGCAATTGGATCCTATCGTCTTTCTGTTCTCCCGTCTCGTAAAAGTGCTTGGTGAGGTAAACACAATCACTGACTCCTATCAACATTTGGTAGCTGAACTGGAAAACGGTGAACTGCTACTTGGCCAGCATCGCCTTACTGGCAAGGAAACAGACAAGATCGATTCGCCTGTAAAGCGTATTTACTTGAGTCCGTCACTGTCATCCCCAATCAAAGTGACACCACAAATAGGCGTTGACCGCCAAGCCGCAATTCGATCTGCGGACTTAATTTGTTATCCCCCAGGAAGTTTTTACAGTAGCATACTTGCCAACTTATTGCCGGCGGGAGTAGCGGAATCTATTTTAGTGAATGAAAACCCTAAGGTATATATTCCTAACTTAGGCATTGATCCTGAACAGTATGGAATGAATATTTTAATGCAAGTTCAGCAACTTATTACGCGAGTCAAAGGTTCATTGGCTGAGGGTGCAGCTGGCGCGTTAGACTTTTTATTACTAGATGAAAAAGTCGTTTATCAAACAAAATATTTGGAGGCAATTAGGCAACTGGGGGTTTGTATTTTACAAGCCGATCTGGCCTCGGTGGATGCGATCCAATACGATGAGAAAAAACTATCAGAAGCGCTGATTTCTCTTGTCTAAATAATGTCTAGTTAATGTCTAACTAACGTCTAGTTAATGTTTAGCTAAGTGAGAATATCTAACGCTTTTTCTTAATTAACGACACATTTTACCTATATATTTACAATAGGCAGACATATACTAGACTTCAGTTACAGTATTTTACTTTTTGTACATACTTTTAAATAGATACACGCTTTCTCAATAATCAAACACGGATTGAAAACACCTCGAGTGAGACTCTATGAGTTCCAATATTTTAATATGCGATGATTCTGGTGTAGCGAGAAAACAGCTTGCTAAGTTTTTACCAGAAGGTTGGGATGTAACCGTTTACTTTGCCGAACATGGCGAAGATGCACTAACCAAATTGCAAACCGAAGATATTTTTTTAATGTTCCTTGATTTAAATATGCCTATATTGGATGGCTATCATACGCTGGAACGCATGCAAGAACAGAATATACAAACCAAGGTTATTGTTGTATCTGGCGATATTCAAAAACAAGCCTTAGAAAGAGTATTGGCACTTGGGGCGATTGATTTTCTTAAAAAACCCGCCTCTCGAGAGCAAATAAAAGACACGCTCGAAAAAAATGCGTTGCTTAATCAGACCACATCAACTGGCAAAATTCAGACGGCTGAGGCACCACCAAACACCTTTTCTCTCAATGAAGGTTTACAGGAAGTGTCTAATGTTGCTATGGGGAAAGCGGCCAGTGTTCTAGCAGAAATGCTTGGTGTTTTTGTGAAATTGCCTGTGCCAAAAGTGAATGAATTGGAAGTCAGTGAATTGCAGATGACGCTGGGCTACAACGGCACACGTAATCGTTATTCAGCTGTGTCTCAGGGTTTTGTCGCCATGGGCATTGCCTTGGAGGCGTTATTGGTTTTCTCGGATTCCAGTTTTGCTGATATGGCAAAATTGCTAGGGCATGAGGAAGAATTGGATGAGCACTCCGAAACCGATTTGCTAATGGATGTTTCTTCTGTCTTGATCGGGCCTTTTATTTTTGCGCTTGGCAAACAACTGAATGTGGATTTTAGTGGTAGTCATCCGGTTGTGCTGGGACAGCATGTAAAAAATGATCATCTAATTGATCGCAATAAAGCCAAATGGAAAAAAACCCTGACCGTTGAAATTACCTATGAAATTGAGAACTATCAAGTGAGTTGTGATTTGATGCTATTGTTCACAGAAGGCTCAATTAAGGCACTGGAAGATCTATTGTCTTACTTAATGGAGGATGAATAGTCATGAGTAGTGCCGTTGACGACATGCTGGAGCTGCACTGGCTCTTCGATATGATTCAGACAATTGATGTTGGCCTTGTTGTTTTGAATACGGATTACGAGATACAGCTTTGGAATGGCTTTATGGAAAACCATTCAGGAGTAACCTCTTCTAAAGCAAAAGGCATGTCTTTATTTGATATCTTTGACGACATGCCAGCGGATTGGTTGAAAAACAAATTGGATAATGTGAAGGCGTTGAAAACGCCGTTTTACATTGCGTGGGAGCAGATGCCACATTTGTTTCCTTTTACAGCAAGTCGGCCTATTACTGGACTGACTCAGAAAATGTTTCAAAATGTCACTTTGCGTCCTATTACTCATGTGGATGGCTCTATTAAGCATCTTTGTTTGGTGGTTTACGATGTTTCAGATACGGCTACTAGCAAAGTGTCTTTATCAACTACCAGCCTACAACTTAATTATGTTCAGCGTAATGATATGCTTACAGGGTTGAAAAACCGGCCTAGTCTGGAAAAGGCAATGGAGATTGTGTCGGCCTCTCATGCGGAAAGACAAGGCGATAAAAGCTCGCTCGTTTTGATGGAAATCGATAACTTACGCGATTTACAGCTCAAGCATGGTTATAAAGTGTGTGATCAAGTGTTAGAAGGTTTGGCATCATTTCTAAATGATTCAGTAAGAGCAGTGGATGTTGTAGGACGTTTCACCAGCAGTATTTTTGCTATTTTGTTGCCCCATATCAATCAAGAGAATGCTGTTAGCTATGCAGAAGCTTTATCGAAACGTATCTCGGAGCAAACATTTTCGACAACAGATGGGGCGTTATCGATTACCATGGGGATGGGCATTGCAGAAATTCGCTTACACGACAACCCTTTACGAGACTGGCTTGGTCGGGCAGATCAGGCGTTATTCAATGCCCATGAAAATGGCCCCAACTCAATTAAAAGTGCAGAATAGAATAAAGGTAGACATGTCGACCCTTATCATGACGCACTATAGTTGAATTCACCTGTGTAAAGGTTATTATGCTGATTCCGGTTTTCTTAGGGGTAGTGTAAATGGATAAACAATTGATGGATGATTTAGAACAAGTAGGTGGGTCACTTATTGCTTCTAATCTTCGCGGTTGTGATGAGATTTTAATTGAGCAGCCTCAATTTAGTGCGCGCATTGCACTTTGGGGTGGTCATTTAGTTAGCTTTGTTCCAACGGCAGGAACAGACATTTTGTTTCAATCAGAGCATGTTGGAGAAAGTCGCTTTGATGCACAACATATGGGCGTCCCCGTTTGTTGGCCTTGGTTTGCAGAACATGGAACTCAAGAAGACTACCCAATTCATGGGCTGGTGCGTTATTTACGCTGGCAGCTTGCTGATGTAGACCGTTACAAAAACGGTGATGTAAAAATCATTCTTAAACTGAATTCTAATCAGCACCCTATTATTGAAGATATGTGCCCACAAGCATTTGAACTAAGGTTAGTTTTCCGTTTAGGGGATGGCTTTCGAATTGACTTCTTTGCGGCAAATTTATCCGATCAGCCTATGTTAATCGGTGAAGCATTACATACCTATTTTTATGTGGCCGATAGTAATCAGTCCTACATTGAGGGACTAAATAACACAATCTACATCGATAAATTAGCCAACAATGAAAAGCGACCACAAGTGGGCCCAGTGACGCCTTGTGTCGACTTTGACCGAGTGTATTTTGGCCCAAAAGAAGGCGTTACTCTTGTCGATCCAGTATTAAAGCGCAAAGTTCATTTGACGACTGAAGGTAGCGCGAACACAGTTCTTTGGAATCCTGGTGTTGAAGGCGCAAAATCATACAGCGATATGCATGATGAAGAATATAAACACTTTGTCTGTATTGAAACAGCAAATGCATTAGATAATACGTACGAGTTGGCCGCTGGTGAAATTCATCAATTGAGAATGATGGTCAAGGTTGAAACACTAGATTAGTGTAAGCATAAGAAGTCAGTAAACACAGTACCATTTCAGAAAGAAGCCGCAGTCAAATATATTTATGGCTGCGGCTTTTTTGTTGTCTTTCTACGGCTGGCTCTGCGTAGCTAACAACTAACTTCTAGTCTTTTGTCTCTCTATCTAGTCGAGGTTATACTCTAGAATCAAAGGTGCATGGTCTGAAAACCGTTTGCCTTTATAAACGCTTCCCCCAAGAATTAAGTCTTTGAGACCTGGTGTGGTAATTTGATAATCGAGTCGACCACCTTCATCTAACTTCCATGCTCTTTCGTAGTCTGGCCACCACGTATATTGTTTGTCCTGTTTATTCACTTGGCGAAACGCATCAATATACTCATGCTCATTGAAAATTTCATTGATCCATTTTCGCTCTTCTGGCAAGAAGCCTGAATTACGCTGATTCACAAACCAGCTACTAACATCTATTGGGGATCTGGCAACGTTTGCTGTGCCACAGAAAATAAACTCTCTACGTTTACGGCGTGTTTTAATTAGATGACTTTTTAACCCATCCATAAAGGCGTATTTGTGCTCTTGTATGCTGGCTTCATTATTTGACCCATGCGGTGTTAGAAAAGAGGCGATACTGACATTTTCAAAATCAGCTTGGATAAAACGACCTTCGAAGTCGCACTCTGGAAACCCCATTCCAGTCATTATGGCTTTCGGCATCGCTTTACAATAAATAGCCACACCGGAGGTATCGGGATCATTTATGGAATCAAAAAAGTAGACGTTATAACCTTCTGGAAAAAAAAGGCGATCAGTTAAACTACGCTCCTCTGCCTGAATATCTTGCAGACAAACAACATCTGGATTCTGTCTTACCATCCAATCAAAGAAACCACGCTCAGCGGCTTGTTTTATACCATTTACATTAAGGCTTATCACCTTCATTTTTGGTCCCTATCGATTATTGCTCTGTGTTATATTAAAAACTATTTAACTGGGTCTTAGACCTCTAATTATTTTTATTCTGGAGCTAGGTGTGCAACCTTACAAACAAAAGTTCATTGAATTTGCTATCGCTAAAAACGTACTTAAGTTTGGCGAATTTACGCTAAAGTCAGGCCGAACCAGTCCTTATTTTTTTAATGCCGGACTCTTTAATTCGGGTCAGGCGCTTGCTGAGTTAGGCCGTTTCTATGCCGAAGCGCTTGTTGCATCTGGCATTTCTTACGATGTACTTTTTGGCCCAGCATATAAAGGCATTCCATTGGCAAGTACAACTGCGGTTGCGTTAAATGACCATCATCAACAGGATGTTCCTTATGTGTTTAATCGCAAAGAAGCTAAAACACATGGAGAAGGCGGTCATTTAGTTGGTGCGTCCTTGGCTGGTAATGTCATGATCATCGATGATGTGATTACCGCTGGAACTGCTATCCGTGAGGTTATGCACATTATTAATCAAGCAAATGCCGCTCCTGCTGGCGTACTGATTGCACTAGATCGTCAAGAAAGGGGCAAAGATACACTTTCAGCCATTCAAGAAGTAGAACGAGATTTTTCTATACCTGTTGTTAGTATAGTGACTCTAAATGATATTATGACGTACTTAGCAGAACAAAACTCTGCTGAACTATCGAAACACTTAGAGGCGATCAAAGCCTACCGAGCTGAATACGGTGTTTAAATTTTCCCTTCTTATGGATTATCAATCCTCGCTATTTTAAGCTTTTTTTCTTACAAAAACGTTGCTTTATGTAAAAGATAAGAGACTTTTACATAAAGCCCATCTGTTCTTATTTCTTACGTTACTCAACGATTGTTATTTAACAATCAAATTTTGTGCCAATAGATGCCACTGATCCTGCCATTGTGTTGTGGGCTTGACTCTAAAGTCGCTGCGTACATATTGGCGTATTTTCCCCTCTAGAATGGCTACTAATAAATTAGCACTAGCTGCAACTGACATTCGAGCCTTCCCTGACTGCTGCATTTCTGCAGTTCTGAATAACTGTTTTATTTGTGTCTCTATACGTTCGAATAGTTGATCTATGCGTTTACGCAATCTATCTGTTTCGCCTGCAAGTGCATCCCCTGTTAACAAACGGCACATACCTGAGTTTTGTTCAGCAAAAGTCAGTATTAGCAGGAGAATGAGCTTAACTTGCTCCGTAATATCGGTTTCATCTTGAATAATGCGATTGATACGAGAAAACAAGCTTTCTTCGATAAATTCAATAAGCCCTTCAAACATTTTCGCCTTGCTGGGAAAGTGTCTGTATAAAGCGGCTTCTGACACACCTACTTCTTTTGCTAATGCCGCCGTTGTTATACGGGCACCAGGACTGCTTTCTAACATGGTGGCTAGGGCTTGCAGGATTTCGGTTCGTCGGTCAGTTTTTTGATTACTCATGGTACTTCCTACTGCAAAGAGGCATCGATTCTACGTCGTAAATGTTTCAAAATTAATGTGAATTAGCGTTGGTAATTAACGTACCTACACCTTCGTCGGTAAAAATTTCTAATAATGTGGCGTGAGGTACGCGCCCATCCACAATGTGTGCACTAACAACACCAGCATTAACCGCCGATAATGCACAACTAATTTTAGGAAGCATTCCCCCATAAATCGTGCCATCAGCAATTAGATTATCAACTTCTGTGGTACTAAGACCAGTCAGCACTTCCCCTGCTTTATTTTGTACGCCTGCAATATTGGTCAGTAGCATAAGTTTTTCGGCAGATACGGCTTCCGCAACCTTACCTGCCACAAGATCAGCGTTGATGTTGTAGGAGTTTCCTTGTTGATCGACCCCTATTGGTGCAATCACTGGAATAAAATCACTATTTTCAAGCATTTTTAGCACACTGGTATCGACTGACTCGACTTCACCAACATGACCGATATCAATTGCCTCAGGAGTGCCATCTTGCTCAATTTGAGTTTTTACAAAAAGTTTTTTGGCCTGAATAAAACCACTATCTTTACCAGTTAAGCCAATTGCCTTGCCGCCTGCATTATTAATTAGATTCACAATTCCTTTATTCACTTGACCGCCCAACACCATTTCCACGACATCCATTGTACGGCTATCGGTCACTCGCATCCCATTAATAAACTCAGACTCAATACCCAATTTATCAAGCATCTGCCCAATTTGAGGCCCGCCACCATGCACCACGATGGGATTAATTCCAATAGTTTTCATCAGAACAATATCGCGAGCAAAGCCCGCTTGCAGAGACAAATCTGTCATGGCATTACCGCCATATTTGATCACGAGAGTTTTTCCGGAAAACTGTTGAATGTAAGGAAGGGATTCACTTAATACTTTAGCGATGTCTAAGGCAGAATCACGCGTTAAAGGCATGAAAGGTAAGCTCCTTATACAAAAATGATATTGAACTAAGGCGAGCTGAGAAGTGAGCGCCCACTTATTTAGTAAATAATAGCCTGAACAGGGTTTTGAAACTAGAGGAAAATAGTTTGAATCTGTTATTTAAAAAAGGCTATATATTCTAAAAAACCTAAATGGATTTATTCGTGCTTCACGCTTAACTGTCAAAACACGAATAGATACGCCGAGAGAGTGTATCCAGTTTATTTGGTGCCAGTTGACCCAAAACCACCTTCACCACGTGCACTTTGCTCAAACTCAGTGACAATATTAAATTCCGCTTGCACAACAGGAACTAAAACTAATTGGGCGATACGTTCTCCTGCTTCAATAACAAAGCTGGTATTGCCTCTATTCCAGCAAGAAACCATTAATTCACCTTGGTAATCGGAGTCGATCAACCCCACTAGATTTCCTAACACAATACCGTGTTTATGTCCCAAACCTGAGCGAGGCAAAATGGTTGCCGCAAGATTAGGATCTTGAATGTAGATGGATAACCCCGTCGGAATTAAGGTGGTTTCACCGGGGTTAAGTGTTACTGGCACATCAAGGCAAGCACGTAAATCTAGGCCAGCAGAACCTTCGGTCGCATAGGTAGGTAAGGGGATTTCATTGCCAATTTTGTTATTTAACACTTTTAATTGAATGGCTTTCTTCATGTTAGGCGTACTCACTTTACTTGAAAAATTATCGTTGAGAATGAATAAGTTGAACCAAATAATCAGCGAGATCCGTCTTCGCACCTTTATCAGGTGACCAAAGTTGTTCTTTGGCAATTACGGTAATTTGGTTCTGGTCTTGATTAAAACCAATATCACTACGGGAAACGTCGTTTGCAACAATTAAGTCTAGGCCTTTACGTACCAATTTATCTTTCGCGTACTCGACCACATTTTGTGTTTCTGCAGCGAAGCCAACAACAAAACTTGCTAAGTTTTCTTCAACCACAGTAGCAATAATATCTGGGTTTTTAACCAACGTAAGCTGCATTTCATCTTGATTTTTCTGCTTTTTCATTTTCTGATCAGCAACGTCTTTTAAGCGAAAATCAGCAACAGCAGCAGCACCAATAAACACATCAATTTTTTGTTTTTTTGCCACTGTTCGGCATGATTCCAACATAGAAAGAGCCGATTGTACTGGGTAGGTATGAATCGCTTGTGAGGCAGTCAAAGCGACAGGCCCACTGATAAGGGAAACAGTAGCACCTAATGATTGAGCGGCCTCAGCAATGGCATAGCCCATTTTCCCTGAACTGTGATTGCTAATAAAACGCACAGGATCAATCGCTTCCATTGTCGGGCCTGCGGTAATAACCCAATGTTGACCTTGAAGAGGCAAATTTTCTTCTTGCGACAATGCTTGGATGATAGCCTGAAAAATTTCCTCTGGCTCACTCATACGACCATAACCTATATCACCACAAGCCTGATCACCAGCATTTGGCCCAATAAATTTGACAGAGCGCTGAGCTAATCGCACTAGATTGTCTTGTGTTGCAGCGTGCTTCCACATGGCTTGATTCATAGCCGGAGCGATCCAGATAGGCGCTTCTGTTGCCAAACATAAAGTAGACAGCAAATCATCCGCCATGCCTGCTGTATGACGGGCTATAAAATCTGCTGATGCAGGTGCGACCACGATAACATCAGCCCATTTTGCCAATTCGATGTGCCCCATGCCTGCTTCGGCATCATGATCTAAGATCTCAGAACGTACCGGCATACCAGAAACCGCCTGTAGAGTCATTGGCGTTACAAACGCCCTAGCGCCTTTGGTTAGTACAACTTGCACTTCAGCACCGGCTTTCTTGAATAAACGGACCAATTCAATGCTTTTATAAGCAGCAATGCCGCCAGTTATTCCCAATAGGATTTTTTTATTCATCAACTGTTGCGTTTGGGGTATCACGGTTAAGGGCATAAAGCGTATTTCTCGTATGAGTTTACAGATGTTTTTCATGTCTAGGCTCGATAGACATTGCAATATAAAAGCGGTTCCTTAGCGTCTTCAATACCAATTAAAAGGAACTAGTTTTGAGCAAAAACGTTTGATTTATTACTAGACAAAAAAACTGCCACTAAGACTAGCATGAATCTAATAGGAGTTCATGATGCTAGGCGTATGAAATAGGTATTTCGTCACAGCCAATTTTTGCTCTACACTAAGCCTGCTGTTGTAATAACTATTCCAAAAGCTGCTTGACAAGAAAGTACATAAAAGTGGATTAAAGAATAGGTTAGGCACTTCAAGAAAGGAAGAATGAGCCAAGGAGGAATGTATGGGTATTAATAACTGGCCAAAACATCAAAGACCAAGAGAAAAACTCATTAAACAAGGGGCTGATGCCCTGTCAGATGCTGAGTTGTTAGCTATTTTTCTTAGAACAGGTGTTGCAGGCGTTAATGCTATTGAGCTTGCACAACGTGTGCTGCTGCACTTTGGAAGCATTAAAGGCTTGATGGGCGCAGACCAAAAGGCTTTTTGTGCTTGCCTTGGATTGGGCGAGGCAAAATTTGCTCAACTTCAAGCCGTGTTTGAAATGAGTAAACGCTACCTCTCGGAGAGTTTGAGTATCGAGGACGTATTTACCAATGTTGAAATGGTACAAACATTTTTAAGCGTCAAACTGCGCCATTCTCATAGAGAAGTCTTTGCGGTGTTGTTTTTAGATACACAACATCGATTGCTACACTATCAAGAACTATTTTATGGAACGATTGATTCATCACCTGTTTACCCGAGAGAAATTATCAAAGCAGCATTAAAGCATAACGCGTCTGCTTGCATTCTAGCCCACAATCATCCATCTGGGATGACAACACCTAGTGAATCCGATATTTACATCACTAAAAAAGTGCAAGATGCACTCAACCTTATGGATATACGCTTACTAGATCATTTTATTGTTGGCAATGGTGCGCCTTTATCAATGGCAAAACATGGCTATCTGTAATGAATGAATAGACTGTACATTTTTTTTACAAACTGTTTGCGTGTGATCCTGACCTGTGGGAGAATGCGCAGCGCTATTCTGCGGTATGGGATATTTTTGACTGTGTGTGGTCATGCTCCGCCTGAGGAAGTGTTAATACAGTTCCAATAATTTAGGGTAGTAAGAAAAGGTAAATAATTATGTCTCGCGTATGTCAAGTTACTGGGAAACGCCCTGTTTCGGGCAATAATGTTTCTCACTCAAAACGTCGCACTAAGCGTCGTTTCTTGCCAAACCTTCACTGGCACCGTTTTTGGGTTGACAGTGAAAATCGTTTTGTACGTTTGCGTGTATCTTCTAAAGGTATCCGTATTATTGATAAAAAAGGCATCGATGCAGTTCTTGCTGAACTTCGTGCCAATGGCGAAAAAGTATAAGGAGTTGAATCATGGCATCTAAAGGCGCTCGCGATTTAATTCGTATGGTATCCTCTGCTGGTACTGGCCATTTTTATACTACGGATAAAAACAAGCGTAATACTCCAGATAAATTGGAGTTCAAAAAGTACGATCCTGTTGTCCGTAAGCACGTAATTTATAAAGAAGCGAAAATTAAATAATTTGCTTTTTTCAAATACAAAAGCCGGCTTTGATGCCGGCTTTTTTGTGCCCTATAATTCGAACCATTAAAATAATACAGGTTCACAACAAAAAAATTCTATGCCTGAACTACCAGAAGTTGAAACAACAAAGCGAGGTATCGAACCTCACTTAAAAGGCCATAAGATTATCTCTATGGTAATACGTCAGCCTAAGCTACGCTGGCCTATTCCTACCAATCTGCCTGACTTAGTAAAAGGGCTGACTGTTCTATCATTAAGTCGTCGCGGTAAATATATCGGGTTACATACAGAAAAAGGAACCATTATTGTTCATTTAGGCATGTCTGGTAGCCTGTATTTTGTTGGTGAAGGCACGCCGCCTTTATTCCACGATCATGTTGATTTTCAGCTGAGCAATGGTAAATGGTTACGTTATACCGACCCAAGACGTTTTGGCGCTATTTTGTGGCATGACGCCTCATCAGAAGAAAAAAATGCGTCCATAAAGGACTCCTGGCAACAACATACTTTGCTGGCAAGCCTAGGCCCTGAGCCTTTGACGATGGATTTCAATGCGAATTATTTGTTTTTGAAAGCAAAAAATAAAAAACAGGCGATAAAAACCTTCATTATGGACAGCAAACAGGTTGTTGGTGTTGGCAATATTTATGCAAATGAAGCATTATTCTTATCTGGTATCCATCCACATAAGGCGGCTGGTACGATAAATGCAGAACAGTTTACGGTCTTAGTAGACTGCATTAAAAAAGTATTGTCTAAGGCAATTGAACAAGGCGGTACAACATTAAAAGATTTTGTCGGTGGTGACGGAAAGCCAGGGTACTTTAAACAATCTCTAAATGTATATGGTCGAGCTGGTGACCCATGCGTTACCTGTTCATCCATTTTAGAAGAGAGTCGACTTGGACAACGAAGCACTGTCTTTTGTAACAGTTGTCAGAAATAACTCAATGAGAGTGATATTTATTCCAGTATTTATTTTACTGGGATTGCGATAATCATCTAATCAGTTTATTTTTGACCAGTTGAACAAGATTTATAAAATAGACAAGCAAAACATAAAAAATAAGAGGAAGCCCAATGAAACGTATTTTTCTTGCATCTGCAACAACGCTAATGTTTGTTGCGTCTGCGCAAGCAGCGTCAGTTTCTCCTGCTGTTGTGTATGATCAAGCTGGTAAATTTGATAAATCCTTCAATGAAGGCGTTTATAACGGTGTAACAAAATTTACCAAAGAAACAGGCATTAAGGTTCGTGAATTTGAACCAAAAAATGAAGCACAAGTTGAGCAAGGCTTACGTCGCCTAGCAAAACGTGGCCTTTCTCCTATTGTTGCTGTTGGCTTCTCTATGGCTTCTGCGCTTGAGAAAGTCGCGAAAGACTATCCTGATATTAACTTCACAATCATTGATATGGTTGTTGATCTACCGAATGTTCAGTCCGTTGTTTTTAAAGAGCATGAAGGTTCATTTGTTGTGGGCGCGTTAGCTGCAATGTCCTCTGAAACAGATAAAGTTGGTTTTGTTGGCGGTATGGATATTCCTCTTATCCGTCGTTTTGCCTGTGGCTATGAGCAAGGCGTGAAGTATGTCACCTCAAATGCTGAAGTTTTCCAGAATATGGCGGGGTCAACTCCGTCGGCCTTTAATGATCCAACCAAAGGATCTGAGCTAGCAAAAAGTCAATTCTCAAAAGGGGCTGATGTTGTATTTGCCGCAGCCGGTGGTACAGGCATTGGTGTTTATCAAGCCGCCAAAGATGAAGGCAAGCTAGCAATTGGTGTTGATTCAAACCAGAACCATATTCAGCCAGGCACCATGTTAACTTCTATGGTTAAACGTGTTGATTTAGCAGCATACAATACTTACATGGACGCAAAAGAAGGCAAATGGGCCCCAGGCGTTAGAGTATTAGGCCTTGCTGAAAGTGGCGTTGATTGGGCGCTGGATGAGCACAACAAAGCACTTGTTTCTGCTGATATGCAGGCAAAAGTAGAGCAAATTCGTAGCGATATTGTGAGTGGCACAATTTCTGTGCATGACTATATGTCGAATAGCTCTTGCGACCTATAATTAAGCCATTAAAGCAGCCGTTTACTTTAATAAGGTAAACGGCTGCTTTTGTATATAAATCTTAATATTGCATGGAAGGTAACAGAACAGCAGGGAATGAATTAAACGAGGTGGTTAACACTACCGACAACAATAGATAACGATGACAATGACGACTCCATACGCAATAGAATTACGTGGTATCAGTAAACGTTTTGGTGCAGTACAAGCCAATAAAGATATTAGTTTACAGGTTCCCGCTGCAACCATTCACGGTATTATTGGTGAAAATGGTGCAGGCAAATCCACTTTGATGAGCATCATATATGGCTTTTACGAGGCCGATAAAGGGGAAATTGATATTGATGGGCAATTGACTCACATTCGTAATTCCCAAGATGCGATCAACGCTGGTATCGGTATGGTGCATCAGCATTTTATGTTAGTCGAAAACTTCTCAGTCTTAGAAAATATTATTCTTGGCGCTGAAGGCGGTAGTTTATTGAAAGAAGGCGTACAAGCTGCACGTAAAGAACTCCAGCGTTTAGAAGAAGAATACAAGTTAGATGTTGATATTGATGCTATTGTTGAAGACTTACCTGTTGGTCTACAACAGCGAGTAGAAATCCTAAAAGCCCTATATCGCGGTGCAAAAATTCTTATTCTCGATGAACCTACTGGTGTGCTCACCCCACAGGAAGCCGATCACTTATTCCGTATTCTAAAAGCACTGAAAGAACAAGGTGTTACCGTTATTATTATTACGCACAAATTGCGTGAAATTCTGGCATTAACCGATAACGTTTCTGTTATGCGCCAAGGTGAAATGGTCGCCCACAGAGAAACAGCGTTAACAAACAAAGAAGAACTGGCCGAATTAATGGTTGGTAAAAAAGTGCGCCTCACGGTAGATAAAAGCACTGCGCAACCAACAGATACCATATTGTCGGCGAAAAATGTCAGTTGGTTCGATGAACAAGGCATTGAGCGTTTGAAAAACGTGAGCTTCGATCTTAAAGCAGGAGAAATTGTCGGTATCGCTGGCGTATCTGGCAACGGTCAAAGTGAATTATTAAATGTGCTTTCTGGTATTACACCGCTATCGTCCGGTGAAATTCACTTCAATAACGAAATTATCACCACAACAAACACCAAAAATCCTCAGCAGATGCGAGAGTTAAAAATGGCCCATGTGCCAGAAGATCGCCACAAAATGGGCTTAGTAACAGGCTTTGAGGCTTATGAAGCCGCGGTGCTTGGTTATCATGATTCGCCTGCATACAATGGCAAAGTCTTACTAAAACGTAAGGCAATGCAATCTGAATGTTTGGAACGTATGCAGAAATGGGATGTTCGTCCACCTAATCCTTATTTGAAAACCGCCAACTTCTCAGGTGGGAACCAACAAAAGATTGTAATAGCACGGGAAGTGGAGCAAAACCCAGACGCTTTATTAATTGGCCAACCTACTCGTGGTGTGGATATTGGTGCAATTGAAAATATCCATGAAGAAATTGTGAAGTTACGTGATGCTGGCAAAGCCATTCTGCTGGTGTCTGTGGAGTTAGACGAAATTATGGCGTTAAGTGATCGTATTTTAGTCATGTTTGACGGTGCCATTGTGGGCGAAGTCAGCGCGAAAGACGCAGATGAAAAAACACTCGGTTTGATGATGGCCAATGCTCTAAACGAAGACACACAAACAGGAGCACAAGCATGAACCAACCAAAAATCCCTGTTTGGGTAAATATCGCTCTTATTCCTTTTATTAATATTATGCTGGCGCTGTTTGTTTCAGCATTGCTTATTCTAGCCATTGGTCAAAATCCGATAGAAGCAGCTGGCTACCTACTTTACGGTGCATTTGGCTATCAAGAAGGTGTTGGCTATACCCTGTATTATGCGACAAACCTTATTTTCACTGGTTTGGCCGTCTCCATTGCTTTTAAAGCGGGCATTTTTAACATTGGCGGTGAAGGTCAGGCTTATATTGGCGGTTTAGGCGTGGGGCTCGCTTGCTTGGCCTTTGATAGCAGTTTGCCTCTATTTGCGATTGTGCCTATTGCCATTCTAGGAGGCGCCGCTTTTGGTGCGGCTTGGGCCTTTATTCCTGCATACTTAAACGCTAAACGTGGCAGTCATGTGGTGATTACCACCATCATGTTTAACTTTATTTCTTTTTCGCTCATGGTTTACATCATGGACCATTGGCTGGAAAAAGAAGGGGCGATGTCACTGCGTAGTCGTGATTTCGAAGAATCTGCTTGGCTACCATCCATGCAAGATATCCTTGCAACGTTTGGTATACAAATTGATAGCTCGCCTCTCAATGCCTCTTTTATCTGGGCGCTCATCTGCTGCGTTCTAGTATGGGGATTGATTTGGCACACTCGCTGGGGCTATCAGTTGAGAACATTAGGAACCAGTACCAGCGCTGCAGTTTACGCTGGTATTAATAACGGCAAGGTGACTATTTGGGTGATGCTAATCTCAGGGGCGCTAGCAGGTTTTGTTGGCCTAAACGAAATAATGGGCTTCAACCACAGTTTGTTACTTAACTTTACCGCTGGTTATGGTTTTGCTGGTATTGCTGTGTCCTTAATGGGTAGAAACCACCCCGTCGGTATTGTATTAGCCGCTCTCTTATTCGGTGCCTTGTATCAAGGTGGATCTGAGCTAGCATTTGAGTTGCCTAGCATCACTCCTGATATCGTAGTCGCCATTCAAGGTTTGGTTATTTTGTTTTCTGGGGCGCTTGAACACATGTTTAAAGATCGCATCGAATCCTTTTTTCTTCGTCGTTCAGCCGCTTAGGAGAGTAGACAATGTTTGAATCACTTATCCTTATTTTAGACGCCACACTTCGAGTCTCTACTCCGTTAATTTTCGCGGCTCTAGCTGGTTTGTACGCAGAACGCTCAGGTATCGTAGATATTGGACTCGAAGGAAAAATGCTTGGTAGTGCATTTGCCGCTGCCGCTGCCGCCACCTTTTTTGGTTCGGCGTGGATTGGCTTATTTTTCGGTATTATGGCGTCGGTTTTTTTAGCATTACTGCATGGCTTTGCGTGTATTACTCACCGAGGGGATCACATTGTTAGCGGCGTTGCCATTAACACCATTGTGGCGGGTTTAACGGTAACACTCGGCTTGTACTGGTTTGACCAAGGCGGTCAAACACCAAGTTTGGTTGGCGCTGAGCGCTTTGGCCCAATAACCTTCCCATTTGCAGACGCTCTGGCGGACGTGCCTGTTATCGGTCTTCTATATTCTGAGCTATTAAGCGGACACAGTGTGCTAGTTTATCTTGCTTTTGTGCTTGTGCCTGTCTCAGCATGGATTATTTATCAGACCCGTTTTGGTTTGCGTTTACGGGCAGTGGGTGAAAACCCTCATGCGGTAGATACTGCGGGTATCAATGTTGCTGCTATTCGTTATCGCGCCATGATTATTTGTGGCATTCTTTGTGGTATTGCTGGTGCTTATCTTTCTACTGCTCACAATGCGGGCTTCCTCAAAGATATGAGCGCAGGAAAGGGTTACATCGCGCTCGCAGCATTAATTTTTGGTAAATGGCGCCCTATGTCGGTTTTGTTAGCGTGTTTATTGTTTGGTTTCCTAGATGCCGTTGCGGTCCGCATGCAAGGGGTTGAGGTTGCCGGCATTGGTCAAGTTCCTGTTCAGGCAATTGAAGTGTTACCTTATGTCCTAACTGTACTTTTATTAGCAGGTTTTATTGGCAAAGCGGTAGGTCCCAAAGCAGTTGGTCGACCTTATGTGAAAGAAAGGAGCTAATATGATCGACTCAAAAACGGCACTGAAGCAGGCACACGATGCTATGAATAAGGCCTATGTGCCTTATTCTAACTTTTCTGTTGGTGCAGTTATTTATACCGTTAGTGGCAAACAATATTCCGGTTGTAATGTTGAAAATGCGGCTTACCCTGAAGGCACATGTGCCGAAGCGGGTGCTATTTCAGCCATGATTCTAGATGGAGAAAAAACCATTTCTGAAATCTATGTCATGGGCGAAGGCGAAAATCTCGTCACCCCTTGTGGGGGTTGTCGGCAAAAGATTCGAGAATTCTCTACATCAGCAACAAAAATCCATATTTGCTCGCCTGATGCCATCCGTAAAACCTTCTCTCTTGAAGACCTGCTGCCTGCCTCTTTTGGCCCTGAAAACTTAGAGGTATAAACAAGCCTTTTTTATCCTCCCTAGTTAAAAATAGACACTTACTATTCACAAAAGGAATTAAGATGAGTTCAATCATTAAATGGGGCGTGCTTGGCACCAGTTTTATTTCTGATGTTATGGCAAATGCTATTGCCGAAGATGAATTCAGTGAGGTTTACTCCGTCGCTGGACGCTCACTAGAACCACTCAAGACGTTTGCCGAAAAGTATAGTGTTTCGCGTGTGTTTACTGATTTTGATGCACTTATTCAAGATCCTGAAGTGGATATCATTTACATTGCTTTACCGAACCACCTACACACAGATTATATTATTAAAGCAGCACAAGCAGGCAAAAGTATTCTATGCGAAAAGTCTTTATCTGTTGATATGGAAACGACCGTTGCTGCCCTTGCCGCTGTGGAAGAACACAATGTTTTCTTTCAAGAAGGTTTAATGTATTTGGCTCATCCCCTAGCTCAGGCAATTTACAAAAAACTCCAATCAGGAATCATTGGTGACATACACTCTATTCGTGGCCAATATTGTGCCGCCATTAGCCAGTTTGTTAACCCTGCGAGTAAAGGCGCATTATACAATCTGGGTTGCTACCCAACGTCTTTGATGCACCTTGTTTTACAAACAGTTTTTGGTAATGAAATTTTTCATAACTATAAGGTCATGGCCTCTGGTCGACGAAGTTTAGATGGCAATATCTGTGAAACTACAGGATTATTTGAATTTATACATCCGCAAAAAAAGCAAATAATTCAATGTCATCTGCATACCGCAGAAGATTATGGTTTGTATTCAGGCTTTACCATTTTGGGGTCAAAAGGCTACATTGAACTTGGCTCAAATCCTTGGCTACCCGAGACGAAAAACAACCTGTTACGATTTGCTGAATACGAGCAAGACGTAATAGAAGAAAAGATTAGTGCTATTGGTGATGGTTTTGCTTATCAGGTACGTTCTGTACGAGAAAGCCTTACCAAAGGACTGACTGTTTCTCAACTGCCTATGGCAAGGCCAAGTGATTCCCATACAATAATGCGACTACTTACAGATTGGGAGCAAGCAGTACCCTCTTTATAATGGCAAGACTTATAAATAAAAACGGTTTGCTCTTAAGTGGCTAAGTGCTGTTTAAAAAACTGCATTGTACGCCCCCACGACAACTCCGCTTGCTTTTTATCATAACGAGCTGTTGAATCATTATGAAAACCGTGATTTGTCTTGGGGTAAATATACGAGTTAAAAGACACATTCGCCTTTTGCAAAGCCGCTTCATACTCGGCCTTTGTTGCATTAACCCGCTTATCCAGTTCTGCGTATTGTAAGAGCATAGGAATGCGAATGTTTTTTACGAGTTCCAATTTAGCAGGTGTACCGTAGTAAGGCACAGCAGCGCTAATCGTATCTGATGCTCTTGCTGCTAGCATGTTGGAAATATAGCCACCATAACAAAAGCCCACCACACCAACTTTGTCAGTTGTCAATTCATGTTGTTTTAGGAATTTGGCCGCATTAATAAAATCAATTTCCATTTTGCCGCGATCAAGAGTACGTTGCATTGCCCGTCCTTCATCATCATTACCTGGGTAGCCGCCCAATGTATGTAGAATGTCGGGAGCAAAGGCCACAAAACCTGCTTTAGCAATACGGCGTGCCACATCTTTAATGTATGGATTTAACCCTCGATTTTCATGTATGACGAGCACAGCTGGTGCTGTGCTGTTAGTCATATTGGTTGGAACAACTAGATAACCTCTCACCTCACCCAACCCATCAGGAGATGGCAAGGTAGCATAACTTGCTTTGATATCAGGGTCATTGAAAGACACTTGCTCAGCGAGAGCATAATCGGGTAATAGGCCACCAGCGACAGCAGCAGCGGTTAATCCAATAGCTGCGAGACGGTTTAAAAACGTTCGTCGGTCGATATCGCCATGCGCGTATTCATCATACCAATCAAATGCTTCTTGTGGGATTGTGTGGTGTGTTTCTTGATGCAAAACCGAGTTAGACATTTTTTAGATCTCCTTGAAAATAGCAAAAATAGAATAAAAGCATTACAAGTCATTCACTATATACGGATATTTTATTAAATAAGTTGCTTTCCTGATCAAAATATAGACTTCCTTAGTTCTTCCTTTTTCAAACACCTTATGGTTTTTTAAGAAAGTTGATAACTGCGAATGCCCTTGCCATGATAAAACCGCAAGATGAGACAGAACGTAAATGGAATAAAAAGTATTTGGAGGGCAAAAAGAAAAACGCCATAATGATCACGAAATTTAGCTACTAAGTGAGGATTTACAATGGACTGGAAAATTTTTTTAACAATCTTTCTCTCCGTTTTTATTGCTGAATTGGGTGATAAAACACAACTTGCCACCATGCTATTTGCTGCAGAAAAAGAGGTAAGCAAATACACGGTATTTCTTGCAGCCTCCACAGCATTGATTGTGGCGACCGCAATTGGTGTCTTAGCAGGCAGCCTGCTTTCGGAATACATCAACGAAAAATATTTACACTATCTTGCAGGAGTAGGATTTATTTTGATTGGGGTATTTACGCTCTACAGGGCATAATTTCTGACGAGCGATGATAGTGTCTGTACTGATGATAGCGTCTGTACTAGGGAAGGCTCACATAGGCCTCCCCTAGTAAAACAGATCTCATGTCATGCTGTACTTACTATTTACTAGCTGACTATTTACTAGCTGACTATTTACTAGCTGACTATTTACTAGCTGACTATTTACTAGCAGATTATTTACTAGCTAATTATTGCTCAACAATATGCACAAAGAATGTGCTGTTTTTTTCGTCCTGATCCACACCTAGTCCGTTACTTCCCCAAGCGGCAATAAACGTTATCCCAGTCAGATTAGTCAGGTCTGCGGCGATGTCTTTTGCCGTTTTCTGGTTTTGCTTTTGGTAGTAAAAAACCGTTGCTGTTTTGGCTAACCAAGAGGGTTTGTAAGTCAGCAAGCCACCAAAACCGACTTGGCTACCCTGCTGAATAAGATGTTGTCGCACTTGCTCAACGACATTATTACTGACGCCATAACCCCAAACATCCATGATTTTATTGCTATACAGCACGTTCCCTTGTTTTGTCAGGTTATCTTGAGATTGAATGTTGGCGCTACTTTCAGGCCGTGTGGTACTTTCAGGTTGTGTGGTACTTTCAGATTGCGTAGTACTTTCAGGCCGTTGAATGAGTTTTTGTTCGATTGTCTTGATGCGGCTTGCTTTTTCGCCGAGAAAGTCCGCCCTTTGATCTAGGGTTTTTAACTTTTCTGTTGCTTCATAGGCTTTGCTTTCTGCATGCAAGGTTTTTATTTCCGCCGCGCCATACTGATAAATAGCAAACGCCAAACTGAAGAAACTCAGTAAATTTGCAGGCTTTAAGTACCAAGGACTTTTTAATGCTTTTATTTCTAAATGCAGCTTCTCCAGCTCCATCTGCTCTTTGGTTATTTGCTCTTTATCCATTATTCGTTTTCCTTCCGCTATTGCTGAGTTGAGCGCAGCTCAACAACTTTATGGGAGACTGGATTATGTCATTTAAGGCGCTCTTTTTACAATCCGCTTGATTGCCACAGTGAGGTATTGGGCTATAGCACTTTCCTTAATATAGCGTCATATTCATGTGGGATTCATGTCTGTGCAACATGAGATATGCTTGTTTTCCCCGAAGCACCACATTAGAAGTGGTTTAATCTCAAGATAAGTCAGTTATCATTGAGTAAGTATTAGTTTCGAGAAATAGGAATGTATAAATGACAAGCATACAACAACGTGCCGAGCTTCAACGTCAAATATGGGCCATTGCCAACGATGTGCGAGGTTCTGTAGACGGCTGGGATTTTAAACAGTATGTGCTGGGTACGTTGTTCTATCGTTTTATTAGCGAAAATTTTGTCGATTATATTACCGGCGGCGATGAAAGCGTAAATTATGTTGCGATGTCTGACGATGACGAAAACCTTGCGCTAGCCAAAGACGATGCTATTAAAACCAAAGGCTATTTCATCTATCCAAGCCAATTGTTCAGTAATGTGGCAGCGAATGCGAACAGGAACGACAACTTAAATACCGACTTAGCCGCGATTTTTGCTGCAATCGAAAACTCAGCCAATGGCTATGATTCAGAAAAAGACATTAAAGGCCTGTTTGCGGATTTTGACACCACCAGTAATCGTCTGGGTAATACGGTAGAGGCAAAAAACAAACGCCTTGCTGCGGTGTTAAAAGGCGTTGCTGGGCTGAAGATTACCCAATTTGAAGACAACGAAAATGACCTCTTTGGTGACGCTTACGAATTTCTTATTTCAAACTACGCTGCCAATGCTGGCAAATCGGGCGGCGAATTTTTTACCCCGCAGCACGTTTCAAAACTCATCGCACAACTTGCCATGCATGGCCAAACCAGTGTCAATAAAATCTATGACCCTGCGGCGGGCTCCGGTTCTTTGCTGTTACAAGCCAAAAAGCACTTTGATGCCCATATCATTGCAGATGGTTTTTTTGGCCAAGAGCTAAACCACACCACTTACAACTTGGCGCGTATGAATATGTTTTTGCACAACATTAACTACGACAAGTTTAATATTCAGTTGGGGGATACTCTAACCGAGCCGCATTTTGGTGATGACAAACCGTTTGATGCCATTGTCTCTAATCCGCCTTATTCAGTGAAATGGATTGGTAGTGACGACCCAACCCTAATCAACGACGACCGCTTTGCGCCCGCAGGTGTACTAGCACCTAAATCAAAAGCCGACTTTGCCTTTGTACTGCATGCCCTCAGTTATCTTTCTCCAAGAGGCCGCGCAGCCATCGTTTGCTTCCCCGGTATTTTTTACCGTGGCGGTGCTGAGCAAAAAATTCGCAAATATTTGGTAGATAGCAACTATGTTGAAACCGTGATTTCACTAGCGCCAAATCTGTTTTTTGGTACCACTATTGCCGTCACCATATTGGTACTCGCTAAAAATAAAACGGACTACACCACGCAATTTATTGATGCCAGTGGTGAAGGCTTCTTTAAAAAAGAAACCAATAACAACGTCATGACAGATGACCATATCAAAAAAATAATGGCGCTGTTTGATAGCAAAGAAAACCTCGACCACATTGCCTGCTCGGTACCAAATGAAACAATTGCCGAAAATGAATACAACCTATCGGTAAGCAGTTATGTAGAAGCCAAAGACACGCGCGAAGTCATAAACATTACCGAGCTTAATGCCGAACTTAAAACCACCGTTGCTAAAATTGATACACTGCGTAATGACATTGATGCCATAGTTGCAGAAATTGAAGGCTCGGAAATAGAAGGTACGGAAATTGAAGGTGCAGAAACAAAAGGTCTGAATAGAAAAGGTACGGTTTAAATGACACTCAGTAACAGCCAAATAACCAAGCTTGGTGATCGACTAAGACAAAGCCCGTATGCAACAATTAACAAGGCTTGCCGAAAGTTTCGAGAGCATAGATCAAAAAGCACATACCGCTGATTTCAACTTTTATCAGCAACACATAAAGGAGGCGATTAACCGTGTATTATCTCATTGAGCACAATCGCACCAGTAAACAAACCGAATGCACCGAATACAGCGACTACACTCACGTACAAATTGCGGGGCTAAAAAAAGAACAGCTATACCTCCAAGACCAGCGCCATGAAATGGAAGTGGTCGTGTTTGAAGCCAGCTCCCTTGACGACCTTAAACGCACCCATAGCCGTTACTTTGTTGCCGAACAAAAAAACACCAATGACGGCACGGGCGCTTTGCTGGCAGTAGGCTTAGTGGGTTTGGCTATTTATTTGTTAACGAAGAAGTGATTAGTCGGCATGACAACAGCAAAAAACAACAAAACCAACACCCTAGATTTTATAGAGAAGCTACTGAAGCTGTCTGCCGATCAGGCAGGTGGGGTTGAGGTTGAGTGGCTGCCACTAGGTGATATGGGAGAGCTTGTTAGAGGAAGTGGACTACCTAAAACTGACTTTACAGAATCAGGTATACCCGCAATACACTATGGTCAAATTTATACTTATTATGGACTCTTTACACATACGACCAAGTCATATGTTTCTGCAAAAACTGCCAATAAGTTAAAAAAAGTAAATTTCGGTGATGTCGTAATTACTAATACTAGTGAAAACTTAGAAGATGTCGGTACTCCATTGGTTTATTTAGGAGAGAATCAAGCCGTTACCGGTGGACATGCAACCATTCTAAAACCAAGTGAAGGTTTATTAGGGAAATTTTTTGCTTACTACACTCAAACTCGAACATTTTTTAAAGATAAAAAGAAGTTCGCAAAAGGAACTAAAGTAATTGATGTTTCTGCAAAAGACTTAGCAAAAATCCTAATCCCCATCCCATGCCCAGACAACCCAGAAAAATCGCTGGCAATACAAGCTGAAATAGTGCGTATTCTGGACGCATTTACCGCCATGACCGCCGAGCTGACCGCCGAGCTTAACATGCGTAAAAAACAATACAACTACTACCGCGACCAGTTGTTGAGTTTTGCAGAGGGTGAAGTTGAGTGGAAGACGTTGGGTGAAATTGCAGAAAACCTAGACTCAAAGCGTAAACCTATAACCAGTGGGCTGAGAGAAGCTGGCGAAATTCCATATTACGGCGCATCTGGTATTGTCGATTATGTCAAGGATTACATATTTGAAGGTGATTACTTATTAGTATCTGAGGATGGTGCAAATCTATTAGCTCGTAATACGCCTATAGCATTTAGTATTAGTGGTAGAACATGGGTAAACAATCATGCTCACGTGCTCAAATTTGAAACTTATGCGGAGAGAAAGTACGTTGAATACTATCTGAATAGTATCGACTTAACTCCTTACATTTCTGGAGCAGCCCAACCTAAGTTGAATAAGAAAAACTTGGAAAGTATCAATATTCCAAATCCAGTCTCAAAAGAAAAAGAACGCATTGTGGCTATATTGGATAAATTCGACACCTTAACCACTTCGCTGCAAGAAGGTCTCCCTCGCGAAATCGAGCTACGCCAAAAGCAATATGAGTATTATCGTGACCTGTTGTTGAGCTTCCCGAAAACCAATGCAGATGAGGCGGCTTAATGTCCTACCAACCGCCTTTTACCATCACCACTGATATCCTCAACTTAGTTGCCGATATCAGTGAAGCCATTGGCCGTTTGAGTGTTGAGTTTGAACAGGCAAAACTGCTGCGCCTGCGTAAGATCAATCGCATGCGTACGGTTCAGGGTTCGTTAGCGATAGAGGGCAACACGCTGTCAGAAGCGCAAATAACGGCGATTATTGAGGGTAAACGGGTCATTGCACCGCCCAAAGAAGTGCAGGAAGCACGCAACGCGATTGCGGCCTATGAAATAATCGGTAGCTGGCAGCCCAGCAATAGCGAGGATTTACTGACCGCCCACCGGTTGTTGATGACAGGCTTAATTGAAGAAGCGGGAAGATACCGCAGTCAAGGGGTTGGCGTGATGTCGGGTGATCAAGTGGTACATATGGCACCGCAGGCCGATCGAGTCCCCGAACTGATGGCTGAGTTGTTGGCTTGGCTAAGCAAGACCGATGTCCACCCACTAATGGCGAGTTGCATTTTTCATTACGAATTTGAATTTATTCATCCGTTCTCGGACGGTAATGGTCGTATGGGGCGTTTATGGCAAACACTGATTTTGTCGCAGTGGCAGCCCATCTTTACTAATATCCCAGTGGAAAGTTTGGTGCATCAGCATCAGGAAGTGTACTACCAAGCTCTCCGCAACAGCACAGCACAAGCGGATTGTTCGCCTTTTATTCGATTTATGTTGCAGATGATACTGGATGCCATTGAGGGTAGTACTTCCAACCAACTCGAAAATGCAGGTATAAGTGCGGGTATAAATGCAGGTATAAAACTCTCTCAGCTGGACAACACCATCCTCGAATTGATAAAAGCAGACCGTTACATCACCAATGCTACGCTGGCCGAGCAGACCGGAAAAGCACTCAGTACCATTGAGCGTCGAATCAAAAAATTGAAACAACATTCACTATTAAAACGGGTCGGTGCCAAGAAAACCGGCCATTGGGAGGTTTACCTGTGACGGATTACAAAGCAATCGCAGAATCCAACAACTTTATTGTTTTAGATAGATACACCAAAGAATTGAAAGTAGCAGAACACTTTCAAAGCGAAGAAGAGTTAGAGCGAGAGTTCGTTCAAGATTTAATTCACCAAGGTTATGACTATGTACCAGCCTTAACCACGCCAGATGCTTTACTTACGAATGTGCGCAAACAGCTACAAACCCTTAATAAAGTTGAGTTTACCGATGCCGAATGGGATCGCTTTTGCGAGCAATACCTGAACACACCCAGCGACAATATTCTCGACAAAACCCGCAAGGTGCACAGTGACTATATCTTCGATTTTGTCTTCGATGATGGCCATATAGAAAACATCTACCTGTTTGACAAGAAGACCATTGCCCGTAACAAAGTGCAAGTGATTAAACAGTTTGAGCAAACCGGTAGTCATACCAACCGTTACGATGTGACGATTTTGGTTAATGGCTTGCCTTTGGTGCAAATCGAACTGAAAAAGCGTGGTGTGGCGATCCGCGAAGCGTTTAACCAAATACATCGCTATAGCAAAGAAAGCTTTAATGCCGAGAGTTCTTTGTACAAGTTCTTGCAGCTGTTTGTGATCTCTAATGGCACCGACACGCGCTATTTTGCCAATACCACTAAACGGGATAAGAACAGCTTTGACTTTACGATGAACTGGGCAAAATCCGATAATAAAACAATTGAGGATTTAAAAGATTTTACGGCTACTTTTTTAAAGAAAGAGACACTGCTTGAAGTGATTTTGCGTTACTCGGTATTTGATGTCAGTAATACCTTGCTGGTGATGCGCCCCTACCAGATTGCTGCCACTGAGCGCATTTTATGGAAAATAAAGAGCGCCTTTAACGCGAAAAACTGGTCCAAGCCTGAAAGTGGCGGATACATTTGGCATACAACAGGATCAGGTAAAACACTCACCAGTTTTAAAACTGCACGTTTGGCCACGGATTTAGATTTTATTGATAAGGTCTTTTTTGTGGTGGACAGAAAAGACCTCGATTATCAGACTATGAAAGAATACCAGCGGTTTTCGCCTGACAGTGTCAACGGTTCAAACAGTACCGCAGGGCTTAAAAGTAACCTAGATAAAGATGACAATAAGATCGTGGTTACTACCATTCAAAAACTTAATAATTTAATTAAAAGCGAAAACGATTTAGCTATTTATAATAAGCAAGTCGTGTTCATTTTTGATGAGTGCCACCGTAGTCAATTCGGTGAAGCACAAAAAAACCTCAAGAAGAAATTCAAAAAATATTATCAGTTTGGCTTTACGGGTACGCCTATTTTCACTGATAACGCCTTGGGCGCAGAAACCACGGGCAGCGTATTTGGTCAGCAGTTGCACACCTATGTAATTACCGATGCCATCCGTGATGAAAAAGTGCTCAAGTTTAAAGTGGACTATAACGATGTCCGCCCGCAATTTAAGAGCATTGAGGCTGAGCAAGATGAGAAAAAGCTCAGTGCCGCTGAAAACAAGCAAGCATTTTTACACCCGCAACGTATTAATGAAATATCCCAGTATATTTTGCGCCATTTTAACCAAAAGACTCACAGAGCCTATGCAGGAGCAAACGGCTTTAACGCCATGTTTGCGGTAAGCAGTGTGGATGCCGCGAAAGCCTATTATGAGAGTTTTAAAGCATTGCAAGCAGAGACTGAACATGGCCCAACAAGTAAACCTTTACGCATTGCGACTATCTTTTCTTTTGCCGCGAACGAAGAGCAGGATGCCATTGGTGATATTGTCGATGAGAGCTTTGAAGTCAATGCCATGAACAGCAGCGCAAAAGAGTTTTTAACCGCTGCGATTGCGGATTACAACGCTATGTTTGCATCTAACTATGGTGTAGA
Source organism: Marinomonas agarivorans (assembly GCA_002173415.2). Taxonomy (GTDB): domain Bacteria; phylum Pseudomonadota; class Gammaproteobacteria; order Pseudomonadales; family Marinomonadaceae; genus Marinomonas; species Marinomonas agarivorans. The sequence continues at coordinate 47,420 of NHNK02000016.1, forward strand.
CAGTAATGGCTTTCAGAACTACTACCGTGACCTTGCTCAGCGCGTTAAGAACAAGGAAATTGATCTACTCATTGTGGTGGGCATGTTTTTAACAGGCTTTGATGCGCCTACGCTCAACACTCTATTTGTTGATAAAATTTTACGCTATCACGGTTTGATGCAGGCGTTTTCTCGTACTAACCGAATTTATGATGCAACGAAAACCTTTGGCAACATTGTTACCTTCCGAGACTTGGAACAAGCTACCATCGACGCAATTACCTTGTTTGGTGATAAAAACACCAAGAATGTGGTGTTAGAAAAAAGCTACAAAGAATATATGGAAGGTTTTAAAGATATTCTTACTGGCCAAGAACGCCGAGGCTTTTTGACAATTGTTAAAGAGTTACAAGCGCGTTTTCCCAATTCTGAAAGCATTGAAGGAGAGCAAGACAAAAAAGAGTTTGCCAAGCTTTTTGGTGAATACCTAAAAGCAGAAAACATTTTGCAAAACTACGATGAATTTGCTGGGTTAAAAGCACTACAATGCCTAGATCTTACTGATGAGCAAGCGGTTGAAGAGTTCAAAGCCAAGTACTACTTAGACGATACCGACATCAAGAACATGCAAGCCATCGATATTCCCAGCGAGCGAGCGCTGCAAGATTATCGTTCTATCTATAATGATACCCGCGATTGGTTACGCCGTGAGAAGCAAGGCAAAACCGAAGATAAATCGACGTTAGATTGGGACGATGTCGTTTTTGAAGTGGACCTGCTTAAATCTCAAGAAATAAATCTCGATTATATTATTGGGTTACTTTACGAGCATAATAAGAAGAACAAAAATAAAGCATGGCTAATCGAAGAAGTTCGACGTTTGATCCGCAGCAGCATTGGTAATCGCGCCAAAGAAGGTTTGGTCATTGATTTTATAAACCAAACAGACTTAGATGAAATAGCGGATAAAGCGAGTATTATTGAAGCCTTTTATAAATTTGCTCAAGAACAATTAAAACGAGAGGTAGCTGAAATTATTACCTCTGAAAACCTAAATGAAGCAGCGGCTAAGCGTTACATTACCTCATCACTGAAAAGAGAATATGCCTCTGAAAATGGCACCGCACTCAATGAAGCATTACCAAAACTCAGCCCATTAAACCCACAGTATCGAACACAAAAGCAGACGGTCTTCCTAAAAATTGCTGCTTTTGTTGAGAAGTTCAAAGGTGTGGGTGGGCAGCTTGAGTAAATTGCTGCTATCCAAGCGTTTAATTTAGAGGAAAGGTTGAGACAGGCAAAAGTAAACGTTCACTACTCGGTTGGCTTTACATGTTTCTGGCAAATACTGTTTTATAGCAAGTTATTCCACCCTTCAAAAATGGCTTTCATCATAAGTGAGAGCCATTTTTAGTCAGCAACTTAATTACGACTCATTAATAAACAGTACTTGATTTAATAAACAATGCTTGATGATCTTGCTTTACATCTGTATTGTACTAGTACATGAGTACATCGCTCTTCTATTATCAAGATATATTGAGAGTAAGAAAGATTATTAAGAGACACACTTGCTATGCAGGATCTAATAAAATTTTTGCGAGAAACAGACAATGATATGGCACTGGAACACAAGTTGGCGGCCCTGCTAACACCGAATGAAATTAATGAAATGCAACGTCGCCTACAGATTTTTGCCTTACTAAAAGCAGGTAAACCACAACGGGATATTGCCAAACAACTCGGCGTCGGCATTGCGACCGTGACCCGAGGTTCCAGAGCCTTACAAGAATTGGAAAAGAAACAAGATGACTAATCAAGTACAGCAACAGGCCAAACCTGAAAAAATCGATCTACCCCGAAAGCCCCACTACATTACGTTAAATGCGGGATGTGACTTTTTTGATTTATTCAAAAAAATTGAAAAACGATTTTCTACCTGTTTTATGCTGGAATCCCTAGGGGAAGACAGCTTTATTGCCCGTCACTCCATCATTGGCTTCGATCCAGAAAAATTACTTTGGGCCAATGGGAAGGAATTGCATATCCAAGACAGACAGGGCAATGTGAGCACTTACTTGTCGGAGAACCCTTACTACTTACTACGTGAGATAATCCCTCAGGATGTTTTATCAAGACGTTACTCTGGCGGCCTGACAGGCTACATTGGCTACGATGCCATGAACTACTTTGAACCAAGCCTCGATATTCATGCCAGTGATATGTTTGACGCCTTTAAGTTCGGCCTATACACAGATGGCTTGATTCTCGACAAAATGACAGGGGAAATTTTCTACTTCTACTACGACCGTGAAGGGTACGAAAATAATCGCATTGATCTTATAGAAACCTTATTAAGCGAGCCAACACCAGCCAATGGTAAGTTACAGGTTAACGCCACCCATGAATCTATGTCGAAGGCGGAGCATGCTAACGCCGTGGCGAAAGTGAAGCAGGATATTATTGACGGCAAAATCTTCCAAACCGAAGTGGGCTTTAAAAAATGGTTCACACTAACTGGGGATAAAATCAATATTTATGAACAGATGCGCCAAGTAAATCCATCGCCGCAAATGTATTTTTTGAAATTCGATGAGCAACAAATTATTGGCGCCAGCCCTGAAATGCTATTTCGTTTGCGCCAAGGGGAAATGGAAACCTTCCCTCTGGCAGGAACAACCAAACGAGGGGCAACCGCAGCCGAAGACAGAGAACTGGCCCGAGTGCTGCTAAATGACCCGAAAGAAATTGCCGAACACAATATGATTGTGGATCTACATCGCAATGATATTGGCCGTGTTGCACAATTCGGTACGGTAAAGGTTCGCAATCTAATGGACATCAAACGCTTTAGTCACGTGCAACATATTTCCAGTGAAATTGTTGGCATTATGGCGGAAAACGAAGATATGTTTTCGGGGCTTGCCAGCAACTTCCCTGCGGGTACATTAACTGGCGCGCCAAAAATTGAAGCCATGAAAATCATTAATGAGTTAGAAGGCGAAGGTCGAGGCCCTTACGGTGGCGCAGTAGGACACTTCTCCTTTAATGGTGATTGTACCTTTGCTATTCCCATTCGTACCGTTTTTGCCAATGGCGAAAAAGCCTATGTACAAACCTGTGGTGGCAATGTGTTTGATTCCAATGCCGAAGATGAATACGAAGAAATACAACGCAAGTTTGCTGGCACCAAGCGCGTGCTGGATTTGTTTAGCGCAAATGCAGCGGTAAAAGGAGATCAGTAATATGAAAGTTTACATTATCGATAACTATGACTCATTTACCTACAACCTTTACCAATATGTTGGGGAAATACTGACAACTGAAAAAATCCGTGGCAATTTGACCGACTTTAGTGTCATCGTGAAACGTAATGACGAAGTGAGTTTGGCGGATATTGCCGCAGAAAATGTCGATCGTATTATTATTTCACCAGGGCCTGGCACACCAGAAGATGAGAACTATTTTGGCGTTTGCTCTGCTGTGATTCGTGAATTAGGCCCGAAAATTCCATTGCTAGGGGTTTGTCTGGGTATGCAAGGCATTGTCCATGCCTTTGGCGGTAATGTGGTGAAAGCGCCATTGCCCATGCATGGCAAAACCAGCCCTATCACTCATAATGGAATGGGTGTCTTTGTTAATATGCCAGATCAGTTAGAGATTATGCGTTACCACTCGTTGATTGCGGCCGCAGAGACCTTCCCCGCAGAATTAGAAGTGACTGCCAGTGTCGGCGACCTAACCGTCGATGCGTTTGCACACCATGAGAAAATCCATCAAGGTGGTGATTTTGAAATCATGGGGATTCAGCATAAAGACTACCCAATTCAAGGGATTCAATTTCACCCAGAATCCTTTGCCACAGAAGGCGGTAAAGACCTCATTCGTAACTTTTTATTACAGTGACGCATTCCCAGTAACGTATTGTCAGCAAAGCATTGCAGATGAAATAAAGTAGTAACCCCTCAGCACTGTTAAACAAGGGCTGAGGGGTTATTTATTCTAGGGTGGTAATGTTTTTGCTCTTTTAAGAAACTATTTATTAGAAACTATTGCTAGCAACCTATTTATTAGAAACCACCACTGGTACTGACTGAGCTACCAGCATTACCTGTTTGGATTGAGTTGTTACTACCAGACTGCCAGACGACACCAGCGTTAGCGTTGTTTTCATCCCGTTTCAGGCACTTCCACTCCACATTTGTGTTAGCGGGCAAATCAATTGTGCCTGTCCATGTTGGGTAATTGCTTGGGTCAAGCTTGATGGCGCTGGCAATATTCCAATTACCCAATTCAGCTACATTGCCAATGGCGTAAACACTTTGGCCGAAATAAGTGCTGCCGTTCGAGCAAGTAAACTGGCCTGTGACTTTATTGCCCGATGAACCACCTCTGAAGTCACTGATAAATTGTGTATAGCGAGACTGTCCTGTCCCACCAGATGTAACACCGCCAACCCGTAGCACCGTCATGCCAGTGTAGCTGGCAAAGGTAAACGCATTGGTAATATTGTCCCAACCATTATCTGAGGCAACACCACCAGCAAGTGCATTTTCGCCTTTAATTTCAACACCTTGTTTTTCTGCACCATTGGCAACCCAGAAAACCAGATCCTTTGCTTTACTATATTGAGGCGGGTTGTTGTCGTTGTTCATTTCCAAGGCTGTAAAGTGCAAAATCACATGGCGTGGTTTGTTGTTGTACGCAGCAGCAACACCAATAATACTGTCATAACCATGGGATGTGGCTGGTGTATCCAAATTAATATCGGCAGGAATTAGGCCAGCCGCCATTTCGGCAGAACGTTTGGTATTATCTGGCGCGCCCATTTTCCAATGAATACCAGGGATTTTAAAACCAAGCGGAATACTGGCGAAGGCACCAGTCAATGCCGCATCGGCATTATCTAACATACGATTACCATGGCCCACCAAACTCTCGTGATACCAGCGTATGAAATCCTTACCATAGGCCGTATTGTACTGATCTCCCTGATTAATAAAGAAATCCGCATTACTGGGTGGGTTAATATCCGTGCTACTGGTTAATGCAGTACCCCACGCCTGATTAATACCATTGAGAGAACCATATTTGCTAATGAGCCAATTACGGAAATCGTTCACGGCCCTAGTACCATAAGCTTGAAAAGCACCTCTTGTCGGATAACCTGTGCCAGAGTCGTGGCTATTATAAGATGGGTATCTTAGTTCGCCAGCAGGGCCCATACTGATGTTAATTTCTTGAATGATGGACGCTTTATTGCCGTACTTGGTCTCAAATGCCTGTAAAAACTCGGTATATTCACTAAGTACTAAATCGTCAGCCCAAAGCGAAACAGTTTCAACAGAGTAGTTGCCTTGTTCACTTTGGTACTTTAAATCATTGGCATTAACGCCGTTGTAGTGGTTCCAAATCCAATTAGGGATAGGGATATTACAATCATCGCCGACGTTACCACCGCACTGGTGAAAACTAATAATCGGCACCCACTTTAGCCCTGCGGTTTCTATGGTATTTAGAATGGTATCGTAGTAACTCCAGTCAAATATCTGATCGCCAGCGCCTTCAACACGCCCCCACCAAACATCGACAGAAACAGCATCGACACCCATGTTTTTTGCGGTAAATAAACGGTTTTGGAAATCAGCCCACTCACCAGCATTATCGATTGATAAAGGCGCCATGACATTGGCACTGGTGATTTGGTCTGCCCATGTGGGTGCAATAGCGGTAAAGGCAAGAGCCAGACTGAGTGTTATTTTTTTCATAATCTCCTCCTGATTTTTATATTTGCTAGATCGGTCAGTAACAACAACCGTTCTTGGTAAATCCACGTGGTTTTAAAATAATAATCAAAAAAAAATAGCTTGCAGGCTTAATTTGTACTTAATTCGATACTAAGAAATACAAGGGATAGAGCGGATTTTTGCCTCATTTACAGAAAAAGATAAGAGAGAAAAAAGAAGGCGAGTTTCAAGCAAAATAAAAAAATACTTTTGTTTTTTCTTGCACAACCTATCAAGTCAGACATGGAAGCTTACGACAGAATGCGATCTCTAAACCAAAAAGAGGAGAGTATTCTATGCAATTAATAACAAGTTATTATCCAGTCATCATGGTTGCTGATGTACAGAAAGTGAAAGCTTTTTTTGAGCAGTATTTGGATTTTGAGGTGGTGTATGACTCAGACTGGTATGTCCATCTAGGTATGAAAGATCAAGGCAATGTGAATCTTGCTTTTGTGCGCTATGATCATGGTAGCGTTCCTGCTTCCTATCGCAAAGCATCACAAGGTGTTTTACTAAATTTTGAAGTAGAGAATGTTGATTCTGAATATGCGAGATTGAAAGATCAGGTAGACACTGCCTTAGAGCTAAAACAAGAAGACTGGGGGCAGAAGCACTTTATTATCGAAGCCCCAGAGGGAATATTGATTGATATCATTCAACTAATACCACCAACAGAAGAGTTTAAAAATTCCTATTTGTAGTATGGATGAAGTGACTAAAAAGATACTAGAAATTATCGAAAAGGATTTATCGGATATCCCTGGTTTAGAGGCCATTGCCCAAGAACTGGGTATATCCAGATACTACCTTTCTCGCTCATTTAAAATGGATATAGGGGAAAGTTATACCCAATATGTCAAACGAAGACGTATTGCCGAAGCAACAAAAGAAGTGCTGGCACATAATAGAAGAATAATCGATATTGCATTGGATTATGGCTATTCCTCCCATGAAGCTTTCCAACGTACTTTTAAAAACTTGCATAATCAAACACCAGCCCGTGCTCATTTCCACCATAGTCAGCTTTTCAAGAGGAGCGCACTTGATATTGAACCTAAAGAAACGCCTATATCTTGGCAAGTTATGGAATATGGTCCGGTAAAACTACACGCGATAGGAAGAGAGTTTAGTTACCAGAACCTAATGGCTATCGAGCGATTTTGGCAAGATTTTCATCATAAACATGGTGTAATTAAAGGTGGAACCTATGGGTTGTCTTTACCGCCTCGAAGTAAAAGTGTAGAGAGCTTCTATTATCTAATTGGCTATAGCTGTGATCTATCAGCAGTGGACTCGTTAGTAGTAGAGATCCCTAAAAGGCGCTATGCCGTTTTCACTCATCAAGGTTCTGTCGATAAACTCATAAATACTCTGAATTACATTTGGGGGCAATGGTTGTTTGAAAACCCACATATACGAATTCAAGGAATGGATTTTGAATACTATCCTGAGGGTTTTGATCCGTATGACGATAATTCTACTTGTCAGGTTTTTGTTCCTGTCTCTATGGAAGGCTAAAAATAAGTCCTAGGAGCTTGTTTCGAGACTCTGTTGAATATGAAATTCCTGACAGTCATTGAATGCAGCAAAAGCCTGCAACTCTTTTTCAAGCGCATCCATAAACTTGGATTGTTTGTGGTGGTACCGTTGTTTGAGTGTTGGCTCAGTCACCAGACTAATTACCTTGAGCACACCGCTTTTTTTATCCGCTTTGCAATCTGCTCTCGCCACTAATTTGCCATCCCATAAAATAGGCAAACAAAAATAGCCAAATTGTCTCTTTGCTGCAGGCACATAACACTCCAAGAGATAGTCAAAGTTAAACAGAGCTTGAGTGCGTTTTCTTTGGATAAGCAAATTATCAAACGGTGAAAGGATTTTTGCTTTACTTCTTGATAAGGGCTTATTTAATAAGTCGAGTGCGGTTGGCAAAGCATAGTAGGTCATCTTGTTCACCGACAGGCGAACTAGATCGCCCTGTTCGACCATCTCATCTAAGGTGCTCGACACAATAGGCTTGATATTTTTCAATAGATAACTGATTTCTGAAGCATTGCCAATGCCGTGTGCTTGTAAAAAACGAACCACTAAAAAAGCGGCATACTCCTTGTCGTTTGGCACACTTGTATTGGCATGTTCTGGTATGACTCTTTCTGCTATGTCATACACCTTATGAAAATTTCGACGCTCTGCAATCATAAGATCGCCTCGCATAAAGAGCGTTTCTAAGGCTTGTTTGTATGGGTTACTGCTCCATTCTTTTTTGGCTTGTTTGTTTTTTGCATTTTTGTTTGCAGTGGCATGGCTGGTAGAAGCATCGCCGAAGTCTTTCGCCATTAAAGGTCCTTCGTTTTTGATGCGTTCTAGAATGCTTACCATTAACTTGGGGTCTGGATTGTGCCAATGTTTTTGTCGGCCGTCTTTGATTGCTTGCTTTTTATATAGACTAAAACGATAGTCACGCATTGGTAGGTAGGCTGCAGCATGGGACCAATATTCAAACACTTTTTTATCTTTCTGTAGTTGATCGAGATGAGACGGCTTATAACGATGATTACGGCTCCAAAGAGTATGGTGGTGAGCCCTTTGTACGACAGAAAGTGTATCAATTTGAACATAGCCCAACTGCTCAATAATGTGCTGAGTGTTGGCAAGACTACTGCCAGATTGTGCTTTTGGCGGTAATTGCTGCGAAAGAAGGATGAGCTTTCGCGCATCGTTCAAAGAAAGTGTTTGCATAGTTTTTCAAGAGATTGCATTTTTTAGTGCATAGTATTTTTTATAGAGAGTAAAAAAGCATTAGCATAACGCGACCCGTTTACCTCACGAAAATGGGCCGCGTTATTTTATTTTTGCTGATGTTATAAATTAGATTTTAAACTGTTTGACAGCGCCTTCTACTTTCGTAACAGACTCGACAACCGATTGACTGCGCTGTTTCAGCGCGTTGCTGTTTTCGGTAGATTGAGTGGCAATATCCAAAATAGCACTTAGGTTGTTACCTGCTGCTTGAGCTTCTTGCCCCTGATGAGAAGCCTGCTGTTCAACGACATCATGAGTCTGATTGATTTGCTCAATGCTTTGCTCAATGTTTCTAAGCGCTTCAGCGAGTTCCTGATTTTTAACAACACAGTTATCAACATCAGTACGAGAGCTTTCCATAAAAGTATTCGCATCTGTTGCTTGTTGCTGAATAGTAGTAACGATTTTTTGAATATCGAGTGTTGACTCTTGGGTTTTCATTGCTAGATTACGCACTTCATCAGCAACAACCGCAAAACCACGACCCGCTTCGCCTGCCCGAGCTGCTTCGATCGCGGCATTAAGAGCAAGCAAATTAGTTTGCTCGGCAATATTTTCTATCACTTCCAGAACCGAACCAACATCTTGGCTTGACTGGCTTAGTTGCGAAATAACGCCACTGGCCTCATTAATACGTCGGGCCAATTCACCAATGTCTTGGTTGACTCGATCAACCAAAACCACACTTTGTTTGGTATCCGACGTGATATGATCACTTTGCTCTTTGGCCTGCTGAGTGGAATGATTCACCTGAGCGACAGAGTCAATCACACTTTGCATCGCTTGACTAATGTTATCTGTCTCTTGCTTCTGACGTTGCGACTGTTTGACCGTATTTTCGGCAATTTGATCAAAGCTTTTTAATTGCTCTTGAGTGTCGGCAACAGAACGGTCGATCGTTAAGACAATATTATGCACTTTTTCGATAAATTGATTAAAGCCATGAGAAAGCTGAGCAATTTCGTCTTTGCGTTTTACTTTAAGACGCTGACTTAAATCGCCTTCATCGGCAGCCAACGCATTCACCGCCATTTGCAATTCGGTAATGGGCAGAATGAAGGAACGCAGCAATACGAAAGTAAACATAAGACTCAAAACAGCGATAATGACGAGTAAGATAATGACAGTGACTTCTTGCGCCTTAATATCGCTCGCAATCTGGATTGCAAGGGCATCTGAAGTGGCCAATGTATCCTCAGCAAATTTTGTAAGTAGCGCTTGAATCGCATCATAACGATTCTGTAGTAACCTCAGATCAACTAACTGCTGCCCTTGGCCAGAAATATGTGGCTCAATATCATTAAACCAACGAATCCCCTGCTCTTTGATCGCCATACTTTGCTGTTTTAGTTGTTCAGAAATTGCTGCGTTATAAGCAGCATCAATCGTTGTAATAAACTGATTACGACGGTCGCTGAATTCTTGTGTTATCTGTGTTGCTTGAGAGGGTTGCTCAAGCGCTAAAATAGCAAACACATAGTCACTTGTGTCAACAAACCCAGCAACGGTTTGCTGGCTTAAACTAATGGCTTTCAAAGGCTTATCAAAAGCATAAATGGTTTGCTGGCCTTGTTGGTTCAATGCATAAATCAGATATAAGCTCAGTGCACCGAACATAAGAATTAATGCCAATACACCGAAAATTAACTTGTGTTTAATAGTCATAATGCTTCCTAAAATAAAGGCAGAGTCGGTAAGGTAACAGGTTGATCTTCACCTGTTAGCGTTAACATAAAGGCCTCTAATGCACTGATCTCATCTGTGGTTAACGCAAAGGGCTCCATCAGATCAGATCTGGTAGGGCGATTAATACCCGCAGACATATAGTGCACAATGACTTGCTGTAAAGTAGTGAAACGACCGTCATGCATGTAAGGTGCACGTTGAGAAATATTTCGTAAGCTAGGTGTTTTAAAAGCAAAACGGTCTTTTTCTTGCTTGGTTATACCATAGCGACCTACATCATCACCTGATAAACCAATGTCGTGGAACATGTTATCGGTAAAATTCCAACCAGTGTGGCAGTTAGCACATTGCGCTTTACCAATGAACAACTCAAAACCAAGTTGCTCTTGTTCGGTTAGTGCAGCTTCTTGTCCTTCAACCCAATCATCAAATGGCGCCTGCCCTGTAACAACAGTACGCTCAAATGTGGCAATGGCTTTTTTGATATTATTTGCTGTGATGCCTTCAGCACCGAACACATCAGCAAACCATTGTTGATAAGCAGAAATTTCTTTTAATCTGCTAACCGCTTGTTCAATCGGTAAATTCATCTCAACGTTACTTTCAATCGGGCCTGCTGCTTGCTCTTCTAAAGAGCTAGCACGGCCATCCCAGAAAAATAAGTCTCCCCATGCGGCATTTAATACAGTTGGAGAATGACGACCTAAATTAGTATTCTGTGCGCCAACCGCGGTTTTTGTTGAATCTTCCCAACCAAAACTTGGGTTGTGACAGGTTGCACATGTCATGTTGCGATTGCGGCTCAGTCGTGGCTCAAAAAACAACATTTTACCTAAGGCAGCCTTTTGTACTGAATAAGGATTGTCAGTAGGGAAAGGAATTTGATCAGGTCTGACAAAATCAGACTTTTCCAGTGCTAAGGCAGCGACAGAGAGTGTGCAAGCAATGAAAGTGACTAGATAACGCTTGATATTCATGTATTTCATAAGACACCAACATAAAAGAAAAATTACCTAAAAGACGGCCCTTAAAGGGATAAGTTCAATATAAAACACCAACCTATTGTCAACAATAGATTATTTTCCCAATAACAAAACCGATTTCGTAAATAAAACGAAATTCGTAACTGAATAAACCGTTTATACATAATCTTAGGGTAAGGTGTTGATAATATACTAGAGTGAAACTTTGGGATAATCCAACCAAGTTACATCAAGGAAGAGTTTTGCCATGATAGACAATGTGCAACAGCTTCGCTTTATTTTGCCAATAAGCAAGTTTTTTCAATAAGCCTTGCCCACTAAACAAGAAATAACAGATAGAAAACCGTGCTTATTTCGGCCCCTCTATGCGCAATATGTGGCAATGAGTAACGGGATTTACGCAATTCATCACTATGTGATGAGGCTTGCACAAAAGCGCCACAATTCAGTAATTATGCACCTTCTAGCAGCTAATCGGTAAAGACTGGGGAAGCAACGCCCAAGGTATTTTATTCTTTTTTAATTGCTCTATTATTCACTTCATCGACAGGGCGCAAGCCCTTCTTTTAAAAACGTTTAACGAAATGTATTAAAAGATAATTTAACGAATTAACCAATTAATGAGGTATGTATTATGAAAAATGTATTCACTGTAGCGTTATCTGTTGCGGCTCTATCTGTTTCTGCTGTGTCTTTCGCAAACGACGACACCAAACGTGAAGAAGTAAGAAGCTTGAAAGCGGGCATCGCATCTTTAGAGAAAAACCTAACAGCGCAAGGCATCGAATTTAACAAAGCGTCTGACGTTGCAACGTCTAACCTTTACTTAGAAGAGAAAGCATTAAAAGAGCACTACGCTGACCTACAAAGCGCTTTTGACGCAGCACGTTAATCATTTGATTCGCGTCTAAGTACACTTACTCAAAGTAGAGTTGCTTGAAATAAAGCAACGCTAAGCAAAAAGCCAAAGGTTCACTTTATGTGGCCTTTGGCTTTTTTGTTTTTTTAGGGAGAGAAGGTAAAAACCAGACTATGAATCCACCCCAAAAAGATCGCGGGTATACACTTTTTCTGTTACATCCAGCAAATCTTCTGTCATACGATTAGTAATAACTACATCAGACATCGCTTTAAATTCAGCCAAATCATTAACCACTTTTGAGTTAAAGAAACTTGCCTCAGCCAAAGCAGGTTCATAGACAATAACCTCAACCCCTTTTGCTTTTATACGCTTCATCACCCCTTGCATTGCCGAAGCGCGGAAATTATCCGATCCGACTTTCATAACCAAACGATACACACCAACCACCTTAGGCTTACGCTTCAAGATGGCATTCGCAATAAAATCTTTCCGAGTGACATTCGCATCAACGATGGCGCCGATAATATTATTCGGCACCTTGTCGTAATTGGCTAATAGCTGTTTGGTGTCTTTCGGTAAACAATAACCGCCATAGCCAAACGAGGGGTTGTTATAGTGTTTACCTATTCTTGGATCTAAGCCGATGCCATCAATAATTTGTCTAGGGTTTAAATTGTGAGTTTCGGCATAGCTGTCTAATTCATTGAAAAACGCTACTCGCATGGCAAGGTAGGTATTAGCGAACAATTTAATCGCCTCCGCCTCGGTCGAATCCGTAAACAGTACATCAACGTCTTTTTTAATAGCCCCTTGCAATAGCAAATCTGCAAATATTTTTGCTCTCTCTGATTGTTCACCGACAATAATGCGCGAAGGGTAAAGATTGTCATACAGGGCTTTGCCCTCTCGTAAAAACTCTGGCGAGAACAATATATTAGGGCACTGGTATTTTTCTTTTACCGTATTAATAAAACCAACAGGTACGGTCGATTTCACCACCATAACGGCATCAGGGTTAATTGACATAACATCTTGAATCACAGATTCAACATAAAAGGTATTAAAAAAATTAGTCTCTGGGTCATAATCGGTTGGCGTGGCGATAATGACATAATCTGCATCTTGATAAGCAAACGCCTTATCTAACGTGGCGGTAAAGTTGGGCTCTTTTTCTTGTAGGAATGCTTCTGCATCAGCATCTTTAATGGGTGAAATGCCATTATTAAGTTGATCCACTTTTTCTGGAACGATGTCAACAGCGACCACATCATTATGTTGCGCCAGTAATAAAGCGTTTGATATTCCAACATAACCTATACCCGCAACGGCAATTTTCATACTTACTCTTCCAAAGTCATAGCAATATTGATTTAGTTAGCAGAATATAACAGAAAAATAACAGTAAGATGACAGTACAACTGCCCTTTAAGACGTATTCTTCCAGCAGAGCATATGGGTAAGAGGGGCAAGAGGAGCAACTACCATGCAGCATAAAGAAATAACCGTCACCGTTTCCCGTGGCGGCATTGTTGAGAGCAAGCATCAAATTAAAGCTGCTATTGTGTCTAATAAAGGAAACGTTCTCGACGCTTGGGGTGATATTAATATACCTGTTTATCCTCGTAGTGCCATTAAAGCGATGCAAGTTCTAAGTCTGATTGAAATGGGTGGTGCGGAAAAGTTTGGCTTCACAGAAGAGGAAATCGCCATTTGTTGCGCCTCACACAACGGCGAAAAAAAACACATACAAACCGTGCAAGCCATGCTGGAAAAACTCGAATTAAATGAGTCTAATTTTGAATGCGGTACCCATTGGCCCATGAGGGTTGAGGCGGGATACGTCTTATCCGAGCAAGGCGAAAAACCAAATCAGCTGCACAATAACTGCTCGGGCAAACATGCAGGCATGCTAGCCCTTGCGCAACTACTTAATGTATCACCGCAAGGTTATATTCATCTTGATCATGCGGTGCAACAACAAATTGCCAACACCATGGCAGAAATGTGTGAGTGGGACTATCTGTCTGCACCTAGCTCGCCTGATGGTTGCTCGGCTCCAACATGGGCCATCCCACTCACCAATTTGGCGTTAGCCTTTGCCAAATTCGCCGCACCAGAGTCACTGCCAGCAAAAAGAAAAACAGCCTGCGACACCATTTTTAATGCCGTAGTTAAACACCCATTTATGGTGGCAGGTACAGAACGATACTGCACAGAAATGATGCAAATATTGGGCGATAAAGCCTTTATCAAAGTAGGGGCAGAAGGTGTTTATATTGCGGCTATTCCTAGTTTGAAATTGGCCATCGCTCTCAAATGCCAAGATGGTGCTGTACGCGCCGCCGAAAATGTTATGACAGCCCTACTGGATTATGTTGGCATTACAAAACACATAGCTGACGAAATAATGGCACCTTATCGCTCTGTTACACTCAAAAACTGGAACCAATTGAAGACAGGAGCAATAGAGTGCCATTTGGACTCTTAACCGAGTGTAAAGCGCCCAAACGAACATAAGAGCACCCTAGTTCAAGTAAGGAAAAAGCGATGTTACTAACTCGGTTCCCGCCTCGATACCACCATCATTGTAAGCCTCTAGTAAAGCCGACCCAACAATCGCTACATCGGCAACGCCATTTAATGCTTGCACTTGTTCTGGTGTGCGAATACCAAAACCAACCGCGAGGGACATTGGGTTTGTATCTGAGATGTAAGACTGAATCCCATGTATGTACTCTGCCAAAACAGTCTGGTTTGGTTTTAGTGAGTGACTTAATAACGCGTTTTCTTTTTGTCTTTCTTTTTGCTCTTCTTTTTGTCCTGTTACGCCTGATCGACTCACGCAATAAAGCATGTCACTCGCTTGTTCAACAATCTTTTTGATTCGAATGTTCGGTGTGGCTGGTGTGACTAGCCAAATCGGAGTGACACTATATTGCTGGCAGTTTTTCTTATAGTCGTCCGCCTGTTCAATTGGCAGATCGGGAATGATTGTTCCTGAGATACCAGCCTTAGATGCAGCATCAATAAACGCCTGTATGCCAAAACGATAGATGGGATTCAGATAACTCATGAAGAGAATTTTGCTATTTGGGTAAGCTTGTTGTAAAGGCTCAATATCCTTTAAACATTGGGATAAATCAGGCTTATTAATGAGTGCCTGATAACAAGCATTGGCAATGGTTGGGCCATCCGCTACTGGGTCTGAAAAGGGGAATTGTATTTCTAAAATATCCACCCCTTGAGCCAGTAATGTTTCCATCCAAGCAAGGCTTTCTTTTATCGTTGGGTAACCGTAAATGACATGCGTCATTGGCACAGGAGCCTGATAGACTGCTGCTCTTACTTGAATAAAATCATGTAATAAAGTTTTCATAAAACAGACTCCTTATCAAGGCTATAATCCGCTAAATAGTCTTGCAGAAAAGGCTCGAATTCCGCATCGTTAAATGCCTTGGCAACATTAAAAATATCCTTATCGCCACGCCCAGAAAGATTGACGATGATATGCTGATCTTTTGCCATAATTGGCGCTTCTTTAAACGCCATTGCTAAAGCGTGGGACGATTCCAATGCTGGGATAATGCCTTCTTTTTTAAGCAGCAAGGTACAGGCCTCTAATGTCTCATTGTCATTGGCGTACTCCATACGGATGCGCTTTGTTTCGGTCAGATGAGCCACAATAGGTGACACACCCACATAGTCCAAACCTGCAGCAATTGAGTGAGTGCTTTGCAACTGTCCATTATCGTCTTGCAGAAAAATAGTGGCAAAGCCTTGAGCAATGCCGATAGAGCCTAAATTATGGGATAAACGAACAGAGTGATCGCCTAACGCCATACTTTTTCCTGCAGCTTCAACACCAACCAACTCAACCTCATCGTCAACAAAAGGGGTAAATAGCCCCAAGGCATTTGAGCCGCCACCCACACACGCATACAAACGATCTGGCAATTTTCTTATTTGAGTGAGTGACTGCTCTCTGGCTTCCTGGCCAATAACAGATTGAAAAAACGTCACCATTTCAGGGAAAGGCGCACAACCACAAGCCGTACCAATGAGGTAGTGAGTGTCTTCATAATTTGCTGACCAATCGCGCAGCGCTTCATCAAGCGCATCTTTTAAGGTTTGCGACCCAGTGGTAACAGGCACCACCTTCGCACCTAGCTGCTTCATCCAAAACACATTTGGGTATTGGCGAGCCACGTCTTTTGCCCCCATATAAATGGTGCACTCCAAGCCCAATCTTGCAGCAACCAATGCGGTCGCAATGCCATGTTGACCGGCACCTGTTTCGGCGATGACGCGCTTCTTCCCCATGCGCTTGACCAACAAACCTTGGCCAATCACATTATTCATCTTGTGGGCGCCTGAGTGATTTAAATCCTCACGCTTTAAATAGATTTGCGCGCCACCGAGATGATTCGTTAGGTTTTCACAATGGGTGAGAGGCGTTGGCCGACCAGAATATTGCTGCCATTGCTTATGCAACTCAGCAAGAAACGCTGGATCATCACGCGCCTCTGCAAAGCTTGCTAATACTTGTTGCTGACTGGCATACAAAATCTCTGGAATATAACTGCCACCGTATTGACCGTAATAACCCTGCTCACTTTTCATGTTTTTACCTATTATATTAACTAAACGGTATAGTTAATATAATAAAGATTACCAACGGGCGTCAAGCAGCAAGTGTGAATAAAACGCTCTATTATTTTTCAGGATGATTGTAATTAGGAAAGGGAACTACCTACGGAGAAAAGAGAAGGCAATAAAAAAGGCGTACTAAAATAGTAGCAAGAGCTCTAAAGAAGGGGCTGAAAAGCGCTCTAAAAAAGGGGACTAAAAAGTAAGAACAGCACTAAAACCTATAAATGGCATGACACTAAAACCTATAAATGATATAACACTAAAACCTATAAATGATATAACACTAAAACCTATAAATGGTATTGCCTCATGAACCTTGTCTCACAAAAATTAGCAGAGTCACTTGAGCAACTAGCACAACTGCAAAAAAACGGTGTGGTGGCGATTGAGTCAAAAAGTCTGAGCCGTGTGCATCGTCAACGCTTGCTAAAACATGGTTTTATTCGTGAAGTGATTCGCGGCTGGTACATACCCTCTATCCCAGATGAAAGGCCAGATGAAAGTGCTGGCGACAGTACATCATGGTATACCTCATTTTGGGACTTTTGCGCCGCGTATCTCTCAAAACGCTTTGGTACTCAATGGTGTTTATCGCCAGAACAATCAATACAAATACACATTGGCGACAAACAAGTGCCAGCGCAATTACTGGTACGCTCACCAAAAAGCAACAACAAGCCAACAACGCTGCTGTTTAACACCTCTATTTTTGATGTCAGACTAAATTTGCCAGATGCAGAACACATAGTGACAGTCGACGGTTTAAACCTATACAGCCTAGCGTCAGCCTTGGTCTACAGCTCAGCCAACCAATATAAAACCGCCCCCATTCAAATGCGCACCGCCTTATCGATGGTTACTGATGCATCCGACATCTTGGCCGTTTTACTCAAAGGCAACCACAGTGTAATTGCGGGAAGGCTGGCCGGTGCGTTTAGAAACATTGGTCGAGATTTGATTGCTGACAACCTACTAAAAGGCATGCAAGCGGCAGACTTAACCGTACAAGAAACAGACCCTTTTATAGATGCCTTTGCAAATAAAGGTGTAAATAAAGCAGCCATGCACTTTGACCGACGCGACACCTCCCCCCATGTGAATCGCATGCGTTTAATGTGGGCACAAATGCGCCCTGTTATCATTGAGCACTTCCCTCAATCGCCCAAGCTCACAGCAAAAAACACAACCAGAAATATTGACGCCTACATGGCTACAGTAGAAGAGAACTACGCTACAGACGCCTACCATTCGCTTTCTATCGAAGGCTATCGTGTTACCAAAGAATTGATTGATCTGGTCCGATCGGGCGGCTGGCAAGCTGATGTTCTCGGTGAAGGGAAATCAACAGCAAGTAAAAAACATCTGGATGCGATGGCAGCAAAAGGCTACTGGGATGCTTTTCAACAGGTGAAAACCGCCATTCGCTCCGTGCTAGAGGGTAAAAACGCAGGCCAAGTACTCGAGCAAACCCACAGCGATTGGTACCTAGCACTATTTGGTCCAAGTGTTGCCGCAGGCATCATTCAACAAACCGATTTAGCAGGCTATCGCACAGGCCCAGTGTACATTCGTCAATCCATGCACATACCGCCAAATAGAGACGCACTGCGCGATATGATGCCTACTTTCTTTGACTTACTCGCCGAAGAAGACAACCCAGCCGTTCGAATCATACTGGGCCACTTTATGTTTGTGTACATCCACCCCTATGTTGATGGCAATGGTCGCATGGGGCGCTTTATCATGAACCTAATGCTGGCCTCTGGTGGCTACCCTTGGACTGTGATTCCAGTCGAAAAACGCGCTGAATACATGAACGCCCTCGAAGCTGCCAGCACCCAAAAAGACATCCTGCCCTTTACCCAGTTTTTGGGGGAGTTGATGTAGAGGGTATTGATGTAAGGGCAAACTGTATTCGCGGGAAGAATAAAAAACGTCCTAAGGTCAATGGTTTCAGAAGGGCTGCTCGTCGAAGGGAAGATGGCGTTTTCCGACTTTATAGATGCCAACGAGTTATAACAAACCAATGCAACGACCGCTGACGCGTCGGCTGTATTGATGTGTTATGCGTATTGCATCTCACAAGTTCTACCAAATGAGGTATAATTGAGTGGATAACGGTTATAAAATATGTTGGTTTTTAATATGCAAATAAACGCAATTGTCAACGTTCATGATGTTGAAGACTTAAAATCTCTGGGCACATATAGAGAACTCAAAAATGCCATTGAAACCAAGATCGGAAGCAAGCTTGGTGTTAAAGGTTGGAATTCACTTTATGAGAAAATCGTATTTCTTAAAAGTGCTGTTTCCTTACTAGAGAAAGAGACAGCAATCTATGAAGGGAGAAAATTCTCAGAAGCTAAAATTTTTCTTTCAAAGCATTTTGGGATCAACGTTAAAGCGAGAGCTTGGAAGACTTTAAAGACAAAAGTTGCTGCTCTAATTGAGTTGTTCAAATCGGATAGCTTTGATCCGCATTCATATTATGAAAAGACAAAGCTTAAAAAGTTTCGAGATAGCTCAAAGCTTGAGGGCATAGTTGTTAACTACCCAGAAAAAACGACCTCACTTGATAGTACTCTAGCCAAATATAAAAGGTAATTTATGGATAGATATGACGCTGCTAATGATCCCTATTGCTATCCAAACTCATCGACACTGAAGAATAAATTAAATATCACAAGTTTGGACGAACTGGAGAGTGCTGAGAGAGAAATTACAGCGCATACTGTTCAAAACATAACATTTAGCCCACCACCTTACGACTTGAGTTACATGAGTAAATTGCATTGTGGACTTTTTTCTGAACTTTACGATTGGGCAGGAAATGCTCGTACTGTAGATATTTCAAAAGATGGAACACGCTTTTGCACGTGTAGGCGAATTGACGCAGAATCCGCTAAATTATTTACAAAACTAGAAAGGGATAATTGGTTAAAAGGGCTAGGAAAAGACAAGTTCTGTGAAAAACTAGCGGAGTACTACATTGAGTTTAATATGATTCATCCATTCCGAGAAGGTAATGGTCGAGTTCAGCGACTACTATTCGAACACCTTGCTTTATCGGCAGGTTACGACCTTAATTGGAGTGATGTTGAGAAGTCAGAATGGGTTCAAGCAAACATTGATGGTGTAAACGTAAATTATGAACCGATGGAACAGATTTTTAAGCATATAGTTACTCAGCCGCACTAATACACATAACAAACACATCAAGTCTACCGCCGCTTATGTGGGCGTTAGGCATCATTTATTTAACTCACTAATAGGGCATATAATATGAGCAATAAAAAACCAATAGGTATAGCGCTAATAGCTATCTACAGCGCTTTTTCTGGCATTCTTTTTCTTTTGACTGGTGCTGTGATGCTACTGGCAAGTGCAGTACCTGATATGCCAGTGTGGATGACAATTATTGGAATGCTGATAATCGTATTTGGTGTATTTTCTCTAGCCGCAGTATATGGCTTGTGGAGCATTCAAGCTTGGGGAGTGAAAATTACAAAGTGGCTTTATATCATCGCGATTCCTCTGGGTATTATTTCTATTTTTCCTGTTTATCCTGACTCTGAAATGACCGTTGCAAATACCGTCCTTCAAATTTTTGGAATTTCCATTTCTGCTATTATCATTTGGTATATTTCCAAGGAGAGCATACGAGAGTTATATCTGTCTCAGAACAATGCTTAAGGGCACCTCTTAAACCTGATTAATTTCTATAGACAGATCACACATCCTTTACAAAATAAATCGAGCACATGGTTTACACCCCACCCTAGCCCTCCCCTTCATACCGTCCCAAAAAGTGTGTCTACAAGAGTGACGTTGAAAAAAGCGCCTCTCTCTCATTAAATGTGTTTGATTCAACCAAAAAATAAACCCATTAACAAAAGAGAGACTATGGATAC
>NHNK02000158.1 GCA_002173415.2 Marinomonas agarivorans
TACTCTGCCAAAACAGTCTGGTTTGGTTTTAGTGAGTGACTTAATAACGCGTTTTCTTTTTGTCTTTCTTTTTGCTCTTCTTTTTGTCCTGTTACTCCTGATCGACTCACGCAATAAAGCATGTCACTCGCTTGTTCAACAATCTTTTTGATTCGAATGTTCGGTGTGGCTGGTGTGACTAGCCAAATCGGAGTGACACTATAGTGCTGGCAGTTTTTCTTATAGTCGTCCGCCTGTTCAATTGGCAGATCGGGAATGATTGTTCCTGAGATAACAGCCTTAGATGCAGCATCAATAAAC
>NHNK02000159.1 GCA_002173415.2 Marinomonas agarivorans
ATATACGCCAAGTCTGAGAAGCTACCATAACTAAAAAATAGCTAAAAAATAGCTAAAAAATGGCTAAAAATTGCGACCATGCATATATTCACCGCGCTCATAGCTAACAGCCATTTCTTCAAGATCAATGGTTTTAATACGTGATGCTTGACCTGCGCAAGAAAACGCTTCGTAACGATCAATACAGACAGACTTCAGTGCCTTAATACTTTCTGTCAGATACTTACGTGGGTCAAAGTTACCTTTGTGTTCCGCCAAGCTACGACGAATTGCCCCTGTTGCTGCCAAACGTAAGTCCGT
>NHNK02000160.1 GCA_002173415.2 Marinomonas agarivorans
ACCGCCAAGAATTTGTTTCATGGAGAGGAGTGAGAATTGCTGATACATAGGGCCACTTAGTACGCCGCCCCATGTGTCAAAAATTTGTACGGCTTGGGCGCCGGCGTTGATTTGTCCGTTGAGGTAATCGGTTACGGATAGAGCTAATTTGTGGAGCAGTTGATGCAGGACGTCGGGTGATTTGTACATCATGCCTTTGATGTGGCGGAAGTCTTTGCTTGAACCGCCTTCAACCTTGTAGGTGGCTAGGGTCCAAGGGCTACCTGAGAAGCCGATAAGTGGTACACGACCGGAGAGGGC
>NHNK02000161.1 GCA_002173415.2 Marinomonas agarivorans
CTAACGGATAGTTTCTCTTCATTTAAAAAAGCTCCTTGTCCTTTTTCAGCCCAAAAAAGTTCATTTAAAAAAGGGGAATATACAACACCTAATACTCGTTTCTCTTGATGAATCAAGCCAATAGAAATAGCAACATGCATATGGTTGTGGGCAAAGTTTACTGTGCCATCAATCGGATCAATTACCCTGACCCAATCCTGTTCACTGATATCATGAAAACAAAAGTTTGGCTATGACTCTTCCGATAATATATAGTGATTAGGAAAAGCCTCATTAATTGCTCGACAGAGCAAATCATCA
>NHNK02000017.1 GCA_002173415.2 Marinomonas agarivorans
ATCAACAACAATTACATACGCATTCTGTCTAAATGTGTGCCATTTGCATGAGTCTTTTATCTTTTTGATAGCCGCTCAGCAAACGCCCACACACATTATCTGATATCTTTTTAAAGAGCTTACTGACTAAAAGAACATGTACTTCTTAATCATGCCCTGTCAGTGGACGCGTATAATACTCCCAACAGTTTTTTACGCAAGTACTTTTCTCACTTTTTATGCTTTTTTTTAATAACACCCAAAAAATTCAAAATCCCCTTCTCCGCAAACTCCCTAGATGCAAAAAGCCCTTCTCAAAGTGAAGGGCTTTTGGGATATACATAAAACCAGACTTAGTCTTGCTCAACGATTCTTAATTCTTTTGGTATGGAGAAAGACACATTCTCTTCTTGGCCCAATAACTCTGAAGGTTCTCTACCGCCTTCATTTACTAGGCGTTCAATCACCTCCCTCACCAAGACTTCTGGTGCAGATGCCCCAGCGGTTACGCCAACACTCTCAATATCTTTTAACCACTCTGTTTTTATTTCAGCAGCGTTATCAATTAAGTAAGTACGAGCTCCCATACGTTCTGCCAGTTCCTTCAGACGAGTAGAATTTGAACTATTTGGCGAACCAACCACTAACACTAATTTAGAGCTTTGAGCCAGTTTTTTCACTGCATCTTGACGGTTTTGGGTTGCGTAGCAAATATCATCTTTCTTGGGACCACGTATGTACGGAAATCTTTCTCTGAGCGCATCGATAACAACCGAAGTATCATCCATAGATAGTGTTGTTTGGGTTACGAACGCTAACTTCTCAGGGTTAGCAACGACAAGGTTTGCAACATCTTCTGGGTTTTCAACTAAATATATTTGACCACCATTGCTTGTATCATATTGCCCCATTGTCCCTTCAACTTCAGGATGTCCATCATGACCAATTAAGACACACTCCATGCCATCCTTTGAATAACGCACTACTTCGAGATGAACTTTTGTTACTAGAGGGCAGGTTGCATCAAATACCTTTAATCCTCTGCCATCCGCTTCTTTTCGAACTTTTTGCGACACACCATGCGCACTAAAAATTACCAAGTTATCATCTGGAACTTGGCTCAACTCATCAACAAAAACAGCCCCTCTTGCCTTCAGTGATTCAACAACAAATTTATTGTGCACCACTTCATGCCTAACATAGATAGGAGGACTAAACAGATCCAAACAACGACTCACTATTTCTATCGCACGATCAACACCTGCACAAAACCCTCTGGGATTAGCAAGCTCTATTGAAAAACTCACACAGCCTCCTCAACACTTACTATACGGACACGGTAAGACAACGTATGGCCAGCCAAGGGGTGATTGAAGTCAACGGATACTTTTTCTTCGGATATTTCTTTAATGACTCCTGGCAATTCATTATTATTTGCATCTGCAAATGATACGATCGTACCTAGTTCAATATCTATGGCAAATTGACTGCGATTAATGGTTTGGACATTACTCGGATTATGCTGACCAAATGCTTTTTCTGGCAACATAGTAAATTTTCTTTCATCCCCAACTGATAGACCTAGCAAAACCTCTTCAAATGATGGCAGCAAATTACCATCACCGAATCGGAATTCAGCCGGACTCTTATCAAAATTACTATCTACGATATCACCGCTTTCTAACGCCAGTTCAAAATACAACTGCACTTTACTATTTTCGTTGATTGCAATCATTTTTCTCTATCTTGCCCCCAAAAACCTTCAATAAGCATGACAACAAGCCCTAAGCTAATTGCAATATCGGCAATATTAAACACAGGGAACTGTGTAACCCCTAAAATAGGGTACGCCTCCCAATGGAAGTGTAAAAAATCTACCACATGACCATAAGCCAATCTGTCGTATAGGTTGCCGATGGCGCCACCGAGAATCAAAGTTAGTGATATTGATTCCAATTTATTGTGCATTGACACCTTATAAAGCCGCCAAGTAATACCTACAGTGGCCACTAGCGCTACTACAGAAAAGAACCACCTTTGCCAACCTCCCGCCTGTGCCAAAAAGCCGAAACCTGCGCCACTATTATAGTGCAAGGTAATATCAAAAAATGGTATGACAGGAATACTTTCACCAAAGAAGAGGTTTGCTTCTATCCAAACTTTCGAAAAGCGATCTACCAGCAATAAAATTAATGCAAGTAGCCACCAAATCCAGATTCGCGTCCAAAATGTCTTAATGTTCATCATGCATACAGACGTTGCTCGCCTTCTCCATCTGGCAAGTTAGAGATGCATCGATCACACAACTCTGGGTGCTCTGCTCTTTGACCGACTTCAACACGATGATGCCAGCAACGCACACACTTTTTATGCTCACTTGGAAGTATGAGAATATTCAAACCATCTATATCAGATACTACCGCATCATCTGTCGCGTCACTTAAAGGCGCGACTGTGACATTAGAGGCAATTAGCACAAAGCGTAATTCATCTTCCAGTTTTGCCAATAATGTTTGCAGGTCTTCACTACAATAGAGCGTAATATCAGCACTTAAACTCGCTTTTACTTTCCCATCATTTCGAGCGGCTTCTAACACTTTGTTTGTGGCAACTTTAATATCCAAAATTTGCTGCCAAAAATCTTGCCCTAATGACTCATTGCCAGACAACTCAGATAATCTTTCATACCATGTTTCCAAGAAAACGGATTCACTGTGTTTACCTGGAATAGCTTGCCAAATTTCGTCTGCGGTAAAACTCAATATCGGAGCAATCCAGCGAGAGAAAGCCTCAACTATATGATAAAGAGCAGTTTGAGCTGAGTGACGTGCTAAACTGTCTTTCTGGGTTGTGTATTGGCGATCTTTAATAACATCCAAGTAGAAGCTACCAAGATCAAGAGAGCAAAAGTTTTGAATTTTTTGCACTACTGTATGAAATTGATACTCGTTATACGCTTTATCAATTTCCTTTTGTAGCTTAGCTGCCCTGTCAACTATCCAACGATCTAAAGCAATCATATCTTCAGGCTGCACCAAGTCTTTCTCAGGGTTAAATCCACTTAAGTTAGCCAACATAAAGCGGGCCGTATTTCGAATGCGTCGATAAGAATCAGCTACTCGCTTTAAGATTTCATCTGAAACAGTAATTTCTCCAGTATAATCAGTTGCCGCTACCCAGAGTCGGATAATATCCGCACCCAGAGTGTCCATCACTTTTTGAGGCGATATAACATTACCTAGCGACTTAGACATCTTGCGCCCTTGGCCATCAACAGTGAAACCGTGAGTTAGCACTTGCTTATAGGGTGCGACACCTCTAATGGCTATAGATGTTTTTAATGAAGATTGGAACCAACCACGGTGTTGATCGGACCCTTCAAGATATAAGTCAGCAGGAAAATGCAGCTCTTGTCTTTGATCAACAACAGAGTAGTGCGTCACACCAGAGTCAAACCAAACATCTAGAGTATCGGTTACCTTACTGTATTTATCTGCTTCTTCGCCCAATAGTTCGGCAACATCCAATTCAAACCACGCATCCATTCCTACTTTTTCAATACGCTGAGCAACTTCTTCGATTAATCGTGGTGTTTCAGGATGCAACTCTTGAGTCTCTTTATTGATAAAAAGAGCAATTGGAACCCCCCAAGTACGTTGACGAGAAACACACCAATCAGGGCTATTATTTAACATGGCCTCCATGCGATTTTGACCCCAGCTTGGCACCCACTTTACTCCTTCAACCGCATGTTTTGCGGCATCAAGCAGACCTTTTTCTGTCATACTGATGAACCATTGGGGTGTAGCACGAAAGATCAAAGGCGTTTTTGTACGCCAGCAGTGAGGGTAGCTATGAAAAATTTTCGACTCATGAACTAGAGCATTATTCTTGTTTAGCGCTGCGAGAATTGCATCATCTACTTTATAAACATGTAGGCCTGCAAACTCACCCGCCGCATCACTATAAACACCATTATCTTGCACTAAATTTAATGTACTCAATCCATTACTTCGGCCAACATTAAAGTCATCGACACCATGATCAGGAGCAGTATGAACACAACCAGTACCTGCTTCTGTAGTAACGTGATCACCAAGCAATACTGGTATGTCTCTATCTAGGAAAGGATGATGCAATACCTCGCCTGCTAGATTTTTGCCAACCACATGTCCCACTACTTGGTAATTTTCCTTACCATAGCGTTTCATAATGGCATCAACCATATCTTCCGCAACAATAAGACGCTCCACACCATTTCCCATATCAACTTCGACTAGGGCGTAATTAAACTCAGGGTGGATAGAAACAGCCTGACTGGCAGGAAGAGTCCACGGGGTTGTTGTCCAAATAACCACCGATACTTTGCCTTGACCTTTCACATTTGAAAACTTAGCAAGCAATGTCGCTTCATCTTTAGGCGCATAGCGCACATCCAAAGACAGAGAGGTTTTATCTTGATACTCAACTTCGGCCTCTGCCAACGCAGAGCCACCAACTACGCTCCAATAAACCGGCTTGAAACCTTTTACTAAGTGCCCATTTTCAGCAATTTTGCCTAAAGCCCTAACAATATTTGCTTCTGTGTCAAAATTCATTGTTAGGTATGGGTTTTCCCAATCCCCCATTATACCTAGGCGAATAAAATCTTTTTTCTGCTCTTCTATTTGAGAATAGGCATATTCACGACACTTAGCCCGAAACTCTTTATAAGAAACCTTGCTACCAGCCTTACCTATAAGTTGCTCAACTTTATGCTCTATAGGCAAACCATGACAGTCCCACCCTGGAATATAGGGCGCATCATAACCACTGATTGTTTTTGACTTTACAACGATGTCTTTAAGGGTCTTTTGTAACGCATGACCAATATGAATACTACCATTTGCATAAGGAGGGCCGTCATGCAGAACAAAGGGTTTACGCCCCTTGCTAATCTGCCTTACCTTTTCGTATAACCCCATATCTTGCCAACGCTTTAACATTCCTGGCTCACGTTTTGCCAGATCGCCGCGCATCGGAAAATCAGTATTAGGTAGATTCAATGTTGATTTATAATCACTCATGGTTATTCGGCTTATCCTCAAAGACAATCATTGGTTTGTATTGCATTGGTTTGTTTTGCAAAGAAACATTGAGCTTCTTGCTTATCATTTTTAATTTGTTTTTTAAGCTCAGGCAGTCCTGACATTTTCTTTTCTGGACGAATAAAAAAACAAAAATAGACATCCACATATTGGTTATATAAAGAACCACTAAATTCAAATAGGTGTACTTCCAGTGTTGGTTGATGCCCCCCTACTGTCGGTTTAATACCAACATTGGCAACACCTTCGTATTCTTTACCATTGAAGCACAGCTTGATTGCAAAAACGCCTGCTAAAGCGGATGCAATACCTTTTAGATGGACATTGGCCGTTGGAAAGCCTAACTCTCTTCCAAGCTTTTTACCATGCACAACTCGCCCTGAAATGCGTACTTCATGCCCAAGTAAACTTTCGGCTTTGATTATATCACCCTGAGTCAAGGCATCCCTTACAAGCGAACTACTGACACGCTGGCTATTTTCAGACAACACGGTTTTTGTGTGCTCTACAATAAATTGGTTCGCATTCCCAAATTGCAACAGGTAGTCAAAGTTGCCTTGACGATCACAACCGAAGTGAAAATCATCACCAACAACCAAGTGCTGAACATCTAGACCATTAGCTAACACGGTCTGACAAAACTCTTGTGCTGTCAATTTTTGTAGGCGTTCATTAAATGGCAGACACAGTACATAATCAATACCATAATTCGCTAGATAGAATAGTTTATCTCTTAGCCTAGTAACGCGCCTAGGAGCTTGATCTGCGGCAAAGTACTCTCGAGGTTGGGGTTCAAAAATCATAATGCAGGACGCGGCCTCATATTGAGAAGCTAATTTTTTCACCCTCTGCAAAATCGTTTGATGCCCTAGATGCACGCCATCAAAGTTGCCAATTGTTAATACACAACGTTTGTGTTTTGATTGGATGTTATGAACACCCCGGATAAACTCCATAACACTCCATTATTGAAAGTGGCTAATAGACCAGAAAATGAACGGGATTATATAGTAGTTGAGCTTTTGAAGGTAGTAACCCACTCCATCAATAAACGATTGTTTACCCAAGAGCCAAAACCACCTTATTTAACCTAAATTACTCTACACTTTGAGCATTTTCAGCCTAAAACCACACATAAATGCACCTAAAAAATAAAGTGCACCACCAACGATAACCAAAATAGATAAGTGAAAGACCCTTTCTAACTCCGTTAAAACCAACCAATTTAATCCAATTTCTCGGTGAAAAACGATAAACACCACAAGAAAAGCAGTCCCCATTAAAATTGCAGACAGAGTCACTTTCCAATCCAAAGAGAAGCTATGCAGCCCCTTTTTTCTTAAACCAAGCCATAACAAAAACATATTCAAAAAAGCAGAAAGCGTCGTCGCCAAAGCCAAACCAACATGACCAAACGGAAACACTAAAACAAGGTTAAAAACCATATTAGCGATCATCGCGATAATACCGATTTTCACCGGCGTTTTCGTATCTTGTCGAGCATAATACCCAGGCGCCAACACTTTAATTAACATCATAAAAACCAAGCCTAGTGAGTAGGCCTGCAAACTTGCCGATGCCATAACCACATCATTTGCTGTCAGAGCTCCGCGATAAAAAATTGTAGCTATCAATGGCTCAGCCAACAGGAATAAAGCAAGAGCAGAAGGCACAGCAATCAGCAAAACAATACGCACTCCCCAATCCAATGTTGAAACAAAAGCATTTTCTGCTTTGCTGGCAAAACTACGAGACAAGGCCGGTAAAACCACGGTACCAATTGCGATAGCAAAAACACCAAGGGGCAACTCATACAAACGATCTGAAAGATAAAGCCACGTGATGCTCCCTTTTTCCAAAAATGAAGCCAAAACGGTGTCCAGTAACAAATTTATTTGGCCGACAGAAACACCAAATAAAGCTGGTAAGATCAACTGAAAAATCCGCTTTACCCCAGGATGAGAAAAGCCGAAAGAAGGCATTGGCAGAAGATCGAGTTTTGCTAAAAAAGGCAGTTGAAACACAAGTTGAATCAAACCGGCAGCAAATACTCCCCACGCAACTGCAACCTCTTTCTGGGCGGCTTGGGTAGCAAAGAATAACGTTGCCACAATAAGTGAAAGGTTAAGAAAAATGGGGGTAATCGCCGGCACAGCATATCTATTATGACTATTCAAAATGCCACCAGCTAACGCAGTCAGGGAAATAAACAACAAGTAAGGAAACGTGATCATCAATAAATTTGAAGCCAACGTCATCTGCTGTGAATCACTGACAAAACCGGGTGCAAATATATAAACCACCCAAGGAGAAAAGCAGACAAACAGAACGGTAATTAGCATTAAAATCAAGGATAAAGAGCCAGTGACTGCGGCTATCAATGCTTTGACTGCTGAATGCCCTTGATTGACCTTATAGTCACTTAATACGGGAACAAACGCCTGTGCAAACGCACCTTCAGCGAACAATCGTCTAAAAAAGTTAGGAATTTTAAATGCGACAAAAAAAGCATCTGCACCACTACCTGCACCTAGGGTATAAGCTAATGCAGCATCTCGCACCACTCCTAAAATTCGAGAAAAGAAAGTGCAAATAGAAACCAGAAAACTCGACTTAAAGAGCGATGACGTTTTATTTTTTGCGTGCAATTTTTTATCACCTAGAATTTTTATTGCCTAGCTAGACAGTACAGATTCGCTATGTTACTCATAATCCTGAACAAATTACGCAAATCATATCGTAAAACCAATATAAATATGACCATTGATTCAGCAATATTAGAATAATTCACGACTAGGGGGTTGTGGACAAATAAAAAACTGGTAGAATTCGCCGCGATATTTTCAAGTAACTCTTGACTTTTATTGTTAAAGAAAACGCAACGCGTTCTCATTTTTTTAGTATTAAAATTTACTTATAGGAGCCATATTGTGGCAAATTCTGCTGGTTCAAAAAAGCGCGCACGTCAAGCAATTAAACGTCGTGCTCACAATGGTAGCCTGCGCTCTATGGTACGCACATACCTTAAAAAGGTAGACGCTGCTATTGAAGCAGGAAATAAAGAAGAAGCTCAAACAACTTTTGTTGCCGCTATATCTCAACTAGATAAAGCAACAAACAAAGGTATTTATCACAAAAACAAAGCCGCTCGCCACAAGAGCCGTTTAAGTGCAAAAATCAAAGCACTTGCTTAAGTTTTAGTGATTTCGCCCTCCGCCATATCGAGACAGCTCATTGGCAGAGGGCGATAATGTTTTAACTTTTCTCTTAATCTCCTTCACTTCTCCAAACTGCCAACATCATTCTTAGTTTAGAAGAATAGAATTAAGACCCATACAACTAACGCCAATCCCAAAGACAACATAACCGCTGCTGACCCCATATCTTTAGCTCGACCAGACAATTCGTGATACTCATCACCTATTCGATCTATTGCGGCCTCCATTGCAGAATTGAGAGTTTCAACAATCACAACAATACCCACAGAAAAAATTAATACTGCTTTTTCAAAGCCAGTTACCCCAAAATATAAAGCCAGAGGCAATGCCAATAAAAACAAAATTACTTCCATCCTGAACGCTTCTTCATGCTGCCATTGAGCCTTCAAACCTTGGTAGGAATAACGCATTGCGTGGAGCACTCTTGTAATCCCTCTTTTTCCGGGCTTAGCCATAACTATTTTTCCTCTAAAAATTAAACATCTTTCGCCAGCAGCAATATGTTCTTCAAAACGCAAAACCACATCTAAACGATTATCAAATCATCTCGATTTATTAATTCCGGTTCCCCTTCATACCCTAAAATATCTTTTATGCTGGCTGAAGGTTTACCTAATAACTTAATTGTTTCGGCAATAGAGTAATTAATTAGCCCTCGTGCAATTAGCTCTCCCGACTCACTCACACAAACTACCATATCCCCTCGAGAAAAATCCCCTAAAGCATCTTTCACACCAACAGCCAATAAACTACTGCCTTGCTCTTTAAGAGCCAAAATTGCACCTTGATCAATCACCAAGGTTCCCCTACTTTTTAAGTGTCCTGCTAACCACTGCTTGCGAGCAGCTAATGGCTCCTGCTCTGGCATCAACCAAGTGCCCAGCACATCACCCGACAACAAGCGGGTAATAATATGTTTCTCTCTACCAGCTGCAATCAAAGTATCTGCCCCAGACCTTGCCGCCAAAGATGCTGCTGTTACTTTTGTCAGCATTCCACCACTACCTAGTACGCCCGCACCACCACTTGCCATAGCAATCAAGCGCTCATCTGTTGCCAACGCACAATCAATCAACTTTGCATCAGGGTAGTCTCGTGGATTTTTATCAAACAAGCCTTGCTGATCGGTGAGAATAATCAACAAATCCGCTTCAACTAAGTTCGCTACCAAAGCGCCTAAAGTATCATTATCACCAAAGCGAATTTCATCAGTAACAACAGTGTCATTTTCATTAACGATAGGAAGAGCTCCTAACTGTAACAAAGTACGCAACGTAGAGCGGGCATTAAGGTAGCGACGACGATTAGATAAATCCTCATTTGTTAATAAGATTTGCGCAGTTTGAAGAGAGTGTTTTGCAAAATGAGACTCATACATTCCTATTAGCTCCATCTGCCCAACCGCTGCAGAGGCTTGCAATTCATTTATTTGCGAAGGTCGTTGAGTAAAACCCAATCGCTTCATACCAGCCGCAACGGACCCAGAAGACACAAGCACGACCTCTTTTCCCAAAGATCGCAGATGAGCAATTTGATCAACCCAATCACTTATTCGACCATCATCTAACCCTTCGCCATCATTGGTTAAGAGTGCACTGCCGATTTTTACAACTATACGCTGCGCTTTTAACATTTTTTCGCGCATAAACACCACCCAAAAACATCTTGCTATTATTTTTTTACACTCTACCGAACATACTCAACATCAACGTCGTAATCATCGTCATCAAAGTCATCGTCGTCTTCTCTAGCCGCATGAGATTCGGCTCGTTTCGCTGCACGATATGCTTCAATTGTTTCCCTTCCCTCTTGGTCTATTTGTAGACGTATCGCTTCTTCCTCATCACGAGCATCTTGACTAACTTCCAGCAGATTTCTTTTTTCTTCCAACCTACTCATCAAATCAAGAGTCAAAGTTTGCGTTCCTTCACCTGAAATGGCAGATATTTTATATACAGGACCAGACCAGTTAAGAGCATCAATAACAGACTGACACCTCTCTTCCAACTCATCTTCTGGCACCATATCTACTTTATTTAAGATCAACCAACGTTCACGATCACCAAGTTTAGCGCTAAATTGATACAGTTCGTTTACAGCTATTTGTGCCGCTTCAGCTGGTGAAACATCATCCCAAGGAGCCATATCAACAAGGTGCAACAAAATACGATTACGGACAAGATGCTTTAAAAATCGTATCCCCAAACCTGCTCCGCCAGCTGCACCTTCGATAATTCCAGGAATATCTGCAACCACAAAACTTTGATGAGCCTTTACTTTCACTACCCCTAAATTAGGCACCAGAGTAGTAAAAGGATAATCAGCAACCTTAGGCTTTGCCGATGAGACCGAACGAATAAATGTTGATTTACCAGCATTCGGCAAACCTAGCAATCCAACATCGGCCAGCACTTTCATCTCAAGCTTCAGATTTCTTTCTTCTCCCTCTGTTCCATTTGTTGTTTGCCTTGGCGCTCTATTAGTACTGGATTTAAAACGTGTATTGCCCAGCCCATGAAATCCACCTTGAGCAACCTTGAGTTGTTGACCTTCATGTGTCAGATCTCCAAGAACTTCACCTGTATCTTCATCTATTGCCGTTGTTCCTACCGGCACCTTCAACACTAAATCCGAGCCTTTTGCTCCCGTACAATTTCTACCGCGACCGCCTTCGCCATTTTCAGCCTGATAGCGTCGAGTAAAGCGATAATCAATTAACGTGTTCAAGGCAGCATCTGCCTCAAGCAAGATACTCCCTCCATCTCCTCCATCGCCTCCATCTGGGCCACCTTTGGCAACAAATTTTTCACGCCAGAAACTTAAACAACCGTTGCCACCTTTTCCTGCTCGCACATAAATAGCAGCTTCATCAACAAATTTCACAGGAACA
Organism: Marinomonas agarivorans; assembly: GCA_002173415.2. Classification (GTDB taxonomy): domain Bacteria; phylum Pseudomonadota; class Gammaproteobacteria; order Pseudomonadales; family Marinomonadaceae; genus Marinomonas; species Marinomonas agarivorans. Next base: position 11,175 of record NHNK02000017.1, read on the forward strand.
TCCTCATATCGGTTAATACCATGCAGTAAGTTATTTTAGGAAAGATGCAAATAAGCCCACTGCCATGCAGAAGATTTATTTCCATCTTCCCTCGCTATTATATAATTTCCAAAAAAAAAGCTCCGCTATTGCGGAGCTTTTTCCAATAAAAGTGGTTTTAAGCTGTAACAACAGAAACTGTACGACGCTTAAATTTACCTTTAACTTCAAACTTTACCTGACCTTCAGCCAAAGCAAACAAAGTGTGGTCTTTACCAATTCCTACACCTTCACCAGGGTGAAATTGCGTACCGCGTTGACGAACCAAAATATTTCCAGGAACAACAACTTGACCACCAAAACGCTTAACACCTAATCGTTTCGACTCGGAATCGCGACCGTTACGAGTACTACCACCAGCTTTTTTATGAGCCATAACCTACCTCTCAAAATTTGAATAAGCTAAACAATTTATTTAATTGCTGTCACTTTTACTTCTGTAAACCATTGACGATGACCCATACGCTTCATGGAGTGCTTGCGTCGACGGAATTTAAGAATTTTAACTTTGTCGCCACGACCGTGAGAAACAACTTCTGCCGTAACTTTCGCACCTTTAACAAATGGAGCACCGACTTTTACATCATCACCACTGCTAACTAATAGTACTTCATCAAAATTTACTTTTTTACCTTCATCGACCGCCAGTTTTTCAACTTTTAGAGTTTGGCCTTCTTGAACTCGGTATTGCTTACCACCAGTTTTAATTACTGCGAACATGTTTTATCTCCAATAAGATTTACCCGGCTACTGAAATTAATATCTGACCTACTTCTAGTGGCAACTAACTCACGAGGCTTTAAGCAGCGCAGCGTGTTAGCAACCATATAATAGGGAGCAAAGTGTGGATAAATCGAACGCAGGATTATATAAAACCAAAACGGATGAAGCAAGCATATTAGCTAGCCCATACGGTTTTTTGCTGTTTTTGGTTGACCCTCTTTTTCTCTTCCCCTAGCATGTGGCCTTATAAATTAAATTTATCTAACACTCTGATGCAGGAAATATCAGTGCGGCTCAGGAAAAATCATGCCATTAAGTTCTATACACTCAAGTGTCGCTAACGAGTTCGATCTAGTTAACCAGTGCATCACCTCTCAACTGAAAAGCCAAATCCCCTTAATTGAACAAATTGGCTATTACATCGTCAGTAATGGTGGAAAAAGATTAAGGCCATTAATGACACTAATTGCAGCCAGAGCATGCAATCCAGATTTGAGTCAATCAAGTCTTGATAAGACCATAAAAATGGCAACCATTATTGAATTTATTCATACCGCCACATTATTGCATGATGATGTTGTGGATGAATCCGATATGCGCAGAGGCAAAAAAACAGCAAATGAAGAGTGGGGAAATGCCCCTAGTGTGCTTGTTGGCGACTTTTTGTATTCCCGTGCATTCCAGATAATGGTAGAAGTTGGCAGCATGAAGTGTATGGAAATACTGTCAGAAACAACAAACATCATTTCCGAAGGCGAAGTACAGCAGTTAATTAATTGTGGCGACCCTAATACGACCGAAGAAAATTATTTCAAAGTTATTCAATACAAAACAGCGAAGCTATTTGAAGGCGCAGCTCTTTGTGGTGCAATTGTTAGCAACGCTTCTATATCACAACAAACAGCACTAGCAAATTACGGTATGCATCTAGGGACAGCCTTTCAATTAATTGATGACATAATGGATTATACAAGCACTGCTGAAGAGATGGGCAAAAATATAGGTGATGATCTTGCAGAAGGAAAACCAACATTACCTCTTATATTCACTATGATGAATGCTAATGAAGATGCAGCAAATAGAGTTCGCCAAGCCATAGAGAATGGCGGATTAGAAAAGTTAGAGCAAATCATTGATGATGTGAAAACCTGTGGTGCGATTCAATACACAGAAACGGCAGCAAAAAAGCAAGCAGAGCTGGCTATTCAAGCGATAAATGCGCTACCTGAATCCCTCTATAAAGATGCGTTAATTGAATTGGCGCACAGCGCAGTAAATCGTAGAAGCTAGTATTTTCACTGTTTTGCCTTATAAACAATCAGTTTTAGCGAGTTTTTTGGCTATAAACATTCATATTGGCACCGTGAACCGCTATAATCGGCCAAGTTTTACATTGAATAAACATATCAAACTAATAAATACGAACTACTAAACTCCTGCTAGGGCGCGCTCCTATAGGATAAAGTAAAGATAGGATTATAATGACAACACCTCCTTCTTCTTTTGAAAAAGACGAACTTTTAAAATGCGGTCATGGTGAAATGTTTGGTGCAGGCAACGCTCAACTGCCAGTCGATAACATGCTCATGATGGATAGAATTACCAAGATCACCACTGATGGAGGTGATTTTGATAAAGGTGAGATTATCGCCGAACTGGATATTCACCCTGATTTATGGTTTTTCAATTGCCACTTTCCTGGAGACCCAGTTATGCCTGGTTGCTTAGGTTTAGACGCCATGTGGCAACTTGTTGGCTTTTTCCTCGGCTGGAAAGGCAACAAAGGTCGCGGAAGAGCACTAGGTGCAGGTGAAGTAAAATTTACTGGGCAAATCTTACCTACTGCTAAAAAAGTTACTTTTCACATCCATTTAAAGCGAGTTATTGAACGTAAGCTTGTAATGGGAATTGCAAATGGAAGTGTTTCGGTTGATGGTAGAGAAATCTATACAGCAACAGATTTGCGTGTTGGTTTATTCACTTCAACTGATAACTTCTAAAGATTAAGAATTAAAGAGGCTCATTTTATGCGTCGTGTGGTTGTAACAGGTCTTGGTATTGTAAGCTGCCTTGGCAATGATAAAAACACTGTACTTAACTCATTAAAAGAAGGGAAGTCTGGTATTCGTTTTGCCGACGACTATAAAGAAATGGGATTTCGTAGCCATGTATGTGGCCGTGTTGATCTTGATATTGATGAGCTCATTGATCGTAAGATTAAACGCTTTATGGGGCCTGCCGCTACTTATGCTTATGTCTCGATGCAACAAGCTATTGAAGATGCAGGCCTTACAGAAGAACAAGTATCTAACATTCGTACCGGTCTTATTGCCGGTTCTGGGGGCGCTTCTGCTGGTAATTTAGTAGAATCCGCTGATATCTTAAGAGAAAAAGGCGTGAAACGCGTCGGTCCCTATCGAGTAACTCAAACAATGGGAAGCACAGTTTCTGCCTGCCTAGCAACACCGTTTAAAATAAAAGGCGTTAATTACTCAATCACATCTGCTTGCTCAACAAGTGCACATTGTATTGGCAACGCGATGGAGTTAATCCAGTTAGGTAAACAAGATATTGTCTTTGCCGGTGGTGGCGAAGAAGAGAGCTGGACTCAAACATGCATGTTCGATGCGATGGGCGCTTTATCATCAAAATACAATGACACGCCAGAAAAAGCTTCTCGTGCTTATGATGCAAACCGTGATGGTTTCGTCATTGCTGGCGGTGGCGGTATGTTAGTTATAGAAGAACTAGAACATGCCAAAGCACGTGGTGCTAAAATTTATGCAGAACTAGTAGGTTATGGTGCAACATCTGATGGCTATGACATGGTCGCTCCATCCGGTGAAGGTGCTATGCGCTGCATGCAAATGGCAATGAGTACAACCGAAGGCGAAATTGACTACATTAATACTCACGGAACAAGTACTCCTGCTGGAGATATGAAAGAGCTAGAAGCCGTAAACAATACCTTTGGTAGCAATATTCCTAAGATCAGCTCGACAAAATCGCTATCTGGCCACTCCCTAGGAGCCGCTGGTGTGCATGAAGCTATCTATAGCTTATTAATGATGGAAAATGATTTCATTGCAGCATCAGCAAACGTTGACGAACTAGATGAAGCTGCTGGAGATATTCCTGTTGTAACCAAACGCCTTGATAATGCGAACTTACAACAAATCATGTCGAACAGTTTTGGTTTTGGTGGCACAAATGCCAGCTTAGTATTTAAAAAATACCAAGGCTAAAATAAGCAAACAGACAAATATAAAAAGAGAGCATTGTAGCTCTCTTTTTTTGTTTAAATGCTAAACCCTATACCTTCGTAAGTTAGCTTAATTCCCGCCATCAAAAGCAATGTATAGCAAGATAAATAAAACCATTTATCACTGATTCTTTTATGTAAATAAGAACCACACAGAACGCCAATAGGAGCAAACAGCGCCAAAAAAAGTGACACTCTCAAGTTACTAGTTTGGAATAATCCTAACCACATATAAGGAATTAACTTAATGTAATTTACTGTAGTAAAGAACAAAATCGTCGTTCCAACAAATAGGGTTTTATCAAGTCTTTGGGCAAGTAAATAAATGTTCAGAGCCGGCCCACCAGCATGAACACTAAAACTTGAAAAACCAGAAAGTGCCCCCCAAAAAAGCCCCCCTAATAAACTCGCTTTGCGCTTTTTAGTTGTAACACCAATCACCTTAGCGATAAAAAAGTAACCACTGAAAGTCAAAGACATTACCCCAGTCATCAACTTAATATTATTTTCAGACAAACTGTGAAAACTGAATGCACCAATCAGAATACCTAACATAGCTGCTGGTAACAGTATAACTAGGTTTAGACGATCAAAGTTGCCTCGATATTTTCATACGCCAAAAGCATCCATAACACATAGTACAGGCAGGAGAATTGCTGCAGCAGTAATAGGGGAAGTAGTAAAAGACATCAAAGGCACCGCGAGCAGGCCAAGCCCCCCACCAAAACCACCTTTTGATATACCAACTAAAAGCACAGCAAAAATAGCCACGCTGTAAAATACTATGTCATCCACAATCTACCACCTAAAAAAAAGCGATGATTACCCATAGATAACCATCGCTTTCTCAACTTTATGTTCTTTTCAGACACATTGAGCCACTTTTTTCATTTCGTTTCTCATCCAGACTTCCATTTCGTCATGCACTTCATTCGTGTTCTTCTCCCCTACTTCAATAGGCTCGCCAATAACTACCTGAATCACACCTGGTTTTTTCAGCCACTTTTTACCTGGCCATACTCGCCCTGCATTATGAACAATAGGCAATATTGGCTTATTAGCAGAGGTTGCTAACATTGCAGCCCCTTTATTGAACTGTTTCTTTTCCCCTTCAGCAACTCGAGTCCCTTCAGGAAAAATCACAACTGATCGACCACCTAGTAAGCGCTCTTTTCCTTGTTTCATAATCTGCTTTAACGCATTTGTCTTTTGCTGTCGATCAATAGCAATAGGCTGCACCATTCTTAGTCCCCAGCCAAAAAAAGGCACTGACAACAATTCCTTTTTCAAAACCGTTGATAATGGCGTAACCAGCACTTGAATAAAGTAGGTCTCCCATTCACTTTGATGGTTCGCCACTATGACATAAGTCTTGCCCTTGACTAAATTTTCTCGCCCTTTTACGTCGATTTTAACGCCACAAAAAATACGGAATAGAAATAGCAAAATGGCATTATGGACGTTCAGTACTTTTTGCCGATGAATACCCGGTAGACAAATAGCAATTGGTGGAGCCAATAAGCCGAAAACAACTGTGGAAGATATGTAGCTGACACTGAATAAAACCGACCCAATCCACGATCGAAGTAGCTCGCCAGTCATATTGTTAATTCCTTATCGATAAATGAAGTTAATTGCCTATTTTTCATCGTATGCTTTTTTTTGAACTAAAGGGTTGGCATACATTTCCAACAAGGTTGTTTCCAGCTTTTTTGGACACTTAGCAATACGAGTAGCAAAGGTTGCATCCACTTCTGCTTCGGCATTTAACATGTTGTAAGCGGTCATGTTACTTTGATGTATTTCGTAATTAGTGATTATTTGGCGATCTACTTCTGCAACAAGATCTTCTGGAGTTTCAAATGCTTGAGTGAGTTTGTCGCCAAAGGTTACAACTACTTTGCCTTTATGGCCGACAATTCCTTGAGTCAAACTGTCAATGTCTTCAAACTCTGATTTTTCATAATTCCCTGTTTTAGATTTTGCATAGAGTTCGCTCGCTTTCGCAACGTCACACGAGTCATATTCATAAGAAATCGAAACAGGAACAATATTAAGTTTTTGCATTGCCTCTGCAAAAGAGCATTCTTTTTTCTGGCTCATGTAAAACATCTTGATAATGGCGATATCTGTTTTATCCAAACCATCTTTTGCACGTCCTTCCTTTTGAGCAATCCATATATTACTGTGATCATTTATAATGGAGTGATTAATGTAGTGAGATAATTGAGTAAATGCTGCCATCATTTCACGCACTCCATTCGCAGAGCGCTTAACAATGAAGCTTTTATTTAGCCGCATTAAGTCAGATACAAATGGACGACGTAATAAATTGTCTCCTATCGCAATCCTTACTGTTTCCAACCCATGTAAATAAAGCCCATAGTTAACAAAAGCTGGGTCCATGGCAATATCTCTATGATTAGAGATAAACAAATACCCAACACCTTTTTCGAGCTTATCTATACCCCGATACTCAACTTCAGTTGTTGTTGTTTTGATCATACGCTCCATGTATGCGGCCACTTTCCTTTGGAAATCATTAACGTTATGAATTTTAGAAACTTGCCTTCTCAGTATCCACCTTAGTAAAACACGTAAGGGGCCTCTAAGCATTTTGGGACAAGCACTAAAACGAAAACCAATAATGGTTTCGATAAAGTCTGGGTTATTTACCAAGTTTGTTAATACTGTGGCTACTTCGTCATCATTGTAAGGACGAATATCATGAAACTGATCCATTAATTACTATTACCTATCTTGTTCGTTAAAGAGTATTAAGCTCAAAGCCCAATCTCTCTAATGTATTTTTATTATTTTGGGAACTGATTACCGCCATACTCTCGTTTTCACTGATAAAGTACGCCTTAGCAACATCTTTTAATTGTTCAATACTTGTATTCAAAACACTGGCTCGAAATTCTTCTCTTTGTGTTTTGGTTCTCTGATGTAGTCTTAAGTAAAAATCTGTTTGTGCTTCTCCTGCTGGTGAGCCTGGCTTATCCATGGAACCGATAACACCTAGAATAGCTTCTTCTAAAGCCTCTTCGGAATGCTCATTGGTAAGCAACCATTCTATAGAAGCATCAAAGTCGGTAAGCGTTTCTTCTAACCTTGGGTCTCTGTAACTATAGAATCTAAATGCGCCAGAACTAGCATCAAAACTTGCTCCTCCACCATAAGCACCACCTTGTTCACGAATAGCTCGATGTAAAAAACCATTACGTAAGAAACCGCCTAATACGGTTAATGGTGCAACGTGAGGATGCGTACCAGAAACCGTTTTAAATACTTTGGCGCAGAAGTTAACTTCTGAGGGAGTTAACCATGCCGCTTTAATCTTTTTACTAACAGGCGGCAAGGCAAAGTTCTCTTGATACTGTCCAGTTTGCACATGTTGCCAAATTGACTGTAACTTGGATATAAAGCTTTGCTTATGCTGGCTCTCGCCAACAAGCAACAATTGCTTGCTCGACATGACTAACTTCGCATGGATCTGAGTAAACAACTTTATCAAGGCTGACATAGTTGCCTCTTCTTTAAGTGCATCATCCAATTTTTTTAATGCCTTAATCCCTGATATGCCGCCCCACTGCTCTTGTTGCCAATTTAGAGCACTTGCTCCACTGGCAGCAGCAGACATCGCTAGTACATGACCTTGGCCTGTAACGGACTGCTCTCTTCGTGCTCGTCTCTGAGAAATTAGTTCTTTAATACGATTTGTTTCACTGAATTTAATATCTATAAATGTGTCTTTTAACAAATTACTCATGTTTTCAAAGTTATTCACCAAAGCTTTACTAGAAAGGATAAAGTAGGCTCTTACCGATTGATGGTCATCTAATAGGGGCCTGATGGAATTAGAAGCCCCTAAACTACCACATACTCTGGCTTGCTCTGCTTGAACTTCAAGGTAGGTTTTATCTTTTACTCCCAACTCCGACACCACATAAGAGAAAAGAGGTAATACTTGTATTTCTTCCTCAGTCAGCTCTGGTAAGTCAATAACTAGCTGCTCATACACAAGCCCATTGGTACCCTGCGGATAAAATGTCACCGGAATCTCTCCTTCGGCCACATCGCTTTGATATGAAGGAAGTTCGGCAGGCACATCTTCTAACCCAACTTTTGGTAAAATACTCATATCATCAACTTGTGACTGACGTTTCTGCAATGCCACGCTGTTATCAATAATAGCCTGTTGTTCTGCCCCGGTAAGAGTATTTTTGATTAGCATCAACCTATCAAGTTCAGCTTGATTACGGCGCTCAGAAAGCAAAGGATCTGGGTTCAAAGTCAATGTTACTCGGTGTGCATTATCGAGTAACAATGTTTGAATTAAGTGGCCAATATATTGTTTGTCTTTTATTCGCTCGCGTAATGCTGCAATTACAGGCTCAACGTTTAACTGGGCCACAACATCGCCTTCATGAATGGCTGTCGATAATCCGGCAAGAATTAGCTGTAATCCATAAGGGAAACCATCACCACCAATTTCTCGTTGACTTAACTCCAACTGGTGTAACATAGCGGCAACCATATCGTCTGCAACCCCATCATTGACTATTTTTGTTAGGGTGGTCAGCACTAATTGCTCTACTTCGTCTCTATTTTCTCGGCGCACACCCTCAAGACCGCACATAAAGCTCATTTCTTTATTACTGTCTTCTAAACCACACAGTGGCGAAGGGGCGTTGCCTAATTCAGAGCTTTCTAAAGCATGTCGTAGTGGCGAGGCACTGTTATCCAATAACACACTTGAGAGCAATTCCGCTTCAAACTGTTGCATTAAATCTGTACTTTTCCCTAGCAACCACCCGATTACCACATGGCTACCGTCCTCTTTCGCCTCATCTGTTGCATAACTCTCTTCAACTCGAATCGGTGAGAAGTAGCGCTTTGCATCATCAACTTGCACTTGTTTATTTAAGTGTTCAAAACGCGACAATACTTTATTTTCAAACTCAGTTTGGTGCTCAACCGCAGGAATATCACCAAAGGTCATAAAGATCGCATTGGTTGGGTGGTAATGTGTTTTGTAAAAGCGGATTAAATCGTCATAAGACAAATCAGGAATGTCGGTAGGTTCACCGCCAGAATTGAAGTGGTAAGTATTATTAGGAAATAGATATTTGGTTAAAGTTTGCCAAAGTACAGAGTTAGTTGCACTCATGGCGCCTTTCATTTCGTTAAAAACGACGCCTTTATAAGTTAATGGCGATGCTGGATTTTGCATTTCTTCAAATTCGAGGCGATGACCCTCTTGCATAAAATCCAGTTGATCTAAACGTGAAAAGAAAACGGCATCTAAGTAAACATCTAATAAATTGTTAAAGTCTTTCTTATTTTTACTGGCAAAAGGGTATGCCGTCCAATCGGATGAGGTAAAAGCATTCATGAAGGTATTAAGAGAACGCCTAATCATCATAAAAAAAGGGTCCCGCACAGGAAAACGCTCTGAACCACAAAGCACAGTATGCTCCAAAATATGAGCAACACCACGGGAATCCTCAGGCACTGTTTTTAAACCAACAAGAAAGACATTCTCATCACTATTTGAGGCGATATGGAAGTGTTTAGCACCTGTTTTTATATGTTCAAATTCAAGAACATCAACATGTAAGGCCTCAATAAACTCACTACGGACCAAAGTGAAAGCAGGATGATGTGTTGTCTTTTCTGACATGTTTTACCTCGAAAATAGGTAATTTCATTATAGAAATTACGAATTTAGTTCATTTTCTTTAAAAAAATTGAAGCCTAGCAGACTTATTCATTCCACTCTAAAAATGATAGGAATTCTAAAATAATCGAAAATTATATCAAAATTACGGAGAGTACTGCATAAATAAAATGCAGTAATTTATATGCAGGTCAGTTTTAACATTCTGTTAAACTGCTTTCCCTTTTTCGACTTCCCCTTTTTCGATAGACCTATAAGATAAAAATAAAGCTCGATGTAAAGCGATGCTAATATTAGACTAACGTTTTTGCTGCTGTTCCCAGTTATCCAGTTTTGCTTCTGCGCTTTTTCGCAACATAATATACACAGCGCCATAACCTCCATGATGACGTTGAGCAGAGTGAAAAGCGATAATATCGTCGAGCTCTCTCAACCATTTGTTGATGTAACTCTTTAATGTAGCAGGCTTATCTGGTGTTCTATCCCCTTTACCATGCACAATAACAGCAATGCGGATATCATTATTCATACAATCTTGCACAAATTCATACACCTGTTCTCGAGCTTGATTTACCGTGTTGCGGTGGAGATCTAAACGCGCTTCAATTGCATATTTTCCTTGGCGTAAACGCTTGAAAACGCCATCTTGAACACCTTCTTTTTTATAAGAAAGTTCGTCATTTGGATTCACTTGCTCCACATAATCAACAGACAAATGGTTGCTGTCTATCTCAGCACTCACTACTGCCGCTTGCTTTCTTGCTAAAAAATCAACCTGCTCTCCTTTTTTACCAAGGTACAGCGATTTTTTATCTAATATTTTTACGTCCGCCATTTCTTGAGCGAACAAAGACATGTCGTCATCATTCACGTTGGACCACCAGCACGAAAAGTTAATTATAGGAAGTATAACAATAAGCAGTGAAATATAGGATTACTAGTAGGAAAAACATCACATTCCATAGTTTGCAAAACATACGCGAAAGGAAAAGGTATAAAAAGCTCATTTACGAATGAGCTCTGATTAGTGGTTTATTTGACACCAACAATTAATTTGGCAAGACCCACAGTACGAGTGCTTGTTGCGAACTTTTCTACTGCATTAATCGCAGCTTCTCTGTTACCAACAAGTATGACACGTTCTACCCCACAAGATATGGCTGCATACAGTAATGAGCGATCTAAAGAACGAGACTGTCTAACAGGGATAATGACATTCTTAAACCGATAACCTTGTGCTCTATGGGCTGTAATTGCATAAGCCATTTCAAGATCTTCTAAGTCTTCTGGCTTGAAGTTGTGGACACCATCTACACCAAAATCGATTTTACATATAGGGCTATTGGATTTATTTGGGTTTAATTGCTTTATAATTTCACCTAAAGACCCATCACGCAACTCATTGTTTTCATTGCACTTTGTGTAGACAACTTTATCGCCAACAGTAAAAGGGCCTGTATTAGAACGGTAGCTCATAAAACCAAATTCACTATCAACATAAGTCAGCTCTTCTAACGACGTGTTCGCTAAGGGCTGAATTAAGGCATTTAGTGTATCTGCACCACCACTGCCGGACTGAGTTGGACAAATAACTTGTGTATCAGGGTCTTCATCACTTAAGCGCTTATAAAGCTCTAATACATTGTGATCAATATCTGAATTACTGCAACTGACAAAGCCAACACCTGATAAATCGTCTGTATAGGCTTTTATACCGCGCCAGATCCCCTGCCTGATAGATTCCAATACATAATCGATGGTGCCATTTTCTGGTACATCATACTTATCTTTTAATACGGTTTTGGCGATGTCTGTCTCAGACAGTGCCTGTAAAATAGAACCCACACCCAAAGGTGACAATTGTTTATTATCACCCACTAAGATAAGGCGACACCCTTTTGGTAATTGATTAATTAATCGATAAAATTGCACATTATCAATCATATTGGCTTCTTCAATAACCAACATCATATCTTGTTCAATGGCATGACGTCGCATGTACTTAACAAAGCCAGATACAGTCTGATTGTTAACACCGTCAATACTGTTCATTGCATTCACCAGCTTACCATTTAAGCTGATGCGGTAAAGCGGCATATCAGGGTGAAATTTCACCACACCACGATACAAACACTGCAAAATTTTGTTTTTCCCTACGCCATTCGCACCAATCAATAAATTTAAGTTTGTTGATGAACACAGTTTCAATGCTTTCTTTTGCACAGAAGAAAAAGTGAGTGTCTCTAATTGCTGAAAATCGTCAATAATTTGTTTTAATTGGGGCGTTGTAAATAACTCTTTAACTGGCTCTTTTTTCTTTTCTATTACCCATTGCGCGATTCGTTGCTCAATTAACCAACCACCAGCAGGATAATAAAAATTATCAATTGCTCGATACTGCGCACTCACACCATTCAGAGAAAGTGCCTTATGGACAAGCGATGTGCTATTCAAAACACCATTCAACACTAAACGTAAATCTTTCAACTTAATAGCAGTAGAGCCATCATCACAAGCACGATACAAGGCCTCTTCTACTGCTGCGCTCAAACGCAATTCTGATTTACTATCGATATAACAATGATTTGTCGCAAAATGATCCACTTCACTCCAAGCAACGCCAAATGATAATAAACGATACGGGTCAGTAATAATTTTGCTAATTGACTCTCTGCCATACATTTCAACCACTTTTTTCGCGATGGACTGAGATAGCCCCAAGCGCTCAAGAAACTTCACTGCCTCCTGTATATTGGCGCTCGCAAATGTCTCACACAATATCGTGGCTTTTTTTTCTGGCAACACATTGCTTAGCGCTTCAATATCATTGTCGATTATTGCTTGTCGCAGGTTACCCTCAAAGTGTTCAAGTAAATGGCGACTTTCAGAAAGGCTGATTTTTTCTTCATCAACAATAAAGTTAATTAAATTTTCATAGGTACTAGATAAATTTTGCGCTTGGGAAACATAAATCATATTCTCTTGAACATTCGCACCAGGAAACTGTAATTCACACTCTTTTTCTACGCCCCATAACCTCCAGATTTTTCCTTTACGAATAATGGGCAAATCAACTAACTCATCTCGATTAATAGAAGCAATGTATCGATTACCAGATAACATGCAGTTACCACTTAAAATTACACCGCCGCGATTACCGCGGTAATGTACAGTATTAATGCGTAAATCAAGAAATTCGTTCAAGGTTTTATCGCTCTTCCAGTTTCGAAAAGATGAAGTTCAAATAGGGATTCTTTAGTTTGATTGTGCTCAAGCTCTTTCACACGGGCTTTTAATGCTTCGTTTTTTTCTTCAAGATCTCGAAGACGTTGGTTACCACCAGTTGTTGTCTTACGAGTTTTGGTTGCGGTCGCCTTAGAAGCACCTTGCTTAGGCAATATTCCTTTTTTACGTAATCCATCTTCAAATTCAACAAGCGCATTTTTTACTGCTGGGTTTTGACGTAATACAGACAGGGCAAAGCCACATTTTGAAGCAATTTCAGATCGATTTAGCTGTTTGCCTCTAACATACATTTCAATATCGCCAACAAGGTTACGCTCACTAACCCATTGCTCAAACTTACTTAAATTTTCTTTCGCAATTTGCTGACCATTCGCCATAAATCTAAACCTTCTCTCTTAAAGACCAACACTAAGGTTAGTTTTATCTGACCAATTGATTTGGTTATATAAAATATATTGCTAAGGATGTAGTCAAGTTTTTATTTGTATACAAATACTCCTCATGCTCTAGAACTCGCTAGTTACTGAGTTTTTAGAAAAAAGCACTGTACGCTCATGAGCTTGTCTAATAACCAAGTTATTACATCACATCCTTTTAAAACATAGCCTTAACCCATCACTAATCAAGGTTAGTAAAATACTACTCATTTAAAAAGAAAAATTCAAAACAAGTGAGTGAATAAAATCAAAAGGCCTCTAAAATAGAGGCCTTCAGCTTAAGGTCAACATACTTAAAAGATGTATGTTTTAGAACGGAATATCGTCATCAAAGTCGTCAAAGTTTGGTGCCGCTGGTTTTTGTGCAGGCTGTTGTCTTGCTGGCTGTTGATTATTAGACGTTGGCTGACGCGGTGCAGCTTGCGGTGGTTGCCCCCAACTTCCAAAAGATTGCGGTTGAGCCTGTTGCTGTTGTTGCGCTTGTTGTTGAGGTGCCGCTTGGTGTTGTGGTTGTTGAAACCCACCGCCTTGATTATTGCCTTGCGCCATTGGCTGTGCTACTTGCGGTTGCTGGAAGCCTCCACTTTGTTGCTGCATGCCATTGTTCATTGGCGCTGGTTGCGCTTGATAATTGTTGTTGGAAGGTGCATTGTCGTAGCCATTTTGCATGGATTGGTTCATTTGGTCGCTACGACCATCCAGCAATTGCATTTCATTGGCTATGATTTCTGTAGTGTAGCGCTTTATACCATCTTTCTCCCACTCTCTGGTTCTTAATGAGCCCTCTACATACACTTTTGAGCCTTTTTTGATAAAGTCGCCAGCGATTTGTCCTAAACGGTAATTACCACGATCCATAAAGGACACTCTATGCCATTCGGTACGTTCTTGCATTTGCCCTGTTTGCTTATCTCTCCAGCTTTCTGAGGTCGCTAAGTTTACATTGGCGACAGCTCCTCCAGATGGCATATATCTCACTTCGGCATCGTTACCTGCATTGCCGATTAAAATTACTTTGTTAATACCACGTGCCATGACGTTCTCCAAAAATCAAATGCGTTTGTACAATATTATTAGGTTAAATCTATATTGAAACAGCGGGAACTAATTGCTGTAGTTTGTGCCTGTCTAGGCGTTTTTTATCCACTTTCAGGTAGGCTGTTTGTTCGTCGATAAAGATTTGCATATCTTCAACACCGACGATCGACAAAAGCTCTATTGTTAACTTATCTGTTTCTATTTCAGACAGCTTTGGCAAACTAAATGCTAGGCTTGTCAAATGATTTACTGGTGCTTGTTTCAAGGAAAGCAGAACACAAAATAACAATAGAATTCCAATAACAGCAAATAAAGCCGTGCTTGAGTAATACTGTAAAATAATTCCACCTATGCTACCACCAAAGAATGCGCCGAGAAATTGGTGCGTTGAAAAAAACCCCATAGCCCCTCCTCTTGCACCTGGTGGAGATAGTTTACTCACTAGAGACGGTAAAGTTGCTTCCAGTGTATTAAACCCAACAAAATACAGCCATAACATCAAAGCAAAAAAGACAAACGATAAACTGAGCGCCATCCCCGCTATTGACACAATCAAAATCAAAATAGAAAAGGTAATGACTGATTTCATCTTAGCTTTACTTTCAGCGATCACCACCATTGGTATCATTGCAAAAAACGCAATACCAATAACAAAAAAATACACCCAACTGTGGACGTTAAGTGCTATTTCATAACGATTAATTAATTCCATAGGGATAAAAAGAAAGAGTGCTGTCAAGCTAGCATGCAAGACAAAAACACAAATATTGGTGAACCTAAGTTGGCGATTTGTCCATATCAACTTTATCGATCCTAAAGATGGAGTTAGATCTCTACGAAAGCGATGACCTCTTACGTTCGGAACAACAAAAAGAATCAAACCAACCCCAATAATGGAAAGCCCTAACGCAATATAAAACAATCCGCTGAGGCCTATCATGGCAAAAAGCCAAGGCCCAAAAACCAACGAGGCCATAAAAGAGAGGCCTATACTAATACCAACTGAGGCCATCGCCTTGGTACGGTTTTGTTCTCTAGTTACATCACTTAATAGTGCCATCAAAGTGCTAGCAATAGCGCCTGTTCCTTGTATTGCACGCCCTAAAATTAAGGTTGTCATTGAATCCGCATTGGCACAAATAAGGCTGCCTATGGCAAACAGCGTTAGGCCTAGCAAGATAATTGGCTTACGACCCACTTTATCAGACATCATTCCCATTGGTATTTGCAGTAGCGCTTGGGTTAGCCCATAAACACCAATTGCAGCACCAACTAGAGCAGGACTTGTTCCATCAAACTCGATTGCCGCCACGCTAATAACCGGCATAATAAGAAACAAGCCAAGCATGCGAAACAAATAAATAGAGGACAAGGCAATAACTGACCGACGCTCCAAGAAGTCCATATAATTACACCAAATACACAATTGAATTTTAACGGAACCGAATTTTACTAAAAATCCCATTGAAGCACCATGATAATCACTGTATAAATAGACAGTTTTAGCGTTTCCCTGTAATCAACGTGGCAATCATCAATTGCAGTGTAAATAGGATGCGTTAATAGGCAAATAAAAAGCGACTTGAACACAAATTTGAGCATGAAATAGGCCGTATTAAATGGATAAAATTACAATCCGTGGTGCCCGTACCCACAATTTAAAAAATGTTGACTTGGATATTCCTCGTGACAAACTTGTCGTCATCACTGGTTTATCTGGCTCTGGCAAATCTTCTCTTGCATTTGACACTCTCTATGCAGAAGGACAAAGACGTTATGTTGAGTCTCTTTCTACTTATGCCAGACAATTCTTATCCATGATGGAAAAACCGGATATCGACCATATCGAAGGTTTATCTCCAGCTATTTCTATTGAACAAAAGTCCACTTCACATAACCCACGATCGACCGTTGGTACGATTACAGAAGTGTACGATTATTTACGACTTTTATTTGCTCGTGCAGGCCAACCAAGGTGTCCAGATCATGGCGAACCACTAGAAGCACAAACCATTTCACAAATGGTTGATAAAGTTTTGGCCTTTCCTGAAGAAAGCAAAATGATGATGCTAGCTCCTATTGTAAAAGATAGAAAAGGTGAACACTTACACACCATTAATGACTTGCTTTCTAAAGGATTTATACGAGCCAGAATTGATGGGGTGATTGTTGATTTAGATGATGCCCCAGCTTTAGAGAAGAATAAAAAACACACCATTGAAGTCGTTATAGATCGCTTTAAAGTCAGAAGTGACTTACAACTCCGCCTCGCCGAATCATTCGAAACCTGCCTTACTCTTTCCGACGGTGTTGCCTTAGTAGTTAATATGGATGATGAAAAAGATTACCATTTATTTTCTAGTAAGTTTTCGTGCCCAGTTTGTGGCTATAGCTTAACGGAGTTAGAGCCTCGATTATTTTCTTTTAACAACCCAAACGGTGCTTGCCCAACCTGTGATGGATTAGGGACACATCAACTTTTTGATCCAGCGTTAATTGTTATGGACGAATCTCTAACATTAGCAGAAGGCGCTATTAGAGGTTGGGGGCGCCGTAGCATCTTTTATTTCCAGCAGCTAAACGCTCTAGCAAATCATTATGGGTTTGATATCGAATTGCCATTTAGCCAAATTCCAGAACAGCATAAAAAGCACATTTTATACGGCTCAGGCAAAGACGAAATCAACTTCACCTATATCAATGATAGAGGAGACAAGATTAGCCGAGCTCACCCATTTGAAGGTGTTATCCCCAATCTAAAACGTCGCTACCATGAGACAGAGTCAGACAGCGTTCGAGACGATCTCAGCCAATACATTAGCATGCAATCCTGTCCTGATTGTCTTGGCTCTCGTTTGAACCGCTCTGCCCGTAATGTTTTCATTAACGAGCAAACTCTTCCAGCAATAACCACTATGCCAATTAACAGTTGCTTAAACTATTTTGAGCAACTTGAATTGACTGGCGCAAAAGGGAAAATTGCAGAAAAAATACTGAAAGAAATACGTGACAGGCTTAACTTTTTGGCAAATGTTGGTTTGGAATATTTAACTCTAGATCGCAAAGCCGACTCTCTCTCTGGTGGAGAAGCACAACGAATAAGACTAGCAAGCCAGATTGGTGCGGGGTTAGTGGGCGTCATGTATGTACTTGACGAGCCATCGATCGGTCTGCATCAAAGAGATAATGAACGCTTAATTTCAACGTTATTGAAACTAAGGGACTTGGGGAATACTGTCATCGTGGTTGAGCATGATGAAGATGCCATCAGAGTCGCAGACTTTGTCGTCGATATTGGCCCCGGTGCAGGTGTTCATGGTGGTCAGATTATTGCTCAAGGCTCACCTCAAGAAGTCATGAACAACCCAAATTCAATTACTGGCAAGTACTTAAAAGGCACTTATAAGATCGAAGTACCTCAAAAACGCTTGCCAGCAAAAGAAGGTAAATTTCTTGAACTTCTAGGTGCATCAGGAAACAATCTACAATCCGTTGACTTAAAAATTCCCAACGGCGTTATGACTTGCATTACCGGTGTATCTGGCTCAGGAAAATCAACACTCATTAATTCAACATTGTACCCTCTTGCCGCAACGGCATTAAACGGCGCAACAACTCTGAAAGCTTCGACTTATCAAGCTCTAAATGGCATGGACTTATTTGATAAATGTGTTGATATTGACCAAAGTCCAATAGGCAGAACCCCCCGTTCTAACCCTGCTACATATACAGGTATTTTTACACCTATGAGAGAGTTGTTTTCTGCAACCCAAGAAGCAAGATCTAGAGGGTACAAACCTGGCCGTTTTAGTTTCAATGTTAAAGGTGGACGATGTGAAGCTTGTCAGGGTGATGGCGTCATAAAGGTGGAAATGCACTTCTTGCCAGATGTCTATGTACCTTGCGATATTTGTAAAGGCAAACGCTATAATCGTGAAACTCTGGAGATAAAGTATAAAGATAAAAACATTCATGAATGTTTGGAAATGACCATAGAGGACGCTAGAGATTTTTTCGACGTTGTCCCAGCTATTGCCAGAAAACTTCAAACATTGATTGATGTTGGGCTTGGCTATATACGCTTAGGGCAAGCTGCCACTACATTATCAGGTGGCGAAGCTCAACGTGTTAAGTTGTCCAAAGAACTTTCGAAAAGAGATACAGGGAAAACACTTTACATACTCGATGAACCTACAACAGGCTTGCACTTCGCGGATATTCAGCAATTGCTGAAAGTACTACATCGCCTCCGAGATCACGGCAACACAGTTGTTGTTATTGAACATAACCTAGATGTAATAAAAACAGCTGATTGGATTATAGACTTAGGCCCAGAAGGTGGTAGTGGTGGAGGCTACATTATTGCTGAAGGGACGCCTGAAACAATTGCAAATGACGAAAAATCTCATACTGGACGTTTCTTAAAGCCCCTTCTTAATTAGTAGGGGTAGCTCTAGTTCAGGATAAAAAGAACAAGCATAACAAAAAAGCCGGATTCAATTAATGATCCGGCTTTTTTTATATCAGATTCGCTTATTCAGCAGAATCTTCTACAACTTCTGCTGTTGGTCTATCGACCAATTCAACATAAGCCATTGGCGCATTATCACCAGCACGAAATCCGCATTTAAGAATACGAATATATCCACCTGGACGAGCTTGGTAACGAGGACCAAGTTCAGTAAATAGCTTACCAACAGCTGCTTTATCACGAGTTCTAGCAAATGCTAGACGACGGTTCGCAACAGAATCTGTCTTAGCCAATGTGATAAGTGGCTCAGCAACTCTGCGAAGTTCTTTGGCTTTTGGCAAAGTTGTTTTAATAACTTCGTGCTCAAATAATGAAGCAGCCATATTTTTAAACATCGCTTTACGATGCGAACTAGTACGGTTTAAGTGACGTCCACTCTTACGATGACGCATTATAAATTCCTTACCAAACTACGGTGTGGTCAGGGAGAAAATTCTAGCGAGCTAGAACTTTACTATCATCTTTTAAACTAGCTGGAGGCCAGTTTTCAAGACGCATACCCAAAGATAAACCACGCTGCGCTAAAACATCTTTGATTTCAGTAAGCGATTTTTTACCAAGATTAGGAGTCTTAAGTAACTCGACCTCAGTACGCTGAATTAAATCACCGATGTAGTAAATGTTCTCTGCTTTTAAGCAATTAGCACTTCGAACAGTCAACTCTAAATCATCGACTGGGCGTAGCAATATAGGATCAATTTCATCTTCCTCTTCTTCAACAACTTGCTCACTTTCGCTTTCAAGAGCAACAAAAACAGCAATTTGTTGTTGAAGGATAGTCGCTGCTCGACGAATTGCTTCTTCAGGATCAATTGTACCGTTAGATTCTATGTCTATAACAAGCTTATCTAAATCAGTACGCTGCTCAACACGAGCATTATCGACGCTATATGAAACACGACGTACAGGGCTAAATGAAGCGTCTAATTGTAAACGACCAATTGGACGAGTTTCATCATCGCTTGCTGTACGGACATCAGCAGGCTCATAACCACAACCACGTGCCACTTTAATCTGCATATTAATTTCTGCAGTATCATCCAAGTGCGCGATTACGTGATCAGGGTTTGCAATCTCAACATCATTAATTAACTGGATATCTCCAGCAGTAACAACGCCAGGACCTTTCTTACTTAAAGTAAGTGTAACTTCATCCTGCCCATGCAAAGAAATAGCTACGCCTTTAAGATTAAGAAGAATCTCAATAACATCTTCCTTGACTCCTTCAATTGCACTGTACTCATGCAAAACACCGTCGATTTCAACTTCGACAATTGCACAACCAGGCATTGAAGACAATAGAATACGACGCAACGCATTACCTAAAGTATGACCAAAACCACGCTCTAATGGCTGTAATGTAACTTTAGACCTGGTTTTGCCAACTTCTTGAACTTCAATGTTGCGTGGGGTTAACAATTCGCTCGCTGAACGCTGCATAGATCCACCTATATAGTAAATACTAAACGAACGAGCCTTACTTAGAGTAAAGCTCAACGATTAGATTTTCATTAATTTCAGCTGATAAATCGCTACGTTCTGGTGCTGCTTTAAAAACAGCCTCAAATTTAGTCGTATCTGTTTCAATCCAGTGGACTGACGCACGATTTTTAGATAGCTCAATTGCATTCTGAATGCGCAATTGTTTTTTAGCTTTTTCACGGATAGATACAACATCTCCAGCCTTAACCTGATAAGACGCAATATTTACCGTAGCACCGTTCACTAGAATACCTTTATGGCCAACTAGTTGACGAGCTTCTGCACGTGTAGAACCGAAGCCTGCACGATATACAACATTGTCTAAGCGAGACTCAAGAAGTTGCAATAAGTTTTCACCAGTTGCACCTTTACCGCGAGCCGCATCTTTATAGTAGTTGCGAAATTGTTTTTCAAGAACGCCATACATACGACGAACTTTTTGCTTTTCACGTAACTGCAAACCGTAATCAGATAAACGACCACGACGAGCGCCATGCACGCCTGGTACTGTTTCTGCTTTACATTTAGATTCTAATGCACGTGAACCGCTTTTTAATTGCAAGTCGGTACCTTCACGACGAGACAACTTACAAGTTGGACCAATATAACGAGCCATGTATCTGTCTCCTTAATTAAACGCGACGTTTTTTAGGTGGACGACAACCATTATGCGGTATTGGCGTCACATCTGTAATATTATTAATACGCAGACCCAATGCATTTAAAGCACGAACTGCAGATTCACGACCAGGACCTGGGCCCTTGATCATTACGTCAACATTTTTCAGTCCAAATTCTTGGGCAACACTACCCGCTCTTTCCGCAGCAACTTGTGCAGCAAAAGGAGTACTTTTTCGAGAACCGCGAAAACCAGAACCACCTGCTGTAGCCCAAGACAAAGCATTGCCTTGTCTGTCGGTGATAGTCACGATTGTATTATTGAAAGACGCATGTACATGAGCAACACCGTCGACAACCGTCTTTTTGACTTTTTTCTTGGTATTGCGCGTAGCTGGCTTAGCCATATTGCACTTTTCCTATCTAATGCTCAGCTCTAATTAACATGTTAAAAAGAGCGAAACGCGTTAAAATTATTTACGAATTGGCTTACGAGGGCCTTTTCGTGTACGAGCGTTCGTCTTGGTACGTTGACCACGAACAGGTAAGCTGCGGCGATGACGGATTCCACGGTGGCAACCCATATCCATCAAACGTTTGATAGACATACTTAGCTCACGACGTAAATCGCCTTCTACAGTATACTTAGCAACTTCGCCACGTAATTGATCTAGTTTATCATCAGTTAAGGAACCGATTTTTTCACTTTCCCCAACTCCAACAGATGCACAAATTGCACGAGAGCGAGTAAGACCAATCCCGAAGATGTAAGTCAAAGAGATGACCGCATGTTTATTGTCAGGAATATTGACACCGGCTATACGAGCCATTCAACTTTACTCCGTATGTTTGGATGATAATTCATCACTTGCTTTTATAAGGGCGGCTGATTATGCCTAAAGCAAGGCAAAAAATCAACCACCACCCTATTACTGATCTCTCGAAAACTAACCTTGACGCTGTTTATGACGAGGTTCAGAACAGATTACTCGAACTGATCCGTTGCGGCGAACAACTTTACAGTTACGACAGATTTTTTTAACAGATGCACGTACTTTCATGCTTCACTCCAAATTTATACTAACGCATTAAGCCAGATAGGCCACTGCCTGTTAGATTCGATTTTTTCATCAAAGATTCATACTGATGGCTCATTAAATGACTTTGAATTTGAGTCATAAAATCCATAACGACAACCACCACAATAAGAAGGGATGTCCCACCAAAGTAAAATGGTACATTCCAAAAAACCACAAAGAACTGCGGCATTAAAGAAACAAGCGTTATATATAAAGCACCAAATAACGTCAATCGCGTCATTACACTATCAATATATCTTGCTGTATGGTCACCAGGACGAATACCAGGCAAGAAAGCACCTGACTTTTTCAAGTTATCAGCGACATCTTTTGGATTAAACACTAATGCTGTGTAAAAAAAGCAGAAGAAAACAATTGCAATAGCAAACAGCAATACATAAAGAGGCTGTCCTGGCGCTAAAGCTAGAGACATATTTTGCAACCATTCCATACCTTCACCTTGACCAAACCACTGACCAATTGAAGCTGGAAATAGAAGAATGCTCGAAGCAAAAATAGGCGGTATAACACCAGCCATATTTACTTTCAACGGCAAATGACTTTTTTGTGCTGCAAAAACTTTCTTACCCTGCTGTCTTTTAGCGTAATTCACTGTAATGCGTCTTTGACCACGTTCGATGAACACGACAAAAGCGACAGTCGCTATGGCTATAACACCAATAAACAACAATGCAAGAATTTTAATATCACCAAGCCTTGCCGACTCAAAAGACGTACCTAACGCAGAAGGTAAGCCAGCAACAATCCCAGCAAAAATAAGGATAGAAATTCCGTTACCAATGCCTTTCTCTGTAACTTGCTCACCCAACCACATTAGAAAAACCGTGCCGGAAACTAACGTGATAACAGCAACAGCATAAAATTCAATACCTGTACTGAAGGATATTCCTTGACTAGCCAAACCGACTGCCATACTTGCAGACTGAACCAACGCAAGTAAAACTGTGCCATAGCGCGTATACTGCGTAATCTTCCGTCTACCGGCTTCCCCTTCTTTCTTCAGCTGCTCTAGCTGTGGACTAACTACCGTCAACAATTGCATGATTATAGAAGCTGAGATGTAAGGTAAAATACCGAGAGCAAAAATACTCATTCTTTCTAACGCTCCCCCAGAGAAGACATTAAAAAGACTCAGAATTGTCCCTTCATTTTGATCAAACAAAGCTGATAACCGATCAGGATTAATTCCAGGAACCGGGATATGAGCACCAATTCTATATACAATAATTGCTAAAAAAACAAAGCGAAGTCTAGCCCAAAGCTCACTTAAGCCGCTCTGCATTCCATTTGGTAGTGCACCACTCTTAGCCATTTATTCCTCGACTTTTCCGCCAGCAGCTTCAATAGCAGCACGTGCACCTTTAGTCACTTTAAGACCACGTACAGTAATTGCTTTGCTAATTGAACCAGATAAAATCACACGCGCTGTTTTAATTTGATGACCGATAATATCAGCATTTTTCAACGCTGCCAGATCAACTACATCAGCACCAGCAATCGCCAACTCATTCAACCGAATTTCGGCAACAAATTTAGCTTGACGAGATGTAAAACCAAATTTTGGCAAACGTTTTTGGAGAGGCATTTGCCCACCCTCAAAACCCGGCTTAACTGAGCCGCCTGAACGAGACTTAAGACCTTTATGCCCTCTCCCACCAGTTTTGCCAAGGCCGCTACCAATTCCACGACCACGTCTTTTAGCTACAGGCTTACTACCATTAGCAGGACGAATAGTATTTAAAAACATTTTACTCTCCTACCACTTTAACCATGTAATATACTTTATTAACCATACCGCGAACTGAAGGTGTGTCTTCTAACTCACGACGCTGACCAACTTTACTTAAACCTAAACCCCTAATTGTTTCACGGTGTTTAGGTAAGCGACCTATTGGGCTACGGGTTAACTCTACTGTGATGGTTTTTTTAGCCATTTCACACTACCCCAAAATTTCTTCTACGGATTTGCCACGCTTTGCTGCAACTTGCTCTGGTGCATTCATATCTTGCAAACCTTTAATTGTAGCTCTCACTACATTTACTGGGTTTGTTGAGCCATAACACTTAGCCAAAACGTTGTGCACACCTGCAATTTCTAAAACCGCACGCATTGCACCACCAGCAATTACACCTGTACCCTGAGAAGCAGGTTGCATGTAAACTTTAGATGCACCATGAGTTGCCTTTACAGGATATTGTAACGTATCGCCATTCAATTGGACGGTAATCATATTACGACGAGCTTGTTCCATTGCCTTTTGAATTGCTTGAGGAACTTCCCGCGCTTTACCACGCCCAAAACCAACTTTACCATTTCCATCACCAACCACTGTTAGCGCTGTAAAAGAGAAGATACGACCACCCTTTACAACTTTTGCAACACGGTTAACTTGCACTAGTTTTTCTTGTAGGTCACTAGTTTGCTGTTCATTAACTGCCATTTGCTACCCCTTAAAACTCTAAACCAGCTTCACGGGCTGCATCAGCTAAAGCCTGAACGCGACCATGATATTTAAAGCCAGAACGATCAAAAGCGACTACTTTAACTCCAGCATCTTTTGCGCGCTGAGCAATTAAAGCTCCAACTTTCGCCGCCGCCTCTTTATTACCAGTTACACCAGCGCGCAAATCTTTATCAAGAGTTGATGCACTAGCAAGAATCTGACCATCTGCCGCAGCAATTACCTGAGCATACATATGGCGAGGTGTGCGATGAACGGTAAGACGATTCGCACCTAACTCACGAATATGCAAACGCGTGCGCTGTGCACGACGAATTCGAGATTGTTTCTTAGTGTTCATAATTTCTTACCTATTATTTTTTCTTAGCTTCTTTACGACGAACATACTCATCAGCGTAACGAACACCCTTGCCTTTATAAGGTTCAGGAGGTCTGAAGCCACGAATCTCAGCAGCAACCTGTCCAACAACTTGCTTATCTATGCCTTTGATAACAACTTCAGTTTGCCCATTTACTTCAGCACTAATGCCTTCAGGCAAATCATATTCAACAGGATGAGAAAAACCTAAAGTTAAATTAAGAACATTACCTTTTAGCGCCGCACGATAACCAACACCTTGCAAAAGCAGTTTTTTCTCAAAGCCTTGACTAACACCCACCACCATATTATTAACAAGAGAACGGGTTGTACCTGCTAAAGCACGGCTTTGCTTTGCATTGTCACGTGGAGCAAACGTTAATACATTATCTTGCTTAACTAGCTCAACACTTTGGTGCGCATCCAACTCTAAAGAGCCTTTACCACCCTTAACTACAAGGTTCTGACCATTTAAAGTGACCTCTACTCCAGATGGAAGTGTCACGGGATTTTTTGCTACTCGAGACATACCAACTCCTAGAATACTGTGCAGATCACTTCACCGCCAACACCTGCGGCACGTGCAGCACGATCAGTCATCACACCTTTTGAGGTGGATATGATCGCAACACCAAGACCAGCCTCTACCTTTGGTAAATCGGCTGCAGCCTTATAGACACGTAAGCTTGGACGAGAAGCACGTTTAATTTCTTCGATTACCGGTTTACCTTCGAAGTACTTAAGTTCGATAGTAAGGGTCGGTTTTGTTTCTTCTGTTACAGCAAAGTCGGTTACATAACCTTCTTCACGCAACACAGAAGCAACTGACACCTTCATTTTAGATGAAGGCATACTTACAGATGTCTTTGTAGCCATCTGTGCGTTACGAATACGTGTGAACATATCCGCAAGTGTATCTTGCATACTCATTGAAGAGCTCCTAATTGAAAAACCATTGTGCAGCAAATAGAGCTCGCGCATAGTACACAGCAAAATACGAAATGTCCAGCATAAAACCAGACACCTCGTTATTCGCCGTGCAATATGATCGTGATCTACTTGCTTACCAACTAGCTTTCTTCAAGCCAGGCACATCACCACGCATAGCAGCTTCACGCAGTTTGATTCGAGACAAACCGAATCTGCGGTAAACACCATGCGGACGACCCGTTACTTGGCAACGGTTACGCTGGCGAGAAGAAGATGAATCACGCGGAAGAGCTTGCAACTTTAGAGTTGCTTCCCACTTTTCATCATCCGATGCGTTCACATCACTAATTATTGCCTTAAGCGCTGCACGCTTTTCGGCATATTTAGCAACTAATTTAGAACGTTTTGCTTCGCGCTGAATCATTGATACTTTAGCCATGATTCCTACCTCTTATTTCTTGAAAGGGAAACTAAAGGCTGCCAACAAAGCACGACCTTCTTCGTCGTTACGAGCAGTCGTTGTAATGGTAATATCCATACCACGCACACGATCTACTTTATCGTAATCGATTTCAGGGAAGATGATTTGCTCTTTAACACCCATGCTGTAGTTGCCACGACCATCAAAAGACTTTGGATTAAGTCCTCGAAAGTCACGAATACGTGGAATTGCAATATCAACCAAACGGTCGAAGAAATCCCACATACGCTCACCACGTAGTGTAACTTTACATCCGATTGGGTATCCATCACGGATTTTAAAGCCAGCTACGGATTTACGAGCTTTCGTTACCACAACTTTTTGGCCACTAAGTGCTTCCAGATCATTTACTGCATTTTCAAGAAGTTTCTTGTCTGCAATAGCTTCACCTACACCCATATTTAAAGTGATTTTAGTGATTTTCGGCACTTCCATCACACTCTTATAACCAAACTCTTTGGTAAGAGAGGCTATAATTTGATCTTTATAAACTTGTTTAAGTCTCGCCATGGCTATTCTTCCCGCTCTTAGGCGTCGATCGCTTCACTGTTAGATTTAAAGATACGTACTTTTGTACCATCTTCATTTACCTTAAAGCCGACGCGATCCGCTTTACCTGTAGCGCCATTAAAAATGGCAACATTAGAAACCTGAATAGGCGCTTCTTTTTCAACGATACCACCGCTTGTCCCTTTGTGAGGGTTCGGCTTTTCGTGTTTCTTGATCATATTAATACCAGAAACAAGAACACGACTTTCGTCTACTATCTTCACGACTTTTCCGCGCTTACCTTTGTCTTTACCGGCAATCACGATAACTTCATCGTTACTTTTGATTTTACGCATTTTGCCCCCTCCCCTTACAGCACTTCTGGTGCAAGAGAAATAATTTTCATAAATTGCTCAGAACGCAACTCACGGGTAACAGGACCAAAGATACGAGTACCGATAGGCTGTCCAGAACCATTTAACAGAACTGCTGAGTTCACATCAAAGCGGATAACTGAACCATCCGGACGGCGGACACCTTTTCTAGTTCTAACAACAACGGCGTCAAGAACTTGTCCCTTTTTAACACGACCACGAGGAATCGCTTCTTTCACTGTTACTTTAATAATGTCACCAATACCAGCATAACGACGATGTGAGCCACCCAGCACTTTAATACACTGAACACGCTTTGCGCCGCTGTTATCTGCAACATCAAGCATTGATTCCGTTTGAATCATTTTTGCTCTCCAATCAAATTAGATAACAAGTCTCACGATAAACAACTTAAACTACTGTTGCTTTCTCAATAACTTGAACCAAATTCCAAGACTTCGTCTTAGAGTAAGGGCGTGTTTCAACAACCTTTACTGTATCGCCAATTTGGCACTCATTATTTTCATCATGAGCGTGTAGTTTTGTAGAACGACGAATAAACTTGCCATACAAAGCATGCTTTTCAGTACGCTCTACAAGTACTGTGATGGTTTTATCCATCTTATCGCTAACCACTTTACCGGTAGCAGTGCGAGATTGAGATTCAACATTTGCCATTAGTCACCTGCCTTTTGATTCAGCACTGTTTTAACTCGTGCAATATTGCGACGAACTTCAGGAAGCAAATGAGTTTGCGCTAGCTGACCTGTTGCCTTTTGCATGCGCAATGTGAATTGCTCTTTAAGCAGCTCAATCAAGCTTTGCTGTAGCTCAGCTACAGTCTTTTCTTGCAGTTCTTTCGCTTTCATTTACATCACCGTACGCGTAACAAAAGTTGTTGCTAAAGGAAGCTTAGCTGCTGCTAATGCGAATGCTTCACGAGCAAGTTGCTCAGAAACACCCTCAACTTCATAAAGCATTTTTCCAGGCTGTATTTGCGCAACCCAATACTCAACACTACCTTTACCTTTACCTTGACGAACTTCAAGAGGCTTTTGTGTTATAGGTTTGTCAGGAAACACCCGGATCCAAATTTTGCCACCACGCTTGATGTGACGAGTCATAGCACGACGCGCCGCTTCAATTTGACGGGCCGTTATGCGACCTCTACCAGTGGACTTCAAGCCAAACTCACCAAAGCTAACTTGATTGCCGCGCAATGCAAGACCTCTATTACGGCCTTTTTGCATCTTACGGAATTTTGTACGTTTCGGCTGCAACATATGCTACCCCCTACTTAGACTTCTTCTGTGCACTTTTATTAGCGCGCACTTGTTCAATACCGCCCAAGATTTCACCTTTGAAGATCCACACTTTGACACCAATAATGCCGTAAGTTGTATGAGCTTCATAAGTAGAGTAGTCAATATCTGCACGCAGAGTATGTAGTGGCACACGACCTTCACGATACCACTCTGCACGAGCAATTTCTGCGCCACCAAGACGACCACTTACCTGAACCTTGATACCTTTAGCGCCAGCACGCATTGCGTTTTGTACCGCGCGCTTCATTGCGCGACGGAACATAACTCGACGCTCTAGTTGGCCAGCTATATTTTGCGCAACAAGTTTTGCGTCTAACTCAGGCTTACGGATTTCTTCAATATTGATGTGCACTGGCACATCCATCATTCCAGAAATCTTATTACGCAGCACTTCAACATCTTCACCTTTCTTACCGATCACGATTCCAGGACGAGCTGTATGAATCGTAACACGAGCAGACTGTGCAGGACGCTGTATCTCTATACGAGACACTGAAGCCTGTACCAATTTATCTTCTAAGAACTTGCGTACCTGAAGATCATTTAATAGCAACTTAGAATAGTTTTGATTATTCGCATACCAAGTAGAAGTATGGTCTTTAACTATCCCTAGGCGTATTCCAGTTGGATGAACCTTCTGACCCATTGGGCTTCTCCTAATTAGTCAGCAACTTTAACTGTAATATGACAACCACGTTTTAAAATACGATCAGCACGGCCTTTAGCTCGTGGCATAATACGCTTTAACGTCATTGCTTCGTCAACAAATGCTGTCGAAACACGTAAGTCATCAATATCAGCACCTTCGTTATGCTCAGCATTCGCTACAGCCGACTCAAGCACTTTTTTAACTAAAACAGCAGCTTTTTTCGGACTGAACGATAAAATATTAAGTGCTTCGCTAACAGATTTGCCGCGGATTTGATCTACAACCAAACGGGCTTTCTGCGCTGAAAGACGAGCACCTCTTAATGAAGCTGATACTTCACTCATAGTCTATCTCCTCTACCGTTTAGCCTTCTTATCCACAACATGACCACGATATGTACGGGTCGGTGCGAACTCACCTAACTTATGACCTACCATGTCTTCAGTTACTAAAACTGGGACGTGTTGGCGACCATTATGGACAGCGATAGTCAACCCAACAAACTCTGGGAAGATAGTTGAACGACGCGACCATGTTTTAATTGGACGACGATCATTTTTTTCTACCGCAACCTCTACCTTTTTCAACAAATGAAGGTCAATAAAAGGACCTTTTTTTAGTGAACGTGGCACAGTCGTTTCCTCTTAATTACTTAGTACGACGACGTACAATAAGTTTATCGGTACGCTTGTTTTTGCGTGTTTTATAACCTTTTGTAGGAACACCCCAAGGTGTTACAGGATGACGACCACCTTTAGTACGGCCTTCACCACCACCATGCGGGTGGTCTACAGGGTTCATTGCTGCGCCTCGAACAGTTGGACGAATACCACGCCAACGATTCGCACCAGCCTTACCCAATACACGCAAGCTATGCTCAGAATTTGAAACTTCTCCAAGAGTAGCACGACACTCAGTTAACACTTTACGCATTTCACCTGAGCGCAAACGAAGAGTCACATAGCGACCTTCTCTAGCAACCAACTGAGCAGAAGCACCAGCAGAACGAGCAATTTGAGCGCCCTTACCTGGTTTAAGCTCGATACAATGCACCAAACTACCAACAGGAATATTTTGCAAAGGCAAAGTATTACCTGGTTTGATAGGCGCATCAGCACCATTAGAAACGACAGCACCAGCCGCCATGCCTTTTGAGGCAATAATATAGCGACGTTCACCATCAGCATATCTAACCAATGCAATGTTTGCTGAACGATTTGGATCATACTCCAAACGCTCTACGACCGCAGATATTCCATCTTTATTACGACGAAAATCAATCATGCGATAATGCTGCTTATGACCACCACCTACGTGACGCGTAGTGATGCGACCATTGTTATTACGGCCACCCGACTTGCTCTTTTTTGACAAAAGCGGAGCATAAGGTGCACCTTTGTGTAAATCTTTATTTACGACTGTAACAACGTGACGACGGCCTGCAGACGTTGGCTTACTTTTTACAACAGCCATTGACCTATCTCCCCTTATTCAGCACCTAAGAAGTCAATTTCTTGACCTTCGGCTAAACGTACATACGCTTTTTTAACGTCACTACGCTTACCTAGACCACGAACAGTACGCTTAGTTTTACCTTTTTGATTCAAGGTGCGGACTGTATCAACCTTAACTTCAAACAATGCTTCTATTGCCTGTTTAATCTCAGTTTTAGTTGCATCTCCAACAACACGAAAAACGTATTGACCATTTCCTTCTGCAACAATAGTCGCTTTTTCAGAAATGTGTGGACCTAACAAAACTTTATAAATGCGTTCACCGATCATGCTAGCGCCTCCTCAACTTGCTTAAGAGCACCAACAGTCACCAACACTTTGTCATAAGCGATCAAACTGACCGGATCGATAGATGCTGCATCACGCACATCAACATTTGGAATATTACGAGCTGCCAAAAACAGATTGTCATCAAACTCATGAGTAACAACCAAAGCATTCACAATATCCAACTCAGCCATTTTAGCTTTAAATAATTTTGTTTTCGGAGCATCTAAAGACAACTCTTCAACAACAACTAAGCGATCTTGACGAATAAGCTCAGACCAGATCGTGCGCATTGCTGCACGATACATTTTTTTATTAACTTTCTGAGAGTGATCTTGTGGACGAGCAGCAAAAGTAACACCACCACTACGCCAGATAGGACTACGAATAGTACCTGCACGAGCACGACCAGAACCCTTCTGCTTCCACGGTTTACGTCCACCACCAGCAACATCAGAGCGTGTTTTTTGAGCTCGAGTACCTTGACGAGCACCAGCCAAGTATGCAGTAACAACCTGATGCACTAACGCCTCATTATACTCACGAGCAAAGGTAACTTCAGAAACCTCTAGAGTTCCTTTTGTTCCTGTCAAATTTAAGTTCATTGTCACTACCTCTTCTAGCGAGCTTTAACAGCTGGTTGAAGAATTACATCACCATCAGTTGCTCCAGGCACAGCGCCCTTCACAATAATCAGGTTGCGCTCTAAATCGATACGCACTACATCAAGCGACTGAGTAGTTACCTGAGCTGCACCCATATGTCCGGCCATTTTCTTGCCTTTCCAAACACGACCAGGTGTTTGACATTGGCCAATAGAGCCAGGTGCACGGTGAGACAATGAATTACCATGAGTAGCATCTTGCATCCCAAAATTGTGACGCTTAATTGCACCCTGGAAGCCTTTACCTTTAGATTGACCAATCACATCAACCTTAGCAATAGACTCAAAATCAGCAACTGTTAGCTCATCACCAACGCTGACTTCTTTCTCGTCACCTGACAAGCGAAACTCCCACAAACCACGACCAGCTTCAACTTTAGCTTTAGCAAAATGTCCTGCTGCAGCTTTGTTAACTCTGTTGGCACGGCGAGAACCAACAGTGACTTGAATAGCATTATAGCCATCGGCCTCCATTGTTTTCACCTGTGTTACGCGATTCGGCTCCACTTCGATAACGGTTACTGGCACGGAAACACCTTCCTCATTAAAGATTCGGGTCATTCCGGCTTTACGTCCGACTAATTGAATAGCCATTTTTTACCTCATTTGCCAGTTGTGTAAGGGGCTATCACCCGCTACGGCTGATCATTCCAGATCATTCCACTATTTTGTGCATAAGCCGACTGATATCAGCCGGTTCTCGCACCCCAAACTTTGGACCAGACTAGCCCAAAGAAATTTGTACTTCCACACCCGCTGCAAGATCTAGCTTCATCAATGCATCCACAGTTTTTTCTGTAGGCTCAACGATATCTAGAACGCGTTTATGTGTACGAATTTCATACTGATCACGTGCGTCTTTATTCACATGAGGAGAAATAAGTACAGTGTAGCGCTCCTTACGCGTAGGAAGTGGAATAGGCCCGCGAACTTGCGCACCCGTACGTTTCGCTGTATCTACAATTTCTTGCGTAGAAGCATCAATCAGGCGATGATCAAATGCTTTCAAACGAATACGAATTTTTTGGCTTTGCATTTCCAACTCCAAATACTGTGTTTTGACAGCAAAATCGTAAAATAATTAAGCTACCATCCTCTTTTAAGGACGGCGAATCTTAGCGATTCAAAAACTGGTTGTCAAGTAACCAATTAAACTTCTTAGAAATCAATCCCGAAAAACAAAAAAAGCCACCAAACGGTGGCTTTTCAACAACTAGCTAGTACGAGCTATTACTTAATGATTTTAGCAACAACACCAGCACCAACTGTACGACCACCTTCACGGATAGCGAAGCGCAAACCTTCATCCATCGCAATTGGGTGAATCAAAGAAACTGTCATTTGAACATTATCACCAGGCATTACCATTTCAACACCTTCAGGCAATTCACATGCTCCAGTTACGTCAGTAGTACGGAAATAGAATTGTGGACGATACCCCTTAAAGAAAGGAGTATGGCGACCGCCTTCATCTTTACTTAAAACATAAATTTCAGCAGTGAAGTCTGTGTGCGGAGTAATAGAACCTGGCTTCGCCAACACTTGACCACGCTCAACCTCTTCACGCTTAGTACCACGCAAAAGTGCACCAATATTCTCACCAGCACGACCTTCATCTAGCAACTTACGGAACATTTCCACACCAGTACAAGTTGTCTTTGTTGTTTCTTTAATACCAACAATCTCAACTTCTTCACCAACAGTGATGATACCGCGCTCAACACGACCTGTTACTACGGTACCACGACCCTGGATAGAGAAAACATCTTCTATCGGCATGATGAATGCACCATCAATCGCACGCTCAGGCTCAGGAATATAAGTATCTAGAGTTTCAACAAGCTTCTTAACAGCAGTTGTACCCATTTCGTTATCGTCTTGACCATTTAGAGCCATTAGAGCAGAACCAGGGATAATCGGTGTATCGTCACCAGGGAAGTCATACTCAGAAAGCAAGTCACGCAGTTCCATATCAACCAACTCCAGCATTTCTGCATATTCTTCAGAGTCAGCACCACCACAATCTTCTGCTAGAAGATCCGCTTTATTTAGGAAAACAACAATGTATGGAACACCAACTTGACGTGAAAGCAGGATGTGCTCACGCGTTTGAGGCATAGGACCATCTGTTGCACCACAAACCAAAATTGCACCGTCCATTTGAGCCGCACCAGTGATCATGTTTTTAACATAATCCGCGTGCCCTGGACAATCTACGTGCGCATAGTGACGATCTGTTGAATCATATTCGACGTGCGAAGTAGCGATAGTAATACCACGCTCACGTTCTTCAGGAGCATTGTCGATACCGTCAAATGCAACAGCTTCACCACCAAACACTTCAGCACAAACACGAGTAAGCGCCGCTGTCAGAGTTGTTTTACCGTGGTCAACGTGACCAATTGTACCAACGTTAACGTGTGGTTTATTACGTTCAAACTTAGTTTTTGCCATGATACATACACCTTATAAGTCAGTAGGTATGATGATTAATATTCTTTATTGATGATCGCATCTGCCACACTAGATGGTGCTTCAGCGTATTTCTCAAATTCCATTGTGTAGCTCGCTCGCCCTTGCGACAAGCTACGCACATCGGTAGCATAACCGAACATCTCACCCAAAGGCACTTCAGCTCGAATTATTTTACCAGATGAAGAGTCATCCATCCCAAGAACTATACCTCTACGACGATTCAGGTCTCCCATCACATCACCCATATAGTCCTCTGGAGTAACAACCTCCACCTTCATAACAGGTTCTAAAAGACAAGCATCAGCATCCGCTGCACCCTTTTTTAGGCCCTGAGATGCGGCTATTTTAAAGGCCATTTCATTAGAGTCAACATCATGGAAAGAACCATCAAACAATATAACTTTCAGCCCCAGTAAAGGGTAACCTCCAATTACACCATTTTTCATTTGCTCTAATACGCCTTTTTCTACCGCTGGGATGTATTCCTTAGGAATAACACCACCAACAATCTCGTTGACAAAAACCAATCCCTCTTCATCAGCAGGAATTAGCTTCATTACAACGTGACCGTATTGACCTCGCCCGCCAGACTGACGAACAAATTTATAATTTACTTCAACTTCTTTACGAAGCTTTTCACGATAAGCAACCTGAGGCTTACCAACATTTGCCTCAACTTTAAATTCTCGCTTCATTCGATCAACAAGAATATCCAAATGGAGCTCCCCCATACCGGATATAATTGTTTGACCTGTCTCTTCATGAGTCTCCACACGAAACGAAGGATCTTCTTGCGCCAACTTACCTAAAGCAATACCCATTTTATCATGGTCAGCTTGTGATTTGGGCTCAACAGCCACCGAGATAACAGGCTCAGGAAATTCCATCCTCTCAAGCACTATGGGCGCATTAGGGTCACATAGAGTGTCACCTGTTGTTACTTGCTTAAGACCAATTGCAGCAGCTATGTCACCTGCTCGAACTTCTTTAATCTCTTCACGATTATTAGAATGCATCTGCACCATTCTACCTATGCGCTCACGCTTCTCTTTAACAGAGTTCAGCACAGTATCCCCCGAGTTCAAAACCCCCGAGTAAACACGCATAAAAGTCAAAGTCCCCACAAAAGGGTCTGAAGCAATTTTGAAAGCTAAAGCAGAAAACGGCGCATCATCATCTGCTACCCGAGCATCTGTTGACACACTATCTGTAGACACGCCCTCTATCGCCTTAACTTCTAGAGGTGAAGGTAAAAACTCAACAACAGCATCCAAGACAGCTTGAACACCTTTATTTTTGAAAGCAGAACCACAAGAGACCAAAACAATTTCATTAGCCAATGTTCTTGCACGCAGACCAGACTTAATATCCTCTACAGACAAAACACCTTCTTCAAGGTACCTTTCCATTAGCTCTTCATTTGCCTCTGCAGCAGACTCGATCAGCTTTTCACGCCAGCGCTCAGCATCAGCCAAAAGGTTAGAAGGAACATCTTCATATGAAAATGTCATCCCCTGATCCGATTCATTCCACATAATGGCTTTCATCAAAATCAGATCAACAACTCCACTAAAACTGTCTTCCGCTCCAATATTTATATGAATTGGCACAGGAACAGCATTCAAGCGCGTTTCAAGCTGATCAACAACCATAAAAAAGTCAGCACCTGCACGGTCCATCTTATTGACAAAAACCATTCTAGGGACTTCATATTTATTTGCCTGACGCCAAACAGTCTCTGTTTGCGGCTGAACACCTGAAGAGCCACAAAGAACAATGACAGCTCCATCAAGAACCCGTAAAGACCTTTCAACCTCAATTGTAAAATCTACGTGTCCAGGCGTATCGATAATATTAATTCTGTGCTGGTCAAATTGGCCACTCATCCCACTCCAAAAACAAGTGGTAGCCGCAGATGTTATCGTGATACCACGCTCTTGCTCTTGCTCCATCCAGTCCATTGTGGCTGCACCATCATGAACCTCACCAATTTTATGAGATAAACCGGTATAGAATAAAACACGTTCGGTCGTTGTCGTTTTACCAGCATCGACATGAGCGCAGATACCAATATTACGATAACGATCAATAGGAGTTTTGCGTGGCACGAACTAAATCTCCGATACTTAGAAGCGGTAATGAGAAAAGGCTCTGTTAGCCTCAGCCATACGGTGAACATCTTCACGCTTCTTAACTGCTGCACCTTTATTCTCGGCTGCATCAATGATCTCACCAGCCAAACGCAGAGCCATAGATTTTTCTCCTCTCTTACGAGCAGAGTCAACCAACCAACGCATA
The DNA here is from genome assembly GCA_002173415.2 of Marinomonas agarivorans. Taxonomy (GTDB): domain Bacteria; phylum Pseudomonadota; class Gammaproteobacteria; order Pseudomonadales; family Marinomonadaceae; genus Marinomonas; species Marinomonas agarivorans. The sequence goes on from NHNK02000017.1 coordinate 47,620, forward strand.
GACAGAGCTGAACGACGAGCAGGTCTTACCTCAACAGGCACTTGATAAGTCGCACCACCAACACGGCGAGACTTAACCTCAACCATTGGCTGCACTGCTTCCAAGGCTTTTTCGAACACAGCCATCGGCTCATCAGTTTTAGATTTTTCTGCAACCGCATCAAGTGCTTTATAAACAATACTTTCTGCTACAGACTTTTTACCACTAACCATCACATGGTTAATGAATTTAGCAAGCAATTGACTTCCATGCTTTGGATCTGGAAGTACTTCGCGTTTCGCGACAACCCGCCTTCTAGGCATATCAATATCCTCTTCAGGTTAGCCTGAGACAATTTTCATGCTCAGCCTTACTATAAAAAATAATTCAAACGAACTTACAATAGACAGAACGACTATTATTTAGGACGTTTTGTACCGTATTTCGAACGACCTTGCTTACGATTTTGTACGCCTGAAGTATCCAAACTACCACGGACAGTATGATAACGAACACCTGGCAAGTCTTTTACACGACCACCACGGATTAGAACAACACTGTGTTCTTGCAAGTTATGACCTTCACCGCCGATATAAGAGGTTACTTCAAAGCCGTTAGTCAAACGAACACGACATACTTTACGCAAAGCCGAGTTTGGCTTTTTAGGCGTAGTAGTATATACGCGTGTGCAGACACCGCGGCGTTGCGGACAAGCTTGTAACGCAGGTACGTCACTTTTTGCCACTTTACGTTTACGTGGTTTACGAACCAACTGGTTAATGGTTGCCATTAAACAAGCTCCACTGAATCCAATACTTAATGACGGAAATCGTCAAAATTTAAGAGGCGCAAGTGTAATTTGCGCTTATAAAACAGTCAATAGGAAGACAACAAAAAGTCGTCTTCCCGCTGCAATTTCAGCAAAAAAGTTAGTCTTTCAGCGCCGCACTCAATGCTTCTTCTACTTCTGAAGCACTAATTGTCGCAGCTGATCCTTCTTTTTCTGCCTGTGCAAGCTCTTTCTTATGCTTGCGTTCACTGTGGTAAGCCAAACCTGTTCCCGCAGGAATTAGTCGACCTACTACAACGTTCTCTTTTAAGCCTCTTAGGTAATCCTTCTTACCTGTGACAGCACCTTCGGTCAAAACTCGAGTTGTTTCTTGGAAGGATGCAGCAGAGATAAAGGATTCCGTTGCTAAAGAGGCTTTAGTAATACCTAACAATACACGCTCGTACTTAGCAGTGAACTTACTTTCAGCTTCAGCAAGCTCATTCGCATCAAGAACTTGGGTTAATTCAACCTGATCTCCTTGGATAAGGCTAGTATCACCTGATTCAGTGATATCAACCTTGCGAAGCATTTGACGAACAATAACTTCAATATGCTTGTCGTTAATAACAACACCTTGAAGGCGGTATACTTCCTGAATTTCACTTGTGATGTATTCTGCGAGTGCAGCAACACCTTTCAGACGCAAAATATCATGGGGGTTAAGCGGCCCATCAGCAATAATCTCACCCTGCTCTACTTCCTCGCCATCAAAGATATTAATTTGACGCCACTTAGGTATGAGAGTTTCAATTGGATCAGAACCATCTTGAGGATTAATTACTAGGCGAATTTTACCTTTCGTTTCTTTACCAAAGCTAACAACACCCGATGCCTCAGCCATAATAGCAGGATCTTTAGGTTTGCGAGCCTCAAATAAATCAGCAACACGCGGTAGACCACCAGTAATATCTTTGTTACCGACTGATTCCTGAGGAATACGAGCCAACACCTCACCAGACTTGATCGCTGCACCATGATCAAGACCAAGCAACGCTTTTTCAGGTAGCATGTACTGAACAGGAGACTCTGTACCAGGAACCAGAACAGGATTACCTTGTTCATCGACCACAGAAATCATTGGGCGCAAGTCTTTCCCTGCAGCAGGACGGTCTTTTACCTCTAAGATTTCAATGGTGGTCAAGCCTGTCATCTCGTCGGATTGACGACGAACTGTTAAGCCTTCTTCCATACCACTGAATTCTAGGCGACCTTCTACTTCAGACACAATTGGGTGTGTATGAGGATCCCAGTTTGAAATTACTTGCCCTGCAGAAACATCTTCACCTTCTTTCACAGTCAAAACAGCACCGTAAGGAAGCTTATATCTTTCTTTTTCACGCCCGGCTTCATCAGCAATTGCCAACTCAGAAGAACGAGAGACAACAACTAAGCTGCCATCATGTCTAGTAATTGCTTTCATCTTATGGAAACGGACTGTACCTGCACTCTTAACTTGCACACTATCAACAGCCGAAACACGAGATGCTGCACCACCGATATGGAAAGTACGCATTGTCAGCTGCGTTCCAGGCTCACCAATAGATTGCGCTGCAACAACACCGATCGCTTCACCGATATTAACCAAGTGTCCTCGACCAAGGTCACGTCCGTAACAAGTACTACATACACCATGCTTAACGTTACACGTAATAACAGATCTTACGAGAATTTCATCAACACCCGCTGTCTCAATAGTTCTAACATGATGCTCATCAATCAACACACCGGCAGGCAAAACAACGTTACCTTTACTATCTATAACATCGGTTGCTGCAACACGACCAAGGACACGCTGCCCCAGAGGGATAACAACATCTCCACCCTCAATCATAGCACTAGCAACCAAACCTCGATCTGAACCACAATCGACTTCAGTAACAACTAAATCCTGAGCAACATCAACAAGGCGACGAGTTAGGTAACCAGAGTTGGCTGTTTTCAAAGCCGTATCAGCAAGACCTTTTCGAGCACCGTGTGTCGATGTGAAGTACTGAAGCACTGATAACCCTTCACGGAAGTTAGCGGTGATCGGTGTCTCAATAATAGAGCCATCCGGCTTCGCCATCAGACCACGCATACCACCCAGTTGGCGCATTTGTGCAACACTACCACGGGCTCCAGAGTCGGCCATCATGTAAACAGAGTTAAATGACTGCTGCTCAACAGAAGCACCTTCTTTGTTCGTAACCTGCTCTTTCGCAAGATTCTGCATCATGGCTTCTGTTACTTTTTCATTAGTACGAGACCACAAGTCAATAACCTTGTTGTATTTCTCGCCCTGAGTAACTAAACCATCAGCATACTGGTATTCAATTTCTTTAACTTCAGACTCTGCTTGCTCGATAATCGAACTTTTTTCTGGAGGAATAACAAAATCGTCTACACCAACAGAAGTACCAGATGCTGTCGCATACTGGAATCCTGTATACATTAGTTGGTCAGCAAATACGCAACTCTCTTTCAAACCAACTTTGCGGTAGCATTCATTGATCAAGTTTGAAATTGCTTTTTTCTTCATCACTTGGTTCACAAGTTCAAAAGCCAGCCCGTCTGGAACGATGTCAAAAAGGAGAGCTCGCCCTACGGTTGTATCAGCAATAAAAGTTGCAGGAACTTTTGTGCCATCAATTTTCGTATCAATTTCATTAATACGGACTTTTACTTTGGCATGAAGATCAACCTGTTTGGCTCCATAAGCACGATGAACTTCTTTAATATCAGAGAACATCATGCCTTCGCCTTTCGCATTGACCTTGTCTCGAGTCATGTAGTAAAGACCGAGAACAACATCTTGAGAAGGAACAATAATCGGCTCACCGTTTGCAGGAGACAAAATATTGTTAGTTGACATCATTAATGCACGCGCTTCTAGTTGTGCCTCTATTGTCAGAGGTACATGCACTGCCATTTGGTCACCATCAAAATCTGCGTTATAAGCAGCACAAACTAAAGGATGCAACTGGATTGCTTTACCTTCAATTAGTAATGGCTCAAAAGCCTGAATACCTAAACGGTGAAGTGTTGGCGCCCTGTTTAACATAACAGGATGTTCACGAATAACTTCGTCCAAGATATCCCAAACTTCAGCCGTTTCACGCTCAACCATTTTCTTAGCGGCTTTAATTGTCGTAGCCATGCCACGAAGCTCTAACTTAGAAAAAATAAATGGTTTGAATAATTCAAGCGCCATCTTTTTAGGGAGACCACACTGATGTAGACGTAAAGAAGGACCTACTGTGATAACCGAACGGCCAGAGTAATCAACACGCTTACCAAGTAAGTTTTGACGGAAACGCCCCTGCTTACCCTTAATCATGTCAGCAAGAGATTTCAGCGGACGCTTATTCGAACCAGTGATTGCTCGACCACGACGGCCGTTATCTAACAAGGCATCAACGGATTCTTGCAACATACGCTTTTCATTACGTACGATAATGTCTGGCGCAGCCAACTCTAACAGGCGTTTTAAACGGTTATTTCTGTTAATTACTCGACGATATAAGTCATTGAGGTCCGAAGTCGCAAAACGACCACCTTCTAGAGGAACCAATGGCCTTAAATCAGGCGGCAATACTGGTAGAACTTCTAACACCATCCATTCTGGGTTATTACCAGAATTACTAAACGCTTCTATCAGCTTAAGGCGCTTTGATAACTTCTTAATCCGTGTTTCAGAGTTTGTGCTATTTAACTCTTCTCTCATTGTCTGAATTTCTTCGACCATATTGAGATCACGTAATAACATTTGGATTGCTTCTGCGCCCATTCGAGCATCAAACTCATCACCAAACTCTTCTAAAGCTTCAAAGTATTGCTCATCATTAAGTAGCTGACCTCGGTCTAACGTTGTCATGCCAGGATCAATTACGATGAAAGACTCAAAATACAGTACGCGCTCAATATCACGTAGTGTCATATCTAGAATAAGACCGATACGTGAAGGCAAAGATTTTAAGAACCAAATATGAGCAACTGGAGAAGCTAACTCGATGTGCCCCATACGCTCACGGCGCACTTTAGATAAAGCGACTTCAACACCACATTTTTCACAAATAACTCCACGGTGTTTCAAGCGCTTATATTTTCCACATAAGCACTCATAATCTTTCATTGGCCCAAAGATTTTTGCACAAAATAGCCCATCTCTTTCAGGCTTAAATGTACGATAGTTTATGGTTTCAGGCTTTTTTACTTCCCCAAATGACCATGAACGAATCATATCGGGAGATGCTAACCCAATACGAATTGAATCAAATTCGTCTGACTGCCCTTGTGATTTTAGAAGACCTAATAAGTCTTTCATAAAAATTCGCCCCATATTTAAAGCTAAGGAGCTAAACTCCTTAGCAAATTAAATGAAAATTGGTTCTTATTCGCTTTCTAGTTCGATATTAATGGCTAGTGAACTAATCTCTTTCACTAATACATTAAAAGACTCTGGCATGCCTGGTTCCATTCTGTGATCGCCATCGACTATATTTTTATACATCTTAGTACGACCATTCACATCATCAGACTTAACTGTAAGCATTTCTTGCAATGTATAGGCAGCGCCATAAGCTTCAAGAGCCCACACTTCCATCTCTCCGAAGCGCTGACCACCAAATTGAGCCTTACCACCTAATGGTTGTTGCGTAACCAAACTATAAGAACCTGTAGAACGAGCATGCATTTTATCGTCTACCAAGTGGTTAAGCTTCAACATATACATATAACCTACGGTTACTGGGCGCTCAAACTCCTCGCCTGTACGACCGTTGAATAGCTTAATTTGACCACTTTCATTGATCCCAGCTAGACGAAGCATACGCTTGATTTCCACCTCTTTTGCACCGTCAAAGGCACCAGAAGCCATTGGCACACCACCTTTAAGGTTAGCCGCCAATTCCAAGATTTCTGCATCAGAAAGCTCATCAAGACTTTCAGAACGAGCACATGATATACCGTCTACATGACCGTTATATACTTCATTTAAGAATGCTCTAATTTCCGAAATACGCTCCGCTTTTTCACGCTCAGCTTCAAGCATATCGTTGATCTTATGCCCCAACCCTTTCGCAGCTGCGCCTAAATGCGTTTCTAGTACCTGACCGACATTCATACGAGAAGGAACACCAAGCGGGTTTAGAACGATATCAACAGGGTCACCGTTTTCATCATATGGCATATCTTCCACAGGCATAATTTTCGAAATTACACCTTTGTTACCATGACGCCCAGCCATTTTATCGCCAGGCTGAATACGACGCTTGATAGCAACATATACTTTTACAATTTTCAAAACACCTGGCGCTAAATCATCGCCACTTTGCAACTTGCGCTTTTTGTCTTCGAACTTAGCATCTAAGTCTTTACGACGTTCAGCAAGGGCCAGTTGAGCCTTTTCAAGTTGTTCAGTAGCCGCATCGTCAGCTATACGAATTTTGAACCAATCAGAATGCTCTAAACCGTCCAAATACTCTTTAGTAATAACTGTATTTTTCGCCAAGCTAGGGCCGCCTTCGGCTGATTTACCAACCAAAGCTTCTGCCAATCGTTCAAAAGTAGCCTGTTCAGCTATACGAAACTCTTCATTCAAGTCTTTTCTTACTTGATCAAGTTGCGCTTTTTCTATGCTCTTAGCACGCTCATCTTTCTCTATACCATCTCGAGTAAAGACCTGAACGTCAATAACTGTGCCTCGAGTTCCAGTTTTAACTCGCTGGGAGGTATCTTTAACATCAGAGGCTTTCTCACCAAAAATGGCACGCAATAGCTTTTCTTCTGGTGTTAACTGGGTCTCACCTTTAGGTGTTACTTTACCAACTAGAATGTCACCAGGTTCAACCTCAGCACCTATGTAGACAATACCGGATTGATCAAGCTTAGAAAGAGCACCTTCGCCGACATTAGGGATATCAGCTGTAATTTCTTCTGGACCTAACTTTGTATCACGCGCGACACACGTCAATTCTTGAATATGAATGGAAGTGAAGCGGTCTTCTTCAACAACACGCTCAGATACAAGGATAGAGTCCTCAAAGTTAAAGCCATTCCAAGGCATAAAGGCTATGCGCATATTCTGGCCAAGAGCTAGCTCACCCATGTCAACAGATGGGCCATCGGCCATAATATCACCTGAAGAAACCCTCTCCCCCTTCATAACCAAAGTACGCTGATTGATGCATGTATTTTGATTTGAACGCACATATTTAGTCAGGTTATAGATATCAACACCAGCTTCACCTGCAAGCGTCTCTTCAGAGTTAACCCTAACAACGATTCGACTGGCATCAACAGACTCTACAACCCCACCTCGGTTAGCGACGATACAAACGCCTGAATCTTTGGCAACATTACGCTCCATACCAGTACCAACAACAGGCTTATCTGCTTTCAATGTTGGAACCGCTTGACGCTGCATGTTTGACCCCATGAGCGCTCGGTTAGCGTCGTCGTGCTCCAAGAAAGGAATCAATGAAGCAGCAACCGAAACAACTTGACGAGGAGATACGTCCATCAGATTAACTTTTTCTTTAGGAATCAAAGTCGTTTCATGCATATGGCGAACTTGGATCAACTCATCCACCAAACGGCCGCTATCATCAACTTTAACAGACGCCTGAGCTATAACATATTTAGCTTCATCAATTGCAGAAACATAGACAGTTTCATCAGTAATCTTACCATCCACTACTTTGCGGTATGGTGTTTCTAAGAAACCATAACTATTAGTGCGTGCATAAGTTGATAGTGAGTTAATCAGTCCAATGTTTGGACCTTCAGGTGTTTCAATCGGACAAACACGGCCATAATGAGTAGCATGAACGTCACGCACCTCAAAGCCTGCACGCTCACGAGTTAAGCCACCAGGCCCTAAAGCAGAAACACGACGCTTATGGGTAATTTCTGAAAGTGGGTTATTTTGGTCCATAAACTGTGACAACTGACTAGAACCAAAAAACTCTTTGATCGCTGCGGCTACAGGTTTAGCATTTAGCAAGTCCTGCGGCATTAGTCCATCAGCTTCCGCCATAGACAAGCGCTCTTTCACAGCTCTTTCAACACGAACCAAACCAACACGGAATTGGTTTTCAGCCATCTCACCGACTGAGCGAATACGGCGGTTGCCTAAGTGATCAATATCGTCAACCATGCCTGTACCATTACGTATATCAAGCAACGTCTTCAATACATCAACGATATCATCATTATCTAAAATACCTTTTCCAGTATCTTCTTCGCGGCCTAGTCGACGATTAAATTTCATCCGGCCAACTGCAGATAAATCATAACGATCTTCTGAGAAAAATAAGCTCTGGAATAAGCCTTCAGCAGACTCTTTAGTTGGTGGCTCACCAGGTCGCATCATACGATAAATTTCAACCAGTGCTTCCAACTGATTACTTGTTGGGTCTATTCGCAGCGTATCTGAAATAAATGGCCCATGGTCTAAATCATTTGTATACAGAGCATCAACTTCTTTAATCCCTGCAGAAACAGCAGCTTCTATAAGCTCAGCAGTGATTTCTGTATTTGCTTCAGCAATTAGTTCACCAGTAGCTGAATCTACTAAATTTTTCGCTGTTACTTTCCCTAACAGATACTCTAATGGGATTGATAAGCGCTCAACACCAGCCTTATCTAGAGCTCGAATATGTTTAGCTGTAACGCGACGCCCTTCTTCAACAATAACATTGCCTTCAGAATCTTTCAGGCTAAACATCGCTGTTTCACCACGCAGGCGATTCGCAATAAGGTCCATCTCGAAACCTTTGCTACTCAGGTAGAAGCGAGTGGTTTCAAAGAAAGAACCAAGAATCTGTTCTGAATCATAACCTAGTGCGCGTAATAGAATAGTAACCGGCAACTTACGACGACGGTCAATACGAACAAAAACGCAGTCTTTTGGGTCAAATTCAAAATCTAACCAGGAGCCACGGTAAGGAATAACTCGTGCTGAATGTAGCAATTTACCTGAAGAGTGTGTTTTACCACGATCGTGATCAAAGAAAACTCCGGGAGAGCGATGCAACTGAGATACAATAACTCGCTCCGTACCATTAATGACAAAAGTACCGTTATCTGTCATTAAAGGCATTTCGCCCATGTAAACTTCTTGCTCTCTAATGTCTTTTATCGCCTTATTTGAAGACTCTTTATCATAAATAATAAGACGAACTTTAACCCGTAAAGGCGCAGCATAGGTCACACCTCGGAGCTGGCACTCCTTAACATCAAAAACAGGCTTACCCAAACGATAATCAACATACTCTAATGCTGCATTACCAGAAAAACTAACCATTGGAAAGACGGACTTAAATGCTCCGTGCAGACCTAACTCTTGTCGCTCAGCAAGAGGAGTCCCTTCTTGTAAAAAACTTCTATACGATTCGAGCTGAATTGCCAACAAATATGGGACATCCAAAACGGGCGGCAGTTTACCGAAATCCTTACGGATACGTTTTTTCTCAGTGTATGAGTAAGCCATCAGCACTCCCCAGCTTGTGTGCATTATTATATAAAGATCTAAATATTAGATCTTGCCAAAAAATTTATTTTTATTTGAGCTACAAACCCAAAAAGGCTGACGACAAATTGCCATCAGCCATCTCAACGAAACGCAGAGATTTGAAAAATTAAGCAAATTTTAAATTACTTAATTTCTGCAGAAGCACCAGCTTCTTCAAGAGCAGCTTTAAGTGCTTCAGCGTCTTCTTTAGACATTGCTTCTTTAACAGTAGCAGGTGCACCATCAACAACCGCTTTAGCTTCTTTAAGGCCTAGACCAGTTGCACCGCGCACAGCTTTAATAACGTTAACTTTCTTATCGCCAGCAGCAGTAAGAACAACGTCAAATTCAGTTTGTGCTTCAGCACTACCAGCCGCTTCAGCAGCAGGACCAGCAGCAACAGCAGCCGCTGCAGAAACACCAAATTTTTCTTCCATTGCTGAAATTAATTCAACAACATCCATAACTGACATTTCTGCCACTGCATTAATAATATCGTCTTTAGATAGAGCCATGACTCAGATTCCTATCATTTTTACAATATCGCTTAATCGCGATTAATAAATAAAATAAATTCAAAAACCGTACATTAATTAAATTAAGCCGCTTCTTGCTCTTTTTGATCACGTACAGCTGCAAGCGTACGTACAAATTTACTAGTTGCACCTTGAATAACACTCATCAAGCGAGCAATAGCTTCATCGTAAGTAGGTAGACTTGCTAAACGATCAATGTCGCCTGCTGGAATCAACTCACCGTTGAAAGCCAGCGCTTTAACTTCTAACTGATCATTTTCCTTCGCATACTTTTTCAGTAAGCGCGCAGCGGCGCCTGGATGTTCATTAGAAAAAGCAATTAAAGTTGGACCAACAAAGCTATCTTGCAAGCATTCGAAGTCAGAACCTTCAACTGCACGACGAGCCAATGTATTACGAACAACTCGCATATACACGCCCGCTTCACGAGCTTCTTTTCTCAACACAGTCATGTCACTTACAGCAACACCGCGAGAATCAGCTACGACAGCAGATAAAGCACTCTTAGCAACTTCGTTTACTTCGGCAACAATGGCTTTTTTGTCTTCTAGACCTAATGCCACTGATTTTCTCCTAGATTAACAAAGGGACTAAAACCCTGTTTTATTACCAACACCCCGTTTAAGGAGGCACTTGCTGGTGAGTAGGATCCAAAAATCTGAATCGGGCCACACCATCTGCGCAGGAAAAATTAAGCCTTACAGCTCCTACGGTCTTTGACAGCCTGTGCTTCTTCAGAAAGCACAGACCCCAAAGTCTGAATTTAGAAACTTAATGTTCCTAGATCAATTAGTAAACCTGGCCCCATTGTTGAGGACAAGGTTACTTTTTTCATGTAAACACCTTTTGCTGATGCCGGCTTAGCTCTACGCAAATCACCAAGTAAAGCCTCTAAATTACCTTGAATAGCCGAAGCATCAAAACTAATAGAACCTATGCTGGCATGAATAATGCCGTTCTTATCAGTACGGTAACGAGCTTGACCAGATTTAGCGTTTTTAACGGCTGTAGCAACATCTGGCGTAACAGTACCAACTTTTGGGTTTGGCATAAGACCACGAGGCCCTAGCACTTGACCCAATTGGCCAACAATACGCATTGCATCCGGCGAAGCGATAACAACATCGAAATCTAATTCGCCAGCCTTTACTTTTTCAGCCAAATCTTCGAAACCGACTACATCAGCACCAGCTTCTTTCGCAGCTTCAGCATTAGCACCTTGAGCAAATACTGCAACACGAACATCTTTACCTGTACCGTTCGGCAATACAGTAGCACCACGAACAGCTTGATCAGATTTACGAGGATCAACACCAAGATTTACTGAGACGTCAACAGATTCTTTGAACTTTACCGTAGACAATTCGGATAGAAGAGATACAGCTTCGTTAACTGAATAAAGTTTTGTTGCATCAACTTTTTCAGAAATAAGGCGAGCACGCTTAGTTAATTTAGCCATTAGTTAACACCCTCCACATCCAATCCCATAGCTCGAGCACTTCCTGCTATGGTACGAACAGCAGCATCCATATCAGCAGCAGTCAAGTCCTCTGCCTTAGCTGTAGCAATCTCTTCAAGTTGAGCACGAGTTACAGTACCTACTTTTTGAGTATTTGGGCGAGGAGAACCACTCTTAAGACCTGCTGCTTTTTTCAACAAAACAGAAGCCGGAGTTGACTTTGTTTCAAATGTAAAACTGCGATCACTATAAACAGTAATAATTACCGGTGTCGGCAAACCTGGCTCAACACCTTGAGTTTTTGCATTGAACGCCTTACAAAACTCCATAATATTAACACCATGCTGCCCCAAAGCAGGACCAACTGGTGGACTTGGATTTGCCTGTCCCGCTTTAACCTGCAGCTTGATATAAGCTTCAACTTTTTTAGCCATTTTACTAAACTCCACTTGGGTCAACGCCGTTAAGCTACCCGGTTAATAAAATCAGGTTTTCTCGACCTGACTAAACTCTAAGTCGACTGGTGTTGAACGCCCAAAAATAAGGACAGCCACCTTAATTCGACTCTTATCATAATCAACTTCTTCAACAACACCATTAAAGTCTGCAAAAGGACCATCAGCAACCCTGACAACCTCACCAACTTCAAATAATGTTTTCGGCCTTGGCTTGTCAACCCTATCACTAACTCTCTGAAGGATAGCATCCGCCTCTCTATCAGTAATAGGCGAAGGCTTATCTGCTGTACCACCTATAAAGCCAAGCACACGACTAACGCCCTTGACCAAGTGCCAAGAAGCATCATCCATATCCATCTGCACTAAGACGTAACCAGGATAAAACTTTCTCTCACTCTTACGCTTTTTCCCGTCTCGAATCTCAACCACTTCTTCAGTTGGAACCAAAATCTCACCAAAGTGATCTTCCATACCCATGACTTGAACACGCTCAATTAATGAACGCATAACATGCTTTTCATAACCCGAGTACGCTTGTACCACATACCAACGTTTTGCCACGAGCAACTCCTAACCTATAAATGAAGAAACGATCCAGCCAAGCAGCGAATCTACTCCCCATAAAAAAAGGGACATTAGCAACACAACAACCAATACAATTAGCGTAGTCTGCACCGTTTCTTGTCTAGTTGGCCAAACAACACGACGAATTTCAGCTTTCGCAGCTTTTGCCAACGCAGAAAATGCTCTACCTTTAGCCGTCTTAAGACCAACATAACCAGCCACACCAGCTAAAACCAATATAGCAACAAGCCTATACAACAAAGACTCACCAGAAAAATAGTCATTACCTATCACAGCAGCTGCGACAAGCATTACAACAACACCCCACTTTAGCATATCAAAACGAGATGTCTGAGCTTCATTATTTGAACTCATTTAGATGTTCCCTAGCAAAAAACAGAATGCGAGTTGGCAGGCCAGGAGGGATTCGAACCCCCGACATTCGGTTTTGGAGACCGACGCTCTACCAGCTGAACTACTGGCCTATATCCACATGGGCGGGGAATAATACCGACTATCGAAAAGTTTCGCAAGTAAATAGAATGCTTTTTTTAGAAACACTCAAATTAAGACTTTTCAAACTTTTATCACGGGATTAAAATTTTTATTTCTTGAGTGGAGCTCATGAGCAGATTTGAACTGCCGACCTCACCCTTACCAAGGGTGTGCTCTACCGACTGAGCTACATGAGCACTGGAGCGGGTAGCGGGAATCGAACCCGCCTCTTCAGCTTGGAAGGCTGAGGTAATAGCCACTATACCATACCCGCAATTGGTGGAGGGAGGTGGATTCGAACCACCGAAACTTTCGTGGCAGATTTACAGTCTGCTCCCTTTGGCCACTCGGGAACCCCTCCACTACTGCATCACATATTTGCAGAACCCCAAAAGGTGCGAGCCATTATATGAATCAAAAAACTAATTGCAATACCTAGCAGGAGTTTTTTTCTAACTTTATCATCATCTTGTTTAAATCAAGGCTTGACAAGAACTTACGCCATTCATTTTCAGTGACACCCTCCTCAAACTCAAGCACTGACAAAGGCACGTTTCGAGTATGCTCGAACACTTTAACAATCAAACCTGATTGCTTGGCAATTCTATTTTTTTCGGCATTAGCTGTCGCTGCAGTGGAATATAACCCTAAAGAAATTCTATTTTTCATTTCTCCTCTATTTATTATGAAACTATCAACACCTTTCAACTTTAACTGATCGACAATATTAATTGCCTGTTCTCGTTTCTCAGGGGCATCAATATATACCCAGAACTTTTCCCTTTCACCGCTAGTTTGATACTCCTTAATAACAAACTCTTTTGACTGTAATTTATTCAAAATAGATAATTTTTCCTGCTCTTTTTCAAAATAAATAGTCGGGCACACCAACTTCACAGTGACATCTTTTTCTTTTTGGGTAGATGTTGGCTCTTTCTTAAGAATAGGAGCAGGATCTAACTTATTTCCTTCTAATGAGATATCAAGCTTTTCAACAACAGTTTTAGGCTGCTGAAACTTATCTCCTAGCTCAAGCATTTCATCTAGAGTAAAAATATTGCCACTGGTAGGAGGAGCATATATTTCATCACTTATTTCAGAAGATTGAGATTGCAAGCTGTACCAAGTTACAGACCCTATATTTAGCAAAACCAACAGGAAGAATAACCACTTCATTTCTGCATCACCAATTTATCCCCCATCAACTTAGCACCTTGAGCTACTAAATCTTGATTGTAATGAGCCTCTATTCCTAATTCATCCATAATTTGACTGCCATAACCTCCTGTAAAAATAAATTTTCTCTCTCTATGTTCTCGATAAATCCGATCAACAAATGCTAACACCATTTGCCAACACCCCTTGAAAACAGCAGCTTCTGTATTACGAATAACAGGACCTTGATCCTCAAATCTGCCCTCTGTAATGTTAATCTTTCCTGTATTTTCCTGCAGCATGTTTGTCATCATTTTGAACCCTGGAGTAATAAAACCTCCCGTATAGCCATCGTCATCTAAAAACTCAATCTTTAGCGCTGTACCTGCGTCAACGACAACCGTTGGCTTTAAAGACTCTGAACGAGCAGCAATAACAGATAGCCATCTATCAACCCCTAGCCGATTCGGGTCATCATAGGGGTTTTTTAGATCATATAAAGTATATAAACTACTTAGGGTGTATATCGGCAGCGATTCCCCAAAAAAGTCTTTTAGATTCTTCAAAATCATCTTCGTTTTCGACTCATCTCTCACACTAGCAAAGCAAATATGCCTAGGGAAGAATTGAAGGCCTTTCAATACAGTAACATTTACATCAGAGACACTTCGACGGGTGGTAATTTCATCACCAACAAAAGCCGTAAGTTTTATGTTGCTATTACCAGCATCAACAACCAGAACATTATTGTTGGCGAACACTTACTTCACCTCCATTGAAAGCCGTAAGAACTCCTTCTTTTTCCAATAACAAGGCTCCGGAGGAGTTAATGCCTCTCGCAATACCAAGCGCAGTCTTCTCACCTATAACAACCTGAACAGGTTTATTTTTCAAAGCATCGTGCTGCAACCATTCAGTTAAGTATGAGGTTAACCCATCACCTCTCTCAAAGCAGAGGCACACATCTTTTACCTCGTTAGCCAACAAAGCTAGTAACTTATTGCGCTCAGGAAGATTAATAATTTCGCTCGCCAAATCAGTCCACGGCTGTCCAACTGATTCCATTTGTTGATTATCCATTGCTAAATTTAATCCTATGCCAATTACAACATCGCAACTATCTTGATCTGCAACCATTTCAAGCAAAATTCCACAGATTTTTTTATCTCCTACTAGAATATCATTTGGCCATTTTAGGCCAACCCTTTCTGTACCAAACTGTTTAAGCACCCTAGCAACTGCTACGCCTATCGCTAAACTAAGTCCCTCAACAACATTAACACCTTGATCAAAATGCCAGCCAATAGACATTAGAATATTCTTTCCGACTCTTCCTCCTTGCCATTGCCTTCCCCTCCTACCTCTACCATCTGTTTGAAGCTCAGTTGCAATGAGAATTGGTAAACTATTACCGGCTTGAATAAACTTTGTTACTTCTGTATTAGTCGAGGCAACACTAAAATGCACTTGCGACTCTATTGATAGACCCGAAGCAGAAAGTTTAGAGCTTGATAGAAGGTCAATTTCTTCAGGCAATCGGTAACCTTTACCTTTTACCGAATGCAAGCGAATTCCCATTTGGTCGAGTTTCTTAAGCTTTTTCCATATAGCAGCTCGTGTGACACCTAATACGCGCCCCAACTCTTCACCTGAATGGAAACAACCATCCGACAACAAATCTAACAAGTCCTGCATCCTCCCCCCTTCACCATTACCTTATCTACTTTGATGTACGCTCAATAAAACCACTTATCTCTGTAACCAATTCATTAAAAGCAGGGTTCCATGTAATACGTGCCCCGTATTCACTCTTGCTTTTCAACAAGTCTCCTTGCTCTCCATACCAATTATTTAGATCAGATTTGCAGAGCTGAAACTCAGGTTTATCTATATACCAACTACAGTTACGATAGTCACCATTCTTACCATAATGTGGATCGTCTGGGCTTATATGCACTGCGAGGTGAGAAAGACTGGAAATTTTAAACTCATTATAATAAGACGACATAACTTGAACTCTTTTGTCGTGCATAGGCCGAGACTCTTTAGCATTAGCATCATAGAGCTTCATTTCTGAAAGTGGGTGAACTAAGGAATTAGAAAAATAATTAAGAGTTACAGAGGTATCAAGTGTTGCGTCTTGCATCGAAGCAGCAATAAAAACAGGAATTTCAAAAGATTTCTTAATAAGCACTTTACGCACCTCACCAGCTAATTTGTAAACTTCTTTCATGGCAGGCACAGGAACAGATAAGTATTTGGCGTAGTCGTCACTCTCATGATTATCTAACCAATTCAAAAAAGGAGAGAGAGCCACTAATAACCAATCAACAGAGCTATTAATCTTTAGGAGTGGAGAAATTAAAACTAAACCCGATAAATTACCAATTTTAGTAGTAGCAGCATAATCAAGTGCCAATCCACCGCCTGTGGAAAAACCAACCACGTACAACTTATCAACATTGATCGACAAGTCATCAGCAAAAGTTTTTACTGTTTTACGCCAGTCATTTCGTGACACATCAAGTAAATCTTCCGCCTTGGTTCCATGACCATCCAACAATACTCCTCGCACCCAGACACAATCCGTTTTTAAAGCTTGAGATAAAGATTTCAAACTATATGGCGAATCGGATAAACCGTGAAGAAATAAAATCCCCGTCTTAGAGGAGCAATTATCGCTAGCTTTAATATCAAAAGGCATAACGGCAGCCTTTTCAAAAGATTTATTGCTACTATTAATCCATCTTTTTTCTTCATCTAAATAACGACTAACTCTATCAAGGTACTCATCAAAAGACTCCCCTATCTCGAAAGAAATACTACCTGCATTCAGAGAGACAGAAAAAAATAATACGAGAGTAAACAAACAAAATCTCATTACAATTCCTTTATGAACATTTCTCTTCCACAGTATATTAATGTTTTACCCTTAAACATACTCTTTCAAGCTCATTATTAATGAGATTCAATATCACGCTGTAGTGGTCTCATATCTGTTTGGAAGTAAACATACCGTCCCAAAAAGTGTGTCTACAAGAGTGACGTTGAAAAAAGCGCCTCTCTCTCATTAAATGTGTTTGATTCAACCAAAAAATAAACCCATTAACAAAAGAGAGACTATGGATAC
>NHNK02000018.1 GCA_002173415.2 Marinomonas agarivorans
AAACCCGTCACAGACTGGCACAAACAGGCAAAACAGGCGAACTCACCCGAGATCAACAAACCAACATTGCCACATCACACGGTAACCAAGCGGAAACCCTATGGAGCATTTACAGCAGCCTAAATGGCATCAGCACCCAAGGGTCCAGCAATCAACAGGCGTGGAATAACCAAAATCGTAACAGCGCCACAGTAAAAGCAGGCACCCAGCAGATTGCCAAGGTCGATAATAACGACTTGAAGGCAAGACGTTTCAATCGGGATGAAGCCACTCTGCTTGATCAAGCCAGAGCGAAAATCAATGGCAATAAAGCGCTGAGTAAAGAAGAAAAACAAGCGGAGCAATACAAACTCAACGCCATTGCGTGTGCTGCTGTGAAATGTGCCGCTGGTATCTCGGACGATCATCAAACTGAAACCGCGCAACAACTAAGAGAGCTACAAAAACAAGGCGAAGTATTGGTTGCCAATGGTGCGGATATCATCGATACCTTACACGATTTAGGGGTGGAAACACCAAAAACAAGCGTAGGTAAAGATAGCCCAACAGAGCAAGAAAACGCCTTTAAATATGGCGTAGTTGATGTTGCCAATGATGTGTTACTTAGCAACCGCACTTCTGCGGAAGCGATTGAAAAAATAGATGCCTATGCGACGCTGGCTAATACAAACCAGTATGATAACCCAGCATTACCGCACCAATCTGCGACAGAAGCAGACAAAGCGACCACACAGCAGGCGCTTGAAGTCACCAACAACTATGAGTACAACGAAGATCAAAAAATCCTCAACTCAATGAGTGCACAGACTCATGAAGGTGATATTGATCCAGCATCAGGGCTTGTAATAGCAGCCGTTGGCGCTATTCCTGGTGTGAAAGTGGCTCAAAAAGCTGGTGAGAAAATTGGGGATGCAGCTAAGAAGATCAAAGAATTAGCTAAGGGAGGTGATGGTGTAAATACAGTAAAAATACCTTCCAATATAAATACTGCAATTAATAATAAAGTAAAACTTGTCGATCAAGATACACTTCCCCGAAGTGTAAAAAATACCTTTTTAGATGGACAGTACGCTACAGTAAAAACTACCGAATCAGTTGCTGTTTATAGGAAGTTTGGAGGCTCAGGTAATCAGGCTAAAGCGAATGGCAGTTTTGCCACAACTACTGAAAATGCATCGCGTTCTGATACTGCTGTCTTCCAAAAGTGGAGTAATCAGCGATTTGAGGCACAATTAGAAATCCCTGAAGGTAGTACAGTAAATATTGGCAAAGTTGCCCCACAGACATCTAAATCTGGAAATAGCATCTATCATGGAGGTGGAGCAGATCAAATATTACTCCCTCAAAATTACCCAAATACTTGGATTAAAAGTGTGAAAGATGGAAAAACAGGTAAAACTTATACTTTAGATGAGTTTCAAAGTCTGTTCCCTGATCAATTTAAGTAAAAGGTTTTGTGATGACCCTGTCTATGAATGAAAAAAACTTATGTGACCAACTAGCTGATGTTATGGATTGCATAGAGAGTGTAATTGCTTCTATAGGTGAAACTCCATCTAATTATAAAGGCTTTGGCACTATTAAAAATATTGCCAAAAATAAAGATAAAAATGGATTTAAAAACATTACTTTTTATTTAAATAATGAAGGTCGTATGCTTTATGATAATGGGGTCTATAGCGATGATTTAGATACAGAAATGGAGAAAGCTTACTTAATAGTAGAGCAACTTGTTCCAACTCCAGACGGATAGCCTTTCATGTACTGCCCATACATGAAAAATAAATAAAACGTCGTTCTTTAACAATGCAAAATTAAAAACCACTGGGGTTGTCGCAACGTCTGCAACGCCAGTGGTTTTACAGCTTGGTTTAGTTATTTGGCTTCTTCCTCATCCAGCAGCAATTTACCGCTTTTTTGTTTTAACTGCTCGATCACTTCATTGACCCAATAGGGGTTAATATCGTGTTCGGGTTTGAGGTAAAGATCGGCGATGGTTTGGTATTCTCGAATCGCTTTGATGAGGTTAATTACGTCAATGGTTGGAATAACCATGACGTTTTCACCCACTCTAATGGACTCGGCTAACTGGTTGAGTTGCTTCACTTTTTTATCCAGTTTCTCGCCATAGGTTTGTAAGCGCCAATCCAACCCACCTAGCGAAACTGACTATTCCATGGTAGCAAGGCTTCAATCTCTTCCAAGGTCTCTGCTTGTGACAGTGTCTGGAAAATCTGTTGCAAGTAGCTATGCGGGTTGAGCTGTTTCAGTTTTGCGCTCTCAATCAGGCTGTAAAGGTTCGCACTGGCATTCGCCCCCGCCTGACTAGTGCAGAACAGCCAATTCTTTCAGTTTTATTATTCACAAATTCAAATAATAAGTTCGATTTAGGTGATTAAATGTTTTTATATGTTGTTAGTTTTTAAAATCAAAATGCCGCTTCAATTAAGCCAAGTTATATTGAAAAAGTGAGGCAGCATAGGTAAAGGGATGCTTGCTTAATTACGGTTAGGCTATGTTAGGTTGAACTCGTACAATTAAGCTGAAAAAAGTTTTTCTAAATCATTCAATTCAATAGGGCGGCCATTTGGGCTAATAGACGCTCCCGTCACTTTGGCCTTTACCATCAATTGATCGTCTGTCATGCGGCGTATCTCTTGAAAAAAATCAAACTTAAATCGAGATTGACGACAGGCGCTTGTGACAACCACAAATTGATCTCCGCTAACGAGTGAGCGTTTAAAATCCATTTCAATACGAGTCACAACCAAATAAATGCCGTCTTTGGTTAGCTGGGCAAAATCCAACCCTTTATCAAGCAAGAATTTATGACGGGCATGTTCAATATAATTTTGATAAACCGCATTATTTACAATGCCTTGTAAATCACATTCATAATCTCTTACTTCAAATTCGACTTTATGTCCCATAATCTATATTTCCTTTTTAGTGTTGTATTGCTAGCGGAATCATTAAGCAGCAAAAATGGCTTATGCTCCACCAGCTTTTTTAGCGTGGATGCCTTTTTTGCTTAGCAAATCCAGTAGTTTATCACGATTATCGCCTTGAATTTCGATATTGCCTGCTTTTACTGCACCACCTGTGCCGCAGGCTGCTTTTAATTGTTTAGCGAATTGTTTTAGTTCTGCTTCTGTCATGGCCAACCCTGTGATAACGGTGACACCTTTGCCTTTACGTCCCTTTGTTTCTAATAAAAGGCGAACTTTGCCATCCCCTAAAACTTGCTCTTTCTGATCACATTGGCAGTTAGGTTTGTATTCTTGGCAAGCGGAACACAGTTGTGAGCTGTCGGTTGAATAAACAAGGTTGCTTTTTTTCATGAAGATACTCTTTTTTACGCGTCGTTTTAATTGGATTATATCGCTAAGCTACATGGTAACTTGATAAGGTTGTAAATAGTTTAGGACAGACTGAAAACTGTTTTCGATTGGTGCTGTAACACAAATGTTTTCTTTAGTAATAGGGTGCGTAAACGTCATACTGTGGGCGTGTAAGAGTAACCTTACTGGTAAAGCCAAACTGGTAAGTAGTTTGTTGTGATGGCGGCAGCCATAACGTGTATCGCCAAGTAGAGGATGTCGTATGTGTTTAAAATGACGTCGAATCTGGTGTTTGCGACCTTGCTCTGTATTTACTTTAAGTAGGCTACAACGGGTTGAGGGGTATTTGCTAACAGGGTGAGGCAAAATATACTGAGACAAGGATTGAAAGTGGGTTACAGCGGCTTTTTCTGTTCCTTCAATTTTAAATCTTGCTCGTCCTTTTACCTCATTTAATTTTGCTAATGGAGAATCAATTGTTCCTATTGATTGTGGGTGTCCACGTACAAGACATAAATAGTGTTTTTCGACAGCTTGTTGTTCAAAAAGGGAGCACAACATAGTTGCAATATCCGAGGACAAGGCTAATAACAAGGCTCCAGATGTCCCTCTGTCTAGGCGATGTACAGGGTAAACCCATTTCCCCAATTGTTGATTGAGACGTTGTACAACGGCATCCAGCTCTTGACTCGCCAATGCGGTTCTATGAACTAACAAACCGGAAGGTTTATTAATAATCACCAAGTGATCATCTTGATACAAAATATCGAGTAACTGGTCATCAACCATACATTGCCTTGCGCCTGAATCTGCGGGTCTTAATTTTTCCGCTCGCATTTTACAAAAGTACGCTGCGTATGAAAACATTACCCCAACCAATTGATTGCAAACACTCTCATTGCTTTATTAGGGAATTGGACAAACTAAAAACGGCTTCCACGGAAGCCGTTTTTTTATTCTAAGTCTATAGTGAACGTAACATCACTCTAACAATATTGCTGTTTCACAGTGAAAATTCACGCATGAAATTGGTTGAATTAATTAGTAGGGGCAGAAAATTCTTCCACAATAACAATGTTGGAATAATCCACTGCCTTCCTTCTTAAATGCACTATTTTTTGATATTCCTTAGAATGATACCAATTTAGTGCTTTTTTCTTGGACGGAAACTCCAGTACAACGCTCCAATTATGATTCCAATTGCCTTCCTTTAAATCAACAGCAGGAGTCGCAACAAGTGCTTTTCCACCATATTTAGCAACGATTGGTGGCACTTTTTGACCATAAGTACTAAAAAATAACTCATGATTTTTTATGTTGATCTGTATAAGAGCGTAGCCTTTTTTATTACCTGCTAACGCTTCTAATGGCGTAAGAAATACCGATAATAAAATTACTAAGTTAAAACTGAGCAAAAACTTTTTCATATTTACACCTTTCTCTTGTTGTGTTTTTCGTTATAGACATTGTGTCTTTCATCATAATAAGATGAGGATAAATGCAAATAAAGGAGCGATTATGCCTGCCAAAGTTGCAATTTTGCACAGCAAGATATGGGCGCAACTGCCTTACTTTCTCTCGTTATCAGAATTAAAGAAAATTGATAAGGCTTGTCAAAAACTTGGTGTAAATAGAACCACTATTTCAAGAAATATTGCTGCTTTAGAAAGCGAACTAGAAGTGTCTTTATTTATAAAAAATGGCCCATTCTATGAATTGACAAAAGAAGGGGAGAAGCTCTATCAGGCCTCAAAAGCAGTAAACACTATCTTGATTGACTCACAAAGGGAAATACAAGGAAAAAACCAAATAATTGAAGGCAACTTAAAAGTAAGCGCCCCAGTCCATTTGGTAACAAAGCTACTCGTAAACCCGCTTGCAGAATTCAGTGCGAAATATCCACAAATAAGTCTCAATATCGACATTACTCATAACTTGCTAAAACTTGATAAATTAGAAACAGACATCGTTATTAGAATTTCAAAATCACCTCCTGAAGATCTGGTCGGCAGACCATTTGGCCCTTTAAGAATGGCTTTCTATGCAGACAAAGAAAAAGTCGGCTTTAAAGAAAAAAAGACTTTAATCTGGAAGGATAAAATTAGTGAACAACTGGAATGGGTAGAAGAAGATTTCACCGAATTAAAAAATTCCATTAACGTAAACGACCTTCTTGTTACCCAAGAACTGATTGCTAGTGGGGCAGGGGTAGGCTACTTACCCTGTTTTTTAGCCGAAACAGACCCGCGTTTAGAAAGAGTCTCTAAAGTATATACTGACCATGGCTGGAACATTTGGATATTGGTACATAAAGACAAGAAAGACATAAAGAGAATTCGAGTTTTTCTGGACGTAATTTTTGACTATTTTTCTCGACTAAAAAATAATATTTAGTATGTTTTTAGGCAGGCCAAAAAATTAGAGAGAGTGATCGTTTCACACTCTGCCTCCAAATGCTTTATGAATCATTAGAGGTGATTACCTCAACAAAGTTTGTCAGTTTCTGTTGTGCGATATTGGCCAGTTTTTGCATGGCGCCATCGCTAGCCCAGGCTACATGGGGGGTTAGCAAAAAATTAGGATAATCGGTTAACGCTTGCAAAGGGTGGTCAGCAGGCATGGGTTCTTGGGTGGCAACGTCAAATGCGGCACCAGCAATTTGTTGTGTTTTAATTGCAGTGGATAACGCGGTTTCAGAAACAAGGCCGCCACGACCTGTATTAATGAGTAGGGTTGAAGGCTTCATCAGGGCAAACTCTGCTTCAGCAATCATATTTTTTGTGTTGTCGGTAAGTGGACAGTGTAACGTAATAACATCGGCTATTTTTAAGGCTCTTTCAAAAGGTAAATACCCTTCTCGACACTGCGTTTGGCCTTTGCGTTCGGCAAAATACGTGTTCATGTTAAATGCTTCGGCAATATTTTTTACTCTTTGACCTAGTGCGCCGCTGCCAATAATGATCATGTTGGTATTGGCAAGGTCGGTTAAAGGGAAGTCACGTAGGCAAAAATGATCTGAGTTGGCCCATTTCCCGTCTTTCATAGCCTGTTGGTAAGACAGTAGGTTACGTTTTAGAGCCAACAGCATGGCAAAGGTATGTTCTGGTACTGTGTCGGTGGAATACCCTTCGATATTATCTACTTGGATTTGGTTTGCTTGACAATAGCTTAAGTCTACGTTGTTCGTGCCTGTTGCTAGAATGAGAATGTATTTTACTTTCGGTGCCTGCGAGAGTATGTCGGCATTTAAGATGACTTTGTTGGTAATCACAATATCGGCATTTTGTATTCTACTGAGCGTGTCGGAGGCATCCGTTATTTGATACTCATCGTAGTGAGATACAAGGTCTGAAAAGTCGAAGCGTGTATTGGCGGCAAATGAACCGCGATCTAAAAAAACAGCTTTCATACAATTTCCTTATTTTTGCATTAGTAGGGGACGTATAACAGGCATAATGTTTTCCAACACTTTTATTTGGCCTTCGGCATTAGGGTGCAGACCATCTGGTAACATTAATTCAGGGTTGAGAGCGACCTTGTCGAGCATAAAGGGAACAAGTGTTAGTTTGTGTTGCTCGGCAAGCTCTTGAAACAATTTAAAGAAGGCTTCGCTATAGCGTTTGCCATAGTTAGGCGGAATACGATTACCAAGTAATAGCACTTTCGCTTGAGATTGCTGTGCTGCATTTATCATGAAGAGTAAATTTTCTTTGGTTTTTGTTAAAGGATAACCGCGTAAGGCATCATTAGCGCCTAATTCTAAGATAACAATGTCGGGTTGGTTTTTTGCCAATAAGTCAGGGAGTCTTGAGCGTCCTCCTTGAGTGGTTTCGCCACTAATACTGGCGTTAGTAATATGTAAGTCAGGGTAGTCTGTTTGCAGTTGCTGTTCTAGCAAAGCTACCCAACCTTTTTTTATGGGGAGTTGGTATGCGGCACTCAAGCTGTCGCCCATTACCAAAATAGACGTTGCAAACAATTTAGTACTGAAGACGGTGGTTAGTAGCATGGTGCTGATTAACCAGAAACGAAACATTGACCTATTCACTGTAGAGTATTTTTGATTCATGAAAAGTCCACAATCTATTGCAATTAAAACTGAGCAGCTAGTCCATACTGTTTCAACCAGTGCTGGCGAGTTAACCATATTGAAAGGAATTGATATAGAAATCAAGGAAGGAGAATCGGTTGCTATTGTTGGTGCTTCTGGTTCGGGTAAATCCACGTTATTGGGATTAATTGCAGGTCTTGATGTGGGAACTGGTGGTGAGTCTTACATCTATGAGCATGCCTTATCAAATCTTAATGAAGAACAAAGAGCGACATTGCGGGGAGAATACATAGGGTTTATTTTCCAATCTTTTCATTTATTGCCTAGTTTGACGGCATTAGAAAATGTGATGTTACCTGCGGAATTAAGTGGTGATTATCAGGCGCAAGAAAAGGCTATGGCGTTTTTACAGCAAGTTGGTTTACAGCATCGCCTTGATCATTATCCGCGTCAATTATCTGGGGGTGAGCAGCAGCGTGTTGCCATCGCCAGAGCGTTTGCTTCAAACCCGAAAATACTATTTGCAGATGAACCGACGGGCAATTTAGATGCCGATACGGGAAAAATTATTACAGACTTGTTATTTGAGCTAAATGCATCGCAAGGCACTACCTTGGTTATGGTGACCCACGATAATAAGTTGGCACAACGTTGTCAGCGTCAATTGATTATGGCCGGTGGGTGCATTAATGAACCAAGAACAAGATCAAATGAAAGCGAATCTGATGAAGTAAGTGAGGCGTAAGGCATGAACTTAGCGATTCGTATTTTATTGAGAGAGTTAAAAAGTGGCGATGTGATGACATTGGTCATCGCCTTAATTTTATCTGTTTCTACGGTAACAGGAATAGGTTTATTTGTTGATCGCTTGCAATCATCTTTTGAATTGCAGTCTTCTACCCTGTTGGCAGCAGATAGGGTTATTCGCAGTAGCCAAGCCTTGCCTGATGAGTGGCGACAACAAGCGCACGATTTTGGTTTAGCAACTGCGAACCGTGCCTCGTTCTCTTCGATGGTGTTTAGCGATGACGGCTTACAACTATCACAAATTAGTGCGGTAACGGCGAGTTATCCTCTACGTGGCGAATATTTAGTTGAGCAATCCTTATTTGGTGAAGGTGTTCCTAGTATTGCTGGCCCCAAATCAGGTGAAATTTGGGTTTCTTCACGCTTAGCAAGTTTATTGAATGTGGCGATTGGTGATTCGGTTCAGGTGGGAGAAAAAGCCTTATTAATCACAGCGTATTTAGTTCGCGACCCTGGATCTTCTATGTCAGCGTTTGCGGTTGCGCCAAGAGCAGTCATGTCGTTAAGTGATTTGGCGGCAACAGAAATTATACAACCAGGTAGTCGAGTGCGTTATGCGTTAATGATGGCGGGCGAGAGCAATGTGCTTGAACAAATGGCACAGTGGGTTACGCCGAAACTGGCAGATAACCAAGAGTGGCGTACACCAAGAAGTGGTGGGCAGGGAATTGGCGCCACGATTAATCGAGCAGAATCGTTTTTATTATTAGCTGGCACATTGGCGGTGATGATGTCTGGTGTAGCAATGGCGCTGGCTTCTAACCGCTATGTGAAGCGTCATTTAACGCAAACAGCCGTATTGAAAACCTTAGGCGCTACACCGAATAAAATCGGGCAAATTCTCTTTTGGCAGTTGTGTGCGGTATTTGCGCTAGGTGCGGGGATTGGTTTGGTGCTTGGCTGGTTTGCACAAGAGCTGATTGCCTTGTCATTAGATGTATTGTTGTCGACAACATTACCGCCCCCATCTCTGACAAAAGTGTGGGTCGGTCTTATGACAGGCTTGGTGTCGTTAGTGACTTTTTGCGTACCTTTAATGTCTCGTTTGTTAACAATTTCACCTCTCACAGTGCTACAACCTATTAGCCATTTGTCGGGGCGTTCAGGGTTACTTTACCTTATTGGTTTTGCCGGTAGTTTTGCTTTGATGGTGGTGTACACCGGTGGCGTGTTATTACCGACCTTGATGGTGGTGTCTGTTGCTGTTGTTGCAAGTCTTGTTGGTAGTGTGGGTTTTGGGGTATTCAGCTTAGGGCGTCGCTTAAGTGCAGGAAGAACGAGTGGCTGGCAAATTGGGTTAGCTTCTTTGCGTCGACGTTTGGGAGCGAATTTATTTCAGCTGTTGGTCTTTACTCTTATTATCATGCTTGGGCTGATACTGACAGGAATGAGAACCAGCTTAATTTCTGATTGGCAGGGACAAATCCCGGAAAATGCACCTAACCACTATTTGTTTAACGTGCAAAAAAACAATGTCGAAGAAGTAAAGTCTCAGTTAACGGATTTGAGTTTAGTTCAGTCTGACTGGTATCCCATGATTTTAGGACGAGTCACTCATATCAACGGGGAAGAGGTCAGCGAATTATTTCCTCCGGATACCAACCAGCCTGAAATGTTAGAGCGAGAGTTAAATTTGACATGGGCTAAATCACTGGGTAGCGATAATCAAGTAATAGAAGGGACGTTTAGTGCCGAGTCAGAAGGTATTTCGATCGAATCTTATGTTGCTGAAGAAATTAATATTCGCCTTGGCGATACCTTGACTTTGTTTGTTGGTGGGGAAGAGCATACCTTGCCCATTACTTCGATTCGCAAAGTAGATTGGAGCTCAATGCAGCCAAACTTTTATCTGATTCTTCCGCAAGCTGTTTTAGAAAACTTCCCCGCAAACTACATAACCAGTGTGTTTGTACCAACGAGTAAACAGCAAGATTTTTACCGAACCATGTCTAATTACCCAACCATATCGCTTGTCAATGTAGGGGATTTAATTACTCGTATTCAGTTTATTATTGCTCAAGTATCGCAGGCGATTTTATTAGTTTTGGTGTTTATTGTGACGTCTGGAGCTTTGGTACTAGTGGCGAGTGTTAGAGCCAGTCTTGATGAACGTTTGGAAGAGGGCGCATTACTAAGAACCTTGGGAGCAAGCAAACAGTTAATTCAACAGGCGATGTTAATTGAATTTGGCTTCTTAGGAACCGCTGCCGGATTGATTGCTGCGGTTGCGGCTGAAGTCTGTTTATTTGGTTTACAGGTTTTTGTTTTTGAACTTGCGCCAAGCTTTCATCCGCTTTTATGGATATTGGGACCAGTATTTGGTTTTACTGTCGTTACTTTGATCGGGGTGTTTGCAGGGCGTTCCGTTATTAAAGTACCACCTATGCGTATGCTCAGAGCCTTATAAGCGCCTTATAAATGTCGGCCCTTTATAAACTTGGGTACGAAACAACATGTCAAGGAAGTGTTGTTTCGTCTTTCTCCGTAGGCGGTAAATGGTATTATTCTGCTCACAAACATTTAAATCGTACAAAAAACGTTTATGAGCCGTGAATAAGAATCCATCAGCATTAACACAATGGAAGCAAACACAGGAAGAGCAGGGTTTTTTAATTGGCCGTCAATCAAGAGATGTTGATGGTCATATTGAAATCGCTTATTGGGTCAAAACCGACTCAGGTACAGTAAAAGTGATACCTGAGAGGCAGCAAAGTGTCTTTTTTGTGGTGAATGATGCTATTGCTCTCATTGATTCTTTACCTAGAGTCACAATTCTACAGTCTGGTTACACGTCTTTTTCCCATGATGCTTTGCTCCTAGTAAGTTGTGAAAGCTTGGCCATTCAGCGTAATTTACAGCAATTACTTGATAATCAAGGGCTTGCTTACTACGAGCACGATATTCGCCCAGAAGATCGTTTTTTAATGGAACGTGGTATTCGTGGTGGCGTTCGTTTTCAAGGACAAATGGATAAAACAGGGCAAGTGTTTTCGCAAGCTCGCCTTAAGCCAACTGATTACCAGCCAAAGTGGATTATTTGGTCACTTGATATTGAAACCTCTGTCAGTCGTAACGAAATACTGTCTATCGCGATAGTGTCTGGTGAATTAGAAGCCTGCTTTATTGTGTCAGCAAACACTTTCACAGATGATTCTATCCATCCTTTTCCCGATGAAAAAAGCCTATTGTTGGGCTTTATGCGCTTTGTACGTTTGCATAATCCAACTGTTTTTATTGGGTGGAGTGTAATTGCCTTCGATTTAAATTTTATTGATCAACGCTGTCAGGCATTGGGATTAAAACCGAACTTTGGTGTGGGGGGAAATCGTTGGCGCTTTAAAGATAAAGACCCCAATGTTAGACGCTTGATAGATATTCCCGGAAGAGTGGCATTGGATGGCATTACGTTATTAAAAGTAGGTGGTTATCAATTCGACTCTTACAGTTTAGATAGTGTCAGTCAAGAACTGTTGGACGATGGTAAATTGTTACATGGTAGCCAGCGTTGGCAAGAAATTGAGCGATTGCATAAAGAAGCGCCATCAGAGTTGGTTAAATACAACATACAAGATTGCCGGCTAGTTTGGCGTATTTTTCAAAAACTTAACTTACTGGAATTACAGCAGACTAGGGTGGAGTTAACGGGTATTCCTTTATCGCAAACTGGCGGCTCTATAGCGGCTTTTGAAAATTTGTATTTACCCTTGTTGCACCAGTACAAAAGAGCGGCGCCAAATCATGACAACGATGAATTTGTATCCAGTCCTGGTGGCTTTGTTATGTCTTCCCAACCAGGGCTTTATCAAAATGTCTTAGTGTTCGACTTTAAAAGTCTTTATCCCAGTATTATTCGTACTTTTTTAGTGGACCCTTTGGCGCGAATAGAAAAATCAGACGCTGAAGTAGAAGGTTTTTTAGGAGCCAACTTCGCATCGGATTATGCCATTTTGCCTAACTTGATCAGTCATCTAGCCAAAGCAAGAGAGCAGGCAAAAAAACAAAACAACGCCATCCTCAGTTATGCCATTAAAATTATCATGAATTCATTTTATGGTGTGCTTGGTTCCAACCTTTGTCGTTTTTATCATCCTGAATTAGCAAGCTCTATCACCATGCGTGGTCATCAAGTGTTGTCGATTACAAAAAACTGGTTTGAAGAGCTAGGGGCAACAGTGATTTACGGCGATACTGATTCTTTGTTTGTAACCTTATCGCCAGAGTTAACCTATGATGAGGTGCAAAAGCAAGGCAAAGCACTATGCCTTTCTATGAATCAAAAATGGCAGCAATGGTGTATGCAAGAATATGATATTGCTTGCTATTTAGAATTGGAATTTGAACAAACCTATGAACGTTTTTTTATGCCAACGATTCGAGGCCAAGTAGAAGGCAGCAAGAAACGGTACGCAGGGCAAGCTAAAGGAGAGCTTGTTTTCAAAGGGTTAGAGGCCGTACGGAGTGATTGGACGCCTTTTGCACGCACATTTCAAAAACGCTTGTTTGAACACGTGTTTAATGATCTTTCACCGGTGGACTATATTCTCCAGGTGTTAACGGACTTATATGCCGGAACCTATGATGAGGCACTCATTTACCAAAAACGCTTATCTCGCCCTTTAAATCATTATGTGAAAGTGACGCCACCGCATGTTAAAGCGGCCAGATTGGCGGATAGTCGCCGCACAGAGTTAGGGATAAAGCCTGAATATGCCCAAGGTCGCTGCACTATTTCTTACTATTATAGTCGTTCAGGGGTGCAGCCTTTTGAAGCGGATGATCCAATTATCAATCCAGACTATGATCATTATGTTGAAAAACAAATTGAGCCAATAGCAGACAGTGTATTGCTTTTATTTGGCACATCGATGGCAGATTTAACATCGAAGCAGATGGGGTTGTTATAATTTAAACCTATTATGAATACGGAAAATAGCACAAAAGATATGACAGGATCTAATTCAGATATTTTGCTTTTTGGCACGCTAGGGTGCCATTTATGTGATCAGGCTTTGGCACTCATTCAGCAATCATTACCAAATAGTGTTGTTATCAAGCAGATTGATATTGTCGACGATCCAGCTTTGCTAGAAAGCATGGCTCTACGGATACCTGTTGTGCAAGTAGGTAATATGGAACTGAATTGGCCTTTTGACGCTGGAGACATTCAGAACCTTTGGCAGCGTCAGCCTAGTGGTAGACGTTATCTGAGTCTAAAATCCAACTGAATCATGCGCTAGCATTTAATTATTTTGCTTATATAGGCACATCTATTCGAAATAATTTTTTAGTGTTTTCAATGCTGTGATAAATCAACTCTTGAGCACTCATTTGAGCATAGTAAGCTGCTTGTTCAACAATATGAGGCAAATAAGCAGGATGATTTTTCTTAGGCCTTGGTCTCAATGTTCTTGGTGTTAAATAGGGCGCATCTGTTTCAAATAGTATTCGATCTTTTGGAATGTATTGAATTGCCTCTTGTAACTCCTGACCTCGCCTTTCATCGCATATCCAACCCGTTATACCA
This sequence comes from Marinomonas agarivorans, assembly GCA_002173415.2. Taxonomy (GTDB): domain Bacteria; phylum Pseudomonadota; class Gammaproteobacteria; order Pseudomonadales; family Marinomonadaceae; genus Marinomonas; species Marinomonas agarivorans. The sequence goes on from NHNK02000018.1 coordinate 13,724, forward strand.
ACGTAGAGCCCCAGATCAAGATAACGCTTCAAGCTTTCCTTTGAGCCTGTAAAACAATGTATGACGCCTGTTAATGGTGTTGATGCTAAGGACTGAGATGCATGGTTGACTAGGAGGCTTTGCAGTGTGTCTTCGGCTTCTCTTTCGTGTAGGTATAACGGTAAATTAACTTCTAATGCCAACTGGATTTGCGACTCAAAGGCCGTTATCTGCTCTTCTGGTGTTGAGTAATTACGATTAAAATCTAAGCCTGTTTCGCCAACCGCTACGCAAGTAGGGCTGTTTTGTATCAGATCACGGCATAAGAAATTGCTTGATGTATGCCATGTTTTTGCTTGATGAGGATGGCAACCAATGGTTTGATAGATACTATTGTGCTGTTGGCAAATGGCTTGTAATTTCTGGCTTTCTTCTAAATCAGAAGCAATGGCAATAATATTACTGATACCTTGTTGCTGCCATAGTGTTATATTTTGTTCCAATTTATCTAATAACGATGGATGAGTTAAATTTACGCCAATATCAATCATGATGGTTTTAAGCTCTTCATAACATTTTGCCTGCTATTTTAGTGATGAAATTGGTTTTTTTGCTATATTTGAGTGGCAAGTAATGGGATAAATTAGTGAAAAAGAGCACAAAAATACAATAAGCGCTTACACAATGGGCTATCATGCTTATAATGTATGGATATATAACATAGTTAAGTTTGGAGTGAATTATGGCTGGGATGTTAGATGCAGTAGACCAGAGAACGAAATTGGTTGGTGAAAACCGACTAGAGCTATTAATGTTTCGTTTAACTGGCATGCAGCTCTTTGCAATAAACGTATTTAAAGTGCAAGAGGTGGTACAGCTCCCAAAGCTAAATGAAATGCCTCATCGACATCCTTCTGTTAGTGGTGTAACTCACTTTCGAGGTAAAACAATCCCTGTGATTGACTTATCTCTTTCTATTGGCTTAAAAGCATTACCTGCCGATCAAAACTGTAATTTAATCGTGGCGGAATATAACAATACTATTCAAGGGTTCATGGTAGGTGAAGTTGATCGCATTATTAATATGAACTGGAATGAAATTCTACCGCCGCCAGATGGAGTTGGAAAACAAAATTACTTAACTGCTATTACAAAAGTAAATGACCGCATCGTTGAAATTATTGACGTTGAAAAAGTGTTAGCTGAAATTTCCCCTTACAATACCAAAGTCAGTGAAGATGTGATTGATGAAGACTTATTGTCGTTAGCAAAAGGCTTGGAAGTACTTGTAGTTGATGATTCATCGGTCGCACTAGCCCAATGTACAGGGACATTAGAGTATATGGGAATAACGGTTCATACAGCCTCTAACGGTAAAATGGGATTAGAAATGCTGAAAAATTGGGCAACTCTAGATGAAGATGTGCCTTCTAAGTTGCTGATGATGATTACCGATGCGGAAATGCCCGAAATGGATGGCTATCGTTTAACTCGTGAAATACGTGAAGACCCTCGCTTAAAAGAGCTGTATATTGTTTTGCATACATCTTTAAGTGGTAGTTTCAACAAGGCTATGGTTCAAAAAGTAGGTTGTGATGATTTTTTATCTAAGTTTCAGCCTGACAAGTTAGCCACAGTTATTCAAGGTCGTATCCGTGATGTGGTTTATCGAGAATAATTTACCCCTTGAATTTCTTTCATCCAAAAGGCAGCAAATTGCTGCCTTTTCTATTGGTGTCGCAGTTTCCTTTATTAAGTAACTAAAATGTTAGATGTTATTGCTTTTGGCTTTTTGGCTGGTCTAGTCGCTTTTACAGCGGGCGTTTATACCAAAACTACAGGGATGAGCTTTGGTTTAGTTTTGTTAGTAGGTCTGTATAGTCTCAAGCCTCTATTACCGCTTTTCTTACAATCTATTGCTTTACCTGTTTTTATCGCTACGAGTCTTGCGGTATGTTTTATTCTTAATGTGTTTTCTTTAATCCGCTTTACCCTTGAGGCGCGTAATAGTCAAGAAACTACCTTATTAGTTGGTAATGGAATAACTACCCAGATTGCAAAAGCACCAATAAGCGTTATTGCCGCCATGATTACTGCACAGTTACTAGGAATCGTTACCGAGGAACTTATTACTCTGGTTTTCCTTTTCTGTTTAAGTTGTTATCTGTTGCTACTTATTTGGTCCAAACGACTGAATAATAATTACTTGAGTAGCTCCAACAGAAAAAAAGGGATGTATTTATTGGCTAGCATATTTGGTGTTTGGACAGGAAATGAAGGGAAAGAGTTAATTCAACTAGCGGAAGGTAACCGTCTCCAACCTGACAATAGCATTGTTGTTGCGACCTTGATTAGTTTTGCTGCTTGTTGCAGTTTTATGTTGCCGGCGTTGCCAGAGAAATTGGCATTGCTTAGTGATAACTTAGGCTACATCTACTTGCCTGGGGTGGTGTATTTGAGTGTGATTGGTCTTTTGGCCATTTGGTTGGTACGCCACCATCACAATGTACTGGATTTTTTATGGTTACGGTGGATTTTTTTTGCTTTCTTAAGTGCTATTTTATTGAGAGAAGCTTATTCGTATCTTCTCTAACAGTGCAACAATATTAATCATCATTATTTTATAAACGTTCGAAGAGAGAATAAATCCATGCAGGAAAAATCACCAGATTATGGCGTGCTCTTGGTTAATTTAGGAACACCTGATAAACCGGAGAAGAGTGCAGTTAAGCGCTACTTAAAAGAGTTTCTTTCTGATCGACGTGTTGTTGATTTAACCCCTTGGCTTTGGCAGCCGATCTTAAATTTAATTATCCTAAATTTAAGGCCAAAAAAAGTTGCAAAACTCTATCAAAAAGTGTGGCTTGATGAAGGCTCTCCCTTACTTGTTTTAGGTAATCGTTTAGTGAGCAAGGTGTCACAGGCAATGAATACTGATGATCAAAGTTCTAATATTCCTGTTATTCACGCAATGACCTATGGCAACCCAAGTATTGTGCATGCTGCAACATTATTGCGACAAAAAAGCGTAAAAAAACTATTGGTTATTCCAATGTATCCACAATTTTCAGCCACCACGACCGCGGCGGTTTACGATAAATTATTTAAAGGTTTGGGAAAGTGTCCAAGTTGGCCAGCTATTACACTGTTGGATGATTATGCGGAGCATCCTTTGTATATCAAAGCATTAGCGGAATCCGTGCAAACTCAATGGGAAAAGCAAGGCGGTAAACGTCATTTAGTGTTTTCTTATCACGGTATTCCCCAACGCTATGCCGATAATGGCGACCCTTACCCAAGACGCTGCCAGCGAACCAGTGAATTGGTTGCCGAGTATTTGCGATTGAAGGATGACGAATGGACGCATGTCTATCAATCTAGATTTGGCCGTGAAGAGTGGCTCAAGCCCTATGCTGATGTCACATTAAGCGAACTGCCAAGCCGAGGTGTTACTTCAATAAATATTATTAGTCCGGCTTTTGCGATCGATTGTTTGGAAACACTCGAAGAAATTTGTTTTGAGCTAAAGGATGAGTTTATGCATGCTGGTGGTCGAGAGTACGATTATATTACAGCATTAAACGACAGCTCTGCCCACGTTGACTTATACAAGGCGTTAATCGAAGAAAATACAAAAAATTGGACTGCTTGTAAGTGATATAAATGTTAAAAAATAAAATAACCACAATTGCGTTTGATGCTGATGACACGCTATGGCGTAATGAAGAAATTTTTATGCAAGCCCAGTCTCATTTTATCGATATGCTGACGGGCTATCATGATAAAGCCTATATCGTCTCTCACCTTGAAAAAGTACAAATACGAAATATTTCTATTTTTGGTTATGGGGTAAAGGGCTTTACCTTATCTATGATTGAAACCGCGATTGAGCTAACCGAAGGTCGTATTCAAGGCCATGAGATACATAGCATTATTGAGTTATCTAAAGCCATGTTAGCAACCCCAATTACACTCTTACCTAATGTCAAAGAGACCTTGCAATCGCTTAAAAAAGATTATCAATTAATGGCCATTACGAAAGGGGATTTACTTGATCAAGAAGGTAAATTTGCCCGCTCTGAGATTGCGCACTTCTTTGATTACATTGAAATTGTGTCAGAAAAAAAACCGGATACGTATGCTAATTTACTTCACCAATATCAAATTAATACCGATGAATTTTTAATGCTGGGCAATTCTCTCAAATCGGATATCTTGCCAGTATTGGATATTGGCGCAATGGCGATTCATATTCCTTATCACAGCACCTGGGTTCATGAACAAGTAACAGCGGAAGAATTGCAAAAATATCCATCTATTGTAGAGTTTTCCAATATCAGTGATGTGCTGCCTTGGTTAAAAGCGTCAGCAAAATTGCCTTAAAGCAAAGTTTAAAAACGAATCGAATTACGATTCTAATCAGTAATATCTATTGAAGCGCTAGGCAAACGAAACACTCAGCAAAAACTCATGAAGTGATAATCTAATAAGAGGGTATTATGAAAGTTTTACCAATGGTAGTAGGGGGCATTATGTGTTTTTTCGTTAATGTTGTTCCTGTTTATGCTAATGATTCAGGTCTTGATGTCACAATTGAAAATGTGAAAAAGAATACTCAAAAGTTAGCACAAGAAACGAAAGAGAAAACAGTAGACGCTACGAAAAATATAATAGATAAGTCTAGGGATATTGCTGCAGATGTCTCATCTGATCTAAAAGAAAAGACCATTAATATTACCAAAAAAGTTATCGATAAGAGCAGTGATGTGACTAACAAAGTGCTCGAAAAAGCAAAAGAATCGGGTGGTAAAGCAATCGATAAAATGAAGGAATTTGTCGATAAGGGTGCAGAGTCATTAACAAGTCAGAAAACCTGTAAACTAGGCCAAGAATGTACTCAAAGCTCAAAAGATATTACGGATTCTATTTAGCCTTTTTGGTATGAAGGAGAGCTGAGGTGGCTAACGATCAAGAAGAAAATCATACTTGGCTAACGGAGTTTACCAATCAGGAAGATGCCTATGTTAGCAAGGCGAGCATACGTTATCGTTGCCCTAAATGCCAAAACTTACTGAAACAACGCCAAGGCAAGAATGGCTTATTTTGGGGGTGTGAGTCTTTCCCTCAATGTGACTACACGGCTGGTGACCAAGCAGGAAAGCCAGTCAGAGCAAAACGTTACTTTTGCCCAGCTTGTTCATCTGAGCTGAAAAAAATTACAACCAAAGAGAATGTTTTTTGGGGATGTACAAATTACCCTGATTGCCACGTTACTGTCGCGGATGATAATGGCGTACCTACACCGCCCAAAAAGTATCCCTGTCGCGTTTGTGGGCATTACCTTATTTTAAAGAAAGGCCGATCAGGCCATTTTTGGGGCTGTATTAAATACCCAGAATGCCGACATACTTTAGACGACTTTGAGGGTAAGCCAGTCCCAAGAAAAAAGACGCGTTAGTACTTTTGTCCGCTTGAGAATAAGGCAAAAGAAACAATGTTATTGATTTGTCGTTAGCGCTAAACCTTGTTTGTTTTTAATGCAATCCATCAAAATATAAGAGTGCAAACCTGATATGTAGCTCACTTGAAAAGTATGGTTAATTAAATAACTAAACTCTTTCATCGTCTTACAGTGCACTTTAATCCAAAAATCATGCTCCCCAGTTATGGCATAACATTCTTGAATTTCGTCGATACGTTGAATCAACTCAATGAGTTTCTCTCGTGCTTGCAGCTCTGATTTACGGTATTGCACGAGTACCGCAACAGATACTTCTATACCCGCTTTATCTTTATCAACTAATGCGGCATACCCTTTTATGAGTTGCGTATCTTCCAAGCGTTTAATACGACGAAAACATTGTGAGGCGGATAGCCCCACTTTTTCGGCTAATTCCAAACGGGGAATCTGACTATTTTCCTGTAGTAAGCTCAATATGCTGATATCGTGTCGATCAAGAGGTATTTGTTGCATGATTTCAATCTTATCTTATTAATTTATGACATTTTTGTAGTAAAAAAGTCGTTTAGCAAGCAAATTGTGCAAAGACACTGTCATGGTCTTTCAACTAAAGTATGAGTTAAAGCGATACGATTGCATTTTCGTTGAGAGGAAATGTGTACCGATTTAAATTCAGGAAGGCACGAATAAGTCTTTCTTAAACTAGATTGTCAGTGCAGAGGAGTGAACATGGATCATCTTGATATAAATTTTGTTAGGCAGCAATTTCCTGCTTTTAGTGAAAGCTCATTAAAAGATACCGTTTTTTTGGAGAATGCTGGTGGGTCTTATATCTGTCGTCAGGTTGTTGATAGACTGAATCGCTATTATCGCCAATGTAAAGTGCAACCCTATTATCCTAATCCAGTATCCGAAAAAGCCGGTAACATGATGGATGAAGCCTATATTGCATTGGCAAAATGGATGAATGTTATGCCGGAAGATGTATATTTTGGCCCCTCAACATCGCAAAATACCTACATGCTTTCACAAGCCATGCTTGGTTGGCTACAAGAGGGCGATGAAATCATTGTAACCAATCAAGACCACGAGGCGAACAGTGGCGTATGGCGTCGTTTAGCTCAGCGAGGCATCCTAATTAAGGAGTGGCAGGTTGAAACAAAGAGCGGCGCTCTATTGTTAGAAGATTTGTTAGAGCTTATTTCCCCTAAAACCAAGCTGCTGACGTTTCCCCATTGTTCTAACATTGTTGCTCACATTAACCCTGTTGCTGAGATTTGCCGTATTGCCAAAGAGCATGGCGTGCGCACTGTTGTTGACGGTGTATCATTTGCTGGACATGGATTACCGGATGTTAAGGCGTTGGGTGCTGACATATATTTGTTTTCACTTTACAAAGTATATGGCCCACATCAAGGTGTCATGGTAATTGATAAGGAAATGGCGTCTGAGCTGTCAAATCAAAGTCATTATTTTAATGGCGATGTAAGGGAAAAAAGGTTAATGCCAGCAGGTCCTGATCATGCTCAAATTGCTGCTGTTAAGGGAGTAGATGATTATTTTGAGGCAATTTGTGTTCATCATTTAGAAAATACGTCAACTCAAAAAGAGAAAGCCGAAGCGCTTAGAACCTTACTGCATGCCAGTGAACAAGATGTTTTAGCTGACTTACTTAGCTATTTTGATAGCCACTCTCAACTTGAATTGATCGGACCAAATAATCCAATAGAAAGAGCACCCACTGTATCAGTCACAACAAAAATGATTGCCCCTCATGATCTAGCGCGGAAATTAGGGAAAGTTGGTATTTTGTGTGGTGCAGGGCATTTTTATTCTGCTCGCCTTTTGGAAGCCATGAATATCAAACCTGACGTCGGTGTGTTACGGTTTTCGTTAGTGCACTATACGTCAAAAGAAGATGTGACTAGGCTGATAACTGAGTTAGATAATATCTTGTAGTACTGAGCAAACAGAGGAAAACAACGTTAATTAGGCGGAATCGCAGGTGAAGCAAAATAGAATGCTTGCCGTTTCACTTGCTATTACGTCTAAATTTGTTGTGCTGTTAAGCGGCTTGATTAGTAAATGAATACATCAAGAGAACTTTAAAATATCGAATTGAAGTATTTTACTTGAATAATCGTTGATCAAATGGGTATTGATACGCATCTACAATATCAAAATGCTTGGCATCAGCGTGAAGCGGGTTCAGCAAATAGTTATATGACTTAGGGATAATAACAGACGGTACTTTGAGTAAAGAGCTTTTGCTATTGGTTAGCCATGTGTCCCCAATTTTTCGTGTAATATTTTGATTACGTAATTCTTCTTCGCAAAGTCCCGTTTCTGCTGTTTCTACCAATATTGAGTCATTAAACTCGACTCTTAGCAGTTGAAAGCTATCAGGCAAAATACCCAAATCAACATTTAAATGGACTCGAATTTCTAATAACGCTAGCGCGGGGTGCTCAGCTAAGTACACAATTGGCTTTCCTAGATTATGCCATCGTCCAGCATGGCTTATACCTCCAAGCCCCTTTATTAAATCAGCATAGTTGCTGATTCTCCATAAGGTCATGCGAAATAGCCTTCATGCAAACGATACAAAGCTTCACGTATCATAGACGCGCCAAACTCTGTTTTCATATATTCGTTTGGCGTTAGGTTATCAAACTCAGAGAAGGGTGTATCAAGCCATTTATGGGCTTTATCAGAGTTATTGAATACTTCTTCCGCTAATGCAATTATTTGTGCTGCTCTTAGTAACTTGGCGGATTCTTCTGTAGTAAGACGTTGTTTCTTTGCTACACGGTGACTGAGGGTGCGCTTAGGTATAATCCAACTTGTGTTGCCCATTGGTTCAAAAGTAACAAAGCGTTCAAAAGCCTGCGTGGAAGCACCTTCTAACGCAATTAAGCTAAAGTCTTTTTCACCACTAATTACGAGGCTCGTCATTTTCGATACTCGTTCAAGGACTCGCTCGGCAAGTGTTTTTTGTTCCTTAGTATTTAAAGCAGATTTCACATTGAATGTTACGGTATTCATATTTAACACCTTTTTTTGGCAGTATGCCCTAAATTATAGGGCAACTTGCCATACTTTCAATATCTTCCCCAAGTTAGTTAATGCTGGGTAATTGAGTGTGATGCGAAACGAGTTGATAAGCTTCTCTCTCACTGCTTTCGTAATCTAATGGACATTACTTTCTTTAGACTATTTTACTTTAAAGTAGTTAATATCTTGCTTGAGCGTATTAGATAACTGTTCTAAGGAGATCGCTTCTTGAGCATTATTTTTCAGAGACAAGCTAGTTTCTTTAGACATATTGGCGACTTCTTCAATGCCCGTTGTTAGTTCTGAAATCGTCTCAACCTGCTTCGAAGTGTAGTCGACAACCTCCAAAACTTTATCCAGAGAATCTTGTGCTTGCTGTTGAATATCATCAAGTAAGCTATTGGCCTCATGGGTTAACTTCAAGCCGTTTTCAACTTGTGGAACAGTCGCTTCCATTGCCGCAACTGAGGCTTGAGTATTGTCTTGCACTTGACTGATCATCTTTTCGATATCGCCGGTTGCATCGCCAGTTCGTTGGGCTAGTTGTCGTACTTCATCGGCAACAACAGCAAATCCTCGACCTGTCTCTCCAGCCCGTGCTGCTTCAATGGCCGCATTTAAAGCAAGTAGATTGGTTTGTTCTGAGATGCCACGAATAACGTTTATAATATCGCCAATTTCCCCGGCTTTTTCTTGTAGAACATTGACCTGACTAACTGTTGCTTTCACGGTTTGCGATATGTGCTCGATTTCATTTGCAACATCTTGTACGGCTTTACGACCTTTTTGTGACAGATCTGCGGTTTCTTTCGAATTGCTTTCAGTTTGTCGAACTGTTTCAGCAACGGAATGAATGCTATGGCTCATTTCTTCTAAACGTTCAACTGCAGAGTCGGTATAAGTGACTTGATTATCCGCAGCGACTAAAGCCTGTTGGGATGCTGATGCAACGGTTGCTGAACTTTGTGATAGTTTTTGTGATGACTCAATAATGTTGTTAACGGTTTTATCAAGCTGCTTTTGCATGATCTGCACTGAAGACATCATGCTGCCAGTACAGCAAGAGTCAACGGTTCCGGTTAAATCTCCTTGGGCAATTTTTGCGATAACCTGAGCCGCTTCTTGAGGCTCTCCACCAACAGCGTTGCGTATGCGTACAGCAATCAGATAAGCGACAGTAATGCCAATGATGGTGGCGATACTGGTTAGAGCGATCATCCAAGTTTGAAAGGTGCTGGTGACACTTCTTGCTTCAATTGTTGCCTGCTGGTTTGTCGCTTCTTCAAGATCGATAAACTCATTAATGGCCGCCAACCAGTCAATGAAGGCTGGTTTGGCTTCGTTTAATAAATCGGTTGTGGCTTGATCTAGGTTGTTATTACGTTTGTCTTGAATGATTTTTTCGATTAAAGGTAACGTTTTATTTTCGATACTCTTAATTTTTTCGTAAATGGTAATTTCGGTAGCGGTCATATCAATGCTATTAGGGTTAAGCATTTTTGCTGAGTCTTGATAAAACTCGTCAAGCTCTTTTATCTCATTAATAGATGCCTGTAATTCACTATTATTACGGGCAAAAACAACGTCGCGTAGTGCGATTGCTCTATCATGTACACTGCCACGGAAATTAATCGCATAGCGCTGTTTTAAGGCGTTAACATCAGTAATTTGAGTGAGAGTGTTGTCGATAAAATTTACTCGATGAATACTGATAACAGTCAGGATAACCATCATCACTAAGATGATGCCAAATCCAATAATCAAACGTGTATTTATTGTCATAATTGTTTAGTCCGTTTTTATGCTGCTTTTTAATTAATTATAAGTTGCTAGCCAATGCCATTTAGTAAGCAGATACAATATCTTCTGCTTTCTTTAAACAAAGCAGGTTTATTTACATAACGCTGCCAAAAAAGATTGACCCACAACATTTTTTTACATATTAGCGGCAGTATACTGAACTTTTTTCTTATCTGCCTACCTTGCTTTAATGAATTTTAGATATTTGGGTAATAGTTTTAACGTAAGAAGAAAACTACTTTTTCCTTTTCTTTCTTCCTTTTCGATAGGCTCTTGAGAAGGCGAATTTCTAAGATTTTGAATACAAATTATGCAAGGCATCAAGCAGGCGATCATGTTTGAATAAAAAACCAGCAGCTAACGTTCTTGATGGGTAAACTCGTACTCCGTGGGTCAGCAGAGATGCCATTTCGCCAAATATAATATCCAATAACCATTTTGGTGTAGCAAGATAGCAGGGGCGATGAAGTGTCTTAGCAAGGGCTTTGGCAAAAAATTCTTGTCTAGTTGGTTGAGGAGCAACAGCATTAAAAATGCCTTTTTGATTCTGATTTTCTACGAGGAAAAGAATAAGGTTTGTGGCATCGTCAATATGTATCCACGGCATCCATTGTTTTCCTGATGCTATTTTTCCACCTAATCCCATTTTAAATGCGGGTAACATTTTTTGAAGAGCGCCACCATAGCCCAATACCACGCCCAAACGTACAATGCATACTCTGGTTTCATGGCGAGAAAACGCTTGAGCACTGTTTTCCCATGCTTGGCATAATTCAGCAGGAAAATCATAAGATGACTTCTGCGAACTTACATGGTTTTCATCATAAACTTTTTTGCTTTTTGCACCTTCTTTTGCGCCATAGATACCAATGGCGGACATTGAAATAAAATGCTTTGGCTTGGTTTCTAGAGCACTATAAAGCTGTTCGGTCAAAGTAACTCTTGAGCTGTAGAGCGTATGTTTTCTTTTTTCTGACCAACGTTGGCCCGCAATGTTTTCTCCCGCTAAGTTAATAATCGTGTCAAAGTAATATTTTTTGTTTTCAATATCTTGCAATGTTATGTAAGTAATAGCGTCGTTTTTGGGCGATGAGCGATTTAATAGCGAGCGTTTTTTTTCTTCATTTCTTACTAGTCCAAATAGTGTGTAAGTTCCGCACTCAAGTAGCTTTTTTTGCAACTCTGTGCCAATAAAACCAGTGATTCCAGTAATTAACAAATTGGCTTTACTTGGCATAATGTTTTCTCCTAAATACGAATAAGTGTTTCTCAAACGTTTCTAGAAATACGTGCTCAAGAAGTTTTTGGTTTTTAATGTCTGTTTTCGTTATGAAAATTTTTCGGCATTTTTTCGAGACTTTCCTATGGAGCCTTTTTCAAGGCTTTTTTTTCAAAGTAAGGACCGCTAGAATGAGAGCTTATCTACGATTGATATTTCCTTTGACTCACATAAGGTTAATGATGCAACTGCAAAATTATGATCATATTATTCTTCTAGCTCATGGAAGTACCGATCCGGCTTGGAAAATGCCCTTTGAAGCCTTGCAAAAAAGAGTAGAGCAAAAATACGGGGTAGGTAAAACCACATTGGCTTTTATGGAATTAACAGAGCCTGACTTAGCCACTGTGCTGGCGAACTTTCCTTCCAGTGTTAAAAAAGTGGGTGTATTGCCATTATTTCTAGCGGCTGGACGCCATCTCAGACATGATGTACCAAAGCAAATAGAGGCATTGTCTACGAAAAGTAGAGAGATTGATTTGTTAGCGCCCATTGGTGATCATGATGTTCTTCAAAATGCTATGTTAGATATTATTGCTGAGCAATTAGGAATGTAAGTCGTATTACTTCCTACAATATCCGCATTCAATTGATTCAGGTGCCTTAAATCTATGCTTTTTAATCATTTACCCGATGAGCTATTTCAAGCGCTTAGTGGGAGTAATAAACAGCTTATAGAAGCCGTCTTGTATGATTTATCAGACGTTTTTTATGATCACGCCGAAGATCCAATCAAAGACAAATCGACCATTATTGAATCAATTGAAGATACACTTCATAAAGTTGATATGTTGTCTTGGCAAGAAGATAACAAAGAGTCTTTTGAATCCCCAAAAACCATTCATGAATACGCCTTACGCATTTACCACCGTTTAGTTAATACGGGCTGGCTGGTTGAAGAACAAGAACTGTATCGTGTCAGTGTGCTAATGACGCCACAAATATCAATGTTACTGAAATCTCTGGTTGAAATTAGCCATCATGGTAAACGCAACTATGGGGCGACGGTATTGAGTATTTTAAGTAATTTAGAGTCGGTTGCTCGTTCCCCCAAAGAACGTGGGGTCACGTTAAATCAAGCCGCAGAAGCGGCGAGAGAATTCTCTGCACATTTGAACCAAATATTATTAGGGATTCGCAGCCTGCAAAGAGAACTGTTTGCTAGTAGGGATCCGAAAACAATTGTCTCTGGTTTTTTTAACCTCTTTGTCGAAGGGATTCTGATCGCTGACTACAAAACGCTAAAGACCAGTAATAATCCGTTTCGTTTTCGACGTCAGATTTTGGAATTAGCACAAGGTTTCCTATCTGAGCCAGAAAAGCTAGCAATAATTAGTCAGTGCTATGCTGATCAGCAAGTAATTTCTCTTGAGCAGGCAAAGGCGGCGGTTGAAAAAGATTGTCGTGAAATTATTTTAACATTCAGTAATGTCGAACAGCGCTTAGAACGGATTGATGAATACCGCTATCGATTAGAGAAACGAGCTGCTGACACTGCTCGTTATATGGATAGCTCTCGCCCTGGTATGGCAAACAAAATTGCTGGCATTATTACCGAAGTTGCCAAACGTGAACAATTCCCCGTGTTAAAAGGCATTATTGGTGCTCGTGTACTTGGACTTGAGTCAGCCGCGACGCCTGCAAAACGCCGAGAACCGCCAGCGCCTCGAATCGTAACCACAGCCGTTGTCTCGGAAAAAGCGTTGCAGCAAAGGGAAATACAGCGGCAATTCCATGAGGCTAGACAGGTAAATGTGGCGAAGCTTCAAACCTATATGCAAAAGCAAATGTCAGGTTTAGAGAAAAAACACATTAGTGATTTCCAAATCGAAACAGTAGAAGACTTTGTTTGTTTCGACCATTTACGATATATCGGTTCGTTAGGTGTTAATTCTAAAAAGGTAGAAGAAGAGTTCGAAGTTCAGTTTACAGATCTCTATTTAGATGTTCATGAGTTTGTTGAATGCCGAGAATTTGTTGTAATTCGCAGGAGTGAAAAATGTTAAGAGAGTTAAATAAAGTCGTTGAAGAGTCAGGCAAAGACGCTCAAGAATTTCAACAAGCTGCGAATTACTTGTTAGCTCACCAGTTTGTTAGCGCATATAAACACGGTCAACGTAAATACTTTCTTCTGATTGAAACCTATCAAAGCTATTTTTCCGTCTTATTTGAAGCGCTAGGAATGACATTGTATGTCAATGAGAATGAACGATTGGTTGGCCTGTTGCCAGTGGAGAGAGAAGCCTTTGTTCGGCTGAAAACAGACGAGACACTTTTTTTACTAGTCTTACGACAAATCTATGAAGAGAAAGTAGAAAATTTTGAAGTAGATAACGGTTTTGTGGCGACAAATACACATACGATACTTGAGCGTTATGCCCATTTAGTTCAGCGTGAACTGCCAAGTGAAACACGGTTCAAAGATATTCTCACCTTGTTAAGTCGTCACGGAGCTTTGATCCGTGGTAAAGCCTATGAGGATGAATCAAAGAATGTGTCTATCCATATCACACCTGTAGTACGTTTGGTGATCACCGAAGCGTATTTACGTCAATTAGAATCGTTTAATGGTATTGAGCCAGAAGATGAATCAGAAACCGAAGAGTTCCTTGAAACCGAAACTGAAGCAGAAGATGAAGAATAGGGTGAAAATATGAAGCAACTTAGTCGAATTGTTTTAGTTAATTGGTATTTATTAGGGGCTGAGGAAATTGAAATTCGTGGTAATACTGCGATTATTGGTCCAACGGGTTCTGGTAAGTCGTCACTGCTGGACGCAATTCAAACCGTATTAACTGGTGCCAGTAAACGTCATTTAAACTACAACGCTAGCGCCAATGATGGGCGAGCAAGCGGCCGTAGTATTCGTTCTTACATTCTAGGAATGATCGATGCAGGCCAACAAAATGCCAAAGCATTTGGCACCGAACCACGTCAAGATGCAGTGAGTTATCTAGGGTTGGTATTTACCGATACAGTTACTGAGAAAGAATCCACTATAGGTCTTTGTTTGTCTGCCTCTATGTCATCTCCAGAAGAAGATGTTTCTGGCCGGTTTGTTTTATCTGGTTATGGCATTCGTAAACAAGACCTTATCGAAGACTTAGGCAATCGCAGTTTTAAAACCAAGCCTTGGAATGATGTTAGGGAAATGATGAAAAAAACATGCCTTGACCCGTATATTAAGTCAGGCAGCGCGTCAGCAACCCAATATATCAATCGCTACTTAGAAGAGCTTAGCCCTTCACAAGATCACCTGATTTCTCTTGATGGTTTCTTGAAAAACTTTAAAAATGCATTGAAGTTTGTTCCTATCGCATCACCGACACGTTTTGTGCAGGAATTTGTGTTAGCAGAGCAGCCATTACAGGTAAGTGCTTATCAAAAATCGTTAAACGAATATCGAGAGTTAGAAACCAAAACCCAAGAAGTTGCGAAAAGAATCGAAGACTTAACTGCGATTTCTCAAGATTGTGATAAAAAACGTCAGCAAGAAAGTGCCTCGATTAATTATCAATGGGTAGCAACCGAAGCACGGTTTGACGAATTAGGTAATAAACAAGATACGCTACAAGATCAGTTCGAATCCCATCATGAACGTGAAACCGATATCGAGCAGGAATTGGCCAAACACAATGACTTACTGAAAGAGTTACAAGGCCAGCTTGTGCGTTTTGAACAGCAATATGAGCACTCAGATGTTGGCTTAAAACTACAGCAATTAGAACAGCAAAAAAAATTGGTACAGCTTCAAGGGCAAAATGATCAAAAAGCCTTGCTTCAATGTCGTCAATTGCTGCAACTGCTTGCTACTTTGTATGACTATGGTGATGTTTTCTCTGCGGAACTGTCTGGCTTATCAGCCCGTTCTGGAGATTTACAAAAAGTCATTAATGACGATGGCAGTATCGACGGTGACTTAAGTGCAATAACAGCGCTATTAGATGAATTGAGCCAGCAACTTGATCAAGAGAAAACTACACTATTTCGCCGTCGCTCAGAATTAAATCGCGATATTCTTAATTTAAAAGATGAATGCAAACAATTAGAAGCGGATGTATCTTCTTTGAAAGCCGGTAGCACGCCTTTATCAAATAATACTAAACGCTTAATTGGGCTCTTAAAAGAAGCTGGAATAGAGGCTACGCCACTAAGTCATTTGGCAGAAGTGATAGACCACAGATGGCAAGACGCAATCGAAGGTTATTTAGGTCAGCAAAGAGAGGCGTTGATTGTTAATCCAGAAGATGCCGAAGAAGCTATTCGTGTTTTTAGAGCACATAGAAAGCAGTTGATGGGGTGTCGTGTGATTGACACTACCCAAACTCGTCTTTGGTTAAACCGAGGTGATCAAAACTCAGTATTGCAATTTATCTCTTGTGATAATGATCACGCTCAAGCCTATTTAAATCGCCGCCTTGGCAACATCAAACCAGTGGAAACAGAGCGTCAATTATTGCGTGAAGATAGTGCGATGGCAGCGGATGGCATGCTAAAACTGTCTGGTACTATTTCTACCATTCGATTTGTTCCGCATATGATGGTTGGTATTAACACCGACTCTATGCGGCAATCGAGAGAAGATCAGCTACATAAGCTTAATGCCGAGCTGGTTGAAGCGCTACAGCATGATAATCAGCTTGAACAAGCAGATACCTTGATTAATCGTATCCTAACCAGTAGCCAAATTGACGTTGAGAGTTTAACTAATAGCCAAGATGCAACTGGTAAAATGCAACATGAATTAACGCAAATTGATGAAGAAATTGGTTTGTTACAAAAGCAGGATGATGTCGAACTACAAGCCAAAATCGAATCATTAAAAGAGCAGATTGCGAACGTTGAATTAGAGCGTAAAAAGCTCGACCGAGAGCGACAGCAAATTTCAGAACTGTATGGTAGTTTGCAAACTCAGAAAAATCAGTTGAGCTCGGCCCTGTCTAACCTTGATGAAGAGAGAACTCGTTTAACCAGTCATGTTGCTTATAACGCAGAATTTGCCAGTGAACGCTACGAATTACTTGAATCAAGTATGGGGAACGGAGCGGCAATATACAAAGAAGCGATGAGTCGTTCAGAAAAGGCTCAAGAGAAAGCACGCAGCCTTGATCAGAAAGTTCGCAAAGAAGTGGCTGACCATTATGCCCAATATCATAATGCGAATCTGGATGACGACGTGCAACTGGACTATTTGGAGTCTCGTTTTGAAGAATTTGAAAACTATATTCATCATCAAATTCAATTACTTTCAGAGACCGAATTAGCTCGCTATGCGAAACGAGCAGAACTGGCACGTAAGGAAGCAGAAGAAACCTTTAGAAGTGACTATGTTTCAAAATTGAAAGACTCGCTCGATCAGGTTGCCCATATTATTAGAGAGCTGAACCACAGTTTAAAACGTCGACCATTTAATAGTGAAGTGTATCAATTTCGTTTTTATCCCAATGGGGATATGAAAGACATTTTAGATTTGGTTGAGCGCTTTAATCATCTAGATCAGGCTGATGTTGGTGGTTTGTTTGATCCAGCAACAAATGAAAATTCGGAATACACAAAAGCCATTGCAAGTATTCAAGAACTTATTAATAACGAAGAAAAGCAGCAAGATTTAGCTGATTATCGTAAGTTCTATAATTTTGAAGTGGATATTTTGGATCAAGAGGGTAATAAAAAAACAACCTTAAGCCAGCGTATTCAAACTGGTTCAGGTGGTGAGCACCAGATACCGTTTTACCTTGCCATTGCGGCTGCATTATCAACAACTTATCGATTGCATGAGTCGGTTGATGGCGACATCATTGGCGGTTTTTCATTGACCATGTTTGATGAAGCATTCAATAAAATTGATATGGCGAAAACATCCACTTGTATGGGCTTCATGAAAGATATTGGCTTGCAAGTCATTGCCGCAGCGCCAGATGATAAACGTGCCGTTATGGCGGCAAACATGGATACCATTATTAGTGTATGGCGTGAAGGCGGTGCGGTCTCTTTGGATGTGTCTTACCCTAAAGAAAAGGGCAAGCAACTATTAACCGGTCAAATAGACTCTATGGTTCAGGCGCCTTTAAGTGTGTGATAAAAGTGCCTGATAGGTGTGTGATCAAAATATGTCAGTAGTTATGTTATGAAAGTTGAAAATGAAATACGTCAGAGCCTAGAGAGTCATTGTCAAGCTGAGTTTATGGAGTTGATCAATGAAAGCCATATGCACAATGTACCGCCAGGCAGTGAATCACATTTTAAACTGACACTTGTTAGTGATGCTTTTGTTGGCAAGCGTCTAGTTCAAAGACACCAATATATTTATCAGGTGTTGGCAGCCTCTATGGAAAAAATTCACGCCTTGGCACTACATCTTTATACCAGTGAAGAATGGCAAGAAAAACAATCTGCGCCTTTGTCACCGAAATGTATGGGTGGGGAATAAAAAATTTAATAATAAAAGTAAAAACTATCGGTAAATTTATCTTATACCGATAGTTTGTTCCTAAATTATAGTTTGCTCTCAAATTAAAGGCATTAACTGTAACTGAGGTTAAGCAAAAACGCCTAAAGGCTCAATTGAGGGTGGCAAAAAGTTAGCGTTTTGTATGAGGCTTATTCTTGCCGCTCTTTTTCTTGTGAGATGTTTTTCGCTGATTCACTTTTTTTTCTGGTTCAGTACGGAAAATAAGATATAAATCCGTCAAAATGGCTGGAATTTGCTCAATACAAGATTGTGTAAGTTTAGGATTGCTGCGAATTTGCATAACATCCTCGTCGTCAAACAAATCTGACGCGACCATAAACGGCAATAGCAATTCAGCAACCCGATCTTCTTGTTCCGACGCAAACCAATGACTTTCTGTTAAAAATACACCTTCCATAAAACCAGATGCCCATTCTTGTAATTCGCTTAGCTCATCTGCGTGCTCCGCTAGCTCAAGATCGCATGGCACAAAAAAATCATCTTCTGACTCAAGTTCTTTTTGTATCTCAAGCTGTAATCGGGTCAATAAATTTCGTATTTTTTGCTCTTCTTTCTCTGAAGCGAATTGAGGCAGTTCTTCAAATAATATTGTTTGCCATTGCTCCTGAGGAAGCGTCGCCGGGCTAATAGATAACGCAGTTAAAAAACCGTGAGCAGTAATAAAGTTATGGCATTCTTCATGGACCTGATCTGAATCGAGAAAATTTTCTAAAGTTTCTAATTCTAAATCATCAAGTGGTTGGTGCATCATATTGCTATTCCAAAGAGTAAATTTACCGCATTTTAGCCAAAAGGCATTGAAAAATCGATGCGAAACAGAACTCTTTGATAGATAATGCATGCTTATGAAAGCAATGCAGCAATTACTTAACACGTTTGGTTATACCTCTTTTCGTCCTCTTCAAGAAGAGGCTATTAACACCTTACTTTCAGGGCAGGATGTTTTACTGGTTTCCCCCACAGGAGGAGGTAAATCTTTAACTTACCAAATGTCTGCTTTACTTTTGGATGGTGTAGCAATTATCGTTTGTCCTCTGCTGGCTTTAATGACGCAACAAGTCAATTATCTTAAATCGATAGGTATTCGAGCTGAGTTTTTAAATTCAACACTCAACCTTGGTGAGCAAGATGATTTGGTATGGGCTTTGCGTCACAACAATGTTGATTTATTGTTTCTTTCTCCAGAAAAGTTGTCTCAACCCTCAGTTTTAGGTGTTTTGTCGCATGTTGACATTGCCTTTTTTGCTGTTGATGAAGCGCACTGTATTACGCAATGGGGGCAAAATTTTAGACCAGAATATGGTGAGTTAAAGGTCATCCGAGAGAAGTTTTCCCATAAACCGATTATTGCCATGAGTGGAACCGCAGACGCATCAACTCAAAACGCTATTATTGCCTCCCTACAATTAGATGATCCTAAAATACTGGCGCGTAGTTTTAATCGAGAAAATATTGAAATTACCATATCTCAAAAGAAACTCGCCAAAAATCAAATTAAACGTTTTTTAATGGAAGATGTGCTCGGTTGGACAGGAATAATTTATTGTCGGTCACGCAAGAAAGCAGAAGAAATGAGCCAATGGTTGAATAATGAAGGTATTATAAGTTTGTTCTTCCATGCCAATATGCCAAATGCTGATAAAACTGAAAAACTACAACGCTTCGCCCAAGAGAATGGTCTGGTTATGGTTGCAACTTCAGCATTTGGTATGGGGGTTGATATCAAAAAGGTCCGTTTTGTCATACATATGGACTTACCGTCAAGTATTGAAGCCTATTATCAGGAGATAGGTAGAGCAGGGCGTGATGGTCGGCCTGCAAAAAGCTTATTGTTATATGGCCTGCAAGATTACTTAAAACTTCTGCAATTTCAGTTTGATCATGAAAACGAGATTACAAAACAAGATTCATTAGCGGATACATTGCAGTTTTTTCAACTGCTGGAACAAAGGGGATGTCGTAAAAAAGCCATTATGGCGCACTTCTCTGAAACAATAACGAATTGTCAGTCCTGTGACCGTTGTTTAAGAAAGCAACACGATCAAAATGTGACGATTGCCGCACAAAAATTATTATCTTTAATCCACCATACCAAAGGCGTAGTGTCGTTTAACATACTTATTCAAATTCTATTGGGTAAAAGAACAAAACCAGTTAACCAAATCAAAGGATATGAATTGCCTTTGTTTGCTCAGGGCGTTGAACTATCCGAAATAAATTGGAAAACAGTAATTCGTTATTTAATTGCCAATGAATATATTATTTTTGCGCAGTTTGCCCCATTACAATTAGGGTTAGCGAATAAATCCAGGAAAATATTACGTGGGGAAGAGCAGGTGGTAATAGCTGCGGACTTTCATATTAGTGGCCATATCATGGATTTGCCGCCACAAACTCAATCCATTAGAAATGATTTGCTTAAGTGGTATCACGGACAAGAGAATGTGGGAAGCATCACCCTGAGCCAAGTTGAATTAATTGCAAAGCATCAACCTCAAACATTGGCTGCTATAAGTCGTTTAACTGGCCTCGGCTTGGATGAACTCGATAATATAGCTCACACTATTTTGCCGCTTGTCACTGACAGAAAGCATGTGTAGAGCTCTAGCTTGTTTCCTAATTCTTGATAATCGTGAGGGTTTAAATGGGTAATGAACAGTTACTCACTGTTTCTGATAAGCAATTAATAGATAGAAAAGTCATTCAGTGTATTGAACTGGCAAATCAGTTTTTTGGTAAAAATTTTTCTATGCCAACAGTAAAACTCAATCAGAGAGGAAGAGCTGCAGGCACAGCCTATTTACAGAGAAATGAAATCAGACTGAATTTGTATATGTATCAGCAAAACCCCAAAAAGTTTATTGATACTGTTATTCCTCATGAAGTTGCTCATCTGCTTGTTTTTCATTTATATGGAAGCAAAGTGCGTCCACACGGGAGAGAATGGCAAAATATAATGAGCAATCTATATGACTTAACGCCTGATCGAACGCATGATTTTACGCCTAAGCCACCTAGTCAATTGTTTGAGTACCAATGTAGTTGTCAAAAACACACACTATCAATTCGGCGTCATAATAAAGTGAAGCAAGGAGCACAATATTTTTGCCGCAACTGTAAAGCTATATTAGAGTTAATGAATCCTTGCTAAAGGGTAACTAAATTTTGATATGGATCAATATTGGCGTATTATTTGCGGTAAATAAAACAGTGTAATTTAGGTAATAATGATGAAAGACTTATTAAAACTTTTTGGTGGCTTTGCGATGGGTGGACTAACTGCATTTATGGCAAGTGTTGCCCCCATGATTGTTCCCGCACTTTTAGCTGTTATGATTGCTGGTGTCTTGATTGACTCTTTTGCAGATATGTAAGCTGAAAATATCCTTTTTAAATAATGGTTAACATTTGCTTTCTAAACGTTTCCCTACAAGTGGGTGCGTTTCTTGCACTGCTATTGTAAAATGCCTCGGTAATTGAATTAGTGCGAACAAATAATGGCTTCAGCTCCCCAAATTAAAGAAAAAACAGAAAAAAACAAATTGCAAAAACGCTTGCGCCGCTTAACTGGGCAGGCTATTTCCGATTTTAACATGATAGAGGATGGTGATAAGATTATGGTTTGTCTCTCTGGGGGCAAAGACTCTTATACCATGCTAGAAATTTTACGCAATTTGCAAGCGAGTGCTCCTATCCAATTTGATATTGTTGCTGTCAATTTAGATCAGAAGCAACCAGGCTTTCCTGAACATGTTCTTCCTGAATATTTAACCTCGATAGGAGTTGATTTTCATATTCTTGAACGAGATACATATAGTATTGTCAAAGAGTTAGTGCCTGAAGGTAAAACAACTTGTGGTTTATGTTCAAGGCTCCGTCGAGGGTCTTTATATGGCTTTGCAGATGAAATTGGTGCAACAAAGATCGCTTTGGGACATCACAGAGACGATATTTTAGAGACTTTATTTTTGAATATGTTTTTTGGTGGTAAACTGAAATCTATGCCGCCAAAACTCCTAAGTGATGATGGTCGACATCTAGTAATTAGGCCATTGGCTTATTGTAAAGAACAAGATATAGAAAAATTTTCAAGGTTACAAAAATACCCTATAATTCCTTGTAATTTGTGCGGTTCCCAAGAAAATCTACAACGACAAAAAGTAAAAGAAATGTTGAAATCATGGGATAAAGAATACCCAGGTCGAACTGATATCTTATTCACTAGCTTGCAAAATGTTGTGCCATCTCATTTGGCCGATACGAATTTATTTAACTTTCAAGAATTGTCCAGTCGACCAGATATGATGGACGAATTGAATATTATTTCATTATAGGAACGAGTAATGAGTTTTAAGAAAACTTTATGTTGCTTAGCTTTGAGTACTGTTTGCATTACAGCAAATGCTTCTACTGCTTCTGGTTATTTGTCTGATGACAGTGCTCAATTTCGTTTGGGGCTGTCACTGGATCCTTTCGTTTTTGAAGGTGGAGCAGTGTATTCGTCTGATGGTGGTCAATCTGCCTTCGGTGGGGTTTTAATAGAAAGCAAAGCTGAACCTATCGAAATAGGGTTAGGCGTTAGAGCAAGAGTGGTTGATGCTGAACTTGAAGAAGGAGATGATTCAGGTTATTCCGTTGGTTTTGGCGGCTATTACCGTTTTATTTTCCCTCTAGCAAATCGTTTCAGTATTTATTTGTCTGCGTATTATTATCCCGAACTCTTGTCTTACGAAAATGTATTAAGGCAGCATGAAACACATGCAAGACTAGAATACTTTGCCACAGAAAATATTAGTGTCTATTTAGGTTATGGCTTGAATGCGATTGATTATAAAAACCGTGAAGATACTGTGCGCTTAAATGAAAATGTAAATATTGGTTTTGCTGCTTATTTCTAAAGTATGAATATCTTTTAAGCATAAAAAAAACGACATCCTTATGTCGTTTTTTTTATATTTACTTCTAAAAAATGGATTTGCTTTATTCACCATCATAAGAGCATAAGCTATAAACTGGAATATTCGCTTCTGTAATTCGCTTACTGCCCTTCAAATCTGGTAAATCAATAATAGCGGCGACTTCGTTAATTTCAGCACCTTGTTTTTTTAATAAATTAATGGCAGCAAAGAGAGTTCCACCTGTTGCGATTAAGTCATCGAATAATAAAACGGTATCTCCTTTCTTTACTGAACCTTGCTGGATTTCAAGTTCTGCTTCTCCGTATTCAAGAGAATATTTTTCTGAAATGGTTGCGCCAGGTAGTTTTCCTTTCTTACGAATTAGTATTAGGGGTTTCTGTAGCTCATAAGCAAGAATGGCAGCGATTAAAAAGCCGCGAGCATCGATACAAGCGATATGAGTAATATTGGCATTTATGTAGCGATGAATGTAGGCATCAACGGCAATTCGTAGCCCTTTGGGGTCTGAAAAAATGGGGGTAATATCTCGAAAACTGATACCTTCTTTAGGCCAGTTCTCAACAGTTTTAATTAATGACTTAATATAAGCATCATCATATAGCATAGTAATTTTTGCCTTACTTTATTGTGTCTTTATTTGGTTGATCATAATCTTTGATCATATTGGCGAGTTTCTGCATTTCTTCTAGGTTGGTAATAGAAATTTCTTTGCCTTGCGCTGTTATAAACCCTTTTTGCTGAAAGCGTGTCATGACTCGACTCACTGTTTCAATGGCTAAACCTAAGTAATTGCTGATTTCTCCTCGAGACATAGACAAACGGAATGATACGCTTGAGTAGCCACGTCTCTTGAATCTGGCGCCTAGGTTCATTAAAAGAGAGGCGACTTTTTCATCCGCATTTTTCTTGCCCAGAAGCACCATCATTTGCTGATCATCACAGATCTTTCTGCTCATTATTTTGAACAGTTGATTTTTTAGAGAGGGGATGTTGTCTGATAACTCTTCTAAGCGTGCAAACGGAATTTCACAAATGGTAGTTGTTTCTAATGCCTTTGCTGACACAGGATAAATATTTTTATCAATGCCGCTTAAACCTAATAATTCGCTCGGACAATAAAACCCTGTAATTTGTTCTTCACCGGAATCAGTAATGTTGAATGTTTTAATTGTTCCAGTTCTTACTGCATAAATAGATTCGAATGTGTCACCTTGATGAAACAGTACATCGCCTTTTTTAAGCGGTTTTTTTCGTTCAATAATTTGATCTAAACGATCAACATCACTGTTTGCTAAGGAAATTGGTAAACATAGAGCACTCAAGCTGCAATTTTGGCATTGTGATGTTAATTTATTTTTACTTTTCGTGTTATGGGTCAAAGACATAACAATTCCTCGGTCTTACTATTTATCCTTTTGTGACTAAATGATGCGGTCGCATCAGACTTTGTCTATAATCCTATGCTTTTGGTATAACAAGTCAACATAAGTTTAAAGTGAAATATGCTTGTGAAACATTAATAATTTTTCTGTTATGGGTAGGGTCCAGATACCGTAAAAAATCATAAAACCCCCACTAACAACGTTCAGTCTTAGCTTGTTCCAGATATTTTTTAGGTTGAACGTAGCCAATCCTATAGCCAGCATTGCTGGTAATGTTCCCAAGCCAAAAGCAATCATCAGATAAATAGCCTCGACTAGATTTGTACTAGTAGATGAAATCCACAGTAAGCTTGAATATACCAACCCACATGGTAACCAGCCCCAAATAAAACCGGCTATAAAAGCATGACTTGTACGTTTAATAGGTAAAATGCCTTTGGCTTTTTTGGATACTAATCTCCATACCAATGTGCCAATTTTTTCTAGATAGAGAATGAGGGAAGAAAGCCCTAATAAGTAAAGCCCCATCAATATTAAAATAGTTCCTGCTATCGTCCTTAAAACATAACCGAACATTTGGTAGCTTTCATGAAATAATTGAAGGAAGAAGGTTAGTAACATAGCTAAACATATGTAAGAGCCCACTCTGCCTAAATGGTAAAGCAATTGAATGACGAATGCTTTGGTCTGACTCTTAGTGTTTGTGTTAAATGATAAAGCACTGATAATGCCACCACACATGCCAAAACAATGTCCTGCGCCAGCTAAACCAATAAGAAATGCAGTTAATATATCGGTATTTAGCATGTTACTCTTTATCGTCGTCTTCAAACAAAATACGCTGTCCTTCTCTATCTAGGTCATCAAATTGATCCTTGCGAACAGCCCAAACAAATAAACCGATACCGATAAAGACAAATAAACCTGCGAGAGGTACAAGTAGATATAAGCTTTCCACGTTATGTACTCCAATTTAAAGCTAGTAAGACAATCTATTGGCATTGAGTACGACCATCAATGAACTTAATGCCATACCTATAGCCGCCGCCCAAGGCGGCACAAAACCAAATACTGCAGCAGGTAGCATAATTAAGTTGTATGTGGCCGCCCAGAATAAATTTTGCTTAATAATTTTTTTGCATTTTATGGCAATTTTTATGGCGTCATTAATACTATTAATGTTGTTATTTAATAAGATTGCATCTGCATGTGTTTTTGCTAAATCGGAACTGGCAGCCATCGCAATAGATGTATTTGCACCTGCTAAGGTTGGAACATCATTCAAACCGTCTCCAATCATGACAGTATGTTTTTTATCTTGCTGAGTATTGATCCAAGACCATTTTTCCTCTGGTGTCATTTCGGTTAGGAAGTGATCAAAATCATTTGGTTGTAAAATACTTTTCGCTGAAGTTTCAGTGTCCCCCGAAAGTAGGCTAACGGTAAATTTATGTTGACGTAATGTTTGTATCGTTTCTTGAACTTTATCTCTT
Source organism: Marinomonas agarivorans (assembly GCA_002173415.2). Taxonomy (GTDB): domain Bacteria; phylum Pseudomonadota; class Gammaproteobacteria; order Pseudomonadales; family Marinomonadaceae; genus Marinomonas; species Marinomonas agarivorans. Next base: position 39,563 of record NHNK02000018.1, read on the forward strand.
AGTCGATCTTGTAATTGAATGGTTGCAATAATCCCTTCTTTTGCTGATGCAAGATAAAGCGTTAAACCATTACTAGATTCATTCGCTTCTATTAACTGCTTTTTATTGAAAAGGTTAGTGGAAACATCTGTAACAAAATTTAAATTGCCAAGTTTGTATATAGAGCCATTGATGCAACCCTCAACGCCAGAGCCAACCTGATTTTTGATATCATGGGCTTTAAGATCACTAATAAAAGGGTGAAAGGTTTGGGCAATAGGGTGAATAGACTCTGCTTCTAAAGCGGCACAAATTGCTAGACTTTTCTCTTTTTCATTGCTGTCAATACTGACGATATCAAATTGGCCATAAGTCAGTGTTCCTGTTTTATCAAAAACAAGGTGTTTCGACTTGGCCAGTGATTCTATCACATGGCCGCGAGTTACTAGTAAACCAACTTTTTTAAGTTTGTTTGTTGCTGTTGTTAAAGCAACAGGGGTTGCAAGAGACAGGGCGCAAGGGCAGGTCACAACAAGAACACTTACCATTATCCAATAGGCCTCATTTGAGCCTGTAAGTGACCAACCCAAATACGTAAAAGACGCGGCGAATAAGACGCAAATCACAAAGTAATGCGCAATCTTATTGGCAATTAATGCTATTTTAGGTTTTTCACTTAGCGCTCTCTCGGTGAGTCTCTCAATGGCTGCGGCACGAGTTTGCTTGCCAATAGCGGTTACTTTTATATCAAGCATCTGCTCTATATTGGTGGTAAAAGCAATAAGTTGAGAGCCTACAGTTTTATGAATAGGAGCATATTCGCCTGTTAACGTGGACTCATCAACACTCGACTCGCCTTTTATAATAATGCCATCAGTGGGGATAGTTTCACCGGGTAATACTCTGATTAGGTCGCCTACTTTGATTTTGCCTATGGGCATTAATTGGGCTGTGCCATCAGGGTTTATACGAGTAACGCTAGTAAGTTCCTGTCGGTGCTTATTATCTAATGTGCTTTTATGTCTAGCTGTTTCTTCAAGAAAACGCCCAAGTAATAGAAAGAATGCAAACATGGTTACTGAGTCAAAATACACATGACCGCTATGGGTGAATAGTGCATAAACACTTGAGATATACGCTAATCCAATGCCAAGGGATACAGGCAAATCCATGGTGAAATATTGTGTTTTTATATCTCGAATAGCAGATTTAAAAAAAGGTGCTGCCGAGTAGAATACGACAGGTGTGGCAAAAATAAAGCTTGACCAACGTAATAAGGCTTTGAGGCCTTCATCTATACCTTGTATTTCGCCCGCGTAAATCGCTATTGCGCTCATCATGACTTGCATCATTCCAACGCCAGCAATGCCTAGTCGAACAATTGATGTTTTCCGTGCTTGTTGCTGATTAATATCCAACTCATCTGCTCGATAAGGCGCGGCCTCATAACCAAGCATTTCAATTTCTTGACCAATCTGCGTTAAGGTTACTTCTTCGGGTTGCCAGAGTAGTGTGGCAATAGAACTACTAAGATTAATGTGAATCGATTTGACACCTTTAATTTGTTCTAATTTTTTTTCAATCAGCCAAGCGCAGGCAGCACATGTCATGCCTCTTATAGAAAGCTGAATTTGGTGGTTCTTATCGTCATCAATGAATACATAAAGTGGATAAATTTCTTCATCCTGAATCAGTTCGAAGTTTGTTCTGCTTGTATTTCTATTGGAAGGGTTTTCCGCCAGCTTTGTTCTATGATTGTAATAACTGGTGAGATCGGCGCCACGGATAAACTCAGCGATGGCATGACAGCCATAACAACAGAAGAACGCTGTTTCTCCTTCAACTTGACTTGTGATATTCAAGTTTTTGGGGATAGGATCTCCGCAATGAAAGCAAGGTGTTTTTGACATAGACTACTTATAAAGTCAAAGATGATTAAAACGAAAAACGGGCTGAGTTTACTTTGGCCATATCTAGTCGAGCGCTAACTTGCCAACCTTGCTCCGAGTCAAGATACAAACTCCAAATGCCTTGTAAGGTTTTATTTAACTGCCCTCTGTATTCATTTTCTGCAATGCGATTCAGAGTTAAAGAAAAGTCTTTATTGGCAATTGCTGAATGAACAAAACTAAGCTCTAAAATACTAGCCTGTGTATTTTGAGTTGTTAAAATGATTTCCCCAGTTAGGTTGTCAATAAGTACTTCTGCTGCAACTGATAACTCTTTTGCTTTTTGTCTTTTATCCAATACCTTATTAATACCCAGACCTTCCTTATAGTAATTTTCTTTCACTAAATCATTGGGAGACTGAAGTGCTAATGAGATTTGGATAACCGCAACAAAAACGGAACTCATAGGGATGGCAATGACAAACCAAGGCCAGAATTGTTTATACCAAGGAGAGGGCTTCATTATTTGTTATAACTCCAAAAATAAAGCGCCAATCAAAATTGATATGGCACTTTTGTTAATTATTTGTTGACCGGACCAAGAAAACGACTCTCTGTGGTTTTGCTCGCTTCGTAATTAGGGTCAAGTGATTTAACGGTGAAAGCAATCGTATTTTTCTGTTGTTCTAAAATATGAGGTGGTACCTGAACAGATAAAGGAATCGAGCGCACTTCACCAGAATATACAGTGATTTTTTTACGACCAATGACTTTAATGTTATCTAGCCCCGTCACTTCTAAATCGAAGACATGATCTGCTTGATCCATATTCATTACTTTAATTGTGTAAATGTTTTCAATCATGCCGCTAGGAGTGACATTATATAATCGATTTCTGTCTTTTAATACATCCAAACCGAGTGGCTCTCTATCCGTTGCAACAAAGGCGAAAACGCCAATCATAGCAACTAAGGCAATTGCATAGCCAATAGCTTTAGGTCGCAAAATACTACTTTTTTTACCTTCGAGCTGGTTTTCTGTTGTATAACGAATCAAGCCTTTTTCGTAGTTCATTTTTTCCATAATGGAGTCGCATGCGTCAATACATAAAGCGCAACCGATACATTGAGCCTGTAATCCATCACGTATATCAATACCCGCAGGACAAACATGCACACATTGGTTGCAGTCGATGCAATCACCTAAATTTAAGGCTTGTAAATCGGCTTTTCTATTACGTTTACCTCTGTTTTCACCACGAGCTGCATCATAAGAAATAATAAGAGTGTTGTCGTCGAACATGACCGATTGAAAACGAGCGTATGGACACATGTATGCACATACTTGCTCTCTCATCCACCCAGCAAATAAATATGTAGCGCCAGTGAAGAAGGCAATCCAAAAGTACGCCCACGGATGAGCTTCCAGCATAATAAAATCAAAAGCTAACTCTCTTACTGGCGTGAAATAGCTTACAAATGTAAAACCGGTTAAAGCTGCAAATAAGACCCATAAAGTATGTTTGGCAAACTTTCTCCAAAACTTTGCTTTGTTCATAGGTTGCTTATCAAGTTGTATGCGCTGATTTCTATTTCCTTCTGTCTTTTCTTCAATCCACATAAAAATTAGAGTCCAGACCGTTTGGGGGCAGGTATAGCCGCACCAAACCCGCCCAAATAGGGTGGTCATTAAAAAAAGAGCGAATGCGGAAATAATTAATAGCCAAGCAAGCAATACAAAGTCTTGAGGCCAATAGGTAACAGAAAAAATATGAAACTGACGGCTGGGTAAATCAAAAAAGACGGCTTGTCTATCGCCCAAATTAATCCAAGGGGTTAAGAAATAACCTAGCATTAATACCCAAATGATTTTTGTGCGTAATGATTGAAAAAAACCCTTTATTCTACGGGTGTATATTTTAGTTCTCTTTTGGTAGAGGTCGTATTCGATAAGGTCATCATCAATATTTTTTAATGGAATTTGTGGAGAGTCGCTCATACATTTTTCCTGTTAAAGCTGAGGCAATAAAATAAGGATGCAGAGATGGTAACAAAAAATAGAGAAGGAGGAGTGTGACATGGTGTCACACTCTGAAGGCTTGTTTATTCTTGATTTGAAAGGCTGTAAACATAGGCAGAAACAATATGTACTTTGTCTTCACCTAAAATCTCTTTCCATGCAGGCATTTGTCCAGCTCTGCCGTTCCGCAAAGTCTGTTTTATATTTTGCTCTGTGCCACCATATAACCAAATGTTATCGGTTAAGTTTGGTGCGCCGAATAGTTTGTTGCCTTTTCCGTCCTGTCCGTGACAAGCAACGCAATTGGTCGTAAAGAGTTGTTTGCCTTCGTCAAGTACGCTTGTGTCAGTCGCTTGGCCAGATAGATCCATAACGTATTGAGCTACTTTATGAATGCCATTCTCGCCTAAAGAGGCACCCCAAGCAGGCATTGCTGCTACACGACCATCCAAAATAGTGGTTTTAATTTCGTGCGCTGCACCACCGTAAAGCCAATCATTATCAGTAAGATTAGGAAAACCATAACCTCCAGTTGCAGCTGACCCATGACAGATTGCGCAATTGTTTGAATAAAGACGCTGGCCTAATCTCATTGCTTGATCATCTTGACTCAGAGTCTCGATATCAGTACTCGCGTATTTCGCAAAGATAGGGCCAAACTCTTGCTCAGCCTTAGCAACTTCACGCTCATATTGATTGATCTGGGTCCAACCTAGTAGACCTTTAAAATTGCCTAAGCCAGGGTAAAGGGCTAAATAGACTAAGGAAAAAACCACAAGAATAACAAACTTCCAATACCACCAGCGTGGAAGAGGGTTGTCTAATTCTTCGATTCCATCATATACGTGACCAGTAGTTTCTACTTTCTCTGTATTTGAAGGCTTGTGTCCTTTGCGAACACTAGCGAGTAACCAATAGGAGCCAAAAACTGAGCCTAGTGTTAAAACAATTACCCAGCCACTCCAAAAAGAGCTTAATTCATTCATTTTTGTTCATTCTCCAATGTTTGCTTGTGGAGTAGGTCATCATCTTCATCAGCGAAAGGGATGTTTGCCGCTTCGTTTATATTGTCCTTGTTGTAAATAACCCAAACAATGACGGCGATAAAAGCTAAAAAAGCTAAAACGGTGGCTATCGCTCTTAGTGCGTTGATGTCCATACTTTGCTCCTCTAGTGCTTGATGATCGTGCCTAGTTGTTGTAAGTAAGCAACCAGTGCGTCGATTTCACGCTTGCCTCGCACATCATCTTTGGCATTGGTTATTTGCTCATCAGTAAATGGTACGCCAACTTTACGCAAGGCGATCATTTTATCAGCGGTTTTGTTACCGTCGATTTTTTTAGAGAATAACCATGGGAAAGCAGGCATATTTGACTCAGGAACAACATCTCTTGGGTTGTATAAATGGGCACGATGCCATTCATCGCTATAACGACCACCTACGCGAGCTAAGTCTGGACCTGTACGCTTTGATCCCCACAAAAACGGGTGATCATAAACAGATTCACCTGCAACACTGTAAGGTCCGTAACGTTCTGTTTCGGCGCGAAACGGACGAATCATTTGCGAATGACAACCAACACACCCTTCACGGATGTAGATATCACGCCCTTCAAGCTGCAATGCTGTTAGTGGTCTTAGATTTTCCACTGGTTTTGTGGTTGATTGCATAAAAAACAAAGGGATGATTTCTACTAGAGCACCAAAACTGATAGCTACTATGATTAGAGCTATCATTAGCCCTATATTTTTTTCAATTATTTCGTGACGCATTGATCGGCCCCTTATGCTGCTTGAGTTGTGCCGACAAGCTCAGCGTTTTGTTGCTTACTGGCACGTATTGTTAAGTATGAGTTAACTGCCATGAGGATCATTCCAGCAAGGAACAGACCGCCACCAATGGCGCGAACTCCCCACCCTGGAACACTGGCATCAACAGATTCAACAAAACTATATGTTAGTGAGCCATCATTGTTGAACGCGCGCCACATTAGCCCTTGCATAATGCCGTTTACCCACATTGAAGCGATATAAAGTACGGTGCCTATTGTTGCTAACCAAAAATGAATATTGATTAGTCTTACTGAGTACATTTCACCCATCTTGCGGCCAAATACAACAGGTAGCATGTGATAAACAGCACCAATACTAACCATAGCAACCCAACCAAGAGCACCAGCGTGTACGTGACCAATTGTCCAGTCAGTATAGTGTGATAGGGCGTTTACTGTTTTGATTGCCATCATCGGACCTTCAAATGTTGACATACCATAGAAAGATAATGAGACAACTAAGAAGCGTAGGATTGGGTCTGTGCGCAATTTATGCCATGCGCCTGATAGGGTCATGACACCATTAATCATACCACCCCATGATGGCGCTAAAAGGATCAGTGACATAATCATGCCTACACTTTGAGTCCACTCAGGTAAAGCTGTGTAATGTAAGTGATGAGGTCCAGCCCAAATATAAAGAGATATTAACGCCCAAAAGTGAACAATAGACAAACGATATGAAAATACAGGTCGACCAGTTTGTTTTGGAACAAAATAGTACATCATGCCAAGGAAACCAGCAGTTAGGAAAAAGCCTACAGCATTGTGTCCGTACCACCACTGAACCATGGCATCTACAGCGCCAGAGTAAACAGAGTAGGATTTTAGTGTGCTGACAGGCACAGAAAGACTATTAAAAATGTGTAGTACAGCCACAGTTACGATGAAAGCACCGTAGAACCAGTTAGCAACATAAATATGTTGCATTTTTCGTTGCATAATCGTTCCAAAAAATACAACGGCATAAGCAACCCATACTAAGGTGATTAAAATGTCAATTGGCCATTCAAGCTCAGCATATTCTTTAACCTGAGTGTAACCAAGAGGTAAAGTGATTGCGGCAGAGACTAAAACGGCTTGCCAGCCCCAGAATACAAAGCTTGCTAACGTGTCGGAAAATAGCCTAGCTTGAGTAGTGCGCTGTACAACAAAGAAGGATGTTGCAAATAGTGCGCAGCCACCGAAACCAAAGATAACGGCATTGGTATGCAATGGACGTAAACGACCAAAGTGTAGATATTCAATTCCTGCAAAAATTTCAGGGAATACAAGTTGGGACGCAATTAGTACACCTAATCCCATTCCGATAATGCCCCAAACAACTGTCATGATGGTGAATGCACGCACCACACTGTAGTTATAGGTAGGATGATCAAAAGTTGAGCTCATAGTTTCTTCCACAATCCACGTTGAGTGATTGACCTCGTTATTAATGACATAAGCATAGAACTAGTAACAATTTTTGTACGCTTCCAATTAAAAAGTTGTTCACTTTAAATGAGAAAAGACCAACATGTTACTAAGGCTATGGCTATAAAAACTAGCTTTTATATTCTAAGGGGTTTCATTTTTTTTTGCTATTGGAGTAGTTTGTTTTTAATGGTTTTTCTTTGCTTTAGGACAGTTTTTTATGAATGAAAATGTTTTTTTTATGGCACATGGAGCGGGTAGAGGGCACGACAGCGACTTTTTGCGACATTTTTCTGCGTCATTTTGTCGCATAATGGGGATGACTTATGTGCCCGTTACGTTTGAGTATATGCAACTTGTTGAGAGAACGGGTAAGCTTCGCCCACCGCCAGCTTTTGATGTGTTGGTAAAAGAGTTTCAGCAGTTAGTCGAGACAAAATTTACGTCCGAAGAAAAAGTCATTCTTGCCGGTAAATCAATGGGAGGGCGTATAGTAGCTCAACTCTCAGATAATAGTCGTGTTGCTGGGATTGTTTGTTTTGGTTTTCCATTTTATCAGCAGGGGAATACTGAAAAACACCGTTTATCTTTTTTAGAAGGCTTAACAAAACCATGTTTGATATTTCAGGGAACAAGAGACCGCTTTGGAAAGCCTGAGTGGGTGGAGCAGCAAACATTGCCCGAATTGGTTGATATGTGTTGGATTGAAGGTGCTGACCATGATTTTCATATGTTAAAAAGACAAAATACCAATACGGCGCAGGTTATTGAAACAATGTTATATCAATTGAAGTTTTGGCTTGAGCGACTTTAAATGTTGTGTGGTTTTGAGTGCGTTTTTTAGAAAGTAGGTAAAGAGGAGCGTATGGAATTTGATGCAGAGTTAGATGCTCAAGGGTTATATTGCCCTGAACCAATCATGATGTTGCATGTTGAGATGAGAAAGTTGCAAGCTGCGCAAGTGTTGAAAGTGATAGCAACAGATCCATCAACTGAAAGGGATATTACGAAATTTTGCCAATTTTTAGGGCATGAGCTTTTATCCATAAAAAAGGAAGAGGGTATATTGTGGTTTTGGATTAAGAAAAAAGACTAAAAATTATTACTAATATTATTTTTCTTGTATGGTTCTTCTTATAAAAAACAATAAGCTAAAACTTAAAAAAAATAGCGTTGACAAGAGTTTGTTTAGCGTGCAATTATTTAAAAAGATCACTGAGTAGGTCTACTTTTACTTAGCAGTTGCTTTATTAGTGGCCACTTTTAATAGTTGCTTTTAGTAGTCACTTTGTGAATAAAACATGTTAGTCGGGGTGCTCAAACTGAGCTGAGACTGAGATCAATTCTCTAAACCCGTTGAACCTGAACCAGTTAATACTGGCGTAGGGAACTGGCTATCCTATCTTTGATACAATTAATGACTTGATGCAAATGCAGACATCATGCTTGCTAATCTAGTATCAATGAATCAAGTTTTCTCAATATTGATTTGAGTATTGCTTGTTAGGCTCCAGTTTCTGATGGAGAGTCTATGCAAATACTTAAATCACAAACTAACTCATACCCCATTGCTTTGACGATTGCCGGTTCCGATAGTGGAGGCGCTGCAGGCATTCAAGCGGATATTAAAACCATGTCGGCAACGGGCAGCTATGCTTGTTCTGCGGTGACGGCATTAACGGCTCAAAACACACTAGGTGTTGATGCCATAATGGCAGTTGAACCAGATTTTGTAACCGCGCAACTTGACAGTGTTTTTTCCGATTTAAACATTCAGGCCGTAAAAATAGGCATGCTTGCGAACACAGAAATTATCGAAGCAGTTGCCCAATCTCTAATTAAATATCAGCCTAAATATACCGTGTTAGACCCTGTTATGGTTGCAACTAGTGGTGATTTACTTCTTGATACCAATTCAATAAATGCCTTAATCACGCACCTTCTGCCTATGGCAAATGTAATTACGCCCAATGTTCATGAGGCGCTTGTGTTGCTTGGCTACCCACAATCAAAATTCCCCATAAATCAAAAGCAATGCTCACTATTGGCGCAAAAGCTTTTGCAATTGAATTGCAAGAATGTGCTTCTCAAGGGCGGACATTTAAGTTCTATGGATAGCACAGATATTTTGTGTAATGAATATGAAAGTTTGTCTTTTTCAGCCACAAGAATTCAGTCTAAAAATACACATGGTTCAGGGTGTTCATTGGCGTCTGCTTTAACCAGTTACCTTGCTCAAGGTTATGACTTAAAAGCTGCCATTACACTAGCAAAGCATTATGTATGGCACGCTATAGCAGCTTCTAATGAGCTCAATGTAGGTCAAGGGTCAGGGCCACTTCATCATTTCTACAATCCTGAAACTAAACAAAAGCATGAAATTTTAGTAACAAAAAATCGATCAGTGTGTATCGGTTGAGAATGATAATTGAACGTTTTTTGTAATCAAAAACAATAGGCAAGAGTTTGAATTACTCCATTGAAGCCAGTCTGCGTTATCACAGTTCATTGCCACATATTTATCAAGAAATGCAGTTTTTTGTACCTGAGGGAAAAATCACCTGCATTCTGGGGGAAAGTGGCTGCGGCAAGTCCAGCTTACTCAAACAAATAGCTGGTATTGTGGAGCGTGCCAATGTGAATCATTTGCGTGTTGTAAATGATAAAGGCCGAGAAATTAGTGCAAATAACTTGATATCTTATATGGGGCAAAGTGACCTCTTAATGCCATGGTTAAGCGTACTTGATAACGTGTTACTAAGTTTTGATCTTAAGAGGCCTTTCTTCAGTAAAAAGTCTCATAACAATAGTGCTTTGCATGAACAAGCTCTGTATTTATTAAAAGAGCTGGGTGTTGGTGATATTGCCAATAAGCACCCAGATCAGCTGTCTGGAGGGACTAGGCAACGCGTCGCTTTAGCAAGAACATTAATACAGAATAAGCCAATTGTTTTAATGGACGAACCTTTTTCTGCGCTTGATGCAGTAACGAGATACTCACTACAAAATTTAGCAGCAGCTAAGTTAAAAAATAAGACTGTATTGTTAATCACTCATGATCCTCAAGAGGCATTACGCCTTGGGGAGAATGTTCTTGTCTTTTCGAAAAAAGGCAAGAACACACCATTGCTGACAAGGTTCGATTTACCTAATTCATCCATTCCTAGAGGTATTAATTCTGACTTTGGGAAATGGGAGGAAAAGTTGTTGAAAAAATTAGGTGTAATCCGATGATTCTTGCTGGGAAAAGTATCTTTATAAGATGCTGTGTTATGAGTGGTTTCTTACTAAGTGTGTGGGAAGTTTTTACTTTAATTTCTGGCATCCCCAGTTTTATTCTGCCTTCGCCTAGTCAAATTTTTAGCGCGTTAACTCACACATATTCGCTGCTTATTTTCCATTCGTTAGTGACTTTTTCTGAGATAGTAATAGGGCTGGTTTTAGGTTGCCTCATTGGTGTTTTACTTGCTCTTAACATGTTGCTATTTCAGTTTTTCCGTTACTGGCTCCTACCTGTTGTTCTATTTAGCCAAGCAATTCCTGTTTTTGCGATTGCACCAATTCTGGTTCTTTGGCTCGGCTATGGCCTGATGTCTAAGGTTATGATGTCGGCAATTATTATTTTCTTTCCTATTTTGATGACGACATTTGATGGTCTTCGTTATACCTCACCAGACTACCTAAATTTGGCCAAAACAATGGGGGCGAATAATTGGCAAATCTTGTTAAGAATTCGCCTTCCCGCTGCATTGCCTTCATTTGCCTCTGGTTTAAGAGTCGCAGTAGTGATAGCGCCTATTGGTGCCGTGATAGGTGAGTGGGTTGGTGCCAGTGCTGGCTTGGGATATTACATGCTACACAGCAATGCACGTATGCAAACAGCGGATATGTTTGCTGCACTGTTTATTTTAGCCACATTTTCAATACTGCTTTATTACCTGACTGATTTCGTTCTTAAACGGTTTGTTTATTGGACGACAGAATCGACAAAATAAAAACGACAACTTAATGAGGATAAAAATTATGCATGTTGCATTTAAGCCTATTTTGCTTTCTTTGTTACTGGCGACTTTTTCTATCAATCTAAAAGCGCACCAGACGGTTACATTGATGCTTGACTGGTTTGTAAATCCAGATCACGCCCCTTTGATTGTTGCATTACAAAAAGGCCTGTTTGAACAACAAGGGTTAAATGTTGTGATTCAAGAGCCGTCCGACCCAAGTTTGCCACCAAAACTAGTTGCTGCGGGCCAAGTTGATCTTGCTGTTTCTTACCAACCTCAACTGATTCAAGACGTTGCTGTCGGACTGCCGCTTGTCAGAATTTCAACCTTAATAGGTACGCCGCTCAATACCTTGATCGTGTTAAAAAACAGCAGTATTAACAATATCTCCGACCTTAAAGGCAAGACAATAGGTGTCGCTATTGCGGGGGGAGTAAGTGAAGCAACAATCAATGCCATGTTAATGACATCGGGAATTTCATTACAGGATGTAAAAACGATCAATGTTGGGTGGGGGTTGGCTAGCTCATTGGCCTCTAAAAAGGTGGATGCTATCTATGGTGGTTATCGTAATTTTGAGCTGCACCAGTTAGCAGAAGAAGGCATGCAAGGGCGAGCATTTTTTGTCGAAGAAGAAGGTGTGCCTCCCTATGATGAACTTATTGTCATTGCTAAGAAAAATGATATATCGCCTTTAACCATCAAAAAGTTCAATAAGGCTTTGGAGCTAGCAACCCAGTATTTAGTCAACCATCCTGATGAAGCATGGGAATTATTTGTTTCTTATAAGGCCGATTTAAATACAAAGCTAAATCGTCTTGCTTGGCAAGATACGTTAGTACGTTTCGCATTACGTCCTGCTGCTATCGATATTCAACGCTATGAAGAATACGCACTTTTTCTGCATGACGCAGGGGTGATACAAGACATTCCACTAAGTTCAATTTATTTACCTTAAAAGGATTGTTGTTATGGGGAGTGTAGCAATGCTGAATAACCCTCAAACAAAAAAAGAAAATATATACCAATCGTGGATCGAAACCTACGGCGGTCAAGAATTTTCAAATTTTGCTTTACAGCAAATGCTCACCCTAGAAAACCTTTTATGTGAAGTGCCAAAAAACTCCCATAGTTGGCAGAAATTGCAAACTATTTTCCGTATAGCGACCAAAATGGAGACGGCTTTTTGGCGGCAAGGCTTGGATTCAATTTTGAACGATCAGGACCTTCTATGAAAGTTATTGTGATTGGAGCGGGCGTTATGGGGCTAACCCTAGCGACTGAACTTGATAATAGGGGCGTATTAGTAGAAATCTACGAAAGAGGCTGCTCTGTAGGAGATAAAGCCTGCTCTTGGTTGGCAGGAGGAATGTTAGCGCCTTGGTGTGAAAGAGAGAATGCGCCATTGGCGGTGCAACAGTACGGTAAAAAGTCCTATCAATGGTGGCGTAACTATTTACAGAAAGAGGGAGACTTGTATGCAAATGGCACATTGGTTATTGCCCAGTCTAGGGACAGGCAAGAGCTTCTTCGCTTTAGTCGACGTACTGAAAATTTTGAATGGCTTGACGGTGAAGCATTGAGAGACTTAGAGCCAGATTTAGCAGATCGCTTCTCTCGATCTTTGTACTTTGCCGATGAAGGGCATTTGAATCCTAGAACTTCATTGCAATTTTTAGTTGAACGTCTGCAAAAAAAGGGGGTTGCTATTCACTTTAATTCAATGGTTGATCCCAAAAGCTTCTCTCAAGACATAGTCGTTGATTGTCGAGGCATAAAAAGTAAAGAAGACTGGAATGGCATACGCGGTGTGCGCGGGGAGATGTTAATTATAAAAACAGAAGAGGTAACATTTCAGCGGCCAATACGACTGCTGCATCCTCGCTTCCCTCTTTATCTTGTTCCGCGAAAAGAAGGGCAGTTTATGGTTGGTGCAACCATGATTGAAAGTGAAAAACGACACAGTGTGACAGTACGGTCAATGCTTGAATTGCTTGGTTCTGCTTATGCTATTCATCCCGCATTTGCAGAAGCAGAAATAGTCGAAACAGGTTGTGATGTACGCCCCGCATTTCCTGACAATCTACCCAGAATAAAACAAGAAAAAAATATCTGGTCTATTAATGGCTTGTATCGTCATGGTTTCTTGCTAGCTCCTATCATGGCTGAAAAAGCAGCCAACGCCATACTCGACCAAAATTATAAGTTGGAACAACTATATGAATATTCTTGTAAATAACACTGCAACTGTCGTTCACGAAAAAAACTTATTAACAATACTGACGGAACTGGGCTACGAAAATTTAACGATTGCTACGGCGATTAATGGTGAGTTTGTTCCTGTGTCTGTTCGGGAAAAAGTGTTTCTTTGTGAAGGCGATAAACTGGAGATTCTTGCCCCGATGCAAGGAGGGTAACCTATGTCACTTATTTTGTATGATGAAAAAATTAACAGCCGATTGTTGGTTGGTTCAGCTCAGTATCCATCACCAGCCTTACTTGTTGAATCTGTAAAAAAAAGCCAAACAGAAATAATAACGGTGTCACTGCGTAGAGAAAGTAGTGGTTCTCAGTCTGGGCAAGAATTTTGGCATCTAATTAATCAATTGAAGATTCGAGTATTACCTAACACTGCTGGTTGTTTTACGGTCAAAGAAGCCGTCACAACAGCCCATATGGCGCGAGAGATTTTTAATACAAACTGGATTAAATTAGAAGTAATAGGTGAAGAAGACACGTTACAACCGAATGTTTTTGCACTAGTAGAAGCGGCAAAGATTTTGACAGAAGATGGATTCAAGGTATTTCCCTATACAACAGACGATTTAATTGTCGCGAACAAATTGTTGGAGGTAGGGTGTGAAGTTCTAATGCCTTGGGCAGCACCGATCGGGTCTGGAAGAGGTTTAAATAATCCTTATGGATTGCAAACCATGCGTTCTCATTTTCCTCATGTGCCACTTATTGTTGACGCAGGAATTGGAGTCCCATCTCACGCTACACAAGTTATGGAGCTTGGTTTTGATGCTGTGCTAATCAATAGTGCAATAGCAGGAGCAGGGCAGCCTGAGGCTATGGCAGAAGCCTTTTCGTTAGCAATTCAAGCAGGGCGTTTAGCCTACAAATCCATTCCTATAGAAGCCAGAGACATGGCCACACCTTCAACACCAATCATGGGGAAGGCGTTTTTATAAAACCAATGAAGGTGTATTTCAGTTTCTTATAAGGCGCTAAATTTATTATGAATAATGCAAGTATAAAGTCACAAGGTTTTAATAACTTCTATCCGATTTTTGATTCTTTTCACTGGTTAGAGCGACTTGTTCCCTTGGGGATAAAGTTTGTGCAGTTGAGAATTAAAAATGCTACACCCGATGAAATTCGTCGTAACATAAGACAGGCCAAAAAAATATGCCAACAATTCAACTGTCAATTAGTCGTGAATGATTATTGGCAACTAGCAATAGAAGAGGGGTGTGACTTCGTCCATCTCGGACAAGAAGACCTTGCAGCAGCGGATTTAACCTCAATAAAAAAATACCATTTAAAGCTCGGTATTAGTACTCATAGCCAAGAAGAATTAGAGCATGCTTTACGGTGTGAACCGGACTATATTGCATTAGGTCCAGTTTATCCTACAATTTTAAAAAAGATGGTGTGGGCTCCACAAGGTTTAGAAACAGTCACTCAGTGGAAAAGACAAATTGGCAACATACCACTTGTCGGTATCGGAGGAATCAGTTTAGAAAGAGCAGAAGGTGTTTTGAATGCGGGCGCTGACATAGTTTCTGTTGTGACAGATATAAGCCTAAATGCCAATCCCGAAGAGCGGGTAAAACAATGGTTGGCGTTAACAAAATCACTGTGGTTTTAATATGATGTGTTGAATTTAAGAAACAAAATAAGTGAGTAAAAAAGTGAGTGAGTAGAAGATTTTATTTAAATTCAACATTTCCACATGATAAGAAAATGACTATATTAAATAAGAAGTTAGACTCTTCAAGCTAAAATCGCCACTTCACAAAGTCAACTTTGACTCACCAAGTTTAAATAGTTGGCGAAAAAGCAAAGAGAGTTTTGTAGACTTATGTTTTGCTAGTATCTTTTGTAAGTTTCATCTGATATCGTGTGGCTATAATAGTGTTTCTAGCACTTACTGATATTTAGAGATACAAAGCAAATTAAATGTGAACATCTCATCCATTTACTTTAGAGAAGGGCTGCAGAAATGAGTAAGGATCTAATCCCAACTGATCATCTCTATTATACGGAGAAAAATTTAGACACAATTCTCCAAAATCTGGACATAGTGAGGCGACAAATATTTCCTCATGTTGAAGCAGAAAAAGGGAGTAGTGATCAACCTTTCCCTTCTGTTTGCTTAATTGGTCTTGGGCGTTGTGGTTCTAACATTGCACTGGATGTAGCCACTTTAGTCTTTAAAGCGCGTAGTAATTATATGGCAGACTTAGAGCTGCAAGATAAGAGTAAAAGCAAGGCTGAAACAGAGTTTCACCCTATGCGCTGGATTCAAAAACATTTCCCTATCGATTCTAAAAATACTAACAGTCCTGTTTTTCTTATTGAACCAGTTGTTATGCTCGGTGATCTAGATAAAGATATTGCAGGTCGGATCCGCTATTCATCTAACCATACCAGTAATAATTTCCTTGAAGAATATAGCAAACTGCAAATTATGGATTTGTCAGAAGTGCATGCTGGTGGTGCTGGTAATGCTCCGATCTTAGGTCAGTATTTAGCAAAAATTATTCTTAATAAAGAAACAAGTAGCTTCAGTAATAGTGCATGGAAGCATATGCATTCTTACCTGTTGGACTCTTGCGGTATTAAAGCTAACCAATCTCGTCTGTACTTTTACATTTTTAGTGCGGGCGGTGGAACGGGTTCTGGTATGGCATCAGAGTTTGGGTTGGCGCAACAGTATTCTTACATGAGCAAAACATTTGACTATCACCCAGTTGAAAGTCAAGTTTCTGATAAGCGTCACAGTTTTGTTTTTGAACCTATTTTTACATCTGGTATTTGTATCTTACCAAATCTATCTGGTAATAAGGTTGAAGTATCTGAAGCCTTGCATATGAATGCCGGCCGCCTTCTATGCAAATATTTGTCAGAAGAGTGGGACTTCTCTTATAACGTTGAAAGAGAAGATGATGATTTACCAGGCAATATGATGGGGCGCATTCGTCCTTGGAACTCTATGATGCTTATCTCGAACGATATTATGAGATATGCAGAAGAGACGGACGATGATGCCGAAGCTGATATTGATGTTAATACGATGGAGAAGTACGCGAATCAGTATATTTCGCAACAAATTTTCAACATATTGACAGCTCAAGCAGTGACAACCGATTACGATGAAGACTACTTCCGTCGTGCAGGTGTTGATATTGCAGAAACAATTCGCCTCGATGCCAATGACTTGTTTATGAGTCTAGCCGGCCCTGTGGCTGTTGCTTATGCAGAGAGTGTTGTTTCAGATAAGTCAAACACAGATATCGACATGGATGATTTATTTTGCCGTTCAATCGACTTACCTCACTTTAATAGTGATACATCAGCCATTGAAGGGATCAGTATTTTACCTATTGAATCATCAAGCTATCGCGAAACTTTAAAGCAATATCGCAAGAGTAATTATGATACTGATACGTTAAACCACTTACATTTTTTCAAAAATTGTTCGTCAATTGTATCCATTATTTCTTTACCAAAAGATTATAAGCTTTCATTCACTGCACTTAATCGTTTGAAAGTACATTTGAATAGCTTATTCCCTAACACAACGCTGAAACGTTATGCGTTAGTTATTGGTGCTTCACCAAATGTATCTTTAACAACGTTAGTCGCGAAGAGCCCATGCTTGAGCGATGACTTTTTAACCTTAATGGTTGCTTATGTGAAACGTTGTTTTGCACGTGATGAGTACCGTTTTGATGACAGCATTGACCAAGCGATTTTGAACTTTATTACCACAGATGAGTTCGATGAAGATGAAGTTGATAAGTTCTTTAACCTTTATGAGAACCCAGCGAAAATTCTTGATACTAACTGGTACGCTATTAAGCCAATGTATGAGAAGAAATATCGTGAACTTATTGATGACGATGATAAGTTTGTTTCTATCAATGATATTCGTCTTGATATTGAAAATGTGAAAAAAGCAATTAAATATCTACGCGAAATTTATCGTCATAGAGTCAGTAAGACAAATGTTATGACTCTAAGTGGTGTTAGCTTGTCAAAAAGTAATGTTAGTTTGAGTAAAAAAGCTGCGCCAAAAACAAAGGCAGCAAAAGAAAAATAGTTTTTTTTGCCAGCTAACCTAAAAAAATCCCCACTCTTATGGAGATGGGGATTTTTTATTGCCCGTCATTTTATCGCGTTATTCAACTTTTCTGTTCGTTTTTAAAGCACTATTTTAAAGTACTATTTTAAAGTGCTATCCCTTCATGTTTTAGCAGCCAAGCCTTTCTGTCTAAGCCTCCGGCATAACCTGTCAAAGATTGATTGTTACCTATTACCCTATGGCAGGGTACGATGATGCTAATGGGGTTTTTACCATTTGCGGCACCCACAGCTCGAACAGCTTTTGCGTTATTGATGTCCTCTGCAATATATTTGTATGAGGCTGTTTTACCAAATGGAATGTTAAGCAATGCCTTCCATACGGTTTGTTGAAAACGGGTGCCATATTGATCTAATGGTAAGTTAAATTCGGTACGCTCTTTGGCAAAATATTCCGTTAATTGTTGTTTGCATAAATCTGTCCACTGGTTTTTTCGTATAGTAATAGACTGTTGTTCCGTGAAAATAACTTTTTCAATGCCATCATTGCTTGCTTGAATCAATAATGTGCCTATTGGTGTTTTGAGGTAATCTACAAATTGGTAGGTTGTCATTGTAATGTCTTCCATAATTGCAAAGTGAGATAGCTGCCCCAAGGAGAGGCCATCTCAGGGTTGATGTCTGAGTTAAGTTGAGCCAGTGCGTTGTTCACACCCGCATCATTTGTTAAAAAAATGTCAGGGTGGCTAAGTCCTCGCATTTTTGCATAATTGACTGCCCATAAACCGATGCCTTTAACTGCTAGCCAAGCATCTAAATCCTCTTCAAGTTCTAGGTCGTTGAGGCGAAGATTTTCTGTATTCTCAAGGTAGAAGGCGGTAAAGTTGCGTAGTGTTTGTTTGCGTGATGCTGGCATTTTGAGAAAATCAAAATCACATTTATGCATATTTATTGGAGTGGGGAAGAGCTTCGCTATTTTTCCATGAACCTTGGCAGGTTCCCCAAGTTCATCAACAAGTGTCGTCACTAATTTATGCGCCATTTTTATGGTAACTTGCTGACCTAGTATTGCTCTAACACCGGCCTCGTATGTACTCCAAATGCCAGGTAGGCGCAAACCTGATACGATTGTTAGGTCTGGAAAGGCGTGACTTAAATCGTGTTCAATAGTTTGCATATCTGCATCTAAGTCTAAAATGCGGCGAATGTGAGAGATAACGCTTTGTAGGTATTTGATGTTATCTAGATTGAGGTCAATAAGAAAATACGATTTTTCTGCAATATGATGAGCGGTAAAGTTACCCTGACAATGAGCCAATTGAAAGCTACGCCCATAACTGTTTTCTGTATACCATTCAAGTTTCGAAATTGCTCTAGTGGTTAAAAAACTTAACATACTCGTCCAGTCATAGGGAGGACGATAAGATAGCGTAATTTGTAGTGTTGAGTTGCTTGGATTCGTCGCTTTTTGTTTGCGAATTGCCGAAGGTGTTAATTTTAATTCAGATTGGAAGTAGTCATTAAAGCGTCTTACGCTATTAAATCCACTTGCTAAAGCAACTTGGGTAATTGGTAATTGAGTTTGATGTAAGAGTTGTTTAGCAAGCAACCCTTGTTGGTAAAGGGCATACGCTTTAGGTGAGGTGCCAAGATGTTTATTAAAAAGCTCACGTAGGTAACGCTCGCCAATACCTAAACGCATCGCTAGCATGTCTAGCTTACCATCTTGTAAAGCCCCTTCTTTTATTAATTTGACAGCTCTATTTAGGGTTGTTTTTGCTCCTTGCCAAGCTGGAGATTGTGGGGCACTGTCAGGTCGGCAACGCAAGCATGGCCTAAAACCAGCTTGGGCTGCTTCTATTGCATGCATAAAATAAAGAACATTATTTTCTAACGGCGCGGTTGCTGGGCAAATAGGGCGACAATAAATCCCTGTTGTCTTAACGGCGACAAAAAATCGCCCATCAAATCGTCTATCGCGAGACAGTCTTGCTTTACGACAAATGTCTGGATTTAACATAGAAGCCACTAACATAGTTAAAAGTTACAGCTTCTATCATAATAAAGTGTTAAGAAAAGACTAGCCAGAATCGGCACTGAATAGACAAATATAAAAGCCCTGAGTGCGAACTGCCCCCCAATAGTTGGACAGTCGAATGGCTTGGGGGTCAGTTTAATACACAGGGCTTTAGTAAACGCGAATAAACTCTATAACCAGATTATCTCTTTAACATCTCTTTAATAGGTATTGGTTAACAGTTGCTAATAGGGCTTGTAATGAGGCTGAAACAATGTCCTCGTGTTTCGCAACACCGTTGTAGCGAGTGCCATTTATGTTCGTTTGTACATAGGTAATCGCTTGAGAATCTGTGCCGCCTAGAGCGTGCTCAGAATATTGAATAACATCAATACGAGTATCCAAATGTTGACCGACAGCATGGCAGAAAGCAGATAAAGCACCATTACCTTGACCTGATACGCTTAGAGTTTCTGCATCGGTAACGATGTCAGCTCTGATAGTGTCAGATTTATCTTTACTCAACTCATAACGGCCTAGTTGATAGGGCGAAGAATCCGTGGCAAAACTGTCTTCAAACAGTTGCTTCATCGTTGCGCCGTTAATGACACCGCCATCCTGCTCCGCATAATTTTGTACAATAGGGCTAAACTCAACTTGCAGCCAACGTGGCAAGCTCAAACCGTACTCTTGGGCTAATGTGTAAGCGACACCACCTTTGCCTGATTGACTGTTTACTCGAATAATTTCCTGGTAAGAACGGCCAAGGTCTCTTGGATCAATTGGTAAATAAGCAACATCCCAAGGCTTGTCGTCTGATTGATTTGCTAAACACTTATTGATAGCGTCTTGATGAGAGCCTGAGAATGCAGTGAAAACCAGTTCGCCAGCATAGGCATGGCGAGGGTGAACAGGTAGTTGAGTGACAGCTTTTACTGTACTGACAATACGATCCATATCGCCTAATTGCAGTTTAGGATCAACTCCCTGGCTATACATATTCATTGCCATTGTGACAATATCCATATTACCAGTTCGCTCGCCATTACCAAGTAACGTTCCTTCAATTCGGTCAGCGCCAGCCATTAAACCAAGTTCCGCTGCGGCAACACCACATCCTCTATCATTATGAGTATGTAAACTGATGATTAAAGATTCACGGTTTTTCACATGACGGCAAAACCATTCAATCTGGTCTGCAAATCGATTTGGTGTTGACACTTCAACCGTTGCAGGCAGGTTGATAATGACTTTATTATCGGGGGTTGGTTGCCATACCTCAGTAACTGCATCAACAACCTGAACAGCATAATCCATTTCTGTTCCGGTAAAACTTTCTGGAGAATACTGAAAAATCCACTCTGTTTGAGGATATTGTTTAGCAAGTTCCTGCACGTCTTTGGCGCCTTGTACGGCAATTTGCTTAACGCCTTCTTTATCCATGCGGAAAACTTGCTCACGTTGTGTTGTTGAAGTGGAATTATAAACGTGAACGATGGCTCTGTGCGCACCTTCAAGTGCTTCATAAGTACGCTTAATTAGCTCAGGTCTTGCTTGTGTTAATACCTGTAGCGTGACATCTTCCGGTACTTGATCTTCTTCTATGAGCCAACGGGTGAAATCAAAATCTAATTGTGATGCGGAAGGAAAACCAATTTCAATTTCTTTAAAACCGACATCAACAAGTAAGGCGAATAGTTCTTTTTTCTGTTCAACTGTCATCGGTTCGACTAACGCCTGATTGCCATCCCTCAAGTCCACGCTTGACCAAATCGGTGCTTGAGTAATGTTTTTATCAGGCCAAGTACGATTTTTTATTTCAATTGGCGTGAAAGGGCGGTACTTACGATGATTAAATCTGGACATGTGTTTAACCTTATTTTTATATATTGCTGGCCGTAGAAGCCTGTGCTTAATTAGAGTCGATCTGATTTGTTGCAATAGGTTTATTGTATCTGTTTTCGTTTGACAAAAAATTGCGAATTTGGGTTAAATACCTTTGTTTTTGCAATTAAATTGCTAACATGCTTTTATTATTGAAATTTTTATGGTTTTTATTTGTTATGGATAATATAGATATTCGAATACTTACTGAAATTCAGCAAGATTCTAGCTTAACAAATCAAGAGCTTGCTGATCGAGTTGGCCTTTCTCCCTCGCCTTGTTTAAGACGAGTAAAAGCACTGGAAGAGTCTGGTGTAATTGAAAAATCGGTCACACTGCTTAACCAAAGAATGCTTGGGTTAACTTTAACGGTTTTTATTCATATCAGTATGGATAGGCATACCCCAGATCGTTTTGATTTATTTGAAAGCACTTTATCAACGTACCCTGAAGTTAAATCCTTGCGTCTAGTAACAGGACAATCAGCGGATTATTTGGTAGAAGCTGTTGTTGAAGATATGGATAAATATCAGGAATTGTTACTAGGGCGTATAACAAGAATCCCTGGTGTTACAGATATTCAATCAAGCTTTTTACTAAGAAGTGTTATTGACAGAACCAGCCTACCTTTAGAGCATCTTGCAAAAAAATAAGCCTTATGCCTTTAAATGTTATATTATAACCTTATTAATAAGGTTGCTTTACGACCTTGAACGCGTATATACATTTTAAATACGTGAAATAAAAAAACAGCCAAATATCAGAGTAATAGAGTATGAATGCTTTAGAAGAAAGACGCCGAGTCACTATTCCTGTGCGTGCAGGAGAAATAATGGCTGAATTTATTTCTTTTGGTGGTGTTGATGAAACATCAGCAATTAGTAAGGAGTTTAAAGAAAAGGAACACATTGCAATTCATTTTAAGAGCGAAACAGAAACCGATATTCCGTTAGTGCGTTTACATTCTGAGTGTCTAACGGGAGACATTTTCGGTTCGGGGCGTTGTGACTGTGGCGATCAATTAGATGAAGCGATTGATAAAATCAGCCAGCAAGGGGGTTATATTTTATATTTGCGACAAGAAGGTCGAGGCATCGGTCTTTATGCAAAATTAGACGCTTACGAATTGCAAGATAAAGGATACGATACTTACCAAGCAAATGAAGCATTAGATCTTCCTGATGATGGTCGTGACTTTGGAATAGCAGCTCAAATGCTAAAAGCACTTCATGTCGATAAAATTCGACTGTTCACGAACAATCCAGATAAGGCAGAACAATTGCGGCAAAATGGCATTCATGTAGAGGAAATTGTGCCAACAGAGGTGCATGTAAATGACCATAATAGGCATTACCTTGAAACCAAAGTAAAACGTAAATTACATACTTTGAATGCAGAAAAATTGGTTAAAACATCGTAGTGGTTACATGACAAAATTTGTCTGAACTAATACAGTTTAATGCAAAAAAAATGCGGCTATACTGTATTAGTTCAGACAAGATCTGACACATCTTCTTGAAAAAGAGAGAGTTACCCGTTTTGATAAAGGTGTCAAATCTTTAACTCAAAACAAAAAAGAGGTAACTCTCATGCTTCATACTAA